>JAEWYQ010000025.1 GCA_023395555.1 Bacillota bacterium
AATACCGAGACTACCAGGAATACCGAGAAATTAGGGAATATCGGGGAAACAGGGAATATCGGAGAAATGGGGAATATCGCAGAAACAAAGGATACCGGAGAAACCAGGGATACCGGAGAAACAAGGGATGCCGGAGAAACAGGGGATACCGGAGAAACAGGGGATGCCGGAGAAACAGGGGATGCCGGAAAAGAGGGCAACACCGCCGAAAGTTCGAAGCATCCCGGAGAACAGGAATCAGACGGGCTGCTTCAGAATATAGCAGGAGAGACGGAAGACAGGCTGGGAACGAAGGAGAAAGAGCCGAAGCAGAAGAAGCAGCCGGTGACTTCCCCGGAGCTTGGTAAGGGAAATCAGAATCCAGAGGATGAGACTACAGTCAGAGATTATTTTATAGCAGCGGAGGGATGAGGAATGACATGTATTGGATACATCGGAGAAGAAGCATATGATCTGGTTCTTTATATTGGCCGCACTCTTGCCGCCTTGAACCGGCGCATACTGATCATAGATATGACCCGGTCCGGGGCTATGACAAACGCTCTGCACCATGGAATGGATTTGGATAGTGACAGCGGCATAATCCATTACCGCGGTATTAATTACATCAGAAGGGTACCTTCTTCGGAGGAAATGGAGCTTTACGAGACGGGGGTGATTCTGGCGGTTTTCGGTTATGATTACAATCAGGAACTGTTTCCGTGCAACCGGCTTATTGCTGTAACAAATACCTTTCCCCATATCGTGGACAAGATTAATCTCTGCATCAATGAAGCAGAATTGCCCAAGGACAGGCTCCGGCTGCTGATACGGGATGTGGTTTCCGCCGATGATGTGGAGCAGGTAAAGAACAGAGTCAGCTTCGCTTATGAGGAGGAGCCGTCCAACTATCTGTATCTGGAGCTTACGGATTATCTGTGTGCTGTGAGATGTCAGGAGACTCAGACTGTTAATTTCGAAAATATTTCCCAGGGGATGAAGAATTATATACTGTGCAGCATCCGCCAGATGCTTCCCGAACTGAGCTCCGTCCGGATTAAGAGAGCAATGCATCTGGCAAGAAAGGGCAGGTGAGAGAGTGAGCAGGCTATTGTTTTGGTCACCCGGTCATGGACAGGGGCAGACCAGTAATCTCCAGGTGATTGCGTTAACACTGGGGTTGCTTCATAAGAAAAAGGTATTGATGATGCAGACCTGTCTTCATAATAATAATTTGGAGGTTCCTCTGGTTGGAGGCAGCATCGATATGGAAGAGAACAGCAGCTTATTTCAGGAGATTGGCCTGGATACGGCGGTTACTTATAGCAGAATGAATAAAATGAATGCAAGGGCGCTGTCCAGCTGCTGCCTGACCTTTCCGGGCACATCTTTGCTTTTGCTGCCGGGAACTCAGGCCGCCAGCCGGGATACCTTCGACAGGGATGTTGCCGGAGAGATAAACAGGCTGGTAAGGGAGGCGGAAGACTATCTTGACTTTGTACTGATTGACTCCGGCAGCGGAGACAATCCTTTGTCTTCCCAACTGGGAGAATCGGCGGATCTGATCATTATTAATCTGACTCAGAGAAGGCATGTGATACATCAATTCTTCCGGAAATACGGGGAGAATCTGTTAAAACATGCAAAGGTATTCTATCTCTTTGGCGGCTATGACAGTAATTCCGCATATAATATTCACAATTGCCGCAGAAAATACAGCAGGTATCTCAATCGTAACAATTCGGGCATTATACCCTATTGTACCAAGCTGATGGATGCCCAGAATGAGGGCAGCATGCTTCCGTTTATGAAAAAGGGGCTGATTACCGGGGCGGCAGGAGCAAAGAAATGGACAAGGAAAGGAAGAGGGCTTCTTGTCAGTCTACGGTACAGCCCGGAGGAAACCGGTTATTTCTTTCAGGAAGCCCGGTCTGTTGCAGATAAAATTCTTTGTATGCTGGCACCGGCATTACCGGAGCAGAGGGAGGATACGGATGAGTTCCTTTGAATGGATTGCATCGGTTCTGCTGATGACAGTCGCAGTTTTATACCTGTTCTACCTGTTTAAGGCAGGGGTGGAGGAAGAGAAGGAGGAAAAGAATATCTATTCCATGGAATATCTGTGTGAGGAGATGAAACGGCGGATAAACGATATCATTAATATGGATCTGGATGTGTTGAGACTGAATAAGAAGGATCTGGAGAGCAGAAGGCAGCTGAAACGTTCCCTCAGTGAAGCCACGAGGGGATGTTCCCATGGCGACATTCATAAGAAGCTGATTGTTTCCGCCAGGATTAAGAAGATCCTGGCAGGGCAGCTGAGGATTACGGCAGAAACGGCGGATTATGTGATCCCCTTTCCTCATTACAGTCATCTGACCGCCACGGATCGTTTTGAGATTATGATGTATCTGCAAAAGAGAGAGGGGAACTATAAAATGTTTCGTTCCATTCTTCATGAGGCCGGATTGGGGCGGCTGACGAAGGATGAAGCGGGCTTTCATTATGATATTGACGGGAAGGATCTGGAGGAGGCATTTTACAAGCTGGTTCGGCCGTTGAATTATGATGATAAATTGAATATCATTACCCAGAGAATCTATCAGGAAATCTACGGCCTATCGGTGGCAGATCTGCTGATCATGGAGGATGAATCCATTGACAGCGTTTCGGGAGGTGTCTCCGGACTGACGCAGGAAAATTGCAGATATAAGGAAGAGGACATCTATCACGGCGATTTTAGAAAGCCGATGTCCTATGAAAGCATCTGGGTAGTATGCGAGGGAAAGCCGCTTCATCTGAAATTTCTGACCCTCGGGGCGCAATGCGGTATCATCCGTGTCTGCAAGAATCTCTCAGAGCACGGAAGAAACGGGCATTTTACCTCTTCGGAGGGCGGCGGTAAAAATCATCTGGTCAATGGGAGCCGTGTGACCACCTTCCGTCCCAATAATGCATCCCAATGGGCCTTTTTTGTAAGAAAGTTTGGGAGCACCTCACGCTGGGAGCTGGAGGATCTGATTACGGATCCCGGATGCCGCTATCCCATTGAGCTGCTGAAGTGGTGCGTCCATGGATGCGTCAATCTCATTTTCTCCGGGGATCAGAATTCGGGTAAAACAACCAACATGCGCGCCGCAGTGAGGGAAATTGACCGAAGGCAGCAGATTCGTACCATCGAAGCGGATTTTGAATTATATCTGAATGATGCCTACCATGACAGGAATATTCTCGGAACCCGCCCCAGTAAAGCCCTGGACTTTCCTAAATTGATTGAATTGCTGAAAGCATCGGAAGCCCACACGATTCTCTTTGGAGAGACGGCAAGTCTGGAACAGGCAAAGCACCTGCTGGATCTGCTTCTCGCCGGAACCAAGCGGATTATAACTACCGGGCATTGGCCTGCAGCGGAAGATATGATTTCCTATTTTGTTCTGGCGCATGGAGGCTATGGGAATGGAGGAGCCGGGGAGGTGGAGCGGGTAATTGCCAGGCTGCTTCATATCGATGTCCATCACGTGAAGGATAACAGCGGACACCGGTATATTGACCGCATTACGGAGATTATTCCCCGGGAAGCAGATGCGGCGGAGACAGGGAAGGGAGGAATGGAAGGAAAGCTGGAGCGGATCGCCAATATTCTGGAGCAAATGTCCGGGAAGAAGTCCTATGATACAAGGGACATTATAATTTATGAAAATGGCAGGTACCGTATGATACACCCCCTTAGTGACAGGCTGGCTCATATGATTCTCAGCCATCTTCCGCCGGAAGAAAAAGCCGGATTTCTGAAATTCAATCAGACAGCAGAAGGAGGTGTAAGAGAAGCATGCTGATCATAATCCCAATTCTTCTTGTGTATGTAAGTGCAATGACGGTGCTGATCTGGCAGGGACAAGCCGGTAAGAGGCTGTGGAGGGGCAGAGGAGCCTTTCGGAGCAGGGAAAAATATTTTGACCGGATTTGTTCCGGACTGTACCGCAGAATGAAAGCATCACCTTTTACCAGGAATTATGTGGAGAAGCTATCCTGCCAATTCCGGCTCATCAGCCCCTGCGACAGCAGGGAAATTGCCGGCAGAACAATGGTTACCTTCCTCCTCTCGGGCATACTCAGTATAATCATCTTTTTTATTCTCTTTCTGACCAATCCCAGGCTGATTAATATGATTTTATCGGCAGCGGCCATTCTTATATTGAATCAGGAGGTAGTGGGAAGAATGGCCAAAGCCTTTGAAATAAAGCTGGATCTGGAGATACAGCAGCTGTTGGAAAATGAAATACATAATTATTATGTAAATTACCGTGTGGACGATGCCCTGTATCTGTCACGTGACAGCCTGAGCCCCAACATGAAATCCGCCGCCGGACAAATCTATGATCTGCTCCTGTCGGATGACAGGGAGCAGGCCTTGAGAGATTATTATGAGAATGTGCCGAACAAATATCTCCGTGAATTTGTCTCCCTATGTGTAGGTGTTGCCGAGCGGGGCGATGAAGAGCGGAATGGCAAGCATATGTTCATCAGAAACCTGGAGAATCTGTATTCCCAGCTGGAGATTGAAATTGATAAGCTGCAGAGAATCAATATGGAATTTACAGGAGTGATTCTGGTGGTAATTCTGCCTGTTTTCTGTATTGACCTAGTGAAGTGGTTCTGCATCAGCCTGAAAGAGAATATGGGAGCCTTCTATTATGGGAAAACAGGCTTTTTGATTGATCTGGGGCTTCTGGCAGTAAATAGCGCGATTTACGTGCTCCTGCACAAAAGTGCGGAATATCGGAGCTTTCATCAATCCGCCCACAGCTGGCTTCATACCCTGGACCGGCTTCCCTGGATTAGAAGGGCGATGGATAATTACAGTAATAAGAACGCTTCCCGAGTAGAAGCATTAAGGCGTATGCTGAAGGATAACGGGTATCATATTACCCCAAGGCTTTTTATATTAAGAGGCTTTCTTCTTGCTCTTGGAGTATTTGGCGCCGGAATGGGTATTGCCGCCTATCTTGCCCACAGCGGCCGGGAGGCGCTGCTTACCGCAGACCGGGCTGCTGTTGCAGCCCTCACCTCAGCGGCGGAGGAGCGGCAATACGATAAAATGATACAGACCATACAGGATTACACCCAAAGCTATGTTTTATACCGGGAGAAGAAAACGTTAAAAAGCATGCCCGAGCACCAGGAGGGCCTTGTACAACTCATCCAGAAGGATTTTTATAATAAGGTTGTGGCGGAAGCCCTGGCAAGGGAGATATGGAGGAGGGCTGAGAAAT
The DNA here is from genome assembly GCA_023395555.1 of Bacillota bacterium. Lineage (GTDB taxonomy): Bacteria > Bacillota > Clostridia > Lachnospirales > Lachnospiraceae > Mobilitalea > Mobilitalea torta. Next base: position 5,253 of record JAEWYQ010000025.1, read on the forward strand.
ATGAAACCACCCATATGTCCTTTGGGGATTTGTTTCTGTGTATCATCCTGGGGATCGGGGCTTATTATCTTCCTTTCGTATTGTTGAAATACGGAAGTGCCGTATCCAGGGATACCGCCGAGGATGAGGTTCATCAGTTCAATGCGCTGATCGGTATGCTGATGTATGACAAAACAATGACGGTAAGGCAGCTGCTGATAGAGATGGAATCCTTTGCGGTTATTTTTAAGCAATCCCTGCGCAATTGTATCAATGATTACAGCGGGGGTGATGATGAAGCACTGGAGAGGCTCAGAGAAGAAGAGCCTCACAGCGCATTTGTAAAAATTATTGATAATCTGCTTCGCTGTGACAATATGCCGATTTACGAAGCCTTTCATGAGGCGGATACCGCCAGGGACGGATACCTTACCAAAAGGAAGCTGGCAAATGAAAAGTCGATTCGTAAAAGAGTAGCCCGCGCCTATGTATTGGCGGCGGTACCTTTGCTCCTGCTCTTTGCCTATGGAGTGCTTCCTACCCTGCAGGCATCCATCCATGAAATTACACAGACTCTGGAGGCATTGGAGGGGACATGGTAGGAAGAAAGAGTATTGTGAATGAAATATAAAATAACAAGGAGAGAAAATATTATGAAAACAAAAAATGCAACTAATCTGGTGGTAGGAATTGTTTTAACACTGGTCACGATCATCATGGTCGGAATCGTAATTCTGTGGGTAACAGGGTACTTTGGACAGAACAAGAGGACTCTTGACAGGAGTACCGCCAAGATTGACGGCGCGATCAATGCGATGTCGGAATTTGATCTTCAGATATACCAGGATAAGATCATCCGGGGGGATGTGCTGGTGGATCTGATTCAGGAGCTTAGGAAGGATAAGGTTATGGTATCGATAGGGGTAACCACCCTTGGAGGGGAAAAGGAGGGTGTACAGTATAACTATAGAACAAGCGCCATTGACAAAACGGACGGCACCGCTGAAATCACTCCCAGTCCTGCCGCCTCTGCGGTCATTCCGGAGGTGAAGGGCAGTCTGGAATATATTAATCCCAATGGCAGCTTTAAAGGAAAGGTGGTGCGCGATAAGAACGATGAAATTGTTTTAATTGGCTTCACCCAGCAGCCATAAGGAATGCGTCCGGAATTAAGATAAGGCGGTGGAGAATGAAACATAAAAACAGTGATTTGCCAGCCTATTGGATATTAACTCTGCTGGGGGTAATTCTGGTGGCTGCTATGGTTCTTTATATAAAGCTATTTTTTGATAGTACGAGGAAGCCGATGGATCAGATTATTGACAGCACGGCTGCTATGGCGAATGAGCTTTTGGAACGGGAAATTACAATGTACGAAGGGGAGGAGATCAAAGGAAGTGAAGTGGTTAATTATATTAAAAGGAATCTGGGTGATTATACCTCTGCGGAGACGGCTCCCATCTTCGTACGTGTGAAGACGGCATTTGCCGGAACCGCATATACCAATGATTATACCAACAAAGCGCATATCAGGGATATCAGGAATGTCTCGGCAATGGAATACTTCATAAAGCCCACGGCTTATTTTTCCTGTGAGATAATCCGCTCGGAGAACAAGGTGGTCTTAGGAGTAAGCTTTATACAAAGGGATGGCTTATGAAAAATTCAGTCATAAATTTGCTGGAGATGATCTGTGGTGCGCTCTTTCTGGCTATGGGACTGCTTTACCTGGGAAAACAGGAGAAAAATCTAAATCATCTCATAAGCGCGGTCAATAGAAGGCTTTTGGAGACGGAGAGTATTTATCCGGAGTACAATGTCATCAACGGCAGTCAGATATCGAAAGAGAATCTGTATGCTGTTATAATCGGGTACCGTGAGTATCCCATTACGATAGACGGAGTGTTGATTCCGGCAGAAGAACAGGACTATGAATATTATTTTACTCTGATCAGATCAAGGTTTTACAAAAAGAAATATGAATTTGATGAGAATCAAAGGATTAAACAGGTAGATTTTCTGTCAACGGGCTTGTAGCTTTTATGGCGCCTTGATTTACTATTTGCTGTAAGCAGAATTTACAGGGAGGAGAGAGATGGATTTTCCTGGGAGATTAATAGCAGCATTTCTTGCGGCGGTAATCATCACAATCGTTCCATTACAATACATTGCAAGAACAGCGGAAGAGAGCATAGATTCTCATATAGCAGAACACACGGAGCATTTTTCAGATACCCTCCGAAAGAAGGGGTATCTTGATATCCCTGCCTATGAAGCTTATATAAGAGAGCTTGATGCATCGGGACAGCGCTTTGATCTTGAAATAGAGGATATTCATCCGGTGACGGGTAAGGATGTAGCTTATCAGAAGGAAAAACCTGCGGCATCCCTCTCTCTTTTTGCAGCTCACGTGCACACGGATGCCTGCTACAGCGGACACAGACATAAGGGGGCGGATAATCAAAAATTCACCCATACTCACGCCCATACAGCAGGGAAATGCAGACGATATGTTTATTATATCGGACTCGATGTGAAATGCAGCTCTTGCGGGGCGTCCTATTATTGGAGTGTAGTTGGAAAGGATATGAATGGAAACAATATAGGGACACCTGTCCCGCACGGAAATACCTGCTGGGAGTGTAATAAAGCCACTATCACAACGAAAGAGCATAATTCCTATACCTATAGCTGCGGTTATGATGTATTTACCACAGACAGCACCAGTGCGGACGAGGTGGCCTTTGGCGTAACCATGGCATATCCCGGGATGAGTTACCCGCAGAATACCAACAGTGCCACCTACAATTCCGGATGTTATTCCTATCACCAGTCCAATGACTGGCACAGTTTACGTAAGTATTCCGGCTATGGTACCTGGATAAATCAGGCGGAGGTATTCGATACCGTTTTACGCAGCAGCAGAAGCTTTTGTGATATCCCTGCCAGGTATGAGAAGGAATATTGGGCCAGTAACAGAAGCGGACTTGGAGAAACCAAGTGGTATGAAATCGATTATGCAGCAAGAGTATTGGGAAATTATAATGTGGTGTACGATTTTAAGTATTATGGCTGGTACAGCTCCCAGTCCCATCCTAAAAACGATTGGCCCAGCGGGATATCGGGAACGGAGACGGCCTATCTCTTCTCCAGCTTTCACAGCAGTATCGAAAGATATGCCGGAGGAACGGCATTTAAGGGGGACGCATCGGAGTCCTGGAAATACCGGTATGTAGGAACGGATCTCCATATCTGCGGCTTTGACCACTCCCTTGGGGTTAATAAATGGGTGCTTGCCTGCGGGCAGGCAGAGGATACCACCTATGACTGTGATAAAGTCGTTATGTCCATATCCCCGCTTCATCCGGTTCAAACAGTAAAGAAGGGAGAAAGCATTATAACTCGTGCCACGGCAGTCTACATGGATGGACATACCGGGACGGTTGACTGTACCAGCAATTACAATCCGAATCTCCCCGGTGTCCAGACGGTGACGCTTACTTACAGCGGACTGGTGGGAGATGTACAGACCACCGGGAAAAGAACCTGTACCGTCAGCGTAACGGTTATAGACAAGACGCTGCAGAGCCTTGCAGTAACTCCCCCTTCCCAGACCGTTCCTCTTAAGGGCACCCCCTCCTTCACGGTTACCGCTTATTACAGCAATGGAACCAGTGCGGTAATACCCTTAGGAAAATACAGCGTGTCCGCCTACAGCACAGCTACATCCGGACAAAAAACCATAACCTTTACCTATACGGAAGAGGGGGTGACGAAAACAGCAACAGCAGCCGTTTATGTAGATAACCTCCTGTCCATCTCTGCAATACCGGAAGAGCTTACGGTAGAAAAGTATACGGCAAAGCTTCCCTTATCGCTTAAGGTAACCTATCTGTACAGCAGCAGTAAAACGATCTCCAGCGGATATTCCATAACCGGCTATAATCCTTCTTCCATAGGAAAACAGAAGGTAACGGCATCCTACACGGATCAGGGAACCACGGTATCGACGGCAGTGACCGTGAATGTAACACCGCTCCATAGAACCTGTCCCCAGTGCCAGAACGTCTATGAAATGAACCCGGATGATACCGATCCCGGCTGCCCTATCTGCCGGGAGACGGTAGTAGGTATTACCGTATCTCCGGAGGAAATGGAAGTAATGCAGGGAGAGGATCTTCCAATCATAGTCCGGGCCATGTACCGGAATGGAGCAGCAAAAGAGGTGTCCGGATGGAGCAGTAATTATGACCCGGATAAGACCGGGCTGCAGCCGGTTACGGTAGAGTACGGAGGCTACGCGGCATCCATCTATGTATGGGTAAAGGAAGGGGAAATCGTCTGCCCGGTCTGTCAGACACATTATCCTGCCTGGGAAGACCGATGCCCGGTCTGCCGGGAGAAGGTGACCGGCATTCAGGTTAATCCGGAAGAAATAACCGTAAACCAATATGATGAGATCATATTACAGGTGCTTGCCACTTACGCGGACGGCCTCACTTCCCTGGTGACAGACTGGAGTATAGACAGGACAAGCCAGACAGCAGGGGTGTTTACCGCAACCATAAGCTATCAGGGATTTACGGCCCAGGTAAAGCTGACGGTATTATCCGCCTCCTCGGTAACCTGTCCTGTCTGCGGGTTGGTATACGATGCGGCAGAATACCCTAACGGCTGTCCGGTATGCTCCGAAGTAATCACCGGGATAGAAGCTTATTTATCCAGCGGCTCCCGGCTGGTCCAGTACGGCACTCTCCCCCAGATATCCGTCAGTCTGATTTACCTGGACACCCACCGGGAAATAATCGAGACCGGCTTTACAACAGAGGGCTTTGATCCCTTCCGGAAGGGAGTGCAGACCATCCTTGTCCGCTATCTGGAATTCTCCTGTACCTTAGAAGCGGAGGTGGTGGATGCCCTGGGGACAGTGACCTGCCCCAATGGTCATATCTACTATCTCAATGAGGATGGCACCGATCCGGGCTGCCCCTTCTGTGCCATAGGAGAGGGGCATGAGGTGATCCTGTTTTATGAGATTACTTATTTACCGGAAATCCTTGAAGTTTTATATACCAGCGGAATTTATTACTTTGATAGAAATAATTATCTTACGGTTCGGGTGACCAAAAGAGATACATCCTTAATCGTTAAGCTTCAGCAAACCTCTGCAAAATTGGTAATGCTGGGAAGAAGAAAGCGGTTTACATATGGCGGTGAGGTATTATAGGCATGGATAAACTACTCAAATTTATCTTCGATATTGTAATTGCAATTGTTCTGATGTTCGGGGCAGTTCTGATTTATTTCGGTTTAAGAACAGAAAGCGTCATAGGAACGATGGACACCATGATAACGGAAGAGTTCCTTACCGGAATAAAAAAGAATGGCTGTCTTGAACATGGTCAGTATGAAGAATATCTCCACCGGCTGTCCCTCACCGGTACGATATACGATCTCCGGTTTGAACATGAATATAGTATCTGGGAACCGGAATACCGCATGAGGACCATAGAGGAGATTATAGAAGCTCAAAAAGCAGCTTACACCGGAGAAAACATCTACCACTACCGGGAGGTCACAACGAGCCGGCCCGATGTAACAGACCCGATTGATAACAGCGGCCTCACCATGAATACGGAAACAAATGAAAGTGTCCTTGCCGGCGCTGTGAATACACCTTCCACGGGGCATACCCATACGGATTCGTGTTATGCAGGGCATATACATAAGGGAGATAGAACCTTTACCCATACCCATGCACACACGGCAGCGGCAGGGTGCAAGCGGTATATGTGGTGTGCCGGAGCCGATGTGACATGTCATTCCTGCGGAGCATCCTATTACTGGACGATTGTAACACGCGATCCCGATGGCAGAAATCTGGATACTCCGACAATGCCGGTTAACTGGTGTATCTCCTGCGGTGCCGGCACAGTAACGAATACATTGGGAGTGAACAAATACGCCTATAGCTGCGGTTATAATATCCATACCACGGATGATATGAATTCGGACGAGGCGGCCTTTGGGGTAACCATGACATACCCCGGGATGGGTTACCCGCAGAATACCAACAGTGCCACCTATACTTCCGGATGTTATACCTATCATCAGTCGAATGACTGGCGCAGCTTGAAAAGGTATTCCGGGTATGGAGTATGGATAAACGAGGCGGAGGTATTTGATGCGGTTTTGCGCCGCAGCAGCAGCTTCTGTGACATCCCCGCCCGGTATGAGAAGGAATATTGGGCCAGTGACCGAGAGGGACTCGGAGAAACCAAGCGGTATGAAATCGATTATGCGGCAAGGGTGTTGGGGAGGTATAGTGTGGTGTACGATTTTAAGTATTATGGGTGGTACAGCTCCCAGTCCCATCCTAAAAACGATTGGCCCAACGGGATATCGGGAACGGAGACGGCCTATCTCTTCTCCAGTTTCCACAGCAGTATTGAGAGATATGCCGGAGGAACGGCATTCAAGGGGGACGTATCGGACTCCTGGAGATACCGGTATACAGGAACGGATCTTCCTATCTGCGGCTTTGACCACTCCCTGGGGGTGAACCGATGGGTGCCGGCCTGCGGCCTGGAGGAAGATGCACGGTTAGTCTGTCCGGATAAAGTAGTAAGCATCACCCCCACCCATCCGCTGCAGTCGGTCTATACGAATGAACCCTTAATCACCACGGTCAGAGCAACCTATGCGGACGGGAGCGAAAAAACAGTACTGGCAGCCGCTGATTTTTCCGCCGGAACCCCGGTATCCAATAAGAGGGTTACGTTAAGCTATACAGACAGCCTCGGCAATACCAAAACCTGTACCATAACCGTGAATGTCGTTCCCCGCAACAGAACCTGTGCCAATGGACATCTTTATAACCTGAGCCCGGATGGCAGTGATCCCGGCTGCCCCTTCTGCCGTGCTTATGTGGCCAATCTACGTATCCTTCATCCTCCGACATCCACTTTTACAATTACCATAGGGACAACCTTAAAGGAGAACGGATTAAAGCTGCTGGTCACTTACATGAACGGACGCATGGAAACAATAACGGAGGGGTATGTTGATAATCTTGACAAGCAATACCTGGGGACCAAAATGGTGACCATAGGCTACAAGGGAGCAAGTACCCAGCTTCTGGTGACAACAGTCTGTGCAAAGATGGTTTGTGATGTATGCGGTTTTCTCTATGATCTGTATCCGGACGGAACCAACCCCGGATGCCCAAGGTGTATTTCCAAAATCCCGATATTCACCGGTAATGTACTGGAATATGAAGGAAAGGAGTATACCGAAGAGATCCTTGAGCAGATGTATGAGAGAGGCAGCTATGATCTCACCATGGATAACACCTTCAGCATCTGGTTGAAAAACAAGTCTCCTAACGTGGCAAGAAGCCTGTTAAAGAAATTGTATCCATCCCTGTCGAAAGAATGGATATCGCGCAGGTTCAATGAAAATATAAAAGCAAAATAGAAGGGATCCGGAGACCGGCTGCTTCTTTCATTCAAAAGACCAAACAACAGGATAGAGGGGAGGTAGCCGATTGAAGATTTATCATTTTATATTGATATTTTTGATCTTCTTTTTTGCGGCGGTCATAAAGACAGATATACAGATTGGAGAAATGAAAGAAATCGAGAGAGAAAAAGCAGAACTTACAGAAAGTCTGGATTCAGCCGCATCGGATGCGATTAATTACCTGGCCGCCTCCGGAAGATATGGGACCAGTTCAATTGAAAAGGAAAAAGTGATAAGCACTTTTTTTACTTCCCTTTATGTCTCCCTCGGCATTATTTCTGACCGGAATAAGCAGGCGGAACTGGAGCTTTATATCCCGGTAATTCTCTTATGTGATGCAGACGGATTTTATGTATATTATTACGAGGACTATGAAGGGGAATACGGAGAAATCCTTACCCAAAGAATGTGGTCGGAGAAAATGCCATATTTTTATCAGGATACAGACTTTATCTACGGATTTTCTTTGGCAGATGAAGTGGACTTATATGATATTAATAATCTCTTTCAGGATGCTGCAAAAGTCAGAAAAGAGAACTATCATTTGATTCAAACGGAGGAATATTATAAAGAGTTTAGAAAAGCGAATCCGGGGAGCATCCTTCTGAATGATGAAGTGTATCACACGGTCAGAAAAACAGCAATTATGAGTCAATTGGAAGAAGTCCTTTCCTTCTACACAAATCAACATAACTATATCGCACGCCAGCATGGGATCACCTATCAGTTTAGTTTCCCGCCAGGGCAGAGAGAGGAATGGGCGCAATACCTCGATGATGTGAACTTGGTGGTAGTATTTCAGGGCTATCCATATGGCACAGGTCAGGATTATACCTTTAACAAAATAGCCTCCTCCGGCGCAAATGTTTTAAAGAAGCCGATTTATTTTGTTGAAGAGAGGAGCTGGTATTTTCTGGCGCACAAGGCGGGATGTCCGAAGCTTATTGGAAATACCATGATCCTGGAGGAGGCATTTGACAGCCTGCTGGAATGTGCCAAAATAGGCGCTTATTGTGATGACTGTATTGAAAATGGCGCAAGGGCGCCGATTCTAAAATAATGAGGTAAAAAGGGGAAAGATGAATCTGCTATTTTCTTTGATTTTTTCTACGGTATTAAGCTTTCTGTTTCATATCATCATGCATGAAATTGGTCATTTTATTGCCGGACTGCTAACAGGATGGAGATTGGTTCACATACAAATTTTTTGTTTTGTATTTACAAAAAACACTCATAATACTTCCTTCCAAATAAAAAAAATAAATTCTATTAGCTGTCAGTGTATTATGTATCCGAAATCGAATATGAGTGACTCAAGCTGCTATACACTGGGCGGCATATGCATGAATGCGATGTTGGCTTTGATTTTTCTGTACGAACTAAATACCTTACCAATGGTCGGAGTTAGGTGGATATTCACTTTTTGCTTCTTCTCATGCGGCATATCCGTATTTCTTATGAATGCTGTTCCGAATACCAAAAAGATATGCAATGATATGGCCTGTTATCTCTTATGTAAGAAAGAAAAGTATACACATTATATCCATAACGTTCAGTTGACGGTGGCAAAACAGCTTTCGAAGGGGTTGAGCTACCGGAATTGTGAAACACCTGTTTTAAAAGAAAACATAGAAGCAAATGATATCCTGGCATATCAAGTGATATTGGAATTTTACTATTATCTTGACTGTGACCTTTATTACCGGGCCAAAAGTACACTTGAAAAGATAGATCGTGACCGGCATATCAGCCGTGGAGTCTATAAAATTATTATGCTTGAGACATTATACTATGATTTATTCATGGATATTTTAAATAAGACAATTCTGGTTTTGAATCGAAATCCTTTTTATAGAGATCTCGATAGTTATATACAAAAATATGAAACGGCTGGAGATATTCATTCAGAGAGAGTGAAAGCGATTAGAAAGGCATATCAATTTTATAGAAATGGAGATATTCAGGGAGGAGTTCAGTCATTGGATGAGGCGATTGCAGGAATGCGGAAAATGGGGGCCTTATATGCAGGGGAGAAAATCTTCTGCTTAGATCAATTAGAGGGGATCCGTAATATCCTGCGCCGGGATTTGCTTATGACAAAACTGTAAGAATTGAATTCAATATATTCTTGTAATATCTAGAGAGGTATGATGTTGAAATGGTGGTAAAATCAAGATTAATATTACATATTTTGCATTTATTCCTTAAATAAATGTACCGGTTATGTTATAATATGACAACAGGATTCATCGCAGGCAATATCCGCTCTGTATGAACATTCCTGATAACTATGACGAGAAGACCGAGGAGGAGAAGCAATGAAGAAAATAATAGCAAGGGTAATCCTTATTTCAGTAATGTTAAATATTATTGTCGGGTTTGAAGGCGGTAGGAAAGTCGAAGCTGCAAGTGCTTATATTACGGTGAATTCTTTTTCCGGCGCACTGGCCGATGAATTGGGACTGGTATATGAACAAGGGAAAAACGGTGCTGCCAAAGCACTTCAGGAAGCCGGGATTATGAAGGAGGGGGATTTCAAGGATCTTGATAAAAGCCTTACCAGGGGAGATATGCTGGTCTTGCTAAATCGGGCTGATGAATATGTGAGCAATGATACGATAGAAGAATGGCGTGTCAATATGGTCCTGGAAAAGCGTATTTCGGATATTAAGAGCGTTTCTGCGTCAAAGAGGACAGATATAGCTAAAGGATACATAAAGGGCTTTATGAAGGGCTACAGCAACGGTAATTATATCACGAACCGTAATCTGAAGCTGAAGAACAAGGTAACAAAGGATGGCGCATTATCCAGTGTAAAGATGATTAAGGAAAAGTCCCTGCGGGCCGGGATCAGCCCGGACGGGCAGCTGATCCGGACAACGAACCTACCGAAGAATGCAGAGAATTATGAATACATTCTGGCCAGCTTTCCGAACAAATTCTATGAAAAGAAATTTGAGTTCATGTTTTATGATCAATACAAAGCCGGCGAAATCCGTGATTATTGGCTGTATCCGGCAGAAATGCGGAAGTCAAAATTCCGCACCTGGAATGATGAATGGGATTTTTCGATGGAGATGGATCAATATCTTTATGAATGGCAAAAGAAAGCAGAAAACTATCTGCGATATATTTTCAACGTAGATTATCGCATAGTAGACGATGAATGGATTAAAGGATTGGCTTCCTGTTATGTTAAAAGTAATCTGGACGAAGTTGATCGAATTAAATCGTATTACATAAAACATATGAAAGATAATAAAGTGGTTGTTGAAAGCTCGATTATTGCAGTTGAACCTTCTACTCTTTATAAGGATAACGCTTATTGTATTAGAGCCTATGTTCGTTATCGTATCACAGCTAAAGATATCAATGTAAAACAAAACCGGCTGCTACGGGTACAGTATCCCCAATTAAAAGATCTTAAAAGTGGAGAGTGGAGAGAAGGTATCTTTGATATTCGATTCGGGACAAATAATGGGTACCAGGGAGACGGTTCGTACTTTGCAATCGACAGTTTAACCTGGTTCACAGATGAAATGAATGTACCAGTAGATTAAGGGGGTAAGTACACTGAACAAAAGGGTTTTAATTAAGAGAATAGCCATGATAGTTCCAATATTAATATTTCTAATAATTCCTTCGTTTAGGACAAGAGCGGATGTTATAGATGATTCAGAATCGTTTCACAGTATTACTAATTCAGATGATGAAGAAATATTGACTGTGATAATGAGAGATGGAATTATAACGATTATCGGTAGATCAACAGCAGCCTCTTCTGGCTCGACAATCCGTTGGAGGACAATTGGAATTAACATATCCAGGAATCCAATAACATCTAACGATACTTTTTATTCTAGTACTCATAAAAAGACCTTTAATGGGGTGGGACCGATCAGTGATGCTGGCACTTACAAATATTTGCCCTTTGACATGGGGAAGAAAGAAAGCAAGAAAAATGGAGATATTATAGAAACAACGATAACTTTTGATGCAAAAAAAGTTGCGGACACTCTTGGTACAGATTTCGATGATATTACATCGGATACCCCCATTTACCTTCATGCCGTATTTCAGACCTATAACTTTGATCCGAATACCCAGAAAGAAACCGGTATTCGGAAAAATAATATCCGGGACTGGAAGGCTATGGTGAGGGCTGAATCCTGGAGCAATCCGGATACACTGAATGATTTTGTGAAGTATTACAACATGAAAATTCTTTTTAAGCCAGATGATCAGAAGAATGATCTTAAATTTCTGAAGGAAGACGAGAGCCAATTGATTAGTCCGGTTGCACTGGCTTCCTTGAAGCCAGGAAAAACCCTTTCCTGGTCCACGGATAGGACAGTAATAAAAAGCGGGGGTAAGGACTATGAGCTGTATAAGCGGGTCATTAAAAGTAAAAAGAGCAATAGAGCCATACCCGGCGGTACCCAGGAGCTGGGGGGAAGCGTAACGGCGGACACTCTTCGGAAGGGCAGCACCCAGGTAAAGCTTGGCGGCATGGATATCTGTCTTTATTACAGGGAGGTGAAAAATAACGCTGCCATAAAGCTCTCTGCGGTGGATCAGGATACCGGTACGGTCATCAAGGACGAGATCGACAAAGCCGGCGTTTATGCCGGAGAAAAGTATACGCAGCCGGACGATAAGCTCTTTAGCAGTATAACCTATGGCGGAAAGGCGTATAAGAGAACGGAGAAGTATTCTTTCGCCTATACCAAGGCTAACGGCAGTGAAGCATCCGCAATGGATACCCTGAAGGGAAGCAGCGCTCCTTTATCCATAGAGATCCCTCATGATATCAAAGCAGGAACGACAATGTATGTCAGGATCTATTACCAGCAGGTGACGGATGGGGATATCCTGGTGACGGTGAATGCGGTCAATAAACTTACCGGAGAAACCATTAAAACCCTAACCACCGGCACGGTAAAAGGCGGAGCGAGGTATGATTATACAATCAGTGAAAATAAAATAAGCTCCGGATCAAAAAATTATGACTATTCAGGTAACTGGAAATGGTTTTACACTTCCTCCGGTTCCACTGTTGCTAGGGAGGGAAGCGGGGAGAAGGTTAGTTTCACCGCACCTTCGGCAGAAAAGATTACCGGCGGGATCACTGTCAATGTGTATTATACCGAAGGGGAGGGAGCTGGAAGCGGGAATATTACCTTGCGGGTTATCATGGTAACGGAGAGTGGCTCTTTTATCTGCGAAATATCAAAAGAGAATGTGGCCCCTAACCAGTCAATTTCAAAGACAGCAATTGATCCCCGGTCAGTGGGCGGTATATCTTATATTTTTCTCAATCAATGGGATTATGATTATACAACCTCTGCCGGCATAAACACAAAATCAGGGGATGGGCAATACATATCGTTTATGATACCTTCCACAACCCTTATGGGAAGCACTGTGACATTGAGGCTTTATTATAAACCACTGATTGAAGAAGTAGTTGTACCGGAACCGGAAGATCCAATTTCCCTTCCCATGGATTCCCCCAGCCCCTATGCGGTAATTAACGGTGACAAGTACGGCAGTCCTTATTTCACATCAGAAAAGGGCATCTCTACCACGGAAAGCCAGTATGTATTTCTGAAAACCAAAGATTATTTATTAGGGTACACCCTGGTGAACCGGACAGGGAAGAGAACCTTTATGATTCCTGTGACCATGGTTTATACCCTGGAATATGACTCGGCAACACCTCCCGAATACGGCGGGCCTGAGCCGGTTACGGATATTATAGCTGACACCCAGTATATCCTGGTGGAGCGGGCCTACTCCTATTGGGAGATTACGAATCTGCGGTATTACAATGTAAGTGATGCAAGGGTGTATAATTACTCCCTGCCGGATGGAGGAGTCTCGCTGAGTGTAAATCATGCCTTTACGGATATTCCGGCTTTGAACACCTGGCATTCCTCCAATGTGAATGACCATGTAATTCCGCCGCCGCAAGCTGCCGGTATTATTGTGTCCGCACCGTTTCCGGCTACTTCCGATGACAGTACCAGGCCGATTGCGGAGTTTATGGATCTTACCGCTTATGCCTGGATCATGACGGAGGAAGCGGGAGTGAAGAGTGATTATATCGAGTTTGATGGAAGCGTTGTGCTGTCCAATGCCATAGGCAGTAAAATGGGGGGCTCCCCGGATACCTCTGATTTTGTCCATTGTTCCACTATGGTGGGAGATAAAGCGCTCTATGTTGATAAGCAGGTAATTGATGCGAAAAAGATAAACGGGGTATATTCCTCTACGGCAAATGTAAACTATCAGCTCCATCCCTCCAGCGTAGGCTATGGACAGCAGCGGAAGAATTTCCAGGCAGAGGTAAATGATGTTACGGTCCATACACCGGTGATTTGTATCCCGGTAGTGAACGGGGATAATGATAAATGGACGCAGCTCCTTTCACCGGAGCCGGGGGCAGTACAGGTTGTACTTGATCCGGATACGACATTGAATGATTTTACAGTGAAGATATCCAACACCCTGCTTCACGGCAACCGCCCCGGATATCTGAGCAGGGATTTTTCCCGGTCCTTCATTGATCCGGAATTTATATCCTATATTGCCAGAAAAGACGGGGTGGTAAGGAATGAGGTTTGTTTCCCCTTTGATGTTTATCTGGATACCCATGGAGACAATAACATTGCAAATGATAGATACATCAAAGCCGGCACCTGGTTTGTCCTGGGAAGGGATACCTTCCGTTTCTATGTCCCTATGTGGATCAAGGAGGGTGTTTATACGGTACAGTTTAGAACGGTAGCCGTAAACGGGGAGGACAGGCTTAGAATGACAGAAACCACACGCAATACCTCCAGAGATAATTACGTGGCCACCGCAGAGGTGATCTTTGAAATCTCCGGGCGGCTTTATGGTATGAAGATTTATGATATCTCAGACTATCCCAGGTGGGAGAATGTGTTCCGTCCGGGTGAAACGCTAAAGGTGAAGCTGTTTGAGGGGGCAGAGGATGGAACCATGCATTCCGGCTTTCATACGAACTATGCCTATTATTACGCTGTGGGGACAAAGAACCAGTACGGGGAAGAAACCGGAAGGTTAAGTAAATATACCTTCCCCCTGGTCAACGGCAGCCATCCGAAATACAAAAACCTTGGGGTGCTGAAAACCGGGTATGCCGTCCGTTTCCGGATGGATACCACCGGGCAGATGTATGGAGGGGCCAGCAGCGTGAAGATTATTCCCAGCTTTTATTATGTAGATGCGGATGGTAAGAACCGGAGATCCGTGGATCTTTATTATTCGGAAGAGATGAACGGGAAAAAACAGTCTTTAGTTAAAGTTGGATCGGAATTGGATCTCATTAATATTAAAAAGGGCACCACAGGTAATCTCTACAGCCGGATACCGGAAAAAGAGCTGCTTAACACAGCAAAGGTTCAAAATACGACCTTATCAAAGCTTTCCCGCCAAAACGGCGCCATGTATTCTTATTCAATCTTCCGGCTGCTGAGCCCGTTCCGCACCTTTATCGGTACGGATTATGCCTCCGCTATAACATCCCTGTCTTCTTATGATGATGTAAAGAAGGTGACCGGACTGGATAAAATCCAGCTTTCAAAGTATATGCAGCGTTGGTATGGCACTTATAAGATTCCTACGGATGTTCACGTGGTTGCGTCTGGTTATGATGTATATGGGCATCTAAAAAAGTATGGAATTGATTATAAGGAGAGCTTCTGGCTGAAGGGCGGGTACATCATTGTAAATTTCAATATTATTACCATCGATGAAAACGGCAAGGAACGCCTTTCTTATGCCAATGGGGACAATTACATGAATAACGGTAACTGTTCCATGCTGATGACGGAAGGAGCACTGATAGAAAAGACCGATTATAAGGGGACCCGGTTTTCATTTCGTGCAGGAGATTTTCTGGTATACTACAGTAATAGAACATATACCGATGACTATGAGGGACAGTTATACTAGAGGCAAGCCGCCTGTTGCAGTGTCGACAGTAATCCTGTGCATTTTGTAGTAAATATAAGCTAAAAACTGGTAAATATACATAATATTGAAAAATATTGTTGACATTTACATTAATTTGATATTAAAATAGGTTTATAAGAGATATACTTCTTTTATAAAAGCATCACAGCAATTTATTCTGAGGTTTGGATATATATTCTGTCAATTCTGTATATTCTTATATCAGTTAATTCCTGCTGACTTCCAGCACTTATTCATGTCTCGGAGATGAATGCGGTGAATGTACAATTTAATTTTGCCAATAAAATGAGGAAGTAGAAAAGACTATGCCTTTTACTTCCTCATTTTATTGCAATACTATAGAAAGGGGATGGGGAATTGCTGTTACAGAAGCTCTTTTATTCGGTCTTCCACCAGAAACATGTCCGCCGTAGGCTCAAAGCGTTCTACTACATTGCCCTTACGGTCAATTAAGAATTTGGTAAAGTTCCACTTTATACTGGGCTTATTCATGAAATCGGGGTCATCCGCGGTCAGCTTCGGCAGTAGTCTGGGTGTAATAGGATGGGCTTCATCAAAGCCTGCAAAGCCCTTCTGGCTGACAAGATATCGATATAGGGGATGAGCATTTTCTCCGTTCACCTCAATCTTGGCGAAGATGGGGAAAGAGACACCGTAATTGGATTCACAGAAAGCGTAGATCTCATCATTGGTGCCCGGTGCCTGGCTGCCGAATTGATTGCAGGGGAAATCAAGAATAACAAAGCCTTCCGGGGAATACTTCTCGTATAAATCCTGCAGATCATCATATTGGGGAGTGAAGCCGCACTGGGTGGCAGTGTTCACAAGGAGTAAAACCTTGCCCTCATACTCAGAAAGCGGTACTTCCTCCTCATACCTGTTCTTTACAGTAAAATCATAAATATGCATATTCTCATATCCTTTCTGTTTATTTTATAACGATATAGATGCTCAAAATGAAATAATATCTCTTCTGAAACTGGAATGATTTATTGCAATTAAATTGTATACTGCCTAAAACTTTTTGTCAAGATACAATGAAACTAAAAAATGCTAAATAGAATTACTTGATTCCTGTTGTGAAAATCTAAAAAATGAGGTATGATTTAAAACGTAGTGGTTTTGATAGTCATTATTGAGACCACTTGGCATCTGCCGGTTAATGTAACACTCTAGGAGGAAATGAGTTGAGAAAGAAATCGCATATTTCACTTGCGAAGCACCTGACGAACAACATGAACGTACAGGATTTGCACCAGCACAAAAAGGCATTTTACATAGGAAGTATTTTGCCGGATCTGACCCCATCGTTTTTTACTAAAAGACATACAATAGATGAGACTTTCGAGATACTAATGGAAGAGATTAGAAAGATAACAATTGATTATGACATAAATAAAGGAATTAACAGCTATTATGCAAGACATCTTGGAGTAATAACCCATTATTTATCAGACTACTGTACTTTCCCGCATAACTCTATATTTGAGGGAAGTTTTACGGAACATGTTTATTATGAGAAAGCATTGAAGCTTTCCCTGAAGGAATATATCCGAAGCGGCAAAGCACAGCGGGTGCGTACCGGGTATAAGCGGTATCAGACCATTGAAGAGATTAGTCAATTTATCTTGAAGACCCACAAGGAATACTTAAAAGCAATCAAATCCGTGAAGGATGATATTTATTTCATTATTGATTTGTGTTTCAAGGTGGTGGATGCCATACTGATGTTCTTCGAGATGGCAACTCTGCGGGTGGAGAGCAGATTAGGAATTAAGATGGAATATTCTCATAGTTAGGCGGATTGATCATCAGGAAGATCAGTATTTTAGAAAAGATTGATGCTAAGGGGCAGAACCATATTCGGATGGTGTCTGCCCCTTTGTGTATCCCGACGTTTCTAAAGAAACCGGATGTTCTCCGATTGAAATCAAATAAGAAGACTGCCATAAGGGATAAAATATTCAGAAGGTACTCGATTTATGCGACTATATTTGCTATACTATATGAAATCCTGTGCTGCC
This sequence comes from Bacillota bacterium, assembly GCA_023395555.1. Taxonomy (GTDB): domain Bacteria; phylum Bacillota; class Clostridia; order Lachnospirales; family Lachnospiraceae; genus Mobilitalea; species Mobilitalea torta. The sequence continues at coordinate 22,778 of JAEWYQ010000025.1, forward strand.
AGGATATGGCCGAGGGGAATGGCAGCAGGGGAAGGGCAGGAGTGGATGAGGTTTGGAGAATTGTTTTTATCATGGGGAACTGGTGTGCACTTATGATTTAAAGGATGAAGACGGACTTTATTATGAGGAGCTGGTTCTGGAATGGAAGGAAGCGGCTGCCGAAGGCGGACTGCGCTGCATGGAGTGCGGCAAACGGGTATATCTGGCGGCAGGACCGGTGAAGGAACCGTATTTCGCCCACTATGATCTGGAGGAATGCGATTATGGACGAGGGCAGGAATCGGAGGAGCTTAAGAGGGGAAAACGTCTTCTCTACCATCTGGCGAAGCGCAGCTTTCCCGAGGGCGTTGTCCTGGCCCGGCATCGTATGGACAATGGCATGTACTGTACCGTGTTCTGTTCCGGCCCAGGGTATGCGGTAGCCTTAGATTACCGGCTGGTGAATAACAGTCTGGAAAAGTACAGAATACGGGATGATTATTATCACGGGAATGGTATCCATCCGGTTTATATTATGGGAAAACGGCAGCAGAAGGATACAAAACAGCTGGACTGGTATCAGAGCCTGGTGCAGAATTCTATGGGGTATCTCGTCTTTCTTGATGCTGATGAGGAAGAATTGACCGTAAAGAAATGTTATGGATACCGGATCGGGAAGGAGCGGCATTTTAAATACCAGCTGCAATCCTATCCCATCAAGGAGCTTCTGCTGGATACCCATGGGCAGTTGATTTGTGATTTTGCTAAGAAAGGCCGGGAGATTGAGCTGCAGATCGAGGAGGAGAAGCGAATCCATCAAAAGCGGTGGGAGCAGCTGAAATACCTCAGAGAAGAAGAGCGTCTTAAGGAAGAGCAGCGCAAGGAAGCGTGGCTCAAGGAAAAATGGCGTAAAGAAGAGGAGCCCTCCGTTAAGATAAAGGATCTTAACAGATTAAGCCGTGAGGAAATTCTGTCCAGGGGATTAAATCCGGATATCTATGCAAGGTGTATTGCGATGATAGAACGGGGAGAGGGATATCTGGTGGCAAAGAAATATTTTGATATCATAACGGCTTGATGCAACAAGCAGACATGATATCCGGCAGACAGCAGGTTTCGTCCATTTGGCGGACCGGACTGTAACAATGACAAAAGGAGGAAATGACATGGCTATTGACAAAGTCAGAGAATACCTTAAGCAATGGGGAAAAGACGGGGGCATCCTTGAATTTGACACCTCAAGCGCGACGGTGGAGCTGGCAGCGGAGGCTCTTGGAGTAGAACCCGGCAGAATTGCCAAGACTCTGTCCTTTAAGACGGGAGAGGGGGCGCTGCTGGTAATTGCCGCAGGGGATGCCAAGATTGATAATGCCAGGTTCAAGGCAGAATTCGGTATGAAAGCAAAGATGCTGACCCCGGAGGAAGTAGTAGAATACACGGGACACGCTGTGGGAGGCGTCTGTCCCTTTGCATTAAGCCATGCGCTTCCCGTATATGCAGATATCTCTATGAAGCGTTTTACAACGGTATTTCCTGCATGCGGAAGCAGTAATTCGGCGATTGAGCTGTCCTGTGAGGAACTGGCAGAGTATTCAGGCAGTAGCTGTTGGGTTGATGTCTGCAAGAGCTGGCAGAAGGATGAAGCAGGAGAGTAGAAGGGGAACGCAAAGAAAGGGAAAGCACGAAAACGAGGAAGGAATAGAGTAAAAGTAAAACTGGAAGAAACAGAGCAAAACAGAATAAAACAGGGCAAAACAGAGGAAAGCAAAACAAACGAAAGGAAGATAATAATATGATACATGAAGAAATTGATATTAATGCAGACGGATGTGAAGCAACCCTAACGACCTACCTTCTCAGCAACTCACCGGAGATTGATCCGGACAGGGTGCGGCCTTTGGTGATTCTGTGTCCGGGAGGGGGATACCGGTTTGTATCCGCCCGGGAAGCGGAGCCGATTGCCATTCAACTGAACGCCATAGGGATTCATGTTGCCATCTTAAGATATTCTGTCTATCCGGCAAAGTTCCCGACAGCTCTGACCCAGCTGGCAAAATCAGTAGCGTATGCCAGGAAGCATGCGAAGGAATGGAATGTGAGGAAGGACCGCATTATAGTAATGGGCTTCTCGGCCGGAGGCCATCTGGCCGCCAGCCTGGGAACCCTGTGGCATGAGCCGTTTCTGGCAGAGATTATGCAGACGGAGAAGGAAAATTACCGGCCCGACGGTATGCTGCTGTGCTATCCGGTGATCACCTCCGGAGAATATGCGCATCGGGATTCCTTCCGTTCTTTGCTGCAGGAGCGCTATGATGAGCTGGTGGAGGAGATGTCCCTGGAGAGAAGGGTTACGGAATTCACCCCTCCTACCTTCCTGTGGCATACCTTTGAGGATGGAGCGGTGCCGATTGAGAATGCCCTTTTTCTCACCCAGGCATTGAATGAGAAGAAGATTCCTTTCGAATTGCATGTATATCCCAAAGGCGGTCATGGACTTGCTCTTGCAACGGAAGAGACCAGAAGCATCCATGATAAGGGGCCTCTAGTGCAGGAGTGCCAGAACTGGATCAGTATGGCAGGAACCTGGGTAAAGAATTTATAAAAAGGGGAAGGGTGTTCCTTTATAGAATGAATGGAAGCTGGGGGAAAGAAAATGCATTTTAACTGTTTTGGGGAAAAAAGCAATCCACATATTCTTCTAATTCACGGTGTTCTCACACCTTGGCAAATATGGATGCCGCAAATTGAGTATTTCAAGAAAAAATATTATGTGATTGTCCCGGCTCTGGATGGACATGAAGCCGGTAAGCAAAGCGATTTTATATCCATAGAAAATGAAATGCAGAAAATCGGAATGTATTGTTCTGAGCATACGGGAACGGATTTGTTTGCAGTATGCGGTCTTTCCATGGGAGGAGCCATTACACATCTGCTATGGAAAAATGGTACCTTGAAAATACAAAATCTGATTTTAGACGGAGCACCTCTTGTGCCTTATGGAACGTTTATGAAATCAGTAATGACAAGGCAGTATATTGACATTGTTCGCAAATCAAAAGAGAGAGCTCCTAAAACGCTGGAAAGCTTCCAAAAAGTATTTCTGCCAGAAAAATATTTGGAGGATTATCTTAGCTTTATTGATTACATGGACGAGCAATCTATGGCAAATATGGTATTGTCTATGAGCAGCAGTTCTTTAATTATTAATGATATTTCATCAGAAACAAGGATTCTATACCTGCATGGGACAAAAATGAACGAAATACTTTCCCGGAGATCAGCAAAGCAAATGGTAAAACACTACCCCAAAACAAAGGTGATTCGATTCCGCGGGTGCTCTCATTGTGAAAAAGCAATTTATGATCCGGCACAGTGGATAGAAATTATTGAGGATTTTTGGAATGGAGCCTAAAGCTTTGTACAGGCGGGTGCTGGAATGCTATTGTAAATCAGTATAAGAAAAAGGCCTGCAGCCATAGTGACATGATTGTCACGGATTTGCCCCCGTACTGGTGCGGACGGGAGCTCCTTATGGCTGCAGGCCTTTTATGAATTGTGTTGCTGCGAATTCTATTCCTTTTTTCTTACCGCCTGGAGTGCACGGAATACCTCTGCAATATACAGGTAGTGATAATCCTTATTGGAATAAAATGTGGATTTAAAGCGTTCTTCCAGTAGTCCCTCTTCTTCAAGCTGCTGGACATGAAGCTTCCTGCAGAATAGTACATGGCCGGCCTCTGAGAAATATGGAATTCCTTCATATTCTTCTAAGGTCAAGCCTGATTTTGTGATCTTATCCTCATGGCGGCCGGATACGGTGCCCAGATAATTCAGTTCCTTCCGGTATTCCTTGCCGAGAAAGCTTAAGGAGAAAGCATCTTCGCGATCCAGAAATTCCTTTGTATAACGCTGGGGGCGTACTACAATAAATGCGGCATTCTTGCCATACATAACTCCAAGCCCTCCCCAGGAGGCAGTCATAGTATTAACCTTATTTTTATCACCGGCAGTAACAAGCATCCAGTCCTTTCCTATCATCTGGAAGGGATTCTTTCGTATCATATCCGGTGCAACTTCTTTAAATGTGTTCATGGAAAATTATCGCTCCTTTTCATTATTTTCGTAATATCAGAAGTAATTTTATTATACGCTAAGATGACGGCGGATGCAATGCTGCGATTCTGATTTCACAATCACTTTAGGATGGCATATACTGATTATAAAGTATATTGCAGAAGTGTTTCCTGTTTTCAGGAGGGACTTTTAGACTGCCGTGAGCAGCGGGGAGGATGTATGATAATTCATGTAGTGCAGGCGGGGGATACGCTCAGTTCTATTGCCGGACAGTATGGAGTGACGCCGGAGCTTATTATTTTGGAAAACGAGCTGCCCAACCCGGAAAGGCTTATAGTAGGGCAGAGCCTTGGCATCAGAGTGCCGGAGGTGGTTCATACCGTGGTTCCGGGTGATACCTTATTCAGCATCGCGGAGCAATATGATACCACTCCCAATCGGATTCTTCAGAATAATCCGTGGGTTGCCGTAAATGAATTTTTGGCTGAGGGGGATGAATTAGTCATTACCTATGAGGGGGATGAAGTAATCGATACTTTGACCTTTAACGGATATGCCTACCCCTTCATTAACCGCGAGGTTCTGCGCCGCACTCTTCCTTTTCTCACCTATCTGTCAATTTTTACTTATGGCTTTACTCCGGCCGGGGAGCTGGTGCCGGTTGATGATGAAGAGCTGATTGCAATTGCCAATGAGTTTGGCGTCGGTCCTATTATGATGCTGGCGCCCATGACTGCGGGAGGAGCCTTCAACAGCCAGATAGCCCATGATATGTTTACTAATCCGGAGGGGCAGGCGGCGCTGATTGAAAATATTGTTGCCAATATGCAGGCAAAGGGATATGTGGGACTGGATATTGATTTCGAATTTATCCTTCCGGAGGATAAACAGGGCTTTATAAACTTTATAGCAGCCGCCAGTGAAAGGCTGCATGAGGAAGGCTATATTACCATGGTCGCCCTGGCCCCAAAGACTTCCGGGGATATGATAGGGCTGCTGTATGAAGCCCATGACTACCCGGCTATTGGAGCCATAGCGGATAAGGTATTATTAATGACATATGAATGGGGCTATACCTACGGACCGCCCATGGCAACTGCTCCTGTCAATATGATGAGACGCGTTCTGGGATATGGGGTTTCCGTCATTGATCCTGATAAAATACTAATGGGGATTCCCAATTATGCCTATGACTGGCCGCTCCCTTTTATTAGCCGGGAGACATCCGCAGAATCACTCAGTAATCAGAGTGCAATTGAACGGGCAGTCCAGTATGGGGTGACTATCCAGTTTGATGAATTGGCACAGTCTCCTTTCTATTACTATACGTCGGAGGAAGGAATCCAGCATGTGGTTTGGTTCGACGATGTGAGGAGTATGAGATCCAAGCTGGCGCTGATGCCGGAATTCGGCTTGAACGGGGGAGGGGTATGGCAGATCATGAATTTCTTCCCGGGACTATGGTTAGTGGTCGCATCCCAGTTTAATGTTACGAAGATATAAAACAAAGATCGGAACAGGGAGAGTGCCTGCGCGGAAGAAGGTGCCATAGTAAAAACTCTTGATGATCTGTAAAAAGTCTGTTATACTTCTCAACATAGGCGATTGAGACTTTTCGCATTTATACACTGAAGAGGAGATCATCATGGGTAAGAAGATTATAAAGGAAATTCTCAGCTGGGTTATGATTTTTGTTTTTGCTATTATAGCAGCAAATTTGATCAAGAGATACATCATATTTAACGTGGAGGTACCCACGGGCTCCATGGAGAATACCATTATGATAGGCGATAAGGCCTCGACCTTCCGGCTGGCGTATCTGTTCAGTGATCCAAAGCGGGGGGATATCGTAGTATTTCCCTATCCGGACAATGAAGAAATGGATTATATCAAGCGGATTATCGGACTGCCCGGGGAGACAATAGAGGGCAGGGACGGGCTGGTTTACATCAATGGAAAGCCTCTGAAGGAAGACTATGTGACCGCGAAGCTTGACAGTGACTTCGGACCTTACACCGTTCCGGAGGACTGCTACTTTATGATGGGAGATAACCGCAATAATTCTGCCGATTCAAGGTATTGGAATAATAAATACCTTACCAGGGATAAAATAGAAGGAAAAGCCATATTAAAATACCCTGATTTCACCTGGTTCGGAACGGTCCACTATGAATAACAGAAAAAAGAAACGGTGCTTCATCATAGACGGTACAGAGAAATCAGAGAGATGGGGACTGGATTGGAGAAGAGTATGAATAGCAAGATAACGAAAGAAATTATAAGCTGGGTTTTGGTGATTGGAATTGCGGTTCTGCTGGCTTTGGCCATCAATAAATGGGTGATTTATAAGATCAGCTCCCCGACCCCGTCTATGGAAAACACTTTCCTGGTAGGAGAGAAGGTGGTAATTCTGCGTCCGGCCTATCTTTTTCATGAACCGGAGCGCGGAGATATTGTCGTGTTTGCCAATCCGGAGGAAGAGGGGGAGGACGACTATATTAAGAGAATCATCGGTCTGCCGGGTGAGACCGTCGAAGGTCATGACGGAGTGGTTTATATTAACGGACAGCCCTTAGAGGAAGACTATCTCAGGGAAGAGATGGAGGGTTCCTTCGGTCCTTATGAGATACCGGAGGGGACGTACTGGATGATGGGGGATAACCGGAATGAATCGGGGGACTCCAGATACTGGGCGGACAAGTTTGTTCCGAAGGGAGATATCCATGGAAAAGCCCTCTTTAAATATCCCGGGTTAACCTGGTTTCAGGATGTGGACTATTCCATCGATGAGTAATGCGGTATTAAATTGACAACAGGGTTAAAAACCGTCGGGAGCCTGCATGGACAGAAGGTCTGTACAGCTTTCCGGCGGTTCTTGCGTTAGGGGTCAATCCATTTAAAAATAGCTCACATTAATTTTCTTGCCCACCTTCCTGAGGCAATCCGCCAGTTCGTCCACAAGACGCATCTTGATACTGAAATGAATAGGCAGACTGGGATTTTGGTGGGCGGGGTTGATGGCCCTTCCCACATAGAAATTAATATCGGTTGCTTCTTCAAACAGCAGCTGGGTGATGAGAGAAGCGGCATCCTTCTTGCAGCTCCATTGAATATAGCAGGCATTATCCTCAATATAGCTTTTGGCATAGTGGAGGACACGGCTGAAGGTGATCACCCCTTCGGTAACCAGATCAATCCCCTCCACCTTGGAAATGGGGGGAATCTCCGGGTCGGGATAATCAATGCTTGTCACCATCTCCTTCCCGAGAAATTCTGCGGCAAGGGTGGAGGTGGTTCCTCCGCAGACAATATGCTTTCCCTCCTTCGAGAAGAACAGGGTGAGCATCTTCGAAAGGTCCTTGGGATCCGAGGGCGGGCCGATCATGAGATTAACGGGCTGCCGGTTACGGATCTTCATAGAGGAGATAGTTGTATCATCGCCGGGATGTCCGTCGTACAGCATGGAGCATTGCTCCAATAAAAGCGTGGAAATCGTTTTGGCGGAATAGCTGCTTTCGTAGACGCCCTCCAGAAATTCAATAATATTGTGACGCTGCCACCCGAAATTCAGAGTTCTTCCCACACCGGCATAGATGGCGCCGTCGCTCATGGCTACCAGCACATCGCCGGAGAAGAGCTCAAACTTTGATTTATAGATATTCTTATCGCCGATCTGCATACTAATCATATCATATTCGCAATTCACACCGCCCCGCAGAAGAATCACATGGGGATTATCATATTGTATTACCTCTGCGGTTTTATTATCAATCACCCGTATAATCGTAAAGGTAGAGTAAGCAATTCCGCGTTTTTCACATACGGGAAGGGTGGAGGCCACCGTGGTGACACAATCCTCGAGAGACATATTATTTGCCATCATGGTGGAAATGATTTTGGAGGTGAGGGTGGACAAAATATTAGCCTTTACCCCGCTGCCCAGGCCGTCCGCCAGTACCATAACCACAGAACCGTCCTCGCCCTCCACGATTTCCACATGGTCTCCGCATAGCTGCTCGCCGTATTTCTTCAGGCTGTAGTAGCCGATATCCGTACATAGGTTATTCATTTTGCAGCGTCTCCTTCAGATTGGTCAGCGCGATCTTCGTTTCCGCTGTGGTTTCACCCAGGAGGGAGGCGATCTCCTGTACAACACGCATCTGTTTTTCAATTACCTTGTCTGTAATCTCCATGGTCTGCCGGCTGATTTCTTCCTTCTTCAGCCGTGAATTCTCCTCGGCGGTAATATCGCGCAGGATGCTGATAATGATATGGTAGGTCTTGTCATAGATGACGGTTTCCATCACATATTTCTGGTAATCAGCGAGGTAGACCAGCTTATCATGAATATTGCGTCCGCTGGTCATTACCTCCAGGTAGGAAGCAGGATTGAGCAGCCGTACCACGGGAGCACCCAGGATATCGCTCTTATGCTTGATATTTAAGATTTCCTTTGCCGCCCGGTTGACCTGCTGGATCTCCAGATCCTCATTGAGGACAAGCACCCCGTTGGGCATATTATAGATGATATTGTCGGAGAAATTCTCCGCCTTTTCCTTCAGGAAGGGAAGACACATGGTGAGATCCGCCTTACCCTGAAGCACGGCAATTGCCTTGTCCCGGCAGGTATTATAGCCGCAGCTGCCGCAGTTTAACTCCTGTTCCGGCTGGGACTTCCCCATCTTGCGCAGGATTTCCTGAATAGCGCTGCTGCCGGGCATCTGATTGGAAAAGCCCAGATAGGTGAAATGCTTCTGCAGATGTTCCGGTTCCGGGAGCTCCACAGCAAAATCCTTCTCCCTTGCAAAGCGGTTGACCTTAATAAAATCAGTGAGGGGCATACGGTGTTCCTTGTCTATGGCAGGACCTCCGACACAGCTCCCGGAGCAGGCGGACATTTCGATAAAGCAATTGTGTAATTCGCCGTTTGCGATATTAGTCAGGGCCTTCATGCAGTTATCGAGCCCATCAATAACGATAAAATCATAATCCAGATCCTCCGTGAACATGGAGCGGATAATTCCGCCGGGGATGGGAAACAGCCGGGCTCTTCCCTGGGCCCAAGCCGGATCTCCGCCGCCGGGGGAAAGGGTAATATTCTCCTCCTCCAGCCAATGGGACAGCTCCTCAAAGGTAAGAACACAATCCACAATACCGGGATACAGATCGGCCTCCTCCTTCTTGGAAATGCAGGGGCCGATAAAAACAGTATGTGCCCCGGGGTGTTCTTCCTTCAGCTTTGTGCAGTGGGCCTGCATGGGGGAAAGCACAGGAGCGAGGTAGGAGAGTGCCTCGGGGTAATATTTCTGAATCAGTATATTCACGGTGTGGCAGCAGGAGGAGATAATTGCTTTTCCGTTCCCTTCCCGTATCATAGCCTCATACTGGCTTTTGACTATAGTTGCGCCGATGGCTGTTTCCTCCACGCCGGCAAAGCCCAGTCTGGTCAGAGCCTCGGTAAGAGAGGAGAGGTCCGCCCCGTTATAGTTGGCAATAAAGGAGGGAGCCAGGCTGACATATACCGGATTTCCCGAAGCCAGCAGTTCCCGGGCGATATTGATATCACTGCGGATTTGTTTGGCGTTCTGGGGACAGGCAACAAAGCATTCGCCGCAGAGGATGCATTGCTCCTTGACGATGTGAGCCTGATGATCGGAGAAACGAATGGATTTTACAGGGCAGTGCCGGATGCATTTATAGCAATTCTTACAATTTGATTTTTTAAGCTGTATGTAGTGGTTCATTTTATCACAATCCTCTCAGTACCCTGCTCTCAAAAAAAGCAGGGAAGTTCTCTCTGGATACACCGGAGATGATTTCATCATTTACCTTAACGGTTACGCCATCCGTACAGCGTCCGAGACAGAACGCCGCGGACAGAGTGATCTGATCCTCAAGCTGGTGTTCTGCGATGGCGTCTTTCAGAAGCTGTATAATATCATATGAGCCCCGGATATGACAGGAACTGCCGACACATACATAGATATTCATAACGGGTCCCCCTTTCTTCACAAATCATTTTATATGACTGGACTTAAAGAGCTGTTGGTTATTGTTGTTCAGCCATGGTATCCCCGGCGGAACGGTTAACCTATGGGTCATAGTATAGTACATTGTTAAAAATGTGTCAATGTATAAAATGATAATTAAGAAGAGCTATTTCGAAAAGCCAAATCGCCGCCCCTTGTCTAATGGGCGGCGATTATATTAGTTTGGAAATAAAATTATTGCCCTTTTCAAAAATCACTCCTAACCAAATCAGTACCCCTTCATGTGACCTTTGAAAGTATAAGGGTATATTGATTATAACGTTCAGCACCATCAAGCTTGAGGCAGGCTGTTGTTATAATCCAAGATATTCCGCATTGAGCTGAAGCACCCGGGCCATGGCCTCCTGACCCGGAGCGCCTATGGTGTTGCGTTTATTGACACAGGTATTCAGACTGATGGCAGAGTAGATATCCTCGTCAAAGACAGGGCTGATCTGCCGGTATTCCTCCAGGCTCATCTGTTCCAGGGAGATATCCTTACTGATGCAGTAGAGAACCAGCTGGCCTACGATACCATGGGCATCCCGGAAGGGAACTCCTTTGTTGACCAGATAATCGGCGGCATCGGTGGCATTGGTAAAGCCGTTTTTGGCGCTCTGGGCCATGGCCTCCTTGTTGAAGCTCATGGTGGAAACCATACCGTGAAAGAGAGCGAGACAGCCTTTGACCGTATCAACGGCATCGAAGGTGAATTCCTTGTCCTCCTGCATATCCTTGTTATAGGCAAGGGGCAGTCCCTTCATTACGGTAAGCAGGGATACAAGGGAACCGTATACCCGGCCGGTCTTGCCCCGGATGAGCTCGGCAATGTCCGGGTTCTTTTTCTGCGGCATAATACTGGAGCCGGTGGAATAGGCATCATCCAGCTCAACAAAACGGTATTCATTGGTGTTCCAGATAATGATTTCCTCGCAAAAGCGGCTCAGATGCATCATAATGGTAGAGAGGGCGCTGAGGAGCTCAATAAGGTAATCCCGGTCCGATACACTGTCCATACTGTTGAGGGTAGGACCGTCAAAGCCCAGCAGCGCGGCGGTCAGATCACGATCCAGGGGATAGGTGGTGCCTGCAAGGGCGCCGGAGCCGATGGGAGAGAGATTCAAGCGTTTTGCGATATCCTCCAGCCGCTGCCTGTCCCGTTTAAACATCTCAAAATATGCCCCGATATGGTGAGCCAGTGTTACCGGCTGCGCTTTCTGAAGATGGGTGAAGCCGGGCATGAAAGTACCGGTATTCTCCTTCATAATATGGTGGAGGGAGAGCATCAATTCCTTGATTAATCCGTCCATCTCTCCGATCTCGTCCCGGATATAGAGCTTCATATCCAGGGCCACCTGATCATTCCGGCTCCTTCCGGTATGAAGCTTCTTGCCCGCCTCTCCGATCCGGCGGATGAGATGGGCCTCCACAAAGCTGTGAATATCCTCATGCTCCATATCGATCTCCAAAGAGCCGTTTTCAATATCCTCCATAATCTGAGAGAGCCCTTTTATGATCTGCTCCTTCTCCTGATCCGGCAGGATACCCTGTCTGGCCAGCATGGTCACATGGGCAATGCTGCCTGTGATATCCTGCCGGAATAATTTCTGGTCAAAGGAGAGGGATGCATTAAAATTATGCACTAATTGATTTGTTTCCTTGGTAAAGCGTCCGCCCCATAGTTTCATGGTCTAACCTCCATCGTGAGTGTAATTATTTTACGTTGCTGCTATACCACAGGATTACAGGAGCATAATGCGTGTTCCTGTAATCGAGATGGACGGTGCAAAAATCACACCTTTTATCAGAAGTTTAGAACACAACTTCTAATAACTTATATTACAGGAACATAACCCGTGTTCCTGTAATCGGGGTGTACAATATAGATACACTTGTTCTCATAGCTTATATTACCTTCATTCTCCGCGGAAAGCAAGATAAAAAAATTATAATTATACAAAAACAATGGATACGATGCATAAATAATCAAAATTTGTTTTACAAATTATATAATCTCTCGTATTTTTCCTTCAGATAGGAGATATAATAATCCGCATTAAATTCTTCCCCGCATACATCCATAAGCAGCTGTTTGGTGTTCTTTACGGCTCCGTGCTTATGGATATGATCTCTTAAAAACTCACGAATCGGAGTAAGGTTTCCTTCCTTCAGATATTGCTCCAGAGGCATTTTATCCTTCATATAAGCGTAAATCTGGGAAGCGATGGCCGTTCCGATGGCATAGGAGGGGAAGTAGCCGAATTCACCATAGGACCAATGGGTATCCTGCAGAATTCCTTCCGAATCCGTGGAGGGAATAAGCCCCATATAATCCTGGTATTTCTGGTTCCATATCTGGGGGAGCTCCTGAACATCCACCTCATCCTCAAATATCATTTTCTCGATCTCATAGCGGATGATAATATGAAGGCAGTAGGAGAGCTCGTCCGCTTCCGTGCGGATCAGGCTGGGGGCAGCCTTATTAATACCCAGGATAAAATGATCCAGGGAAATATCACTCAGATTCTCAGGGTAGGTCTTCACCAGTCTGTCATAGATCGGCTCCCAGAATTCCCGGCTTCTTCCGATGAGATTCTCGTAAAAACGGGACTGGGACTCATGCATTCCCATGGAGGCGCCGTTGCCTACCGGAGTCTGGGTGATGGCATCGTCAATATTCATCTCATAAAGCGCATGTCCGCTCTCATGAATGGTGGAGAACATGGCGCTTTCCAGATTGTTCTCCAGGTAGTGGGTAGTAATTCTGACATCGTGGTTATGAAACTCCATGGTGAAGGGATGGGCGCTTTCCGCAAGGACGCCCCGGTTAAAATCAAAGCCCACATAACCGCTTAGGAAGCGGCAGAACTCTCTCTGCTTGGCAATATCATAAGTTAGGAAATTATAGCTTTTGTCGATGGTATCCGCTTTTTCAGCCACCTTTTTGAGCAAAGGGATCAGTTCCTTTTTCACCTTATCAAAGAACAGATCCAGGTCCTTCGTCAGGAAGCACTCATCAAAATCGCCGAGGAGAACCTCATAGGGAGTCTTCCCGTCCTTTACCCGATAGCCTGCAAATTTCTTCTTATATTCAATCATTTTACTCAGATAGGGGGCGAAATCACCGTAGTTATTGTCTTTCTTGGCTTTGGCCCAGGTCCGGTTTGCAATGGAGGCGCATTCGTTGAAGGCCCGGTATTCCTCCGGGGGAATGCTTTCCAGCTGCTCGTAGGACTTGCCCAGCTCCCTGACAATGGCCTTTTCCGTAGGGGTAAGTTCTTCCTGTTCTTTCTCCTCCCGGAGCTTCTTCAGGAGCTTTCGGATATCATCATTAATCAGGCTTTTCATATATTCATCGGATAAGATACCGATTACCTTTGAGGTGTTCTGGGCAGCCTCAAAGGGGGACAGGGTCTGGTCATCCCATTCAAAAAGAGAGCGGGCTGTCTGCAGAGCCATGGGTTTTTCCAGATAGGCCTGGAGTTTTTCAAATGTTTTACTCATAGGATTATTTTCCTCCATTATTTTTTTGGTGGCATATAGTAGTATATCAATTTTCAGAACGAATAACAATTGGAATAATGCCAAAAATTGCTGAAAGAGATATACTTCCGGCAAGAAGCTCCATATCAGGGAAACCTTTCGTTTCCTTTGACAAAATCATTCAGGCGGATTATAATCAAATGGTAAACATTTCTATAGCGTAAAGGGAGGAGCGGCCCGTCATTGTGAATATCCGGCCTCTGTGATTTGAATCACAGAAAATTGCCGGCCGGTTGCTATACTATAAATGACAGTATGGATAAAGTGTCCATCGTTATGTAAATAATAAAAGTTATGTAAATAAATAAGAAATACAGGAAAGGATGGATTGGCAATGAAGAATATGACGATTGAAAAGGTAATAGGAAGAGAGATTCTGGACTCCAGAGGAAATCCCACGGTAGAAGCGGAGGTTACTCTGGCTGACGGAAGCGTAGGCAGGGCAGCGGTTCCTTCCGGCGCATCCACAGGAGCTTTCGAAGCGGTGGAGCTTCGGGACGGAGATAAAGGCAGATATCTGGGCACCGGTGTGAAGAAGGCGGTTGAAAATGTAAATACTGCAATTGCAGACGCGGTTCATGGCATGAATGCACTGGATCAGGGTGAGCTTGACGCAAGGATGATTGCTCTGGACGGAACGCCCAATAAGGGCAAGCTGGGCGCCAATGCCATTCTTGGGGTATCCCTGGCGGCAGCCAAGGCTGCGGCAGCCTCCCTGCATCTTCCTCTGTACCGTTATCTGGGCGGAGTGAATGCCAAGACCCTTCCGGTTCCGATGATGAATATCATTAACGGCGGAAAGCATGCGGATTCCAGCCTGAACATCCAGGAATTTATGATCATGCCTGTGGGGGCGGAGAGCTTTTCCCAGGCACTGGAGCATAGTGCCACGGTATTCCATACCCTGAAGAAGCTTTTGAAAAATGATGGTTTTGTTACCGCTGTCGGTGATGAAGGCGGCTTTGCTCCGAAGTTTGGAAGCGACACCCAGGCTTTGGACTATATTGTGAAGGCAATTGAAGCAGCCGGCTACCGCCCCGGAGAGGATTTCTATATTGCAATCGACGCGGCGGCAACGGAGATGTATGATGAAGCGGAGAAAGCCGGCAGAAAGGGAGATTATCTCTTCTGGAAAGCGGGAGAATATAAGACAGTAGAAGAAATGGTGGATTTCTGGGATCAGGTATGCAGCAAATATCCGGTTATTTCCCTGGAGGATGGTCTGGCGGAAGAGGACTGGAAGGGCTGGAAGCTCCTTACACAGCGGCTGGGCGGAAAAATCCAGCTGGTGGGTGACGATCTCTTTGTGACCAATACCAGCCGTATCCGCGAAGGTATTACACAGGGCGTCTCCAATTCCGTATTGATTAAGTTTAATCAGATCGGCTCTCTTACGGAGACGCTGGACGCCATTGAGATGGCGAAGAATAACCGCTGGACAGCTGTAGTATCCCACCGCTCCGGTGAAACAGAGGATGTAACTCTGGCGGATATTGCGGTTGCCACCAATGCAGGACAGATTAAGACCGGCGCTCCTTCCAGAACGGATCGTGTTGCAAAGTACAATCAGCTTCTACGTATAGAGCAGGAGTTGGGCGGCTCGGCAAGATATCTGGGTAAAGATGCCTTCCGCGTATTCTAAATATAATGAGGAAGGCGTCAAAATCATTCCATCAATAATAAAATACAGGGCTGTCTCCATGTAAATTGTTTTCATGGCGGACAACCCTGTTTCTTTTATTCCTCTTTGAGTTCGTAGGGCTCATTTAGCCGGATACGGTAAGATTTGATGATATTGCCGCTGACGGTTTTAAAGCTCTGGTCGACAAACAGGGCAGGATCCCGGCTAAAGGGCATATTATCATAGAGCAGCCAGTTCTCCAGCATGGAATCATCATAAGGCCTTGTCTTCGGAGTATGTGTTCCGTTTTTTATATCCATAGTTAAACCTCTCATATGTATCCTGGTGTGGTTTATTTCCTTCCTCTTAACTATATAACGAACAGGACAGGATTTCAAGTGGGTGTGTATTATTTTCTCAATGAGTTTAAGCCGGCGCTGCATTTTTTCTGCAGCTCTACTACCACAATCGGAACAAAGGCCAGGAACAGGACGATAGCCCATTGTCTCAGCGTAAGAGGCACCACTTGGAATATATTCGCAAGGGTGGGAACCGTTATGACAATGACCTGTAAAAAACCGCAGATCAGAAAGGAATAAACCAGCTGACGGTTGGATAGTAATCCGATATCCGCCAGGGAATGCCTGCTGCGCATATTAAAGGAATGGAACAGCTGGGACAGACTCAGGACGGCAAAGGCCATCGTACGCCCCACCCATGGAACGTAGGTCACGGCATCCGCCGGAGCGCTGCCCGGTAAAAGAGGGCGGAATAACCCGGGTGTGTCATAATAGTGGAAGCCGATAAGAAAGGCCAGGAGTGCCAGGGAGCCGATCATGAGCCCTTCCAGTATGATCTTCAGGGCAAGACCGTCCGCAAACATTCCCTTGCTGGGAGAGACCGGCTTTTTATACATAATATCTGCCTCTGCCGGTTCCACACCGAGGGAGATAGCGGGGAGGGAATCGGTAATCAGATTGACCCATAGCAGCTGGACAGCTACCAGCGGGGTGGGAAGACCCAGCAATATGGCGACGAAGATCGTGAGGATCTCTCCGATGTTGCTGGAAAGGAGGAAATGCACCGCCTTCTTGATATTTTCATAAATTCCCCGGCCTTCCTTTACCGCGGCTACAATGGTTGCAAAATTATCATCCAACAGGATCATGTCGGCCGCATTTTTGGCCACGTCCGTGCCGGTGATTCCCATGGCACAGCCGATATCCGCCGCATTTAATGCCGGAGCATCGTTTACGCCGTCTCCGGTCATGGCAACTACCTCACCCCTGGACTGGAAGGCTTTGACGATACGGACCTTATGCTCGGGAGAGACCCGGGCAAACACACTGAAGCGGTAAATATTCTCCGCCAGCTCCTCGTTGCTCATGACAGATAAGCGATCCCCGGTGATAGCCTCCTCACTCTCGGTGAGAATTCCCAGGTCTCTGGCAATTGCCTGAGCTGTCAGCACATGGTCACCGGTAATCATTACCGGTCTGATTCCCGCACGCCGGCACATGGCGACTGCTCCCCGGACTTCTTCCCTGGGGGGATCGATCATCCCGATCAGGCCGATGAAGGTCAGGTCCTTCTCCAGCTCCTCCGTATTCATTTTCTTGAAATTATCCGGCAGGTTCTTATAGGCTACCGCAATCACCCGGAGGGCCTTTGCGGTCATAGTCTCATTGATGGAATTCAGCTTTTTCCTTTCCTTATTTGTAAGGGGATGCTGCTTGCCGTCCCGGTAATAGCTGGTACACCGGTCCAGCATAAAATCGAAGGCACCCTTGGTGATGCTGCGATAGCCATGCTCCGGCGAGCGGTGGACGGTGGTCATAAGCTTTCTGGCCGAATCGAAGGGGATCTCAAATACCCTGGGATGGGTGCGATCCAGCTCATTCTTATCGGAACCCGCATGGTAGGCGGCCAGAACAAGGGCTTTTTCCGTAGGCTCTCCATTCAGGGAAATGAAATCCTTCTGAACATCGAGAATCGCATCATTGCATAATGCGGCGTGGGAGAGAAGGAAGGAAGCAAAGCTGCTTTTCTCCTTCACGGTTCCTTCCGGGGAGCAGAGGAGGGTAACCGTCATGATATTCTGGGTCAGGGTACCGGTTTTATCGGAGCAGATGACCGTGGCGCTGCCCAGGGTTTCAACAGCGGGAAGCTTGCGGATGACCGCATTTTTCTTAGCCATTCGCTGTACCCCAAGGGAGAGCATGATGGTAACGATGGCAGGCAGACCTTCCGGTATGGCGGCCACTGCCAGGCTGACGGAGGTCATGAACATATCAAAGATGGGAAGGTGCTTGAGCAGTCCCATGACAAAGATCATCCCGCATATGACCAAGGCCGCGATTCCCAGAACCTTTCCGGTGTTTGCCAGACGCTTCTGCAAGGGAGTCATGGGGGTCTCTTCCTCCATAATTAACCGGGCGATATGCCCCACCTGGGTATTCATCCCGGTCTCCGTCACGACGGCAATTCCTCTTCCATAAGTGACGTTACTGGTGGCAAGCACCATATTAATCCGGTCTCCCAGATTAGTGTCCGGCCTCAGGACCGCTTCCGCAAGCTTATCTACCGGATGGGATTCCCCGGTGAGAGAGGCCTCCTCCACCTTTAAATTAACTGCAGTCAGCAGTCTGGCGTCGGCGGGAACAAAGGATCCTGTTTCCAGCAGTATGATATCCCCCGGTACCAGCTCGGCGGAATCAATCACACTGACCTTACCGTCCCTGAGAACATGGGCGGAGGGGGCGGACATTTTTTTTAGAGCTTCCAGCGCCTTTTCTGCCCTTGCCTCCTGCAGCAGTCCCAGAGTGGCATTGACCACGATAATACATAATATAATAACCGGATCTACATAGTCCGGATCTCCTTCCATGTAAGAGACAAGGAAGGAGAGGATGGCTGCCAGAATCAAAATAATAATCATAAAATCGGCAAATTGTCCCAGAAATTTCAGGAGGATATTTTTTTTCTTCTTTACCTCCAGAATATTTCGGCCGAAAGACTGCTGCCGCTGCCTGGCTTCCTTGGCCGATAATCCCTGGTTATGGATCACGCCCAGATGTTCCAGGACTTTGCTGATGGGTAGACTGTGCCATTGCATATGCTGCTCACTCCCGGTGTTCAAAATCTTCTTTTAATTATATGTAACAGGCTTGGGAATATGATCGATAACATGTTTACCGAAGACTTGTTCCAATCCCTGCACCGTGCTTTCTACAACTGTCGTCTGCGTTGCCTTCGATGGATTTTAGAGACGATCAGGGCAAGAAGGCAGAGGATAGCGATAGGAAGAAGATTGTGCTTATACCGGACATAATAGCCTGCCGCTCTCTGATAATTCTCCTGGAGAGTATAGCCCAGCCCGATGAGCAGTGTGTTCCAGACGGTGATTCCCAGAAGGGAAGAGGTGAAGTAGGTGACGGGAGGGAGCTTGGCCGCTCCCGCAATCAGAGCGATATAGGTCCGGATCAGGGGAATTACCCTGCCGATACAGACAGCGGCACCGCCATGCTTTTGAAAGCTTTCATTGGCATGGTCCAGGCCCTTTTGTGCCTTCGGAAACCGGCGTACGATCGCCTGAAGGATTACATGTCCGCCGAACCAGCCAACTCCATAGCAGATGCCGGTGCCGATGAGCCCTGCCAGAATGCTTAACAGGAGTATTGTCAGAAAGCCGGTATGATTCATGGAGGCCACCGCTCCGGAAAAGGGAAGTACGATTTCACTGGATACCGGAAAGCAGGCATACTCCAGAAGGATAATAAGGAATATGGCCCAGGTGCCGTATTCCGAAATGAGGTTCCGTATAAAATCCATGGTATTTCCTAAGAGAGAAGCAAAAGTTGTTTTGCATTCCTCATCCTTTTTTATTTCATATATATGATTTGAATCCTTAAAGTCATTCGTAAACAAAGACAATCCGGCATACTAATTAAATTTTAATCTAAAAAAGGCAAAACAATCTATGCTTTACCGGATTATTGTGTTAATATTGTATTATTAAGGAACAGGCAGTCATAAATTGTTTTTCTGTTTATACACTACAAATATGGGTAGATTAATATAATGATTAAAGCGTCAAAAGGTGCTGCGCACATTTCCAGATACAGGATATTGCTATCACAAGCAAGCTTGCATAGCAATATCCTGTATCCGGAAAGCACCTTCGGTGCTTTTGACGCTTTAATCATATAATGTAAGCGCAGGGAACATGCATCATACTAAATTGCAGGGGGAAAGAGGAATGAAAGCAGTAACAAAATTTTCAAAAAAGGATCTTTGGTCGATCCCGAACATTCTATGCTATATCCGTTTTTTACTGGTTCCGGTATTTATCGTTACCTATATCCGGGCAGACAGTCCGAAGCATTATATTCAGGCGGCGGCCATTGTATTGGCATCAGGACTGACAGATTTTCTGGACGGCTTTATTGCCCGCAGATTTGATATGATTACCGATTTGGGCAAGATCATCGATCCGCTGGCGGATAAGCTGACCCAGGCGGCTCTGATCTTTGTGCTGGTAGTTAAGATAAAATGGATGTTTCTTCTTTTAATCCTTTTTGTTGTTATGCAGCTTTTTCTGCTGATAGCAGGCCTGGTCATGCTGAAAAAGGAGAGAAAGCTAAATGGTGCCAAATGGTTTGGCAAGGTATCCACAACCGTATTTTATGCCACCATGCTGGTGCTGGTTGCGGTTCCCTCTCTGAAAAACGGAACCGCCAATATCCTGATGCTGGTGTGCGGAGCATTTCTGCTGCTGTCCTTCCTGTTATACGTGAATGAATATATTATGATGTACCGCAATTTAAAAAGCGAGGGGAAGAAGGAGTAAAGAAATCTCCCTACCGCTTTTTGCAGAAGGATGTGCTCTCTCTCTGGATGAACTTTGCCCTTAATAACAGTTTACTTATGGTTACATTATGAATTAACCCGTCCAGGAGCAGGAAAGCGCTCTTTCCCAGATCCGTACGGTCCTGCCGGATTGTTGTCAGAGCCGGAGTGAGAGCGGAAGCGATGGGAAGATCGTCGAAGCCAATCACGCTGATATCTTCCGGCACGTTTAATCCGTGCTTCTGAACCTCCATAATAACGCCGGAGGCGATGAGATCACTGGCGCACATAATTGCAGTGGCGCCATTGTGTATGAAGCCCGGAACATGATCCTTGGCACAGTCCGGAACATAATAGCCGTATTCGATAAGTCTGTCATCCACAGCCAATCCGTGCTTCAGCATGCTGTTTATAAAGGAATGGCGTCTCTGTTCCGATACCATGGAATTCTTGGAGCCGTTAAGGAATGCGATTCTGGTGTGTCCCAGCTGATGCAGGTGATCCACCGCCAGATCAATTCCCTCATAATTATCCGTTCCCACATAGCCCACATGATTGTTGCGCTCAATATAGTTATCCAATAATACAGTCGGTACGGTGGTTCTGCCCAGCTGTCTTACCCAGTCATCATGAAGGGTGAAGCCCAGAAGAAAGGCGCCGCTGTATCCGTTCTTCAGCATGTAGGTATCAAACTTTTCCTCCGCCTGCAGGTTCAGATTGGTGGGTACCACCGTGACCTCCCAATGCCTTCTGGCAGCGGACAATTGAAAGCCGGCAATAATTTCATAGCCAAACTGCTCAATATTCTCATAATCCATATTTTCAATGAAGATACAGACCTTTCTAGTCCGGGTTGTCCTCATTTTCTTGGTGGCATAGCCCATCTCAACAGCAGTATCCAACACCAGCTGCCTTGTCTCCGCGCTGATATCACTTGCACCGTTTAAGCCCTTTGAAACGGTACTCACTGCAATGCCCAGCTTATCTGCTATTTCCTTAATTGTTGCCATGACTTCACCTCCTGATCCATTCTCTGTTCCGGTCCCACAAAGCTTAGTATAAAGGGAAACGATAGAATTTTCAATACTCCCATAGCTATTGACAAAATAAAATACGGATGTTAAGCTATTAATATAATTTCGAAAATTTCCGAAAATAATTTTACAGCAATACACCCGGAAGGGAACAGGAGGAAGAATGGATCATAATTTTAAGAATAATATAGTGACAATACTGGATTCAGATTACGGAAAGACCATAAAGGATGCCAATACCACGGAGCTTTATAATGCGGTATCCAAAGCGGCAGTGAAGAGTCTTGGGGAGGACTGGGGTCTGGAAGCCCCGGATAAGAAGGTGTGCTACCTGTCCGCAGAATTTCTGATCGGCCGTCTGGTGTACAGCAATTTGTATAACATGGGATTGTTTAACCAATTCAGTGAATTGATGAGCGAGAATCACATTGATCTTCGCATTTTTGAAGATATCGAGGATGCGGCCCTGGGGAACGGGGGACTGGGACGTCTGGCGGCCTGCTTCCTGGATTCCGGTGCAACCATCGGAATCACCCTCAACGGATACGGAATTCGGTATCGGTACGGCTTATTCAAGCAGTATTTTGAGGATGGTTTCCAGAAGGAGATGCCGGATGACTGGCAGCGCTTCGGCGATCCCTGGTCCCTGCGGAAGGAGGAGGAGCGGGTCCGAATCGATTATAAGGAGCAGTCGGTCTATGCGGTGCCCTACGATACCCCGGTAATCGGCTATGGCGGCAGGAAGGTGAACACCCTGCGCTTATGGCAGGCAGAGCCGCTGGAGGGCTCTGATCCGGAGGCGGAAGCCATCAGCGGAGTGCTCTATCCTGACGACAGCACGGAGGAGGGGAAGAGATTAAGGCTGAAGCAGGAATATTTCTTTTCCTCGGCAACACTCCAGGATGTGATTGCCAGATATAAGAAGAAGCATGGAGAGGATTTTGGCCATTTCTCCGGCGAGTATGCCTTCCAGCTCAATGATACCCATCCGGTGGTGGCGATTCCCGAATTCATCCGCTTGATGATGGAGAAGGAGGGGATGACCTTTGCCAGAGCGCTGAGGATTGCCAAGGAGATCTTTGCCTATACCAATCATACGGTCATGAGTGAGGCCCTGGAAAAATGGAATACCGGGCTGTTCGCGGATGTAATCCCGGAGGTGTACAAATATGCAGAAATGCTCCAGAAGGCTCTGGAGAAGGAACTGACGGCTTTGGGCAAGGTGAGTCCCGAAGAACAGAGGCCTTATCGGATCATTGACGGCCACACCATCCATATGGCAAGACTGGCCATCTATGCCAGCCATTCCACCAACGGCGTGGCAAAGCTCCATACGGAGATTCTCAAAAAGGATGCTTTAAAGGAATGGTATGAGCTGTATCCGGAGCGTTTTAACAATAAAACCAACGGCATTACCCAGCGGCGCTGGTTGGCGCTGGCTAATATGGAGCTCTCCGGATTTATCTCCGACCGGATCGGCACCTCCTGGATTACGGATCTGGACCGCTTGAAGGACCTGGAACGCTTTGCCGGTGACAGGGCGGCGGTAAAAGAGTTTGATGATATTAAGAGGATTAAGAAGAGGCAGCTGGCGGAGTATGTCCATAAGAGGGAGAACATCCGGGTGAACCCGGACTTCCTCTTTGATATTCAGGTGAAGCGGCTTCATGAATACAAGCGCCAGTTGTTGAATGCCTTCTCAATTCTGGATATTTACTATGGCTTGAAGGAAGGAAGAATTCAGGAGTTTCATCCGACGGTATTCCTCTTTGGAGCGAAGGCTGCACCCGGCTATTTCCGGGCCAAGGCCATTATAAAATTTATTAATGAAATTGCAGCGATGATTGACAGAGATGAGGAAATGAAAGATAAGCTCCAGGTAGTGTTTATATCCAACTACAATGTATCCTATGCGGAAAAACTGACCCCTGCTGCGGATATTTCGGAGCAGATTTCCACGGCGGGAACGGAAGCGTCGGGAACCGGCAATATGAAGTTCATGCTGGGGGGAGCAGTGACCCTGGGAACTTTTGACGGGGCCAATGTAGAGATCGCAGAGCAGGCAGGCGAGGAAAATAATTATATCTTTGGTGCGAGAGTAGAGGAGATCGAGAGAATTCGTGACACGTATAACTCCAGGGAGCTGTATGAGCAGAATCCGAGAATTAAGAAGGTATTGGATACTCTGGTGGATGGGACCTTTCATGACGGGGGAACCGGAATGTTTGCAGAGCTCTATGATGCCATACTGAAAGGAGCCCATTGGCATCAGCCGGATCACTATTTCCTGCTCCTTGATTTTCTTCCTTACTGTGAAACGAAGCTGAGAGCCAACCGGGACTATGCCGACACCTATGAATTCCGCAGGAAGGGCTTCCTCAATATGGCCAATGCAGGCAAGTTCTCCAGTGACAGAACCATTCGGGATTATTTCAGCGAGATATGGAAGTAGGGGAGCCGGATGAAGAAGGGATAGAAGCTCGAAAAAGAAGGAGAGGGCACAAAATCTGTGCAGATGGGGTGGATTATGAGCAGAAAGTGGATATGCGTGTTCTGTTTGATGGGGATATTGGCATTCGCTCTTTGGGGATGCGGCGAAGCCGGAGAAGGAACGGTTACGGACACAGGCAATAATAATAGGAATTATTATGAAATCTTTGTTTATTCCTTTTGTGACAGTGACGGAGACGGGATCGGGGATTTTGACGGAATTATTTCCAAACTGGATTACATCAGTGAGCTTGGCTTTAACGGTATCTGGCTGATGCCCATTATGCCGTCCTCATCATACCATAAATATGATGTTCAGGATTATTATGATGTGGATTCCCAGTATGGGACCTTGAAGGATTTTAAGAAGCTGCTGAAGGAATGCCATAAGAGGGATATTAAGCTGATTATCGACCTGGTATTTAATCACACCTCCGCCTCTCATCCCTGGTTTCAAAAGGCGGTGAAATATCTGGAGAAGCTGAAGGAGGGACAGATGCCGGATCCGGCAAAATGCCCCTATGTGGAATATTATCATTTTACCAAATGGGATAATGGGAGGAAGGAGTATCACAGGGCAGGGAAATCAGAATGGTTTTATGAATGTATCTTCTGGGATCAGATGCCGGATCTTGACCTGGACAGTAAGGCGGTCCGCAAGGAGATCGAAAAGATAGCAAAATACTGGCTGGATATGGGCGTGGATGGCTTCCGCCTGGATGCGGCCAAGGAATTCTTTACCGGAGCGGTGTCCAAGAATATTAAGGTGCTGGAGTGGTTCGGGGATTATGTGACGAGCGTGAAAGCAGATGCCTATATTGTTGCCGAGGTGTGGGATGAATTCAACGTGATTAAGGAGTATTATACCAGCGGCATTCCCAGTTTCTTTAATTTTCCTCTGTCTCAGAGCAATGGAAGTATAATAAAAACGGTACGGCAAGCTGATTCGGAATCCGCTTCTTCCTTTGCTGAGCTTCTTATAAAAATGCAGGATAAATACAGTGAGAGTAATCCGGATTACATTGATGCACCCTTTATCAGTAATCATGATACGGCCCGGATTGCTTCCATGTGTGCCAACAACGAACAGCAGATGAAGATGTCGGCAGGAATTCTTCTTACCTTGAGCGGAAGCCCCTTTGTGTATTACGGTGAAGAGGTGGGAATGTACAGCTCAGGAAGCAAGGATGAGAATAAAAGGCTTCCGATGCGGTGGTCGAAGACGGATACCGCGGGTATGACCAAGGGGCCTGCCGGTGCGGATCGGGTGGGGCATAATTTTGCCCCCGCGGATGAACAGCAGGAGGATCCGCTGTCCATACTTAATTATTATAAGAATGCTCTTCGAATCCGCAACGAGAATCCGGAGCTTGCCCGCGGTATGGTTACCGTAATTGAGACGCTGACGGATGATACTATCTGCGCACTGGAAAAAAATTATCAGGGCAGCAGACTTGTAGTGATTTACAATATTAACACGGAGGCAGCCAGCGTAGATCTTAAGGCGGCAGGATATGAGAATCTGTCGGTTAAGGGAACGCTTACGGTAGATGGCAGTGAAGCAGCCTTGAAGGATGGTGTGCTGGAGATGCCCCTTTATTCCATTGCAATTCTGAAATAATAGACAGAAGAAAAATGCCCGCCCTGTAATAATGAGTTTTATGTCAACTGATTATTACAAGGCGGGCATATTATATTGTACGGGCTTGGATTTTATTATCCTCACAATTTAATAACGATTTTCTTCGATAGGAGCAACTGAGCTATCTCTGCTGTGGAGCTCTCAGGGTATTCCTTCAGCAGCTTCTCTACAGTGTCTATAGCCGTTTCTTCCAGCTCCAGCAAATCAGCAATTTCTTCTTTGGTCATTCCTTTGGCTTTCCTTGTCCTTGAACAGCAGCACAAAGACACTATCCTTATATTCCCGATTTGTTTTCAAATAAATAATCCCCCGATTTTTCGTTTTGTATAACAGCCTTTTGGTGAATGACTGGCGGAAATGCCAGAGAAGGAAGAAAATAGATATGGATGATTTTCGTTAACCTCTCCCTAATGAAAAACAATTTGTTAAGATGCAATTCATGTGATACACTATAACTAGAACTGGATTGGAAGTATTCCTAATGGGACTGTTGCCAGTCCTTTTTCTGACATGATTATTTGACTAACCGGGTATTTTATTGATAGAAATAGGTACAAAGTGATGAGCATAAAGGAGAATAGAAGAATGAAACCATTCATAGCAATTCCCATGGGAGATCCGGCTGGTATTGGTCCGGAGATTGCAGTGAAAGCACTCGCAAGACAGGAGGTAATGGAGGCCGCCGACTGCATTATTATAGGAGACCGCAAAATTATCGGGGATGCCATTCGTTTCACAGGGGCCGGTCT
Organism: Bacillota bacterium; assembly: GCA_023395555.1. Taxonomy (GTDB): domain Bacteria; phylum Bacillota; class Clostridia; order Lachnospirales; family Lachnospiraceae; genus Mobilitalea; species Mobilitalea torta. Next base: position 48,787 of record JAEWYQ010000025.1, read on the forward strand.
GAAAGTGAAGCTAATTGGGCATCCAAAGGATGGAGATTACAGAGAAGGTATTCTGAATCTGATTGATCTGGACAATGTGGACATGGAGGAATTCCAAATCGGCCGGGTGAGCGGTATGTGCGGGAAGGCAGCCTATGAGTATATTGCGAAAAGCATCGAGCTTGCCAATAACAGAGAGGTGGCAGCGGTAGCCACCACGCCCATTAATAAGGAATCCCTGAAAGCGGGAAAGGTGGATTTCATCGGCCATACGGAGATCTTCGGAGCGCTGACAGGAACCAGGGATCCCCTGACCATGTTTGAAGTGCATGGGATGCGGGTATTCTTCCTGACGCGCCACGTATCTCTTCGCCAGGCTTGTGATCTGGTCACCAAGGATCGGATTATGGATTATGTGAAGAGGTGCAAGGAGGTTCTGGAGAAGCTTGGTGTGACGGACGGAACCATGGCAATTGCCGGTTTAAATCCTCATAGCGGTGAGCATGGACTGTTCGGTGAGGAAGAAGTCAGGCATGTAGCTCCGGCTGTGGAAGAATTGCAGGCAGAGGGATATGATGTGGTTGGTCCCATTGGGGCGGACTCCGTATTCCATTTGGCACTGCAGGGGCGGTTTAACAGCGTGCTGTCCTTGTATCATGATCAGGGACATATTGCCACCAAGACGCTGGATTTTGAGAGGACAATTGCCATTACCGGAGGAATGCCGATTCTTCGAACCTCCGTGGATCATGGAACCGCCATGGACATCGCAGGCAAAGGCATTGCCAGTGAAATCAGTATGGTGGAGGCAATTCTGCTGGGGGCAAAGTATTCAAAGAATTTTAGGTAATGGTGCCTGACACCCAACAGCTACGGAGGACAAGCTTTGAAAATTGTAATATCGCCGTCTAAGAAGATGAATGTTGACCTGGAGTATGAGGCGGCATCCCTGCCATGCTTTTTAGACAGGGCGGAAGAATTAATGAAGTATCTGCAAGGGTTCGGCTTTCATGAGCTGAAGGAGCTTTGGAAATGCAATGATAGGATCGCGTTAACCAATTACGAACGGCTTAAGAATATGGATCTGACAAAAGGGCTGACCCCGGCTTTGATAGCCTATGAAGGGATTCAGTATCAATATATGGCTCCGAAGGTGTTTGAGACAGGACATTGGGAATATGTGAACCGGCATCTGTATATTCTGTCCGGCTTTTATGGTCTGCTCCGGCCTCTGGACGGCGTCGTTCCCTACCGTCTGGAGATGCAGGCGGAGGTGAAGCTTTCCGGACTCAAGGGTTTGTATGAATATTGGGGAGACCGTATCTGCCGGAAGGTATATGAGGATACGGACACGGTATTAAATCTGGCATCCAGGGAATACGGCAGATGTCTGGAAGAGCATTTGGAAAAGGGCCGGAGGCCGGTGACCTGTGTCTTCGGCGAGTACCGGAAGGGCAGAATCGTGACGAAGGGAACCTATGCGAAGATGGCACGGGGAGAAATGGTCCGCTTTATGGCCGAGAATGGGATCGAGGAGCCTGCCGGATTAAAGGAATTTGACCGGCTGGGCTACCGTTACCGGCCGGAGGAGTCAGAGGAAGGACAGATGGTATTTATAAAAGAATAGGCATTGGCATGCCGGAATGGAGGTAACTATGACAACCTTGAAAGACAGAGCTTTAAAGAAGCTTCAAATCAATCAAAAAACCTATTACTATTATTCCCTGCAATCTCTGAAGGAGGAAGGCTATGAAATCGAAAGCCTGCCCTATTCCGTCAAAGTACTGTTAGAATCGGTGCTGAGGCAGCAGGATGGTTATGTTATAAAAGAGGAGCATGTGCAAAGACTTGCAGCATGGGGAAGGAAAGAGGCTGGAGAGGCGGCTTCCGGACCACAGGAGGTTCCCTTTAAGCCGGCCAGAGTTATTCTGCAGGATTTTACCGGAGTGCCGGCAGTGCTGGATCTGGCTTCCATGCGAACGGCTATGGATGAGCTTGCCAAAGGGCAGGGGAAGACGGAGCAGGAGCGAGCAGCGTATGTCAATCAGATCAATCCTGAGGTTGCGGTGGATCTTGTGATAGATCATTCGGTTCAGGTGGACCGCTATGGTACGCATGATGCCCTGTACGAGAACAGCAGACTGGAATTTGAGCGCAACGGAGAGAGGTACCAGTTTCTGAGCTGGGCGAAGAAAGCCTTTGACCATTTTTCCGTGGTGCCTCCGGCCAATGGGATTGTACATCAGGTGAATCTGGAGTATCTGGCCAAGGTGGTGCTGGAGAAGAACCTTGGGGGGAAAGCTTATCTCTACCCGGATACTCTGGTAGGAACGGATTCCCATACCACGATGATTAACGGATTGGGCGTTCTGGGCTGGGGTGTCGGAGGGATCGAGGCAGAATCCGGAATGCTGGGGCAGCCTTCCTATCTTCCGGTACCGGAGGTCATCGGAGTCCGTCTGACAGGCGAGCTGCCCGCCGGAGTAACGGCAACAGACTTGACGCTGAGGCTGACCAAACTGCTGCGTGAACGGGGAGTAGTTGATAAGTTTGTGGAATATTTCGGAGAAGGAGTGAAGCGCCTCTCCCTGGCAGACAGGGCTACGATTGCCAATATGGCTCCGGAATACGGCGCTACCTGCGGGTTCTTTCCCGTGGATGAAGCGGCTATTGCCTATCTGAGGCTGACAGGCAGGGATGAGGAGCAGGTCAGGCTGGCAGAAGCTTATCTGAAAGCCAACGGCATGTTCAATGAATATAAAGAAGAGCCCCGCTATTCCGAGGTGCTGACGCTGGATCTGACCACTGTGACAGCCGCCCTGGCCGGGCCTAAGCGTCCCCAGGATCTGATCCCTCTGGAGGAGATGAAGGCCAGATTCCAAGAATCCGTCACCGCGCCCAAGGGGAACCAGGGACATGGCTTACCGCCTAAGGTATTTGAGAAGAAGGCGGAGCTTCTGCTGGAGGACGGAAGAAGCTCTGTGATGGAGACCGGCTCCGTGGTGATTGCCTCCATCACCTCCTGTACCAATACCTCCAATCCCAGTGTCATGCTGGGAGCCGGTATCCTGGCACGGAAAGCGGTAGAGCGCGGACTTCGGGTACCCGCTCATGTTAAGACCTCCCTTGCACCGGGCTCCAAGGTTGTGACCGGATATCTGAAGGCCGCCGGCCTGCAGGATTATCTGGATCAGCTGGGCTTTCAGATCGTGGGCTATGGCTGTGCCACCTGCATCGGCAATTCCGGGCCGCTGCTGCCGGAGATATCGGAGCTGGTGAAGGAGCAGGATCTGCTGGTGACCTCAGTATTATCCGGAAACCGTAATTTTGAGGGCCGGATTCACGCCCAGGTTAAGGCAAATTATCTGGCATCCCCGCCCCTGGTGATTGCATATGCCCTGGCGGGCACCATGAATATTGATTTGTTAAAGGAGCCCCTGGGAATGGGAAAGGATGGCAGGGAGGTATATCTGAAGGAGATCTGGCCATCGCCGGAGGAGATATCCCAGGCGGTTGGGGATTATGTAACCCCCGGATTGTTCTCCCAGGTATATCAGTCCATTTTTGAAAATGATATGTGGAATGAGATCTCCGGTGCGGAAGGGAAGCTCTATGACTTTTCAGAGGCTTCCACCTATATTCAAAAGCCGCCTTTCTTTGCGGACTTTGCCATGGAGCCCGGAGAGATGGCAGGCCTTACAGGCTTAAGAGTCCTTGCAAAATTCGGTGATTCTATCACAACAGACCATATCTCTCCCGCGGGGGCCATCGGCAGGAATACACCGGCAGGCAGGTATCTCCGGGAGCATGGGGTGGAGCCGGAGCAGTTCAATACCTATGGCTCACGAAGAGGAAATCATGAGGTGATGATGAGGGGTACCTTTGCCAATGTACGGATCAGCAACCAGCTTGCACCGGGAACGGAAGGCGGATATACCACCTATCTGCCCACGGGAGAGCAGATGTCCATCTATGATGCCAGTCTGCGCTATAAAGAAAGCAAGACCGGCTTGCTGGTGCTGGCGGGCAAGGATTATGGAATGGGCTCCTCCAGGGATTGGGCCGCCAAAGGTCCCAGCCTCCTTGGAGTAAGGGCGGTGCTGGCGGAGAGCTTTGAACGGATTCACCGGTCCAATCTGGTTATGATGGGAATTCTGCCCCTTCAATACATTGACGGACAGACAGCAAAGAGCCTGGGGATTACGGGAGAAGAGATCTTTGAGATCCGATTGGAGCCGGATGTAAAGCCAAGGGATAAAGTCAGGGTGATTGCCGCCGCGGGCAGCGGAAAGGTGACCGAATTCCTGGCGGCGGTTCGCTTTGATTCCCAGGTTGACATTGATTATTACCGGCACGGAGGGATTCTTCCCATGGTGCTGCGTCAGAAATTTGCCATCAGCCAGGAGCAGTGATGCTCCAGAGATATTTTAATTCGGAAGAGAGGAAAATTCAATGCTTGAATTCAGATACGATACACAGTTATTAATTGAAGGAAACAATCTTGATGAGGATGTAATTAATGATTATTTTACTAATAATTTGAAAGGAGATTGCCTGCTGGCGGTAGGTGATGAGGAACTGATCAAAATCCATTTCCATACCAATGAGCCATGGGAGGTGCTGAAGTATTGTGCATCCTTAGGAGAGATCTATGATATTGTAGTGGAAGATATGGAGAGGCAGTCGAAGGGCTTGCAGGGATAGAAATAAATGGTGGCTGACACCGAAAGAATTGACACCGGACAAGGAGTTACTGGAATATGAACTTATATTTTGCACCCATGGAGGGGCTGACGGGGTATGTTTACCGCAATGCATTCCATAAGTATTTTTCGGGGATAGATAAATATTTCTCGCCCTTTATTGCGGCGAATCAGCAGGAGGGATTTAAATCCCGGGACAGCAAGGATATCCTCCCGGAGAATAACCAGGGGCTTGTTCTGGTACCCCAGCTTCTGGCGAATCAGGCAAAGGATTTTATCCATACCTCGGAAAAGATCAAGCGGCTAGGCTATGAGGAAATCAATTTGAATCTGGGGTGCCCCTCCGGCACGGTGGTAGCAAAGAATAAGGGGGCCGGCTTTCTTGCCAGAAGGGAGCAGCTGGATGCTTTTCTGGAGGAGATATTTGAGGCATCGGTAACCAGGATTTCCGTGAAGACCCGGATCGGCAAGGAAGATCCGGAGGAATTCGATGAATTAATTGAAATATTTAATAAATATCCCATTACCGAATTGATCATCCACCCGAGGCTTCAGAAGGATTACTATAAGAATACTCCGAATATGGCAGTTTTTTCGGATGCGGTAAGACTCAGCCGAAATCCTCTCGGCTATAATGGGGACATTGTCACGGCGGAAGGCTTCCGGCAGATAACCCGGACCTATCCGGACTTAAAGGCAGTGATGCTTGGGCGGGGGCTGCTGGCGGACCCGCGTCTTCTCAGTGAGATAACCGGAAATCCGTACCCGGAGCAAAGCCGGCTGGAAGCGTTCCATGATGAGGTCTATCAGGGATATCTGAGGGAGATTGGGGATGAACGGAACACTTTATTTAAAATGAAAGAGTTCTGGAGCTATTTCATCCGGCTGTTTCCGGACAATGACAAATCCGCGAAGAAAATAAGAAAAGCAGGAAAATCTTCAGAGTATGAGACGGCGGTAGCCGAATTGTTTGCCCAAGGGATAAATTAAGGGAAGGCGCAGGGAGATATAGGGGAAGCGGCCCGGCGACGGTACTTCCGGCAAGTTATTGGTATTCTCACCGGCTCCGGTAAATATACTGTAGTAACGTATATTTACCGGGGTTAATTTTATGGAAATATTAAAGCGCAAAAAAATAATTCTGCTGGCACTGATGTTCTTATTTTTATATTTACTGGGCGGCGGAATTGCAATGCTGAAGAACGCATATGCCAAGGAGCTGGTGAAGGAGAGTGCGGGAGATAACTGGGGGTTGGGTTTTGGAGCGAAGGGCCAGCCGCCTACGGGGAATGCGACGCCTGCCGAGATGAAGAAATATAATGCCTATTATATTGGAGATACGGGGAAGAAAGTGATTTATCTCACCTTTGATGCCGGCTATGAGAACGGATATACGCCTGCCATATTGGAAGCCTTGAAAAAGCATGGGGTAAAGGCGACCTTTTTCCTGGTTGGCAATTACATCACAACACAGCCGGAGCTGGTCAAACAGATGCTGGACGAAGGGCACCAGGTAGCCAACCATACCTATAACCATCCCAATATGTCAAGCATTTCCTCGCCGGATTCCTTCCGCAAGGAGCTGGAGGACCTGGAAAATGCATTTGAAAAGGCAACCGGACAGAAGATGGTAAAATATTATCGCCCTCCTCAGGGAAAATACAGCATCAACAACCTGAAAATGGCAAAGGAATTGGGTTATTCCACCTTCTTTTGGAGCCTGGCCTATGTGGATTGGTATAATGACAAGCAGCCGACCAGAGAAGCAGCATTTGAGAAGCTCCTTGGAAGGATTCATCCCGGAGCAGTAGTGCTGCTGCACAGCACTTCCAAAACCAATTCGGAGATTCTGGATGAGCTGCTGACCAAATGGGAGGAGATGGGGTATACCTTCGGCTCTCTGGATGAACTGGTACAATAATCCTGGCCGTATAAAATGTCCTGCAAAACAGAAATTTACAAAATTTAGAAGATAAATCGGGAAAAATATATACTTAAGATGAAATATTATACTGGAATATAGCAAATATTGATGTTACAATAGAAACTAGAACTAGTACCATTTTACCATATACAATGCTGGTTATGTTTGACTGTAGAAGATACAAGGAGAGGAACTCTATGGAGACAAATCATTTCGATAAATATCAGGAATTTATGGAGAACACTATCTATAACCTATCTCAGAAGGTAACAGCCCTTGAGAAAAAGCTGGATATGTTTACGAATCTTCTTGAGATAAGCAGATATATTAATCAGTATATTAAAGATCCTAATTTATTTAATTTAATCAGTGATATGCTGGTGGGAGTGTTTGGAGCGGAGCATTCTACTATTTACATCCGCACAGATAACGATTCCTACGAAGCGGTATCACAAAGACTGCCGAAGGAAAGGGTAGAGCTGGAGCGAAACCTGATTATACAGCACCGGGATGAGGAATTTATCATTAACAGGGATACTCCGATCTATGATACTCCCGGGGCAGGAGAGCGAATCCATTCCTGCCTGGGGGTACCTGTGAAGGTGGAAAACCGCCTCATCGGTTTTCTTCTGATCCAGCACAAGGAAAAGAATTATTTTACCAAGGAACATGCGGTTTTCCTGTCCTTAATCGGTAATCATATCGGCGTTGCCATTGAGAACAATTTCTTGTACAAGCAGATCCGGGACAGCGCGTTCCGCGACGGTCTGACGGATATTTTTAATAAGAGGTATTTCTTTGAAACCCTGAATATGGTCACAAACCTGGTGGGAGAGAATTATTGTGTGGCGATTGTAGATCTGGATGATTTCAAAAGCATCAATGATACTTATGGTCATCCCATGGGAGACGCGGTCCTGAAGAAGGTTGCAAAGCTGATCCAGGGAGCAACCAGATCCAATGATATCGTAGCCCGCTACGGCGGTGATGAGATCATTCTCTTTTTACAAAACATGACAGACAGGGAGAAGGTCAGACAGCGGATGGAGAAAATCCGGGAAGATATTGAGCATACAGTCGTCTCTTATGACGGTGTTTCCATCTCTGTTACCGTGAGCATCGGCGTATATATCAAGTACAACGAGACCCTCACCCTGGAAGAAGTGATTAAAAAAGCCGATGAGATCATGTATCTGAGCAAGAATGGCGGCAAGAATAAAGTATCTGTCGGATGAAATTGACAGTATTTTCACTTTATACTTGACAAGACGAACAAAAATGATAGAATAAACTTAATTTTATAATTTATTATGGTTATGAAGAGGAGTAGTAGAAGGCTTCTGTCTTACAGAGAGTCACGGCTGGTGGAACGTGGCAGATAAGGACTTCGAACTCGCCTTGGAGCTCTTTGGCTGAAATGAAGTAGGCAAAGCGGGAGATCCCGTTACAGATCGAAGGAGTACATTGATCCTTTCGGGGGTGAGTGGACTAGAGTGGTACCGCGGATAGCAGTTCAGGCAGATTGAACCTCTTCGTCTCTAGATTATGAGATGAAGAGGTTTATTATTGTATAGAGCGCCAGAGTCCGCAAGCGGACTCTGAATTATAGTTAAGGAGGCAGTTAAGCAATGAGTGAGCATTATTCACCGGGTGAAGTGGAGAAAAAATGGCAGGAAATATGGGAGAAGGAGCAGGCATTTCGGGTAGGAACCGATAAGACAAAGCCGAAGTTCTATGCGCTGGTGGAGTTCCCCTACCCTTCGGGTCAGGGGCTGCATGTGGGCCATCCAAGGCCTTATACCGCCTTGGACGTAATTGCAAGAAAGAGGAGACTGGAAGGATATAATGTATTATATCCCATGGGTTGGGATGCCTTCGGACTTCCCACGGAAAACTATGCGATTAAAAATCACATCCATCCGAAGCTGGTCACAAAGAAGAATGTGGAGCGTTTTACAGAGCAGCTGAAGGCGCTTGGCTATTCCTTTGACTGGGACCGGGAGATCAATACCACGGATCCGGATTATTATAAATGGACCCAGTGGATCTTCCTGCAGTTATTTAAGAAGGGCCTGGCCTATAAGACGGAGATGCCCATTAACTGGTGTACCTCCTGCAAGATCGGTCTTGCCAATGAAGAGGTGGTAGGCGGTGCCTGTGAGCGCTGCGGCGGCGAGGTAGTCCGTAAGGTGAAAAGCCAGTGGATGCTGAAGATCACCGAGTATGCCGACAAGCTCATTGATGATCTTGAATTGGTGAATTATATTGATAAAGTCAAGGTATCCCAGATAAACTGGATTGGGCGTTCCGTAGGCGCGGAGGTGGATTTTAAGATTACCGGCAAGGATGAGAAGCTGAGGGTTTTCACTACCAGACCGGATACTCTCTTTGGGGCAACCTATATGGTTATCTCTCCGGAGCATCCTCTCATTGATAAATATAAGGATGAGCTGGACAATTATGAGGAACTGGTCAGCTACCGGGAGCAGGCAGCCAAAAAATCCGATTTTGAGAGAACGGAGCTGGCCAAGGATAAGACCGGTGTTGAGATCAAGGGACTTACGGCGGTCAATCCGGTCAATGGCAAACAGATCCCCATCTGGATCTCCGACTATGTGCTTATGACCTATGGCACCGGTGCAATTATGGCGGTGCCCGGACATGACGAACGGGACTGGGAATTTGCCAGGAAGTTTGACCTTCCTATTATCGAGGTGGTTGCCGGAGGTAATGTAGAGGAAGCAGCCTATACCAACACCGGCACCGGTAAATTAGTGAACTCGGATTTCTTAAACGATCTTGAGGTTGCCCAGGCAAAGGAGAAGATCTTAGAATGGCTGCAGGAAAAGGGGATTGGAGCCAAGAAGGTGAATTTTAAGCTCAGAGATTGGGTGTTCTCCCGTCAGCGTTATTGGGGAGAGCCAATTCCGTTAGTACACTGTGACCACTGCGGTTATGTGCCGCTTCCGGAGAGTGAGCTTCCCCTGATGCTTCCAGAGGTGGAGAGCTATGAGCCTACGGACAACGGAGAATCCCCCCTGGCACCCATGACGGACTGGGTAGAGACCACTTGCCCTGCTTGCGGAGGAAAAGCACACAGAGAGACGGATACCATGCCCCAATGGGCCGGTTCCTCCTGGTATTTCTTGAGATATATCGATCCTCATAATAAGGATGCCTTTGCCGGCAAGGAAGAGCTGGATTACTGGATGCCGGTGGACTGGTATAACGGCGGTATGGAGCATACCACGCTCCACCTCCTGTATTCCCGTTTCTGGCACAAATTCCTCTATGATCAGGGTCTGGTAAGCACACCGGAGCCTTATGCGAAGAGAACCTCCCATGGTATGATTCTCGGTGAGAACGGGGAGAAGATGTCCAAGTCCAGAGGAAATGTTGTAAATCCGGATGAAATCGTAGGTGAGTACGGCGCTGATACCCTGCGTACCTATGAGATGTTCATCGGCGCCTTTGACCTGAGCGCTGCCTGGTCTAATGAAGGCGTAAAGGGCTGCCGCCGTTTTATGGACCGTGTCTGGAAGCTGAAGGATGCGGTTACCGGGGAAGAAGGTTACCGTGCCGGGCTGGAGACAAAGATGCATCAGACCATCAAAAAGGTAAGCATGGACTATGAGAGTATGAAATACAACACGGCAATTGCCGCCATGATGTCCCTGGTGAATGAATTCTATAAACAGGGATCGGTGACAAAGGGAGAATTCAAGACCTTACTGCTTCTTCTGAATCCGGTGGCGCCCCACATCACGGAGGAGCTGTGGCAGGCCATAGGAGAAAAGGGAAGGGTTTACCAGCAGACCTGGCCTGTGTATGATGAGCAGAAGACCATCGAGGATATGGTTGAGATCGCAGTCCAGATCAACGGCAAGGTAAAAGCCAATCTGAACATTGCCCTGGATGAGAAGCAGGAGGAGGTCCAGCCTAAGGCAATGGAATTGCCGGTAATTAAAGCGGCGCTGGAGGGCAGGACAGTAGTGAAGGTCATCTATGTACCCGGAAGAATCCTCAATATTGTTGTAAAATAATAAAAGCATGATAATGAACGCAGTTTCGGTTCAAAATTGAATAATTGTGTGCAAGAAGGCCTGGGGTCCATATGTGATATGACCCGGGCCTTCTTCGGCAATTGATGGATTAAGTTGTAGATTTACTCTTTATTTGTTAAAATAGGGAAAGATAAAGTAAAAGGAGGTGGCAAGAGTCTTATGTATCATATACTTCTGGTAGAAGATGATAAACAGATAGTGGATCATCTGACAGAATTTTTAAAAGGGGAAGGATTTCTTATTACCTCAGTGACAGGGCAGAGGGCTGCAATTGAACGCATCCGTAACAATCCCTATGATTTATTGCTTTTGGATATCTCCCTGCCGGACGGCAATGGTTTTATTGTATGTAAGGCAGCAAAGGAGGAGAGGGATATTCCGGTTATATTTTTGACCGCATCGGGAGACGAATACAGCGTGGTGACCGGTCTTGATATGGGAGCCGATGACTATATTGCAAAGCCTTTCCGGCCGAGGGAGCTGGTATCCAGAATTCGCAGCGTACTGAGAAGGAGGGGGAACGGTTCCCAGGTTCTTGAGGCAGGAGATGTAAAGATCGATACCGTAAAAGGAGTCGTGCTAAAAAGGGAGAAGGAAGTATTTTTAACGGCTCTGGAATATCGCTTGCTGCTGGTGTTCATGAACAATAAGGGGATTATTCTGTCAAGGAATAAATTGCTGGAGGAGATCTGGGATATTGCCGGTGATTTTGTCAATGACAATACCCTGACGGTATATATAAAAAGACTCCGGGAGAAAATTGAAGATGATCCTCAAAATCCCGGCATTATTAAAACCATCCGCGGTCTTGGATACCGGGTTGATGAGGGTTGACAGAAATAGTTCGTATAAAAGGCGGGAAGATAAGGTTGAAAGAAATAGGATGGGACAAAGGAGGGGGACCGGGCCCGGGTCAGCATTTTAATGAAAATTTGCGCGGTAAAAGGCAGGGACATAGGAATGAAAAACAGGAATGCATCAATCATCAGAAATCCTGAGATAAAAAGAGACATCATATTATTTTCCATTGTATTATTGGCAGGCACGTCCATAGGCTTTTTTATTAGTATCGCTGCAGGGATTGCTTTGTTTATTTTCATCCTTCTGGTATCCGTCCTGCATTTTATGATTACTGATAAGAGGTATCAAAATATTGCCGGTCTGAGCCGGGAAATTGATAAGGTGCTTCATTCCCGGGAAGCGGTGGAGTTCAGTGAATATAAAGAAGGGGAGTTATCCATCTTACAAAATGAAATACAAAAGATGGTCATCCGTCTGAGAGAGCAAAGAGATGCTTTAAGCAAGGATAAGATATATCTGGCAGATTCCATGGCGGATATCTCTCATCAATTAAAAACCCCATTGACATCCATTAATCTTCTCCTTACCTTTTTAGAAAAAGAAGATATCTCAGCCGAACAGAAAGCAGGCTATATCAGGGATCTGAAAGGGCTTATGAAGCGGATTGACTGGCTGATTTCCGCCTTACTGAGACTGTCAAAACTGGATGCGGGAACGGTCTCTTTTAAAGAAGAAAAAATTGATTTAAGGGAGGCCGTCCGGCTTTCCCTTGAAACTGTTTTAATTCCTATGGAGTTAAAAGAGCAGCTTTTGCGAGTGAATATTGAAGAAAATGCTTATATCATAGGAGATATGTCCTGGACAGTGGAAGCAATTTTAAATGTAATAAAAAACTGCATGGAACATACTCCAAATCATGGTATCATGCCGACAGGCATGATAGAAATAAAGGGGATTTGTAATTCTATTTTTACAGAACTGATTATTGAGGACAATGGAACCGGAATTGCAGAGGAGGATTTACCCCGTATCTTTGAACGGTTTTATAAAGGGAAGAATTCTTCTTCTCAGAGCATTGGCATAGGACTGGCCTTAGCCAGGCAGATTATTGTAAGGCAGAACGGCACCATAAAAGCGGAAAATAAAAAAGAGGGCGGCGCCAGGTTTGTAATCCGTTTCTACTTCAAGTAAAAATAAATGTGACATTTTTGTAATTTTTCAGTCACCGGTATGTCACTTGCCGGTGTTACAATCTGAAAAGGAAAGAAAAGTAAAGAACAGAAAAAAGAGCATAGTATGGAGGCACACATGGAATTACTACGGGTAGAAAATCTGACAAAGCAATATGGAAAGGGAGAAAATACAGTAAAAGCGCTGGACGGGGTATCCTTTTCCATAAATAAAGGAGAATTTGTGGCAATTATCGGGCCCTCCGGTTCCGGTAAATCCACTCTTCTTCATATTCTGGGAGGTGTGGATAAGCCTACCTCCGGCAAAGTATATGTGAATGGAAAGGATGTATATCAACAGGGAGATGAAGAGCTGGCCATTTTTAGAAGAAGGGAAGTGGGGCTGATCTATCAGTTCTATAATCTTTTGCCGGTTATGAATGTAACGGAAAACATCACCCTTCCGGTATTAATGGACCAGAGAGAAGTAAATGAGAAAAGACTCGGCGAACTGCTTCAAATATTGAATTTAAAGGGAAGGGAGCATCATCTTCCCAATCAGCTGTCGGGAGGGCAGCAGCAGAGGGTATCCATCGGAAGGGCTTTAATGAACGCACCTTCCATCGTTTTAGCCGACGAGCCTACGGGCAATTTAGACCGTAAAAACAGCCAGGAAATTATTGAGTTATTGAAAACCTCCAATCAGATGTATCATCAGACTTTAATTATCATCACTCATGATGACAGCATTGCCCTGCAGGCGGATCGCATTCTGGCCATTGAGGACGGTAAAATTATCCGTGATGAGGTGATCCGTCCATGAATATTATGAATAAGTATACCCTTCGTACCTTGAAAATGAATAAGGTCAGAACGCTGATTACGATTATAGGGATTGTTCTTTCGGTATCCATGCTGACTGCGGTGACCTCTTTTATCTCCAGCATTCAGCAGTTTTCCGTCAATCATGCTATTTCCACAGACGGCAGCTGGCATGGAGCGGTATTTCAATTGACAAAGGGGGAGCTGGATACCCTGCTTTCTGAGGAAAAGATAGTAAGGGCAGGTGTGGGACAGTATATTGGTTATGCTTATGGAGACACCATAAATAAAGATAAGCCTTATATTTATATATATGGGCTGGGAGAAGGCTTTACCGGACTGCTTCCTGTGAAAATAACGGAAGGCAGTATGCCTGCCTCCAAAGATGAGATTATTCTGCCCAGTCATCTAAAATATAATGGAGGGGTAATGCATCACTTAGGAGATGAAATTACCTTGGAAATAGGGGACAGATACCTTGGAGAAGAGATACTGTACCAGCAAACCCCCTTTGTGTCAGGGGAGGACAGCGATCTACTGAAAAACAATGGGACAGAGAAATTAGGGATAAGAGAGAAAAGAACCTATAAGGTAACAGGATTTTATGAACGGCCATCCTTTGAGGATTACTCTGCCCCCGGATATACAGCCCTTACTATGGCTGACAGTGACAGCGATACAGTGTACGATGCCTATATACAGGTGAAAAAGCCGAAGAACATTTACTCCTATATAGAAAATTATTATAAGGAAAAAGGGTCGGCATTTAACAGCGGTTATCTGAGATATCTGAATGCTTCCAACAATAGCAATTTTAATAGAACCTTATATAGTCTGGGAGCAATTTTAATTATTATCATTATGTTTGGTTCCATATCATTGATATATAATGCTTTCTCCATCTCTGTCAGTGAACGGATAAAGCAATTTGGCCTGCTTTCCTCCATTGGCGGAACAAGAAAACAGATTATAAAAAGTGTATTGTTTGAGGCTGCTGTTTTAAGCGGAATAGGAATTCCCCTGGGAATTCTCGCCGGTATTGGCGGAATAGGGATCACCTTAATATTCACTGAATCGTTATTTTTAAATATACTGGATACGGATGTGGCACTGACTTTATATGTGTCGTGGCCATCTGTTGTAATCGCAGGGGTTGTAGGCTTTGTTACGGTACTGATATCTGCTCACATTCCGGCAAAACGGGCAGGAAAAGTGTCTGCTATCGATGCCATCCGCCAATCAAAAGATATTCTGATGAAAGGCAGAAAAATGAAAACTTCTCCTCTGGTTTATAAGGTCTTTGGTTTGGAAGGAATGATAGCATCCAAAAACTTTAAGCGAAACAGGAAGAAATACAAAGCCACTGTAATTTCCCTTTTTATGAGTGTGGTATTATTTATCTCTGCCAGCAGTTTTTGTGCTTATTTAATCAAAGGAACAGGGACAGCGGTAAATGATCTGGAATATGATATTTATTATAGCTTTAATCCCGATGATGCCGGAGATATCGGATATGAGGACGGCGCCAGAATACTGGGAGGTGTGGAAGGCGTTACGAAGCTAAGCTATAATTGGAATGTCTACACCAGGATTAAGGTTAAGGCAGAGGAAGTAAATAAAAAGTATCTTGATTATATCGGCACGGGACAGGATTCTAATGTTGATGCAGATGGAATGATTACGCTGGCAGGAAATCTTTTCTTCGTTGATGACAGCACCTTTTGGGAGTACTGGAAGGAAAGGGGGTATTCTGCGGAAGACAAGGATGAATTTCCTTCCGCAATCATTGTAGATACAGTTAACTTTTATGTCCAGGAGGAAGGAAGATATCATACTTACCGGACATTTGACAAGAAAGAGATAGAATTCCAGCTGCAGCCGGAGAACCAGGATACACAGGAAACCGGCGGACAGGCAGCTTTGACTGCGAGGGTGGAGGAGAAGGGTCCCTTTGGAGTAAACAACTATAATTACGGGGCCGCGGTTGTTGTTTTCCCCTTGAGTCAGATCGAAGATGCTTTAGAGCTTTTGGGTATAGAAAATGCCCGCTATTCCTATTCCGTGTATATGAAAACAACAAATCATAAGGAAGTGTATCAAAGGCTTTATAAAGCGGCGGAAGAAGGAGGGCTTTCCCCTTATCGCCTGTATGATGTGATGGAACGTGCAGAAGGAGAACGGGCGATGATTACGGTAATACGTATTTTCTCCTACGGATTTATCACCCTGATATCATTAATTGCGGCTGCAAATGTATTCAATACCATCACGACCAATATTGCCCTGAGGCGGGTGGAATTCGCTATGTTAAAATCTACAGGCATGACCAGGAAGGGCTTTCGGAAAATGATGAATTATGAATGCCTTCTATATGGTCTCCGAAGTCTGCTCTTTGGAATACCGGTTTCTATCGGGATCACCTATTTGATTTACCGCAGCATGGGCTATGGGGTGGAAATGGAATTTTTCCTGCCCTGGGACAGCATTATAGTGGCGGTGGGAAGTGTGTTCTTAGTTGTATTTTCTACCATGCTTTATTCTATGCATAAAATAAGCAAGGAAAATACCATAGATACATTAAAAAACGAAAATATATAATAAGCCTCCCTGTTTGGGTGCAGTTTGATTTAGCGGAAGAAGAGAACAATGTAAAAATATTTCTGAATGATCCTATCGAACAGGACATACTGTAGTCGTGTTCGATAGGATATTATATTCTTTGAAAATTTGTTTATGCGGTGAAAATAGTCCGATAAAAAGATATCAAGGGGGAGAATTATGTACCGATCAATGATACAGGTTTTTGTTAAGGAGAGCGGTAAAGCTCTTGAATTCTACCGCAATGTCTTCGATGCTAAGGTGCTGTGCAGTTACCCTGATTCGGACGGAAGGTTACTGCATTCTGAGCTTGATATTTTCGGGCAGATTATGGCGATAAGCGAATTATCTGAGGAAACTGTCGTTACAGGAAACACGATGATGTTCTGCTTGCATTTTAGGGAAGGCAAGGAAGCTGTTGTTCAGAAAATATATGATATGCTAAAAGACGAAGCGGAAATGATTTCGCCCCTAGGCCCATGCGGATTCAAACCTTTCGAGAATGCAAACGAAATCATAAAAGCTTGCCGTAAGATTGAGGGCAGAAAACCGTTTGGCTTTCTGCCCTCTGTTTTACAGCATCCTTTGATTTGTATTACAGACTGCTATAAAATATATGAATTCCTTTTTCAATCTCATAGCTGCGGCCATCGATAAGAACGGAGGTCTTCACCGGTGTTTCGATTTCATAACGCCATACACCGTCTCCCTTTTTCCATTCTGAACGGATTAAGCCGTGCCTGGTGTCCAGGGAAGCCTTTAACCAATCCAGACGCTGGTCCGGAATGGGAGAGATGGTCACCCTCTCGTACCCGGGATGTTCTTCCATGGGCTTAATTCCGGCAGCAACACCGTATACCCAGTCTGCTACGGCACCGTAAGCATAATGGTTATAGGAATTCATATCGGAGCTCCAGAAGTCTCCGTTTTCCATAATGCCGTCCCAGTGCTCCCAGATGGTGGTAGCTCCCTTTGTAACAGGGTATAACCAGGAAGGATACTGCCGGCGAAGCAGTAAGGAATAGGCTAATTCGGCATAACCGTAGTCGCTCAGTACATGGAGCAGATAAGGAGTCCCGACGAAACCGGTCTGAAGCTTAATACCGCATTCCTTCACCATAGCGGCCAATTGATCCGCAGCCGCCTGACAATCCGGGGCCAATTTAAAGTGCGCGGCAAGGACGCATTCGGTCTGCGTATGATACTCCGGATATGCGGCCCGGAAGGCAGTCACGATATTGCGGTATAATTCCTCGTATTCCCGTACATCCGCTCCCAGCACCCGGCCTGCCTTTACGGTCAGTGAGGCGGAGTAAGCATAGAAGGCGGAGGCGATAAAGTCTTCCCGTGAAGATCCCTTGTAGCTTCCGGAGGGAGCATCCAGGCCCAGCCAGTCACCGAAATGAGTTCCGCCGGTCCAGAGGTATTGATCCCCGGTATGAGAGGTAATATATCCGACCCATTTTTTCATGGAATCAAACTGGGATGCCAAAATCTGAGGGTTACCGTAGGCAAGATAGATTTCCCATGGACAGATGGCGGAAGCGTCGCCCCAGGCGGCACTGCCTCCCTGTCCCAATATATCGGGTATGACATGGCCGACCCGGCCGTCTTCCTCCTGGTCGGCGGCCATATCGGCCAGCCATTTGGTAAAGAACTTCTCCACATCAAAATTCAGCGCGGCTGTTTTCACAAACACCTGGGCATCGCCGGTCCAGCCTAAACGCTCATCCCTCTGGGGACAGTCCGTAGGAACATCCAGGAAATTACCCTTCTGGCCCCAGATAATATTGTCAAAGAGCTGGTTCAGCAGAGGATCGGAGCAGCTGAGACGACCTGTCCGCTTGATATCGGAGTGTACCGCAATGGCATGGAAATTCTCCGGCTTGGCAGCCTCGATACCGCCGGGAAACTGATCCACACGGATGTAGCGGAAGCCGAAGAAGGTAAGCCGGGGCTTGTAGCTCTGTATGCCATCCTTGCAGATATAGTGATACTTTGCCTTCGCGCTGCGGTAATTCTCCGTATAGAAATTACCTTCCTTGTCCATTACCTCCGCATGGGAGAGGAGGACCTCCTCGCCAGCTTTTGCGCTTACATTGATTTCTACATAGCCGGTTACCACCTGGCCGAAATCAATTACCACCTCATCCTTGGGGGTGCGGAAGAGGCGTGCGGCCTGAAGGCGTTCCTGCTCATGAATTTCCTCGCCCTGCTGCTCGATCAGGGTATCATAAGGTCCCTGAAAGAGCTCGACAGCCTGTACCGTATCCGCAGTGAAGGCGGCATCGTAGGTTTCTCCGTCATAGATTTCAGAAAAGCGCACCTTACTTTCCTTGCAGCTCCAGGTCTCATCCGTAAGGATCGCCGCAGCAGTACCGTCTTCGTAATGCAGCTCCAATTGTGCCAGAAGTCCGGCGGGCATTTTGCGCAAACCATCCTGCACATCTGCGCCGGGCCAGGCCAGCCTGCTTCGATACCAGCCTTTTCCTACGGTTACCAGAAGCTGATTATCCTCTTTCAGCAAATCCGTAACATCATATTCCTGATACTGGAGCCTCTTGGTATAAGTGGTCCATCCCGGAGCCAGGACATAATTGCCGATCCGTACTCCATTCAGCTCTGCCTCATATACGCCGAGAGCCGTAATGAATAATTTTGCCTTCCGGATCTTGCCGTGGGCAGAGAAGCTCTTCAAAAACAGGGGGCTTACCTCGCCCATGTCAGCTGCCGGCTTCAGCCATTTTGCTTTCCATTCCATACGATAACCCTTCCTTTCTAACGAATACCTCCATAATTATAAATGGTTATTTACCAGTTGACTTTAAGGATAGCAGAGAATATGATAAAATAAAATACCTGTTTATCGCTAATATAGGGGGTGATTTTAACCTGAATGAAAAAAGAATATACCATGGGATTAAATGAATTATACGAGAACAGGAGCAGGGAGGATAAACTGATTATCCGGCCTTATCAGCAGGAGGATATCGAGGCGCACGATCATGAGTTTTTTGAGCTCGCCTACATAACCGGAGGCTCCAGTCTTCACACCCTGAATGATGTCAGCATTGCCGTGTCTGCGGGAGATTATTTTATCGTGGATTACGGAAGCGTTCACAGCTATACTTCCAGCCGGGACTTTGCCTTGATTAACTGTCTCTTCCTGCCGGAGATTATTGATGACACATTAAAAGGATGCATCTCCTTTGAGGAGCTGATGCACGGCTGTTTGCTGCGCTACCATAGGACATATCTGGGGAGGACGCCTGCAAACCGTATCTTCCGGGATGAGGACGGAAGGGTGCGGCAGCTTTTGGACGGTATGATGAAGGAGTACCGGGACAAGCAGGTGGGGTATACGGAGATATTCCGGTGCAGGCTGTTAGAAATCCTGATTATAATGATGCGGCATATTGTCGGCGGCGGCTCCGGCCTTACCAATAATACGGTGATCCGGGATGTAATAGAATATATCAACACGCATTACACCGGACAGAAGATATTGGATGGATTTTGCAAAAAGCATCATTTTACCCCCCAGTATATCAGCCGTAAGTTCAAGCAGGAAACAGGCTTTACCGTAAGCGAATACCTGCAGCGGGTAAGGATGGAGAAATGCTGTGAAATGCTGACCGGCAGCTCCCGGACCGTTTCAGAAATTGCCCAGGCAGTGGGATATAACGATGTCAAATTTTTTAATAAGGTATTTAGAAGAATGCTAAAAATGTCGCCCAGGGAATACCGTAAGATGTCTTTTCATGGGTAGAAGAGCAGATGAGCTTACGGAGTCCCGGCTTACAGAGCTTCGGTCTGCAAAGTTCCTAGGTCCTGTTTGCAGAGTCCCGGTTTGCCGAATCCCGGAGCAGATGATGCAGGATAGCAATGACCAGGGCGGCAATCAGGGAATTCCGGAAACCGTTCATGTTGATTCCCCGCACCATGGCATCGGACAGCATAATGGTCCAGGCATTCACAATAAAACGGAAGAGGCCAAAGGTAATCAGGTTAAGGGGCAGGGTCAATACAAGCAGGATGGGTTTTACCAGCAGATTGACGAGGAACAGAACAAAGCCCATGACCAGCAGGGAAGGAATACTCTTAATGGTAATCGAAGGAATTACCTTGGACAGAAGAAAGATCGCTGCCACAGTGGATACATATTTTAAAAGAAGCCGCATGGTACCTCCCGAATTCATAATATTTTGATAGAGACATTAACATTACCGGCATTCACCTCAACGAGATTGCAGGCCTTCTGGTCCATGAAAGACTGAAGCAGGATATCCGCGGACTCGGCCGCTTCCTTTGCGGCCTTCACCCACTGCCCGGCAGAGGAATGGGGAAGGAGATGCTTGGGAATGAAGAAATATACCAGGTCCATTATATCTGCCAGGCATTGGGATAATTCCTTCAGCGTATACAGGCTGACGGGCAAATTGAGGCGGAAGGGCTTGGTTCCGTCAGTATGAATCTTAATCCATATAATGCGGGAACCTCTAATCCACATAGACTTTTACCCTTATTATAGAATTCTGCTCTTCGGACCAGGCTTCCACATTCACGATATCCGGGTCCTCCAGAGTTCCGTTAATAATATCATCAATGATTTGGGAAAGATTAATGCCGGTGATATCAATTCCCTTGCTTTCCATCTTTGCTCTGGCATCGTCGGGGATCGCCCCGGTCATCCGGGTGGCTATTTCACCAACCGTTGATAATAACTGAAGGGGAACATTCACGCTTACATTAGTGGAAGCGTTGTCGGAGGTTACCCTGACCTTCAAAAACTTATATTTACCCGCGTTTTTAGTGACTCGGGGCAGCTTCGGAATATCCCCGCGGTCTGCCTCTCCGCCGGTCTGCTTCAAGGCCTCCAGCAGTTCCATTCCCTCAGCTGAAGTAATCTGTCCCTTTTCGATCATTTCCAGAATCTTTAATTGTTCACTCATACTGTTACCTCCCTATTCTTATTGATCCTATGGCAAGTGTCGTATTGACTGCCTCTGATTCCTATAGATTTCTAATTCGGTCCGCCGCTTCCTTCGCTGTGATCTCTCCCTGGGAAAGCTGTTCGAGAATCTGGTTTTTAGCCGCTTCCTTGGACTCCCGGTCTTTGAGCTCCTCCTTGGAAGGAGTCTCATATCCAAGGCTTCGGATGACGGAGTCCAGCTTGCTGCGGACAGTGGGGTAGGAGATTCCCAGTTCTTTCTCCACGTCCTTTATGCTGCCGCGGCATTTGATGAATATCTTGACAAAGTCCAGATCCTCCTCCGGCAGACGGCAGAATTCACAGGGATGGAAATCTCCTTCAATGATTGTGGAACATTTCGGACAGTTCAGCTTTATGATCGAGAGCTTCTCTCCGCAGACAGGACATGTGCCCGGCGCTTTATATTTCATCAGCCTTTCCCTCCTATTCTATGTTTATGCCATTAATATACATCTATTCATGATTATTGTCAATAATATTATTAATAAGCTTAACAATATAATTAATATTATTGATTTATGAATTAAATATATTGATAAAGGTATCATTAAGAATAAAGAAATGAATTATTCAGTCAGGGAGTTTGTAAAAATTTATTGTCTCCGGGAATAATTGATGGTAAGATGGATGTAAATCTTGGATAAGATTCAAGGGAAGAGTTTGAACGGTAACTTATAAGCTTAGGTTATTTAGATAGAAAGGACGTTTTACATGAATTATGACATGCTGGAGAAAGTAATCTGTGATACCATCAAGGAAGAGCAGATCAAGCTTGGATATGAAAAGGAAACGATCCGTCTGTATTACCCGATGAGGTCGTTGGCCAATATTCTGGAAGAAGATCTGAAGGAATATGCCGGAATGGACGAAGCGCTGGAGCAGTTTGCCCTTAGGACTGCGGATAAGCTGGGCCGTTTGAAGATAAGCCATAATGGAGATCGTTATTGTATCTTGATACCGCCTGCGGGAGCGGCATATGTCCATGAGAATTATGGAGATAATCCATTCCTGTCCGCGTTCATTGATATAATAAGAAGGAATGACTGTACCCTGGAGCAGATCATGGAAGTCTTCTATTCCTTTTCCAGTGAAGTGGAATGTGAGAGGAGCGCTACGGATGAATTTGATTATGTGATTTATTTCCGGGATAATGCGGCGGATGATTACCGTTATTGTATTAAATTTGATTATGGGCATACTGTTTATCACCGTTTTACTCCGGTAGATTTTGAGAATCTCATGGAAGAGGTCTCGAAGGAAGCTTCCGGGGAAGCCGCAGAGGATGTACCGGAAGCCGGAGAGGCAGAGGCGGAGGAGCCTTCGGAGGAAGAGGAGGAAGAGGAGGAGGTCGACGCTGCGAAAGAGGGGAGATACCAGAAGCTGGTGAGGTTAAAGGATGCGATCCGCTGTATGACCACCTGTGATGAGAAGCTGGAAATGTATAAAAAGGCTGCAAAGCAGTTCAAAGTCATGGGTGATTATAAGGAATCCGGAGCATTTGCCGAAGAGTGCAGGCTTCTGATCAAGGAGACCAGAAAGAAGCTCAAGAAGAAAATATACAAGGCCGCCCTGGACAAAAAGGAATCAGCTAAAAAGGCTGAGGATTACAAGGCAGCGGCGGCGGAATTCCGTAAGCTCAGCGGTTATAAGGATGCGGATGATCTGGCAATGGAGTGCGACACCTTGAGCAGCCGTATGGAAAACAGGATGGTAAAAGGGCGTCTGCTTCGCATGGGGCTGACGGTGGTTGCGGCAGCGGTAGTATTGTATCTGATGGTCAGCCGGATCATTTGAAAGGGGTAAGTAAGCTTGCGGTCTATTCCTCCCATAAGGTAATTAGACTATTGGTTATCTGTTACGTATACGGTGCATCGGACCTTGGTACCGTCTTCGCTGGCGTAGACATAGGCCCGGCCCTTTTTCCAGGCAGTAATTTGGCCATTCTGGTCTACGGTGACAACATTCTCATTGCTGCTGCTCCAGGTAACGGGATTTCCCGAGGAGACCCGGGCGCTTAAGGATGCCGCGGCATTGACCTTTAGATTCAATTCGCTTTTACTCAGCTCAATTGCGGGAGATGAGACGGTTACCTCACAGCTGTGGGATACCCCGTCTACGGTGGCAGTAATTGTGGCGGTGCCATGCTTTATTGCCGTAATGGTTCCTGATTCATCTACGACAGCAACGCTTTTTCGATTGGTCTTCCATTTGGGAGCGACTCCGGAAGACACGGAGGCTGTCAGCCTGGAGGTCTGACCCCGGAACAGCTTTACCTTTGTCTGACTCAGCTTTACCGTTGGAAGCTTTACCTTGACCAGACAGGTCTGGGAGCTTTTGTCGGCCGAGGCGGTGATCAGCGTTTCTCCCGGCTTTATGCCGGTGATTTTACCGTTTTCGTCAATAATGGCGACACTCTTTTTGCTGCTTTTCCAGGTGATGGGGGTTTTTGTTGAGGACTTGGCCGTGAGCTGATGAACAGCGTTCCGTTCCAGAGAGACGGAGGCCTCACTGATTGTGATGGTTGTTTTCTGCACCGTGACATGGCAGGATGCTTCACCGCCTTTGATTTTGGCCGTGATGGTTGCCGTGCCCGCTTTCTTGGCGGTGATTTTACCATAGGTATTAACCGAGGCGATGGCGGAGGAGCTGCTCTTCCAGGCAGGCATTGTGCCGTTGGTAGTGATGGCGATTAGCTGGAGCTCATCACCGATGCTCATGGTTGCTTTATACTTGGAGAGTATTACAAATTGAATGGAATTTGCCTTGGCATGGACCGGCGGATGAAGAGCAGATACCGGGAGCAGGGCGGTGCAAATCAGGATTGACAATAAGAATTTTTTTAAATGTAACATAGGATCCTCCCTTTCTTGGATGGGAGGAATAGATCATATAGAAACAAGCTTACCCTTATTCTACCATATGGATTGGGAAAGGAATATTGGCAGAACAGATAAAAATCGGGCAGAAATTGGAGGAATTGAACAATGAAGAAAATTGATGCAAATAAATCCTTTGGAATATTCCAATATAACGCACCGGTGACACTGTCCTTTGTTCTCCTGTCCTTTCTCGTGCTGATGCTGGGGCATCTCACCCGGAATGCATCCACGACCCTGTTGTTCTGCACCTATCCGGCACCGCTGACCAATCCCCTGACCTATGTCCGGCTTCTGGGCCATGTGCTGGGGCATGCGGATTGGAAGCATTATTCCGGCAATATGGTGCTGTTCCTGGTGCTGGGGCCTCTGCTGGAAGAGAAGTACGGCTCCGGAACTCTTCTTAAAATGTTTGCCTTTACTGCACTGATCTCCGGGTTGATTTACATGATTTTCTTTCCCCAGAACGCTCTCCTTGGCGCCAGCGGCATCGTATTTATGATGATCGTGCTGTCCTCGGTGGCGGGAATGCAAAACGGCAAGATTCCCATCACCCTTATTCTTGTGATTATCATCTATCTGGGCAGGGAAATAACAGACAGCCTGGGGTCAACCGACACCATAGCCCATGTGGCACATGTTACAGGAGGTTTGTGCGGCGCTGTGTTTGGAATGCTCCTGGTTAAGAAGCATTAACCCCGTATTTATTAAAATTCTATGATTTTATTGCGGATTCACTTCACTATTTTGAAAACAATGTTATAATGTCCAAGATGAGCAGATTAGTCCGTGACAGACCTTCCAGAAGAGGAGCAGATATGTTTGGTTACGTCAATGTATATAAACCGGAATTGAAGATGAAGGATTTTTATAAATATAAAGCGTACTATTGCGGTTTATGTAAGACGCTGAAGGACAATTACGGACGTTTCGGCCAGATGACCCTCTCCTATGACATGACCTTTCTCATCCTGCTGCTTACCTCACTGTATGAATGTGAGACGGTACATTTGCAGGGCAGATGTATGGCACACCCCATGAAAAAGCACGATTCCCTGGTGAATGAAATAACCGAATATGTGGCGGCCATGAACATCGCCCTTACGTATCATCATCTGCGGGATGACTGGAAGGATGAGAAGAATCCGGCGGGTCTGGCCGGAGCCGGAATGTTAAAACGGCACTATCGGCGGATTAACCGCAAGTATCCAAGGCAATGCAAGGCGGTTGAAACGAGCCTGGCGGAGCTGGCGCAGTGTGAACAGCGCCGGGAGACCAATATCGACCTGGCAGCGCGCTGCTTTGGGGAATTAATGTCAGAGCTCTTTGCCTACCGCCAGGATCAATGGGAAGAGGGACTCCGGACCATCGGTTTTTATCTTGGAAAGTATATCTACATCCTTGACGCATATGATGATATGGAAAAGGATAAGAAGCATAACAGCTATAACCCGCTGCTTTTGCAACAGGACCGGGAAGAGCTGGGGGAGGAATGCCGCCGTATTCTGACGATGATGATGGCGGAATGCACCAGGGAATTTGAAAAGCTTCCCTGTCTGCTGGATGTGGATATTCTCCGCAATATCTTATACGACGGAGTATGGACGAAATTTGATAAAATTCAAAAGAGAGAGAAACAACCGCAATAGTTTACAATAAAGGAAGGAACAGAAGCATGATATCGAATCCCTATAAAGTACTTGAAGTATCCCCTAATGCGTCAAATGATGAAATAAAGAAAGCATACCGTGAGCTCAGCCGCAAATACCATCCGGATTCCTACGTGGATAATCCCCTGGCGGGCCTTGCCGAGGAGAAGTTCAAGGAGGTCCAGGAGGCCTATGAGCAGATCATGAAGGAGAGAGAGGGCGGTTATCATTCCGGCTCCGGTCAGGCTGGTTACGGCTCCTCAAGCTATAGCGGAGGCAGCGATTACGGCGAGCTTGACGCGGTGGTCGGCTATCTGAACGCCCGCCGGTACCGGGAAGCGCTGCAAATACTGTCCGCGGCGGAACACCGCAATGCGAGATGGTATTATTTCAGCGCCATAGCCAATGTAGGGATCGGAAATAATGTGACCGCACATGACCACATCACCCAGGCCATGCGGATGGAGCCCAACAATCAGGAATATGTCAATTTATATAACCAGCTGCAATGGCAGAGCCAGAGATATAACGGAGGCCGCTACAACAGTCCGGCGAACGGCGGATATGGTACCAGCAACCTCTGTCTCGATCTGTGGTGTGCTGATACCTTGTGCGAATGTATGGGAGGAGATCTGATTTCATGCTGCTAAATGCAAAGAAGATGGCGTTCTTAGGTCTGCTGCTTGCGGTAACCGTATTGCTCATCGTATTAAGCGGAGTATTTGAATTTAACACTCTGTTTCTATTGGGAGCGGCTTCCTTCGGGGTGGGAATAGCGATTCGGGAGAGCAGTATCCGTTATGGCTTCGGTTTTTATCTGGGAGCGATTCTCCTGGGATTGATTCTGGCCCCCAATAAGCTCTATTGCATTACCTTTGCCGTCATGGGAATGTATCTGGTTGTAGCCGAATATTCCTTTGACCGGCTGACGGGCATGAAGCAGAATGTGGACCGCCGGAAGCTGTATTGGCTGATCAAATATATCACTTTCAATATTATGTATCTGCCGCTGTTGATTTTTCTGCCTAAGCTGATCTATCAAGGGAAGATCAGCTGGGGGATACTCGGACTTCTGCTGATTGCAGGGCAGGCGGCACTGCTGGTATACGATATGGCATACCGGTATTTCCAGAGTACTGTCTGGGGCAGAGTAAGAAACAAATTTCTTCAGAAATAAATATCTTTAGCAATAAGCTCCTATGGAATGAGCTTCTAAATGTAAAATCAGCTGCCGGTGCTGGTGTAATGTCGGACCCCAATCCGCCAGACGGTCAGGGAGAGCAGGAGAAATGCCGCTCCGGAGGGCAGGGACAAAAAGCCCAAGGGAAGAGGCTCGCCCCAGCCGCAGATGACAGAGGCCGGATAATAGCTGATCAGGAGCATTGGCATGAAAAAGGTGAAGAGATTGCGCAGAGGAGCTGGAATATACTCCACGGGACAGCGGGTGATCTGATAGCTTGCATTGGTGAAGATATAGATCCAGTCCAGGGATTGGACGGTAAAAAAGGAGATTCCAGAGGTGAAGACGAACACCCCGGCGTAGGTCAGAAGGCCTCCGGCCAGGGCCAGGAGCAGGATGATCCAGTCCAGGAGCTTCAAAACCACCCCCATCTTTGCAAGACACCAGAAGATGGCGCAGATTCCGCTGACCACCCTGGCAACCCGGTGAATATGGAAGACGCTTGCTGCCACCTGGAGGACCAGGGATCTGGGTCTTAAGAGGATACGGTCAAAGTTCCCGCTTCTCACCATACTCCAGGGGAAGGAATCAAAGCCGCGTACGAAGGTCTCGGCCAATCCGAAGCTGGTCAGAGCCATGGCGTAGATTAAGAGGATGCGCTCCGCAGACCAGGGACCGATGTTGCCGAAGCGGGAGAACATAAAAATCAGGCTGACAGGGTCGGTGATTACGACCAGGAAGACCTGAAGGATCATCAGCGGCCAGCCCTTATACTGCATACCGGCCAGAAAATTCATCCTGATAAATTTAAAATATAATCGGAGATCGTCAATCATGGCATTTCCTTTCTACAGCCGGTTCTCATCCTCCTTGGATGATCAGCCGGTTGATTTTTCGTTTCATAACAGCTTTGCCCATAAGAACGAACAGAAAGCTCCAGAATATCTGCAGGCCCAGTGCCCAGAGAATTCGTTCCGGAGGGAGGCTGCCCAGATAGAAGCGGACAGGAATATCCAGATATCCGGCAAAGGGCTGGAACAGCAGATAGGGCTGGAGAGGTTCCGGCCATAGCTGCAGCGGCAGGTAGCTGCCGGATAGAAATCCGGCGGCTAGCATAATCATATAGACGGGACCATTACCCCACCGGATGCTTAAGCGGATGCTGCATACCAGAGTGCCGTAGGCGCTGCACAGCAGAAAGGCACTGAAGGTGGAGAGCAGGAAGCAAAGGAAGCCGGGAAGGGAAGCAGGCAGGCCAAGACCATAGGAGCGGGGAACCAGAAGTCCCACGGCCAGAAGGACAGATCCCCTTCCAAGAAGGGGAATCAGCCGGCCGGCAGCCACCTTGGCAAACCAGTGATGGTACAGCTTAAGCGGCCGGCATAGTTCCAGGGCGACATCACCGCTTTGAATTCTGCTCAGGATTTCGCTGTCCGTATTCATAGGCTGCATGGTAAAGAGAAACTGGGCGAGCCAGACATAGGTAATCACCTGCCGCAGGCTCAGCCCGGCCAGCAGCCCGGCAGAAGGGTGTTCCCCATGCAGGTAAAAAACGGAATACACCAGAATCTCCATGGCAATCCAAAAGAGGCTAATGGAGGCTC
Organism: Bacillota bacterium; assembly: GCA_023395555.1. Lineage (GTDB taxonomy): Bacteria > Bacillota > Clostridia > Lachnospirales > Lachnospiraceae > Mobilitalea > Mobilitalea torta. The sequence continues at coordinate 77,149 of JAEWYQ010000025.1, forward strand.
CGGCAAGAGCGGCGATCCGGTATTGAAGTCCTTCCGCAGCCTTCATCCGAAAGATGGACAGGTAAGCCCTGAGAGGCGGGCCGAGGGGGGACAGCTTAATTTGCGGCATTTGCATAGAATATCCTCCTAAAAGGGTCATTGAAAGGCTACCTGCCAATTTTACCGGATGGGGGAGCCTTTGTAAAATCAGAAAAAGGCGGCAGGATATCATGGCATCATGGGATATAACCGCGGCTCATTATTTCTCAATTAATCTGTTTTTTTCTTGACAAACCGGCATTTTGGGGATATGCTATAAATAGAATTTGAAGAAAAGATATCAAGGCTTTTCTATTCTGTTATCTTTTTTACGTTAGCGTATAGGGATAGGGCGTGGAAGATAGGAACGCGGGCATTGAATTTGGTTCAGTGCTTTTTTATTGTATAAATTTAAGAAAATTCAAAAAAGAGGTCATATCTTTCGGAAAAGTTGCCGATAACAGTTATGGCCTCCTTTTTATACAGGCTGTTTTGTGTTGACCAAGGTAATATCAAAAGAGGTGGATTGTTACCAGTCCATATCATACAGTAATGAAGAAAGGTGAAAGGAAGAATTATGCACACAAACAAAACAACGAGCGGTACGCCCTTCGTCTTAAGTTCGTTTCAAAAGACGAAAGGCTGCAGAAACCTGGGATTAGCTTTAATTCTTTTCTTGACGGCAGCGGCTGCCTTCCTGCTTCCCCGGTCGGCTCAGGCCTCCGGAAGTATTTCGATTAAAGAGATTAATTATCAGAACAGTACCATCACGCTGCAGTTAAACAGCGGTGATACGACAGCTTACTTTTCGGATTCCGCCAGAAACACATGGGAAGAGGTACCGGGAAGCGTCGGCAGCGGCAAGACCATCACCATGGATATTTCGTGGGTGAGCGCGGCCAAGAATTATGTAATGACTTTTAAAGGAGACAAATCCGACACGGTTGTATCCGTAACGATACCCAAACAGGCAACTAATTTTAAAACCACCTTTAATAAGGTGAAAGGAACCGTGACCTTCAGCAATATGGGCGGACGTACCATTGAGTGGCGTAAAAAGGGAAGCACGGCCTGGAAGACGGTGGATACCAATACGATATCCAAAGAGGTGAGTTATCTCTATGCCAACGGCGCAACGCTTTATTTCCGTCTTGCTCCGGTGAACGGAACCGGCATAACCAATGTAGGCTTCCGCCCCAGTAAGGAAGTTACGATAACAATACCGAAGAAACCTTCGGCTCCTTCTATCTCCATCAACGGCTCCAGGTTCACGATTGCGGTGAAAAAGGGAATGGCATACCGTATCATGGATGCTGATGTTGCCGTTACGGACTGGATTAACATCGGCAGGAGTTCCGATCTGCCGCTGAAGAATGTGGCGCCGGAAGTTCTCTATGACACTCCGGCACAAAAGGAAGTGACTCTTCAGTTTAGAACCAATGCCACCAGTTCGGCGGTTGTTTCCAAGACGGCCACCGTTACGGTACCGGTGCAGGAAGGTCCCCCCGATGCGGACATTTACGGAATTTCTTTAAATTATACAAGTTCAACCTCTCTGTCCCTTCAGGTCAAAGCGGCCAGCGCAAAAGTGCCCTTTGAATATACGGTAATCCCGGATGGACATGAGCTGAACTATCAGACGGCAGTCTGGACGGAGATCAATTCCAGCGCTGCGGTTACGCTGGACAGTACGAAAGCAAAAGCAGGCAGTCATATCTATGTGAGGAAAAAGTCTGTCGGTACCGCGGGCAGCGAGGAATATGCCCTGGCATCCTCCGAACTGGATGTGACAGGAAGCGGCGGGGTGGAATATCCGGCTTCTCCCACGGCTTCTGCATTGACCACACTGATTACTACATCGGGAGTATGTAAGAGCAGCAAGGCCTCCAGCTATCTGACCTTCACTCTGTACAGCGCCACTTCCACAACCGTATCCTCCCTCAGCTTTGAGGATGCATATGGAATCAATCGGGGAACAGTGGATATTAAGAGTACGGTTGCCAAGAACTCCGCAAGCAGGGACAGCAGGGATCAGTATATTATTACGACGAAGATTACCTCGACAGAGAAGATGGACAGGGTTACGGAAGAATTATTATATGGGAAGATTACCCTGGCTAACACCGATGTCATCACCAGCAGTGCAACAGCAGGAGTGCTCCTGTATCTGTATCCCAACAGCAGGGTGAATAACCCGGCGGACAGCACCGGTAAGGACTACACAACTGATTTTAAGAGAATATATATGTCCGGAGACGGAAGCGATGCATCCAGCTTCAAATTCCGTTTGGATCTGGGAACCAAATTTGTAATTGATCCCTCCGGAGTTAACAAGTATACCTCCGAACCCACCGCCATCAGCTACATCAAATTTGACGGTTATACTCTGGTGAAAGGTACGGACTATACCGTAGAAGATGCCTCCTATGTCAACGATGAGGATGAAACGGTGCCGGCTGTGACGGTAACGGTCAATGTGGCCAACTTTGAAACATCTTCTCCCATTGATATCACGGATACGGCGGCTCCGCTGGAGATTTATCTGAACAACAATGAAGTCCTGGATGAAGATGTCCGTATCACCCTGGTTAATACCGCGACGCTGCAGGACGCGCCGATTGCCTGGTCCATTACAGAGGGAAGCCTGAAGGAAACCACAACCTCTACGGTAACCAAACCCGATAATACCACCTCAACGGTAACGGAAGAGGTAATTACTTATACACTTGAGCTGAGCCTGTTCAGCAATTCCTACAGCGTAAGCGTCTCAGATGTGACCTGGGGAGGAACCTCCGTCTTCGGATCGGCTAAGATATCCGGCGGAAAGGCAATCATACACCTGTCCAATGCAAAGATTAACAGGCTGACTACTGAGACCACCACGACGAATAATATAGTAATCACTCTGAGTAATGGTTTTGTCATCCGTACCGGATGTAAGCTGACAATTCTGAATGCATCCTAGGAGGGAGAACTTATGAAAAAGATTAGATATCAAATACTAACAATATGTGCGGCGGTTGTTCTTCTGTTCTGTCTGGCACCCCAGGGCAGAGCTTATGCAGGGACGGCTTCGGCTGTTTCCTTTGGAAGGATCGACTACGAGGATTTGACCATGCAGGTCTACAGCAACAACAATGCGGTGGTATACTATTCCACCGACGGCAGTACCTGGTCGGAGCTGGAAAGTGAATACAATGCACAAGCCGGAGCCTATAGCATGGATATTGCCTGGGTATCCGCCTCCAGTGATGTCACCCTTTACTTTAAGGGAGATACGGTGAAGACAGTGAAGACGGTTGTGCTGCCTTCTGCCAATTCCTCTATCAGTGTGGAATATGACAGGGTGGAAGGGGAATTTACCTTCAGCTCCGTAGACGCGGCAGATGATTTTGAATGGAGAAAGACCTCGGACTATTACTGGAACAAGGTCAGCCTGACGGAAAGCTCCGCCAGCTACCAGGATTTTATGGCGACAATGGAGAGCCTGCGGACCAAGGGAGGAAAGATTGTCATCCGTACTCCCCAGACAATCGGAACAAATGCCGATAATCCGGGAACACGTCCCAGTGCGGAGGTAACCATCACAATTCCGGCCAGGGCGGCAGCTCCGGCAATTAAGGTGAACCTCACGAAGCTGACACTGAATACTGCTTCCTCCATGGAGTATTATGATGAGGCAACCGGTTTTTGGATGGAGTGTGACAGTAATATGAGTATTGAAGATATTGCGCCGAAGGCATTGGCTGTCAATGGAGGACGGACGGTGACCCTGCAATTCCGCAAGGCAGCCACCAATACGGCACCCTATTCCAAGACCCGGATCCTGACCATACCCGGTCAGGGGGCGGCTCCCGCCATTGGGGGAAATACCAGCGATCTGTCCTATTATTATACGGGTAAGGATTCAAAGCTGGTACTGCAGTTCAACAGTGCCTCCGCTGCAAACGCATACCAGTATGTTATAGTGAAAGAAGGCGGAACCTTTAACCCGGCCGGCTCCTGGAAGACGGTGACTTCTTCCAAGGCAATTGTTCTTTCTAAAGCAACAGCACCCAAGGGCTGTACGGTTTATATAAGGAAAAAAGGAGTTGACGAAAATGCCGCGAAGAATATTCCTCTGGCATTGCCCTCCGCTATAAACAGCTTTATCACACTGAATTAGTAGCAACAGAGACATCAATAAGGTCTATGATCTGCCTTGCGGGTCATAGACCCTTTTATTGTGATTTTATAAAGTTTTTATTATATTCATTCAGAAATCTCACATTTTAAACACAGAATATTCATAGTTATCCATTACTATTATATGGAAGGTTATAAAACACAAAATCACTGCAATAAACAAAAGGAGACGGAACATGCGAAAAGTAACAGCTTTTATTATGGCTGCGGTTCTGCTGCTGCCAATTCCCATCTCAGCGCAGGGAACCAGGCACGCCCAGGCTGCAAGCAATGCGCAGAAAGTAATTGACGCATTGGAGATTATGAAGACGGATAAGGGGGAGATCAGCCCGGATACAACCAAGATTACCAGGGCTCAGTTTGCACAGCTCCTTGTTAATATGTCGTCTTTAAAGGATGCCGCGGCGGTATCCAGCAATGTATCCTTATACAGTGACGTATCCAGGAAGCACTGGGCGGCGGGCTATATCAGGACAGCCATATCCGGCGGATGGATGTACGGCTATCTGGACGGTTCCTTTCAGCCGAACAAGGGCGTTACCCTGATGGAAGCAATCCATGGAGTGCTGAAGCTGCTGGGTTATACCGACAGCGACTTTGGAACCAATGCCACAGCCAGCAAGCTGGCGTTGTACACCTCCAAGAAATTAAATAAGGATATCACCGTGACGAGAAAGGATTCCTATCTCAACTACAGCGATTGTGTGAATCTGTTCTTTAATGTGCTGAATACCACAACAAAGGACGGCAGGGTATATGCCGAGACCCTGGGATATTCCCTGGACGGCAAGGGGGAACTGGATTACCTGTCGGTGGTTAACACCGGGACAGAGGGGCCGATCATTGCCGGTAATAACTGGTCCGCCTCCATTCCATTTTCCATTGAGAAGGCCTCTTTTTATAAGAACGATATCAAATGCAGCTATATGGATATCGATAAATACGATGTCCTGTATTATTCCGGGAGCGCCGGAATTGTATGGGCTTATGATAAAAAAGTGACCGGAATTCTCAGCGCAGTCAATCCGGACCGGATGAATCCCACCTCTGTGACGGTGGCGGGAACAGCCTACAGCTTTGAAAACAGCGCGGCCTCTCTTGCGTTCTCCTCCGTGGGGAGTATCTCCAAGGGGGATATCATTACCCTGCTGCTGGGTAAGAATAATACGGTGGCCGGTGTCCTGACACAGGAGGAGTACAGTACCACCATCACCGGACTGGTGATGAGCCAGGGAGTACATAGAGTAGAAAATAAGCAGGGGATTTACGAGAACACCAGTTATGTCAGCTTTGTGGATGCCGCAGGCAATACCTATACCCAGGATTATGATGAGAATGTGGTCTCTTTTTATGAGGAGGATATTATCCAGGTGAAATATGAGGGCGGTAAGGCCGCCGTCAGTAAGATGAATTCCTACTATTATACCTTGAACGGCACCTCTTTCAGCAGTGACGGCACCTCCCTGGGAGGAAAGAAGCTGGCCTGGGATGTTAAAATTCTGGATTACAGCAATGGCAAGTTCATCAGCGTATATCCGGTCCGCCTTGCCGGAAGCATTGTGATGGGCTGCTACTATTATGATACCAATGCCAGTGGCGAGATACAGAATCTCATTCTTAAAAATGCAACCGGGGATATGGACGCCTATGGAATCTATACCGGCTTTTCCTTTACGGGAAATACGGGCACCTATCGTTATATTATCAATGGCACGGAAGGCGGGCTGAGCCAGTCTGTATACAGCGATTTCTCAATGACAGAAGGGCCGACGGGCTTTCGTTACAAGAATGACGAGATTTCCTCCTCCTATGCTTTGCAGGGGATTGAGGTGGATTCCGTCGCCGCCACGTCCATTGTCTCACAGTCAAATACCTATGAGATGGCGGAGAACCTTGGGGTATATTATCTGTCTAATGGGGAGTATATTGCAACTACCCTGGATAAGGTTAAGAATCTGGCCGAGTATAAGCTGAAGGCATACTATGACAAAGCAGCCTCCCTGGGCGGAAGAATCCGCATCATTGTAGCTGAGAGCAGGATAAAATAACGATGGAGGATTGGGATGAAACGGATAGCCATGAAAATCAAATGGAAGAAGCTAATTATATGGGTGGTGGTTCTGGCAGTCATTGCGGCGGCGGTCAATATGGGCCTTCAGAGGATGAGGGCAGATTTCGTCCAGAGCATGGCGGCTCAGGAAGTAATTAATACGGCGAAGGTGGAGATCCGCGATATCCAGAAGGTTCTTTCCTCTTCGGGAATCATTCAGCCGCTGAATACCTATGAGGTTACAACCCTGGTACAGGGAGAAATCATCGCTGCTGATTTTGAAGAAGGCGATCTTGTAGAGGAAGGCCAGGTGCTCTACCAGGTGACTACGGATAATCTGGATTCGGAGATTGAGACGGCCCAGACTTCATTGGACAGGGCAAAGAAAAATCTGACCAAGGCGGAGAAAAGCTATAGTGAAGCCCAGAAGGAGCATCAGGACGCCCTGGACGAATATAACAAGGCATTGAAGAAATACGGGAATCCTGAACTGCTTTCCAGGGAGACGGGAATCGTGAAGGCATTGTATGTGAAAGAAGGAGATACGGTACAGGCCGGTACCCAGATTGCGCAGATCTATGATAACAGTTCCATGCTTCTGGTTCTTCCCTTTTCTGCCGCCGAGGCGGATTCCTCTCTTATAGGAAAAAAAGCGGAGATTACCATAGTGGCAACGGATGAGACCCTGAGCGGAGTGGTAACCAAGGTAAGCACGATTGATGAGGTGCTGAGCGGCAGCCGGCTGGTGCGCCAGGTTACGATCCAGGTTGAGAATCCCGGCGGTCTGACCGGAGAAACCGCAGCGACTGCCGTAATCGGCAGCAATATCTACAGTATTGCGGAGGGAACCTTCGGGGTATTAACCGATACGGTGATTAAGGCGGATTCTTCCGGAGAGATCGGAGAGCTGATGATCGAAGAAGGCAGTAAGATCAAAACCGGTGACCCGGTATACCGCCTGACGGATGAAACCATCGATGATCTGCTGGAGAGCTACCGGAATAAGATAGAAAGTGCCCAAAAAACCGTTGATAATGCCAGGGACAGTATGGAGACGGCAGAGGAAAGCATTGAGGATGCCCAGACGAAGCTTCAGGAGATCATTGATACAAGATCGGACTACAGCATTACGGCACCGATTTCCGGAAGGATTGTCAGCAAGGGGGCGCTGGTGGGAGATACCATCAAATCCAATAGCGTAAACAGCAGCCTTTGCACCATCTATGACCTGTCGGCGGTCACCTTTGAGATGAGTGTCGATGAACTGGATGTGAAGAATGTCAAGGCGGGCCAGGAGGTAAATGTGTCGGCGGATGCTTATGAGGGCGAGATCTACCATGGTATCGTAACCAATGTAAGCCTCTTGAGCACCACCAGCCAGGGGGTTACCGAATATCCTGTTACTGTAAAGCTGACGGAAGCGGGAGAGCTTCTTCCCGGAATGAATGTAACCGGTGAGATCGTTATTGAGAAGGCGGAGCAGGCCATTGCGATTCCCAGCGATGCTCTGATGCGGGGGAATGTAGTATATGTGGAGGATCCTGCGGCTGTGGCGGAAGAGGAAGGGATTCCGGCCGGTTTCCGTCAGGTGCGGGTTGAGACGGGAATCACCGACGGGGATTATGTTGAGGTAATCAGCGGACTCACGGGAGAGGAGACAGTATATGTCCAGCGGATATCCCAGGCCTTGGATACCTTTATATTCCCGGAAGGCGGAGTGAGCTTCCAGATGCAGGACGGTTCCGGTCAGGGCAGCTTCCCGGGCGGAACGCGGGGCGGCAGAAACGGGGGCGGCATGAATGGCGGAGGAATGCCCGGCGGGCGATAACAGGAGGTGCTTTTATGAACAGCGAGGATTATAATCAAGCAATGACGGACAGCAGGGCGTCCACCCTGTCTTCCGCAAAAGTACCCCTGATACAGCTAATTGATATCCATAAAATATATCAGATGGGAGCTACGGAGGTCAGGGCCAATGATGGAATCAGCCTGGAGATCATGGAGGGGGAATTTGTAGCTATCGTCGGGAAATCCGGAAGCGGCAAATCCACCATCATGAACATCATAGGAGCCTTGGATGTGCCCACCTCCGGGCAATATATCCTGAAAGGCCGGGATGTCAGCAAGATGAAGGGGGATGCCCTTGCGGAGGTCAGGAATAAGACCATCGGCTTCATCTTCCAGCAGTATAATCTTCTGGCAAGGCAGTCCCTGCTGGAGAATGTGGAGCTTCCCCTGCTCTATGCGGGGATGGGCAAGAAGAAGAGGAAGCAGCAGGCAATGGAGGCTTTGAAGAGGGTGGGACTGGAGGATAAGTGGAGAAATCTTCCCAATCAGCTCTCTGGAGGACAGCAGCAGAGAGGCGCCGTAGCACGGGCGCTGGCGGGCAGTCCTTCCCTTATTCTTGCCGATGAGCCTACTGGAGCATTAGATTCCAGAACCAGCCGGGACTTGCTGGATTTTCTGAAGCAGCTTAATGAAGAAGGGAATACCATCGTACTGATTACCCATGACCGGTCTGTGGCGGAAGAGGCGAAGCGGATTGTAACATTGAAGGATGGAAGGATTACCTTTGACGGTTCCGCAGAAGAGTACAGGAAGCAGGTGGAGAGATGAAGTTCAGTCAGGCGTGCAAATTGGCATTCAAGAGTATCCTGGGCAGTAAAATGCGCTCCTTCCTTACCATGCTGGGCATGATTATCGGTGTTGCCTCGGTCATTACGCTTCTGGGGCTGGTAACAGGCGTCACAAATTATATTGTGGATACCTTTTCCGATATGGGAACCAATATCATATCCGTCAATGTAACGAATACAGATACCCGTAAGGTGGATGTGGATGATATCTATGAATTTGCAGAGGAAAACAAGGATATTTTTACAGGTGTTACTCCGAGCCTTTCCTCCCGGTATACGGTAAAGAACGGGAATACTTCCCTGTCCACCACTGTGCTGGGGGTGGGTGAGGATTATATGGCAATCAATTCACTGGAGCTGGCGGAGGGACGGTTCATCCATTATGCGGATATTCTGAACCGGTATGAGGCTTGTGTGATCGGGACCTATGTGGCGGAGGAGCTGTTCGGCGGCAGGGCCGCAATCGGTGATACCCTCAAGATCAACGGCAAGATGTTTAAGATTGTGGGAATACAGGAGGAAAAGGCGGACGGGGAGGCGAATTCCGCCGATGACCGCATTTACATTCCTTATTCCACGGCGGCAAGACTATCAAAATCCAGTTCCATCTCCAGCTTTACCTTTGCCACAAAGAATACGGATTACACGGACAGAGCGGAGGAGCTGCTGGATAATTATCTGTACGGCATCATGAAGAACGAGGACCTTTATACGGTCACCAGTATGACGGAGCTTCTGGATGCCATCAATGAGATGACAGCCATGCTGTCCGCAGTCCTTGGCGGCATCGCCGGAATCTCCCTTTTGGTGGCGGGAATTGGGATTATGAATATCATGCTTGTGTCCGTGGTCGAGAGAACCAAGGAGATCGGTATCCGCAAGTCCCTTGGCGCCAAGAAGCGGGATATTATGTCCCAGTTTGTAGTAGAGGCCTTCACCATCAGTATGCTGGGCGGGCTGATCGGTGTTATCATCGGCAGCGTGGCAACCAGCGTTCTGGGGAATGCCTTCGGCATTAAGGCGGCGCCTACTACGGGAGCCATATTGCTGGCCTTTGGAGTATCAGCGGCCATTGGTATCGGCTTTGGCTACATGCCTGCCAACAAGGCGGCAAGGCTAAATCCCATTGATGCCCTGCGCAGCGAATAACGTGGTTTGCAGTGAATTTGCATTGAAATAGAATAGCAGAGAAGAAGGGAACAGTATCCGGCCTAGGAAATTGGGAGGGTTTGTTCCCTTTTTTCTTTACTTGGATTCAGACATCATATATACTAAACTTAACCAATACCAAAGATTCAATGCATTTATTCCTATTATCATACGACAGGAGAAAACTATGTTTAAATCGTTGACAAGAAAGATACTGGCGGTCATGATTCTGCTGATTGCCATATGCTGTGCCTCCCTGATCGGAGTGTCTTATTATGAGATCCGGCAGGCAGTAACCGCACAGATGAAGAGTGACGGCACTACCTTGATCCATAATCTGAAGAGGGAGATTGAGGAGGATCAGGTGAAGAGTCTGGCGGCTCTGCAGCACATTTTCCAGAATATTGTGCAGGAAAGCGAAGGGAATATTGTTTATGTCTCCCTCTCTGATAAGGAGGCAAAGGTTATCGTATCCAATGACTTTTTGGCGGAAGGCCCGGCGGAAACCGAAGCGGATGCGGTATCCTCCGCAACCTCGGAAGGGGACGTGAATCAGGTGCTGGAGCAGCAGGCAACCATGGGACAGATTCTTGCCATGGCGGACGGGGAGAAGGTATACAATGTCTCCACCAGCTTTGAGCGGACGGAGGAGATCTCCGGTGCGCTGAATCTGGGCATCTCTTTGAACGGAATGGACCGGCAGATCGGCGCGGCTCTTTTGGAAACGGTACTCCTGTCCCTGATTATCATGGTGATTGCCGTGGTGGTGGGGATTATTGTAGCCAGGATGATTATCCGGCCCATCACCATGATGTCCGGCAGCATACAGAATTTTGCACAGGGCGACTTTACCGTTGGCTTTCATAATACGAGCAGGGATGAAATCGGCGAGATGGGGAATGCCCTGAAGCATATGCAGCAGACACTGAGAGAGATGGTCGGCAACATCACGGTAAATGCGACCAGGGTCAATGAAAGCTCCCACAAATTGAATGAGGTCTGCGGTGATACGGCCAGGATGGCGGAGGGTATCTCTCTGGCATCCGGTGAGCTGGCGACCTCCTCCAATGCGCTGGCCATGAATTCGGTGGAGGGCTGTGAACGCATGAATACCCTGGCGGAGGATATCAGGATCATATCCCTGGGGGCGGGGGGAATACAGGCAAGCATAACGGATACCAGGGAAGCGAATGAAACGGGCCTGGTCCATGCCCATAAGCTGATGGATACCGTATCGGATAACGAGGAGATAACCCGGAAGATCAGGGATATGGCGGAGGTGCTGGGGGAGAAATCCGAAGCAATCACAGAGGTAACCAATGTAATTAAAAATATATCGGATCAGACCAGTTTGCTGGCCCTGAACGCGATGATCGAAAGCGCAAGGGCGGGTGAAAGCGGAAAGGGCTTTACAGTGGTAGCCAAGGAGATCGGTAAATTATCGGAGCAGACCTCCCAATCCATTGCCGGCATTGAGGGCATTGTGGATGAGGTGAGAGCAGCCATATCCGAAGTGCAGAATTATGTAGCCCAGGGCTCTGAGGCAATTGTCAGGACGGTCTCCGTCTCGCGGGATACCCGGGAGGCTTTCCGGAGGATTGATGAATCCATAGGAAGGATGATCCGTGAGATTGAGACAATGATCGGAAACATTGAGAAGGCGGATCGGGGTAAGAATGAAGTGGTGTCTACGATTGAGAGCACATCGGCAATTGCCGAGGAGACTACCTCCGCTACCCAGGAGATTGCCGCTTCCCTGCAGCAGCAGCTGGTATCGATTGAATATGCCTCTTCCTCTGCCGCACAGCTGCAGGAGATTGCCGCGGAGCTGGAGAAGCTGGTAGGGCAGTTCAAATTATAACCAGATTATACCTTAGGATGGAGATTGATAGGTTAAAAACGGTAAGGCAGGAGATTGCATCATAATACAGGAAGGCATGGGCTCTTCTGAGCTCCAGGCCTTCCTGTATTATGTCATAGCATTTTTTTGAATAAAATTTTATAAAATGGAATCCGATTATTTTATTACCTTAAGACCGCCCATATACGGCTGCAGAGCCTCGGGAACGTTGATGGAGCCGTCCGCGTTCAGGTTGTTCTCCAGGAAAGCGATGAGCATACGGGGAGGAGCTACCACGGTATTGTTCAGGGTATGGGCGAAGTACTTACCGTCTTCTCCGGCCACACGGATCTTAAGGCGGCGGGCCTGAGCGTCGCCCAGATTGGAACAGCTGCCTACTTCAAAATATTTCTTCTGTCTGGGGGACCAGGCTTCCACATCGATGGATTTCACCTTTAAATCTGCCAGATCGCCGGAGCAGCATTCCAGGGTCCGCACCGGAATATCCAGCGTACGGAACAGATCCACGGTGTTCTGCCAGAGCTTGTCAAACCAGGCCATGCTGTCCTCCGGCTTGCATACCACGATCATTTCCTGCTTTTCAAACTGATGAATCCGGTATACTCCCCGTTCCTCCAGGCCATGGGCGCCCTTCTCCTTACGGAAGCAGGGGGAATAGCTGGTAAGAGCGTGGGGAAGGGTCTCCTCCGGAAGGATGGTATCAATGTATTTGCCGATCATGGAATGCTCGCTGGTGCCGATGAGGTAGAGATCCTCGCCCTCAATCTTATACATCATGGCATCCATCTCCGCAAAGCTCATAACACCGGTGACCACTTCGCTGCGGATCATGAAGGGAGGGATGCAGTAGGTGAAGCCGCGGTCAATCATGAAATCCCTGGCATAGGAGATTACCGCCGAATGCAGCCGGGCGATATTACCCATGAGATAATAAAAACCGTTGCCGGCCACCTTTCTTGCGCTGTCCAGATCGATGCCGCTTAATTTTTCCATGATTTCCGTATGGTAGGGAATATCAAAATCCGGTACCAGAGGCTCGCCGTAACGCTGCACCTCTACGTTTTCACTGTCATCCTTGCCGATGGGTACGCTGGGATCGATGATATTGGGAAGGGTCATCATAATCTTTTTGATTTTCTCTCCCAGCTCCGCTTCCCTGGCCTCCAGCTCTGCCAGACGCTGGGAGTCGGCGGTAACCTGCTTTTTCAGCTCCTCAGCCTCAGCTCTCTTTCCCTGGCCCATCAAAGCGCCGATTTCCTTGGAGATCTTATTTCTCTCGAATCTCAGGTTATCTGCTTCCTGTTTGGTATTTCTGCTTTCTGCATCCAGTTCGATTACTTCATCCACCAGGGGAAGCTTGTTATCCTGAAATTTTTTGCGGATATTTTCTCTTACCGCCTCAGGATTCTCTCTTACAAATTTTAAATCCAGCATCAATGCCTCCATTCTGCCGATTGCTACGGCTGTTTTTTGATTGATTGGTATGGGAATATTGATAGGAAATTTTGTTCCGTAAATAAAAAAAGTCCTTCATCCCATACATATCATGGGACGGAAGGAATCCGCGTTGCCACCCAAATTGCTGAATAATAATATTCAACCACTCTAAGGTACGATAAAGGGTACCGGCCTCCGGCTCATCACCGGCAGCTCCGAAAGTGGAAAGATCTAACCTTTCACCGGTTCACACCAACCACCGGCTCTCTGAAGAAATTGATAGACCGCAGTTTTCATCATCGCTGGGTTCATTCATTTTCATTCTGTTCTTTATAAAAAGTCCGTATTACGTCCTTTCTATAATACTCATTATTATATATCCATTGGTACGGATTTTCAAGTACAATTTAGAGAAGAATGCAGAAAGACGGGGATCGCCCTGTTTCTTATTGTAACCGGGATCAAGAACAGGAAGTATCTTGTATCTGTTTTTTCGGCCATTCAAACTCCGTTGAATCTAAGGATTATCCTGGGAATGGAGGAAGAGATACCAAGCATCAGCTTTATCTACCCCTTTGCATTTATATATGAGAATGAGATTAAGGAACTCTTTGGGGTGATGATCCGGGATATTACGATGGACTTTAATAATCCCCTGGATCTGGTGCTTGAGGATGAGACGGTGGTAGAAGCAATTCTTACGAGAGAATGCGGACCGTTGATTATGACCAGTGCCAGCCGGTCGGGACAGCCCATTATCCGGGAGGATCACAGGATGCCGGAGATCAGGTCTCCCGAAGTTCTTTCCCGGCGGGGTATATATTAATACCTCCGGTATCGGGGGGGGGCTGGCTACCATTTTAAATGAGATAACGGTTGGCTCCGGCTGCGGTGTGGCAATCAAGGAAGAAGCTATTCCTGTCAGCAGCCAGATACGGGGGTTCTGTGATATTCTGGGATTAGACCCTCTGTATATGGCTAATGAGGGGAAGATGCTTGCTGTTGTTCCCGGGAAGAAAGCACAGCAGGCTTTGGCGGCAGTGAAAAGAAGCCGGTATGGCAAAGATGCGGCAGTCATCGGAGAGATAACGGAAGGAAGCAGCGTATCCATGACTACCCGCCTGGGAGGCAGCCGCAGAATTGAACTTCTCTATGGGGAGGGACTGCCTCGGATCTGCTGATACCGGCTTGGAAAGGTGAATATTTTAGTTATCGCAACAAGGGTTTGTTTCAACGAGGGTAAACTTTCAAAGCCGGCAATACTGCGTGAGATTGACGGATCACTTAAAAGATGGGGCACTGTTTCCCAAATAAAAAGTTATAACTTGTGAACCGTAAGCGACTTGACAATACCATCAGTCATAATGGAAGCAGTGCGGGCAAGTGTGTTATTTGTATATATTCTGGATGCGCAGTAACATTGTTCATCAAAGAAGCATTCCACCACAGAACGGTCAATTATGACCCGTAAGGTAATGGTATCGCCATTCACTTTAACATCCGCTGCTTTCCCGGAATATGCGTCACTGCGAAAGCCGAAGTCAGAGCTGTCTTTGTAATAGGACAATGTTTTGTTGCCCAGGAATAAAGTAAAGTCCGTATCAGGCAGTTCCATCAAAATCTCATATTCACCGTTGTTCAAGCCGGCAAGTGCCTGATTCACTTGTTCTTCGTTAGAATCCCGGAGCGTCAGAATGGTTTCTTTACGTAACCCTTTGACTTCCTCTATAGGTTTTACACGAAGTTCGTCGTTCTCCACCCAGACATCAAGAGGGAGAGAAGCACAGTGGGCATATCCCGCCGCACCGTCCGCATCACTGCTGCGCATGCCTTGTGTGATTAAGAATAATACGGTTCGCCCGTCCGGTGTAACAAATCCGGTTCCGCCGATGCTTAAAGCGTTTTCATCAATGGCGCGCGGTGTAATGTCTTTAGGGATAAATTTGCCTGTCTCTGCATCGAACCTTCCAAGCCAGTAATATGTCTTAACAGGATCGCCGCTTTCCACACGGCATGCGCAAACAGACAAAATATGAGTAATATCCGCGCTCCCGCCCTTAATAGGGAGGAGTACCGGAAGCTCCCAGTCGTGACCGACCATCGGTATGTAATCATAGTCCATCAGGAAGCCTTTATATTCCCATTGGGTAAGGTTGCCGTCCTTCGCTAAATAGACTCCGGCATTACCGGCTGAAGTAGCGGCATCACCTGTACCGACGAGACACCAGTAGCTTCCGTTTTCCTGGAAAACAAATGGATCTCTGAACTCACCGGAAAGCATAACGTCTTTTTCCTGGGTGATAACCGCTTTTGCGTCCTTTGACCAGCGTGTCAGATCCGGATCGCTTAAATCCTCGGGCCGCGCAACCGCGACCATTTGATTCGGGCTTTTCCCATCGTCACCGGCAGTGTAAAAAATGAGCGGTGTTCCGTCCGGTCCTATCACGGACGAACCTGACCAGCACCCATCCGGGCTGACTGTGCCGAATTCCGGATCAAGAACTGTTGAGAGATTCTCCCAGTGTACCATATCTTCTGAAACCCAATGCCCCCAGCAAAGATTGTTAAAATAAGGACCGTGCGGGTTCGATTGATAGAAAAGATGGTACTTGCCACGGTAGTAAATGGGTCCATGGGGTTCGTTCATCCATTTTTCAACAGGCTGGGCATGAAATACGGGGTGGTTCACCTCGTATTTTAACTCTTTTGACGGCGCAATGGATACTTTACCTTGAGCGTGCCGCTCAGTGATATACCCGTCAAAAACGTTGCGGATCATAAGTCCTCCGCCGATGATATCGCGGTCATAGTTGCAGCCAATCCGTTTTTCCACATTTGCCGGTACGATTTTTATACCGGCATCAATTTTAACCTCTTGGGCAATCTCGCCATTTACGGTAATCGTAACCGTTCCCAGATCTCCTCGGAAATCTACCTGGACCGTATTCCACTCATTTTTGTGAAGTACATTTGCTCCTGTTTGAACCAGGATGGTTTTGGTTCCGGTGCCAAAGCGGAAGGCAACCCTTCGGTATCTGCCGGTAGACAAATCATAGCCGGCATGATCCGCAGCTGAAAATTCGCTTACAATTCCGGTGAAAACAGTTTCCCAGCTTGCAGGAGCGATACTGTAGAAAAGCGAGAGAACTTCTGTTGGCTTCGATAAAGCGGCTTCGGCCGTCTGATATCTGGAATATCCGTCGTACCGGAAAAGCACGGAGGTATCCACGTCAGAAACAGCGGGAATGCTGTCTCCTGTCGGGGAACCGTTATCAGTGCTTTGCGCATCGTGGGCCGCTCCACTGCAGGATACGGGAACAAGAGGAAGAAGCACAGCCGTTAGAAAAAGTTTAATATAATGTTTCATCTGAAGGACCTCCTAAATGAGTATGTCATACTTTATTGCTTCATAGCTGTATTGATTGCCGCTATATTCGATTCTGTCACAATCCAGGGGCGTATATAACAGAGAGGTCAAAACCTGTTCGCCATCATTGACGAAAACCTCCATGATGTATCGATCCATCAGGATACGAAGCTTCAGCTTTCCTTCCTGGTTGCGCACATCAATTGTACGGAGGTGCAGAACATCCTTGCGGCTGCCCGAATGCGTCCGGTCAACGGTAAGCGTATTTCGTATGTAATCATAGGACAGAGATGTATACCGTCTTCCGTCAGAAGCAAGCCGGACAGAAAACCAGTCCCGTGTATCTGCTTCAATACGTAAGTCAAAAATACGGCCGTGGTTTTGCCGGTCACTTTCCTTTAAGTAAGCATCTAATTCACGTACAGGGGCTTGCAATAATCGATCGCCGCATAATGACAGCTCTCTCGGAACCGTCATTATGCCCGAATAACGAAATTCTTCCGGTGTGAGATAGTTCTCCCAGTTTTGTGCCCATGCGATCATAACACGCCTTCCGTCTGGTGTTTCCAGGGTTTGCGGAGCGTAGAAATCAAGGCCGTAATCGACGGCCCGCGGCTCGCTCTCTCTTTGGTTGTTTGCTCCGTGAATAAGATAAAAGTTTGCGTTGCCGGGATGGAGTTCTCTTCCGTCGCCCTCCGTTTCCTGTGAAGACAGCAGGATGATCCGCCTGCCGTCAAGCTGGAACAAATCCGGACACTCCCACATTTTCCCGAGTTTGTTGTCGCTGCGATCAATCACGTCAGACCGTTCCCAGCTCTTCAGATCATATGACCGATATTCCAGAAGTTCGCCGGAATTATCTTTACTTCGATTCGCGACAACCGCTCTGTAGCAATTGCCGTCACGCCAGATCTTCGGATCACGAAAATCCGCCGAGTTAATATCAATGACAGGATTATCAGATAGTTTTTCATAATCAATGCCGTCGCCAATGGCGATACATTGTGTCTGGCATCCGTTCGCGACGCCGGTATACATTAATATGTGTTTCCCGTCATGTTCCATCGCCGTGCCTGAAAAGCAGCCGTCTTTATCCGGGGCGGTATCCGGAGCAAGCGCACAGGGAAGCACCGTCCAACGGATGAAGTCGTCAGACTTGAGATGGCCCCAGTGCATCGGTCCCCAGTGGGTGGAATACGGATGATATTGATAAAACAAATGATAATGCCCCCCAAACATTGAGAAGCCATTGGGATCGTTAATCCACCCGACAGGCGCAGTTGCGTGAAAGGTGGGTTTTGTTTCTGCGCTTGCGGCAAAATTCGTTTCATAGGTTCGGGCTTTTTCCAGTGTTTCGCTTATCCTCATAATGATTTTGTTATCCCTTCATAGTAATTTAGTCGTACCGCCATATTCAAACTTTACAGGCAACAGGGTTAGTGTGGGAACGGTGCTTTGATCTTCGGTAAGTACCAATTCGACGCATTTCTCCGCAATAAGCTGTGTTGGTTGTACGATAGAGGAGACATATAACGGCGCATCAGAAGAGTTGAAATGACGGATGCCGTCAAAACCGATAATTTGTACGTCCTCAGGGATACGACAGCCCACTCCGCTTAACAATGTTTTCGCGGTAAATGCAAGAAAGTCGGTGTTGCAGAAAATACAATCAAACTGAAAACTGCCGTCACTAATGCGATGCTCCTCGATAAGCTTCATCACAGCGGATTCGGGGGTGCTTTCATCGGTTATGTCTACAATGACAGGCTTTATGCCATGCTTTTCGCAAGCAAAGAGAAAGCCGTCCTTACGCTTGTCAGCCTCCCCGGGGAACGTCGAGTGAACCCGGATAAATGCGGGCGCGCTGCAGCCAAGTTCAAAGAACTTTTCAGCGGCCATCACTCCGCCTAAGAAATTATCGGATGAAACACGCGGCGAGGTATTATTTGTGAACTGCCGGTCAAAGGTTACAAGAGGGATATCGCAAGAAATGTATTTTTCAATATCTCCATAAGTCAACGCAATGATGCCGTCCACTTTATTCATTTGCACGAGATTGAGATATTCGGCTTCTTTCGCTGTTTCGCCATTGGAACAGCAGAGCATCAGTTTGTAACCTTGTTTGTAGAGCGCGAATTCAATATGGTGTGCGAATGACGCAAAAAACGGAGTCAGTATGTCGGGAATGATGAGGGCGATGGCATTTGACTTGCTGACCTTTAATCCACGGGCATAAACGTTCATTTTATATCCCAACTCATCAATTGCACGATCTACTTTACTTTTGTAAGCTTCTCCTACATGCTGACCGTTGATGACTTTTGATACAGTGCCAAGTGCAACTCCCGCAACACGTGCGACATCCTTCATCGTAGGTGCTGATGATTTCATAAAATCTTCCTTTCTAAGCAAAATTATGTCCCTTTTGCATGGATGACGGAAAAGGACATATTACATATAATACATCTTAACTATATCACTATTGGAGAAACGTTTCAATTGTTAATAATGCACAATTTTTATATCAATATAAAATCAATAGAGCATTGTGATGGCATATGTTGAATAAATTTCATTATATAAAATTTATATAATTTGACGAATGTGATATACATCATATAATCCTATTGACAAATCAATAGAATGGTCATATAATATCAATATAGATACATGAAACGTTTCATATCACATTTGCTTCAGGATTAATTGGGAGCAACGATATAAGATGGAAGGGGATTGTCATTATGGTACAAGTAAAAGGCACCGCACCGCAAACAAAACAGATCAGGTCTGATGTAATTAAACATGGTTTTCTGAAGTATTGGCAGCTCTATCTACTACTTATTCCCGGTGTCGTGCTTACGCTTATTTTTAAGTACATCCCGATGTATGGCGTACAAATCGCATTTCGTGATTATAATGCGGCGGACGGTTTTTTTGGAAGCAGATGGGTTGGTCTGGAGTATTTTAAGCAATTCTTTACGAACTATAACTCCGTCCGCATGATTCGGAATACGGTGCTTATCTCGTTGTACAGCCTTCTTTGGTCGTTTCCAATACCGATTATATTGTCTTTGTTCATTAACACTATAAAAAATAAGAAATTCCAGCATGTGGTGCAAACGACGATTTATGCTCCGCACTTCATATCCCTGATGGTTATCTGCGGCATGATCAAGATGTTTCTCTCTCCGGGCGGCGGATTGATCACCACCATGCTGCATGGCTTCGGTATACCGATTACAAATTTTCTTGAGGATCCTTCAAAGTTCAGAACCATCTACATAGCATCCGGAATCTGGCAGGATGCCGGTTGGAATTGCATTATTTATCTTGCGACACTGTCGAGTGTTGACCTGTCCCTTCATGAAGCCGCAATGGTTGACGGCGCTTCTATATGGAAGAGAATATTGCATGTAGACATTCCCGCGCTGATCCCGATCATCATTATCTGCCTGATTATGAGTTTTGGAAGTCTGATGAGCGTAGGCTTTGAAAAAGCCTATCTGCTGGGCAATGATTTGAACAAGCCGACAAGTGAAATTATTGCAACGTATGTATATCGGCAGGGTATCGAAAAGGCAGCGTACAGCTTTTCAACCGCCGTGGGTCTTTTTAATACAATCGTAAACATCATTCTGTTATCCGCCGTGAATAAAATAGCGAAAAAAGCGGCAGATGTGAGTTTCATCTGATGAGGAGGGGGAAGCTATGGCACGTTCAAACAAAGCTGCTGCAATAAACAAGTCACCGGGAGGAATGTCAGACAAAACATTCCGCATCCTTACTTACCTTTTCATGGGTATCATCATGCTGATTATTATCTATCCGCTATACTATGTCGTAATCGCAAGTTTTTCAGATCCCTTTGAAGTATTTGCAGGAAAAACATTTTTTTGGGTTTCACGGCCTACAATAGAAGGCTATCAGCGCGTATTCAGAGAACCCACGATTCTAACAGGTTATCGTAATACGATTTTATATACTTTCATTGGAACCTTATTCTCAACCACCCTCGTGATGCTTACAGCGTATCCGTTCTCAAGAAAGCTTCCGGGGAAGAAATGGATTATGATTTTCTTTGTCATTACTATGTACTTTGGCGGGGGGCTGATTCCGACGTATCTGGTTGTTCAGAAATGCCATTTGATCAATCGTATCTGGGCTTTGTTCCTGCCTGGGGGTGTCTCGGTATTCAACGTGATTGTCGCAAGGAATTTCTTTGAAACAAGCATACCGAATGAGCTTTACGATGCCGCTGCGATTGACGGCACAGATGAATTTACGATATTTGCACGAATTGTGCTGCCTCTGGCGAAACCGATTATCGCCGTTATGGTTATCTTTTCTATGGTTGCTTATTGGAATGACTGGTTCTCGGCGCTGATCTACTTACCGGATAAGAGTAAAGAGCCGCTGCAGCTGGTTCTTAGACAAATCTTGATGAAGAACCAGACCGCCGGCAGTATGATGTCAGGCATGAGCGGCGGGTATGCGGATAAACAGCGCGTAACAGAGCTGATCAAGTTTTCGTCAATCGTTATCTCAACCGTACCCATGCTGGTCTTTTACCCGTTCGTACAAAAATATTTTGAAAAAGGTTTAATAGCAGGCGCTGTCAAGGGCTGAGCTTTCAAACAAATAATGTTAAGAATTCAAAAATCAAGGAGGAGATGTAATGAAGAAAAAGCTGTTCAGTACAATTTTAGTCTGTGTCATGATTGGTATAGTGTTAGCGGGCTGCGCAAGCAAACCTGCTGAACCAGGGGGAACGCAGACGCCCGACTCAGCCGGAAGCAACGACGGGAGTTCGGATCAATCAAAAGCAAAGGATTCCGCAGATACAAAATTCAAGATTTTTGCCCAGATCGGAGCAATGTCGCCGGATAACAGTGAAAAAACGCTTGTGAAGGAAATGATAGCGAACATTCCCGTTACCATTGAATGGAACTGTGTTTCAGGCGATGCGTTGGCAGAGCGCAAAAACTTAATCTTCGGTGCGGGCACGGATTATCCGGATGCCTTCATGGGAGCGGCTATGAGTGACTATGAACTGGTTACATACGGATCCCGCGGGGTTCTTATCCCTCTCGAAAAATATATTACTCCGGAAATCATGCCGAATCTCACTAAAATTAAAGAGAAACGGCCCGATGCGATTGCTTCCATGTACATGCCGGACGGTCATATGTACGGACTTCCCACGATCGGCGAAATGGGCTTTACAAAAGACGGCGAAAATTACGAAATTGGTTCAGTTCGGCATATGACCATGATCAACAAGAAATGGCTGGATGCTTTAGGCTTGAAAATGCCGGCTACGATCGGTGAGCTGCATACGGTTCTAAAAGCATTTAAAGAAAATGATCCTAATCAAAATGGGAAGGCGGATGAAATTCCGGTTGGTTTCAATAACGCCAATAATTTCTGCGGAAATTTGAAACTGCTTTACACTGCGTTTGGTTTTACGGATTTTAATGATGATCATAGAAATTATAAGGACGGCACGGTTTCTTTTGGAGCACTTGATCCAAGACTCAAAAATGTCGTCAACATGCTTCATACATGGTCGGAGGAAGGCCTTCTTGATATTGAAGGGTTTACGCAAGATGATTCGCAGTATATTTCTAAGGGAAAACAAGGTTTATACGGCATTCTCACCTGGTGGGAAATACCGGAGATCACGGGGGACTTTGCGGATGATTATGTATACCTTCCTCCGCTGAAAGGTGATGACGGCACATTTGCTTATGACCTCTGCGAAACGGGCACTTCCGGGCGGGATAATTTCTCCGTAACAAGCAGCTGCAAAAATCCTGAATTGCTTCTGAAATGGATTGATCAATTGTATATTCCGCTCAATTCGATGCAAAAAATTTACGGCCCGATCGGTGAATTCTATAATCCGGAACCCGATGCCAATGGTATTTATAGAATGCGCGAACTGAAATCCGGTGAAACCGCCGGTGAGCTGAAGGGAAGATTGGAGCTTTTTGGACCGTCCGCACAGCTTTCTGATTATTACACGGAATTCTGGGAACTGGAGCCTCGCGCACAGAAAAGGCTGGATGACATTCGGGACTTCTGGCTTCCTTATATCACGAATAAGACCGCTTTCCCCTCACCGGTATCCTATACCGAGGACGAAATCAATACACTGAATAAAATGGGCGATATCAAAGATTTCTGCAATGAAAAGTTCGCCGGCTGGGTTAGAAATGGCAATGCGGATAAGGAATGGGATACATATGTAAAGCAGTTGGATAATATGGGCGTGAATGAAGTCGTTGCGGCTTGGCAAGCTGCTGCTGACCGCTACAACACGAGCTTGAAGTAATCTGCTTCTATTCAGTTTTGCAGTAAAAACGATCAAAAGGGGCTGTCGGAAAATAAACAGATATTGCTTCAATTATTTAGGACTTATCGTGAAACGTTACATAAGTGAAAGGTATTTAATGGAAGAAGCAAGAGCGGTTTATTTTCTGAACATTTTCTCAGATATCTCAATGGCAGCAGATTGCTGCCATTGAGATAATCAAGTATGAAAAGATAGTTAAAAAATCATAGTAAGATGGTGGTATTGATAAGATGAATCGCATCGAAAAGTATTTGTCATTATTCCATGAATTTATATCAAGTAAAGAGATTTGTATCCCTGGTCAGGGCTTATTGGCAGGTTGTCGCACTGCATGTGATAAAAGTCGTTTTTTATGGGAAATGTTTGAATATGATAATGCGCATTTTCCGCTGGGAGATGCCTTTTTTCAATATGGTATAAAGGGAATTATTCAAAGAACAGAAGCAATCCACGGTAATATTGATGTGGATAGAGAGTATATAAAAGCAGTTCGAGAAGTATATAGCGAAATATATGCTTATATTGAGAAGCATGCGGTTCTTGCCAAAACAATGGCTGAAGAAGCATTTACTGTTAGTGAAAAAAACAGACTGGAAGAGATTTCAAATAATTGTAAAGCATTAATTCAAGGGGTTCCTAAAACCGTTGCACAGGCTTTGCAGTTATTTTGGTTTATATATATGATACGAAATCCATATGGTGGCGGATGCATCGGCCGATTGGATCAAAGGCTCTTTCCTTTTTATGAAAACGAGAAAAAGCAGGGATTAATGGATAAAAGAAAAGCAATAGAATTAATTATAGAGTTTTATAGCTGCCTTAATGAAATGGGTACCGGAGATACGCTTAGAAATCTTATGCTATCAGGACAAGATGCTGAGGGTAATGATGAGACGAATGAGGTTACTTATTTGCTTCTGGAGGCTTATGAAAAACTGGGAGATGCAGAACCTCATCTAAATGTCAGATTTCATCAAAGAACACCTGAAAAACTAATCAAAATATGTTTAGAGCTTTTGGGGACGGGGAAAGGACAGCCAACCATATATTTTGATGATAATATTATTCCGGCTATGGAACAAGCAGGTATCTCCCATGACTTAGCCTGCAGATATACAAATGATGGCTGCACGGAAACCGTTATTGACGGTGCAAGCAGTATTACCTTTTTACAGCATGAAATGGTAAAAACGGTGGAATTAACTCTTTTTAACGGAAGAGAAAATCCCGGTATTTATCCTGTTAAAATGAAGAAATCAAATCGGTTTGGCCCAACGATGGAGCCAAAGACAGCTTTGGTATTTGGATATGAATCAGGGGATGTTACGGCGATGGAATCCTTTGATGAGATATATGCTGCTTTTGAGCGTCAATTAACATTTCAAATAGTCAGGTGGCTGCAGTTAATCGGCAGAAAAATGGAAGAGGATGAGAAATACAAAGTCACTTCTCCGTTAGTGGGAGGAAGCCTGAAGCTTTGCCTGGAAAGCGGCAGGGATCCGCTTCGGGGAGGCGGATTTTTAGTTGGCAATTATCAGTTATTATCTGGGAGCATAGGCACTGCTGCGGATTGCCTCATGGGTGTTCGATCAGCAGTCTATGATAACAAATGGTGCACCATGAAAGAGTTAGTGGATGCACTGGCCTGTGATTTTAAAGGGCAGGAAGTGCTGAGACAGAGACTTTTGCATAGCCCTAAATATGGAAACGGTGAGGAGCAGGTAGATGCAATAGCAGCCAGAATAGCTTCTAAGTTTATTGAACTTGTAAACGGATACCGAAATGAGAAAGGCAAGCGTGTATGGCCCGGATTATACGATATTGACTTTAAGATATCTGCAAACATCACTGGGGCTACTCCCGATGGACGAAAATTCAGAGATCCAATCGGAGAGCATTGTTCGCCAACACCGGGTATGGCAAAGAAGGGGCCAACTGCCATTTTAGAATCTGCATCGAGGCTGCCTATGAGGGATGGATATGCATCCTCTCCGCTTCATCTAACCTTGGATAAAGGAAGCTTTATCATGGGAGCTGAGAAAGATAAAATACTGTATAGTATATTATCAGCAGCCGGAGAACGAGGGATACCTGTACTCAATATTTCGATGTACAGCAGGGAAGAATTGATAGATGCTAAAAAGCATCCGGAACAGTATCCAGACTTGGTGGTACGCGTTTGGGGGTTTAATGCCAGATTTGTTGAGTTGGATGAAGAATTACAGGAACACATTATCAGGCGGATAAGTGAAACAAGTTGAGGAAAAGGTATGAATACAGCAATTATTATGGAGATACAAAGATATTCTATCCATGATGGTCCGGGTATAAGAACAACAGTTTTCTTTAAAGGTTGTCATATGAAATGCGGCTGGTGTCATAATCCTGAGTCTCAATCAAAGAAACCTGAGATGATGTTTTTTGAAAGCAGCTGTATTCAATGCAGGGAATGTGAAGCGATTTGCCAGAGAGACGCACATTATTTTGCGGATAAAAGTCACAAGATAAATCTGGAACTATGCAAAAACTGTGATAAACAGGAACAGTGTCAGGAAATCTGTTGTACTAATAGTTTTAAACTATGTGGAAAGAGGATGAAGGTAGAGGAAGTATTCAGGGAAATAATGAGAGACAGGGGTTACTATGGAGGCTTGGGAGGTGTTACATTTTCCGGAGGAGAACCTTTAATCCAGTATGAGTATTTAAAGGAAATTATGAGATGCTGCAAACAGGCAGGAATCTCGGTTTGTCTGGACACGACACTGAATGTAGAGTGGAAGATTATTGAAAGTATAACACCATATACAGACTTATATTTAATTGACCTGAAGTGTATGGATGAAAATCTGCACATTGCTTTAACTGGGGTTAGCAATAAGAATCTGTTTGCAAACATAAAAAGACTCTCTGATCTGGGAGCCAGAATGATAATCCGCATGCCCATTATTGAGGGTATTAATGATTCAGAAACAGAAATGCAAGAACGAAAAATGTTTTGTCAAGATATAAGAGGTTTGGAACGAATAGATAGGATACCTGTTTCCAATTATGGGAGGGTAAAATATAAAGCGTTAGGTAAAAACATACCACAATACATCCCCGAAACATATAAATAAACCACGTTTACTTGGCTGTAATCGTATGATACGAGGAGGAACGACATGAAAAAATTTGATGTGATTGCACTTGGGGAATTACTGATTGATTTTACGGATAACGAATTAAGTGCTCAGGGAAATACTTTATTTGAAGCAAATCCTGGCGGAGCTCCTTGCAATGTTCTGGCAATGTTAAATAAATTTGGCCGCAAAACTGCATTTATAGGTAAAGTGGGAAAGGATTTATTCGGGATAAAATTAAAAGCAGCATTGGAGGAGGTGGGGATAAATACTGCCAACCTGATCATGGATAAAGATGTAAATACAACCCTGGCTTTTGTTCGGACTTTAAAAAATGGGGACCGTGATTTCTCATTCTACCGTAATCCGGGTGCAGATATGATGCTAACAGCGAAAGAAGTGCAGGATAATCTTGTAAAGGAAGCACGTATTTTTCATTTTGGATCTCTTTCCATGACTCATGAGATAGTCCGGGACGCCACAAGAAAAGCAATCCGGCTGGCTAAGGAAAGCGGTGCGGTAATATCCTTTGATCCAAACCTCCGGGAGCCATTATGGGATTCTCTCGAAGATGCAAAAAAACAGGTTGCATATGGATTATCGCAGTGTGATGTGTTGAAAATTTCTGATAATGAAATCAGGTGGTTTATTGGAGAGAATGATTTCGATGCAGGTATTGGAAAATTGAAAGCAGAGTATAACATACCGCTTATCTTATTATCTATGGGACGTGACGGAAGTCGTGCGTATTATAAAGATAAACGTGTGGAAGTGCCGTCTTTCCTCCAAAAGAATACGGTTGAAACTACAGGTGCAGGAGATACATTTGGAGGATGCTGTCTGAACTTTATATTGAAATATGGACTTAACAGCTTGAATGAAGATAGATTGACAGAAATGCTGACTTTTGCAAATGCAGCTGCATCAATCATTACAACCAGAAGGGGCGCATTACGCGTCATGCCTGAAATAGATGAAGTGAAAGCCTTTATTGGGAGTTATATGTACATGGCCAATGAATGAAATATACTTTACTTCGTACAGCTCTATCGTTATACTTATGATAGGAGTGTCAAAAGCATCTGTGGTGTTGTTTTGATCTGCACTGCATTCTCTTTTGACACTCCTATTAAATTAATAGTGTGTAGATAGAAAGGGGTAGGACATGAAGAAGTTTCAGACCTTACTTTTTGATGCCGACGATACGCTCTTTGATTTTGCGGCTTGCGAGAGGGAAGCATTTAATCTGGCCTTTCGGCAGTTTGGTTATCCTCTGGACGATGAGATCCGCAGGCAGTATGAGGAGATTAATCAGGGGCTGTGGAAAAAATATGAGCAGGGGCTGCTGGACCGCAAAACAGTTATTTATTCCCGTTTTGGACTTTTATTTGATCAGATCGGAATTGAGGACGATGGGATTCATTTTGAAGATGTGTATCAGAATCTCCTTGGACAGCAGCATTTTATTTTGCCCGGTGCCCCGGAGATAATAGACTATCTTTATCCTAACTATGATTTATATATTGTAACCAACGGGGTCACGGCGACGCAGTTCAGCAGATTGAGGGACTCCGGGCTGGACCGCCGTATGAAGAAGATCTTTGTATCAGAAGAGACCGGATACCAGAAGCCGAAGAAGGAGTTCTTTGCGTATTGCTTTGAGCGGATTCCCGGGCTGGTACTGGAGCGGACGATGATTATCGGAGATTCCCTGTCCTCGGATATGAAGGGAGGCAACAATGCGGGAATCAGCACCTGCTGGTATAATCCCGGCTGTCTGGAGAATGATGCAGAGGTTCGGATTGATTATGAAATCCACAGCTTAGAGGAGCTTTACGGGATATTATAAATAAAGGAAAGTCTTTTAAAGTCTTGATGCCGGAACGCAGGTGTAGTAAAATGGGGAAATAGATAAGATAAAGGGGAGAAGAGTAATGAGAATTCAATGGAAGGAATTACGATATCGCCTTGGAAGAAGGATGGCTTTCATAGGGGCGATATTCCTGATGCTGGCTTTTGTGATACCGGGTGCAGCGCCAACAGGTGTCCATGCGTCAATTGTGCAGGCGGCAATCGGGTCGGAGAATGAGAAGACTTTAACCATATTATTTACCCATGATCTGCATGACAATCTGCTGTCGTTTCGCTCTGTCAGCAATGGAGAGATCGCAATGTACGGCGGCTTTGCAAGGCTTAAGGCGGCAATTGATGCCCAGCGCGCGTTGGATTCGGAGGCATTGCTTCTGGACGGAGGAGATTTCTCCATGGGAACTCCCTTTCAGACCATATTTGAAACGGCTTCTCCGGCCCTCACCCTGTTGGGGGTTATGGGCTATGATGCCACAACTCTTGGAAATCATGAATTTGATTACCGGCCCGCGGGCTTGACGGCCAGCCTGATTACGGCAGCCAAGGGGGACCGGAAGCGTACCCCCATTTTGCAATCCAATATTGTGTTCCCCCAGGGAGAGGACGCCGATATGGCGGAGGAGTTGGCTCAGCTTAAGAGTGCCATGGAGGAATATGGGGTATATGATTATACCATATTGGAAAGGAAAGGGGTTCGCATCGGTATCTTCGGGGTCATGGGAGAGGAGTCGGCTTCCATGGCGCCGATGAGCGGGGTTACCTTCGGCGATGAGGTGAAGCAGGCCAAAAGAGTGGTGAAGGTGCTGAAGGAACAGGAAAAGGTAGATTTTATCATCTGCCTGTCCCATTCGGGTACGAAAGCGGATCCCAAGGAATCGGAGGATGAGATTCTTGCTAAAGAGGTTCCGGAGATCAATCTGATTATCAGCGGTCACACCCATACAATCCTGCATGAGCCCATCCTGGTGGGAAATACGGTGATTGGAAGCGCCGGAAGCTATGGGAAGTATCTGGGCTGTGTTAAGATGGCCCGGAGTACGGAAGGATCAAAATCGGATAAAGCCTGGGAGGTTGTCGATTACAAATTGCTTCCCATTGATGGGAAGCTGGATGAGGACAGAGAGATCGCAGGGCTGGTTGAAGAATATAAAAAGAGTGTTCAAACCAATTATTTTGACGTCTTCGGGCTGGAGTATGATGAGGTGTTAGCTTCCTCCGATATTCAGTTCCAGACTCCGGATGAGTTATCCATACTGCACGGGGAAGCAACCCTTGGCAATCTGATCAGCGATGCTTATATTTATGCGGTGAAGAAAGCGGAGGGAGAGGATTATATTCCTGTGGATGCCGCCATAGTGCCCTGCGGAACAATACGGGATACTATCTTTAAGGGAGAGGTGACGACGGCCAATGCCTTTAGTATCAGCTCCCTGGGAATCGGAGCGGATAAGAGGCCGGGATATCCCCTGATCAGCGCTTATCTTACGGGAAAAGAGCTGAAGACGGCCTGTGAGGTGGATGCCTCCATTACGCCGCTGATGCCGGAGGCTCAGCTGTATATGTCCGGCATAAGCTTTACCTTTAATCCCAACCGGCTTATCTTTAACAAGGTGGTTAAGTCGGAGCTGGTGAAGGAGGATGGGACCAGGGAAAAGATTGATGATAACAAGCTGTACCGCGTGGTATGCAATCTTTACTCCGCCCAGATGCTCTCCATTGTAGGGGATAAATCCTTTGGCCTTATGTCCATTATTCCGAAAGACCGGGAAGGGAACCGGATCACTGATTTTGAGGCTCAGATCATATATGACGGGTCAGGGCGGGAGACCAGCGAACTGAAGGAGTGGTATGCGGTGGTCCAGTATCTCCAGTCCTTTGACAGGAAGGACGGGGCGGCCCAGATACCGGCGTATTATGGGGCGGCCCAGGGCAGGAAGGTAATTGAGCAGAGCCGTAATATCATTAATCTGCTGAAAAAGCCTAACCGTATCGGGATTGCAGTGTATTGTATTGTGCTGCTGTTAGCGGTACCCATTGTTCTGATCATAAGAGTGATGGTACGCAGACGGCTGAAGAAGAGAAAGAACAGCAAGAGATTCCGGGCGAATTCGGATTGACCGGAGACAACCCGAAGAGACAACCCGAAGAGATAAGTTGGTACTGGGAGTATAGAAAATAGCAAGGATGGGAGGAGGGAATGGCGTGCAGCTTGAAAAAAATCAGGTTACGGAATGCCGCATGGGATGCGGAGCCTGCTGTATTGCACCCTCCATCTCTTCCTCTATTCCAGGCATGCCGGAGGGAAAACCGGCAGGGGTGCGCTGCATTCAATTGTCGGAGGATAATTTGTGCCGGATCTTTAATTCCCCCCTGCGTCCCGCGGTATGCGCCAGCCTGAAGCCCTCTCAGGAGATGTGCGGGAGGAATAATCAGGAGGCCCTGGAATATCTTACGAGGCTGGAGAAAGAAACGGGATAGGAAAGTAAAGCTTTACCGGTTCTTCCTCTCTTGTTTTAGCTGACTTTTCAAACAGTAGTTCTACATTTGTCGCCCTAGAAGTTCGACTATTGTAGAACGCTGCAATCGGTGAGAAGCCAGCAGGGTGATTGCATAGGGGACAAGTCCCATGACACAGCAGAGTAAAACCAGCGGCCAAAAGGGAAATGTAAATTGAAGATAGTATACGCCGATTTTGACCAGCAGCCGGTATAGGCCAAACCCCAGGCCTAATCCGAGCACAGTGGAGAGCACCGAGCAGATCAACGATACAAGTATTCCTTCATGCGTAAGCAGCTTGTGGATGCTTTTTCGGCTTAGCCCTATTGCCATCAATACAGCCAATTCCTTTTTCCGTTGTTCTATTCCCATATATGTCGCACTGGCCAGATTGAGGAAGCCGATTAATGCCACAACAGCTACAATCAGGAGAACCAGCAGGGTTACGCCGGTAATCTGCCGCTTGAGCTCGTCAGAAAGCGCTTTCTGTGATTTTAATGACAGCTCCGGCTCTTGCAGGCAAAGGGTTTTAATAACCGGATACAGGTCGTCATGCATTTCTTCGTCTATGGTTAGTATGGCTCGCCGGTAATTCTCATTCCAGCCGAAGGCTTTAAAGGAATCCTGCAGAGTGTACAGCATGGGAAGCGATCCCCAGAACCCGGCATAATTTACATCACCAGCGTCTGCCACACCGACGATGCGAAATGTCATAGCTTTATCATCTGAGTCGGGATGGAGCATATCCCGATAGGTTAGTGTTATTTCCTTCCCTGCAGGAAAGGCAGCCAGGAGAGGTGATTTGTCATAGTCAGAGGAATTCCTGATTACGGCGATTACATTGTGCGGATCATTAAAATCTTCCATTGTTACGTGTCCATCCTTGATATGGGAAAGAATTTTCTCCATAGTGTGTTCCTCTACACCTGCGACAGCGGTATCGCCGCTCATCCAGTCTTCTTCCGATCGATAATAGGCGTTGAGCATCACGGTGTCCACTTCTATAACGCCACCTAATCCGCGTATGGTATCAACCAGATCATGGCTCAGAGGGTCATTAATCAGGATAGTGCCGTCCTCGTATTGAACCGTTTTGAAAGTGTCATTGGATATCACTATATCCCCGGCAACCCGCTTGCTTACAAGAGAATCAATACTGTCCCGCAACGAAAAAGCAATGGTGGAAACCCCGATAAACAATATCCCGCTAAAGGTAAGGGAGAGCACCGTACCAATGGTGCGGCTGCGTTTCCGGGACAGGTTGATATGTGCCAGGGTGTCCAGCGTGATGGTTTCAACCGTTGGTCTATGCCCTTGCTTGTCCTTTGCACCAGTAAACCGGACAGCATCGACCGGCGCTATTTGTGAAGCTTTCCTGGAAGGGCGCATAACGCCGATTAGCACCATAACCAGTGTTACCGCAGCGGAGAGCAGATAGGCGGCGGGCGATAAGGTATAAGTGATAGGAAGCCCTGCGATGGCATCGATCGTCCCTATTCCGAAATATCCGGTGAGGGTACCCGCAAGCAGACCGAAGGGTAAGCCAAGGAGGGTGCAATAGAGGGCTTCTGTACGTACACAGCTCTGTACCTGTTTTTTTGATGCGCCGATGAGAAGCAGAAGGCCATATTGATGAATCTTCTTCTCAATGGAGAGATTATAGGCATTATAGATAACCAGTGCGCCCGCTGCGCATAGGATCAGCAGAACCGCCGCGGTAAAAAGGATGACGGAGAAATCATGAAAATTGGCGGATAAATATTTTTCATTAAGAGAGATATCCTGTTTTGGTATATTCGCAAGTTCTGCCAGCCGGGAGACGGTACTCCGTGGTTCATACTTCCCTTTGAAGCGCAAAAACAGTTCTGCCCTGTGATCGAACTTTTCCGTGAGGGGGAGTGACACAAAAATGTCGTATATATCCATTGCCGCATACATGCGCTGTTCCTGCAGTATGCCGGAGACGATAAAATGCAGGGTAGTTTTCTCAGTAAGGCTTCCGTCGGGCCCTTGCGCTTGAAAGCTCAGGTCAAACTCTGCCCCGATCTTTGGATCAATACCCAGATATTCCGCAACATGGGGCGGTATCGCCGCTTCCTGCTCCTGTTGGGGCGGCCTGCCGGAGGTCAGCTTAAAGCCTGCCATCTGCCCCAAGGCTGAAGAATAGGAGAGTATAATTCCATCTTCCCCCTTGATGGGATTACCCCACCCGTTCATACGCAGATGCAGGTCAGACAATGCGACTTCCCTTTGCGAGGACAGCAGTGCGATCTGTTCTTCTGTAACGAAATTGTACTTTACATGGCAGTCTCCCGTGGACTCCAGCAGATTATCAATGAGGGACTGCTGTACGCTGAAGCCCAGATTAACAACGGCGCAAATCAGAGCAGAGGCCAATGCGATCATTAAAATGATGTGTTTGCTCTGACTGACGCTTTTTCGTGCGAAAGAGGAAATCTTCATCATCAGCCCTCCCATACCACGCCGTCTTCGATGCGCAGCACCCGGTCGCAGAATTGGGCCACCTTCTCATCGTGGGTGATGATGGTCATGGTCTGTCCCAGCTTTTGCGCCGACGAGCGGAGCAGGTTCAGCACCTCCGCGCCGGTTTTGGAATCGAGATTGCCTGTGGGTTCGTCAGCCAACAGTATCGCGGGCTGGGTTACCAGAGCCCGGGCAATAGCAACACGCTGCTGCTGGCCGCCGGACAATTGACTGGGCAGACTTTTCTGCTTGTCCCCAAGCCCCAGATTCTCCAGCAAAGCCTGAACGCGGGGCTGGTCCACAATGCGCCCGTCCAGACCGAGGGGCAGCACGGTATTTTCATAGACATTCAGCTGCGGCATGAGATTATACATCTGAAAAACAAATCCGATACGCCGGCGGCGAAGCAGGGCCAGTGTTTCGTCGCTGTGGGAGTAGATATCCTCCTCTTCAATCAATACCCTGCCATCCGTAGGACGGTCAATCCCCCCCAGCAGATGCAATAAGGTGCTTTTTCCTGAACCGGAGGAGCCGACGATGGCCACCGCTTCCCCGCGTTGGATTGTGATGCTGGCTCCTTTCAGCGCATGAACCTGGGTTTCTCCTATTTGATATGTTTTTGATAGGTTTTCTGTCTTTACAACCATAAATTATCCCTTCCTTTCCAGAAGACATCATAGCACATGAACCTTACGGCATTCTGACACCAACCTAACAATTTTGTAAGAATACTGAGAAAACGCTTCCTTTTCCTTTCTCGGAGGCCACGGTAATATTGCCGCCCTGCTGGCGCAGGATTTCACGGGCAATGGTTAATCCCAGGCCGGTTCCCTCCGCACGCCGGGCCTCATTGCAGCGAACGCGGTAGAAGCGTGTGAAAATCCTGGTATATTCCAGGGGATCAAGTCCGATTCCTGTGTCGGCAATATCAATGCGGGTATAGATGGGACCCTTCTCTACAGCTACGGTAATTCCGCCGGTGAAGGTATACTTAATGGCATTATCCAGGATATTGCATAAGGCCTCCCTTGTCCAAACGGGATCATGGGCCAGCTCCAGCGTATCGGGCAGAGAAGGGGTAATGGTTAATCCCTTTGCCTCGGCCTGTGCCGTAACGGAGGATACCGCGGCACACACTGTTTTTACAAGATCCGAAGGGACTTTTTTCACAGCCACCAGCCCGTTTTCCAATCGTGTGATCTTAAACAGCGCATCGGTGAGCCAGTTTATTTTCTCAGCCTGTTTTTTGCATTGGTCAAGAAATTCCGCTTGTTCTTCTGCGGTATGGGAGGGGTCACCGGCCAGATCCAGATGCAGCATTAACGAGGAGAGCGGGGTCTTAATCTGATGGGAAATATCGCTCATCAAACCCAGAATGCTTTCGCGTTCGGCATTACTTTTTTGTTTGCCGGCCTCTAAAGACCGCAGCACCTGCCAGACCTTTTCTTCCAGAATACCCGCCGGCATTTCTATATGCTCTCCGTTCAGCAGTTTATCTAATTTTGCAACCAGTTTTATTTCTTTTCTTTTTAAGAACATTACGCATCACCATTTAGACGATAGCCAACCCCGCGCACCGTCTCGATGAAAGACGGACGGGAGGGATCACGCTCTACCTTTTCACGCAAGCGGCGTATATTGACCGCCAATGTGTTCTCATCAACAAATTCGCCGTTGACATCCCAGAGCTCCTGTAAAAGCCGTTCCTTTGTTACTATTTGTCCGGCGTTGCGCAGCAGGAGATTAAGCAGCCGCAGCTCATTCCGTGTCAGCAAAACGGCTGTTCCGCGAACATATGCGGATTGCCTGGAGGTATCCAGGGATATTGTGCCCGTACTTGGATCGGTTTCAATGCGGCGGGCCACCGCATTGCATTTGCTCAATAGGACGGATATACTGAAGGGCTTGGTGAGATAATCATCCGCACCTATGTCGTAGCCCATGATGATGTCTGTCTCTGTATCCTTCGCCGTAAGGAACAGGATATGGGTTGCAGGTGCGGTCTGGCGTATGCGGCGGCACAGCTCAAGTCCGCTTCCGTCGGGAAGGCTGATGTCTAAAATCGCCATGTGAAAGTTGCCGTTATTTAACAGGGAAAGGGCGCCTTCCACACTATCGGCACAGGCGACCTCATTTCCTTCTTTGTTAAGTTTGAATGAAATTCCATTTTGAAGAGATAAATCATCTTCCACAAGTAATATGCGCATACTTCACCTTCCATTTCATTCCTGAAATTTTTTATTATCACGATGTGGTAAAAGCTATCACCATATTATATACGAGGAAACGAACAGGATCAAGCTGTGTAAAGCTGTTTTTAGAGAAATCAACTAAAAAGCTCCGCTGCCTTCCGAGAGAAATCGGCTGGCAGCAGAGCATGATAAGCATATAAACAGAAATGCCGGCATTATAGATAACATCCGCAGATTAGAAACTCAAGGACTGCCTCATCTATCATGGACTAATCTGCTCATCGTGGACATTTATACCGTAACACTGTGGCACAGATCGCATTTCAGGTATCTGCTGAGACGCTTCTCAAAATCCTGCAAATCCACATCCATGCTGTCAAAGATCGATTGATCCACCGTATCGGCCACGGGAGCGCCCATGCATCTCCAGGCATAATGCTGTGCGATATGAGTGCAGGATACAAGCTCGTGATGGATGATACAGCGGTCCATGGGACGGTGATGATAAGCGGCTATTTCATACATCGGGAAGGGAAGCTCCCAGAGATCGATAAAATGACCTCCGATTTCCTGGTGCTGGAGCTCATATTCATTTTGATCCAGCAGGACATAGTCCTCCAACGTCAGATTCCTGCCCAGAGTACCCTGCTTCTGCAGGCCTCTGACCAGAAGGATTAAACCGATGTTGTGCAGGAGCCCGGCAAACATGGAAGCATCCGGGGGCTGTTTGTGAAAGAAGGTCTCATAGAGGAAGAGAAGGATACGGTTGGTCAGATAGGCATGTTTCCACAGCAGATCCGGTTCCTCCCCCCGGTCTTCCTCGGGTACGGCGGTGCCTACAACGCAGGCCCAGTACATAAAGCTTTTCAGATTATGCAGCCCGACATAATTCACCATCTGCCGGATTGTACCCGGCATAACCCCGTATACCGCTGATTTGCCCACCTGAAGGAGAAGATTGGAGATGGCGGGTTCCTGTTCCATGGCTTCAATCACAGCCTCCGCATTCTCTTCCTCGATAAGGGAAATTATCTTGTCACAGCCGTCGGGGATGCAGGAGCTGCAGCCCATTTCTTCGATCATATCGGTCAGATAACTGGAATTGAGCGCCGTATCATCCTCAAAAAGCTTATTGATATTCTCCAGCAGCTCGTTGTTATTCCAGGGTTTAAATACATATAGTTTAGCTATGTTATGCAAGAGAGCGCGATACATGGGTTTTTCATCAGTATAGCCGCTTAGGATGACACGGATGATCTTCGGGTATTTTTCTTTGATTATGCTTAAGAGCTGATAGCCATCGAGCACCGGCATGCGCATATCGCTGATTACCATATCAACGTTGGTAGTTTCCATCAGCTTCAATGCATCCATGCCATTTTCCGCCGTAAATATCTCATAATCTGTTTCAAAAAACAATCTCGATAGAGCCTTCAGGATCTGCACTTCGTTGTCAACGATTAAAATTTTATTCATACCCATCATCCTTTCGTTTTGTAAAGTCATGTTATGATTAGTCTGGCAAATGCGCTGTCCAGACCGTTTACATTGCCGGTAGGATCGGCAGTGTAATCAGGAAAGCCGCACCCTTGCCAAGCTCACTTTTCACGTCAATTGAGCCCTTGTGTTTGTTCACAATGATGTCATAAGATATGCTTAAGCCCAGACCGGTTCCTTCGCCGGTCACTTTGGTGGTGAAGAAGGGCTCGAATATCCTGGGAAGACTTGCTTCGGGAATTCCGGGACCGTCATCGAGGATCTGAATGAAAACCTGCTGGTCTGCCTTTCTGGCAATGATTTGGATTAAGCCCCGGCCCGGACGTTCCTGTGACCGGATTGCCTCTGCCGCGTTGAGAATGATATTGATAAATACCTGCCCCAATTGAACCCGGTTACAGTAAATAATGATGTCATCCGGCACCTCCAGCCGGACATCGGCCACAGGGCTGACTTCATCGTGGGTAGTGAGGATAATCTGGGAGAGCATATCCAATAATACATGGGTGCTCTTCACGCTGTCTCCGGAGGTGCGGGCGGATACTCTTAAGGAAGTGATAATATCCGTTATTCTCTTGATACCGCTGTCGGTATCGGAGAAGATATCCTCCAGATTGTTTAATATTATATCCATTTTTAAAGTACGGTATTTGTCCGTCACCTGGGTTTTGTACCGGTGAAAAACGGACTGCTGCAAATCGCCGGAGAGCGCCTCCTCATTCATTCCGGCCTGTACCAGGTCCAGAAATTCCTTTATGCGGATGAAATATCTTCGCAGAATATCAAAGTTGCTGCTGACAAAGCCCATGGGATTATTGATTTCGTGGGCAATTCCGGCAGCCAGCTGGCCGATGGCGGCCATCTTTTCCGACTGGACAAGACTGAACTTAGCCTCCGTAAGCTGTGCGTTCATTATCTTGAGTTCCTCATTCTGCTTCTGTGTCATTTCGATCAGCGCTTTGAGGCGGTTGGAGCTGTTCTTCGCTTCAATGGCTACCTTAAGGCGGGCATTGAATTCAATGTGATTAATGGGCTTGTTGATATAATCAAAAGCACCCAGATCAAAACACCTTGTATAGCTTTCCAGATCATCCAGAGAGGTGAGCATAATAACAGGCACATCATTATATTCAGGATCGGATTTTAGCCGGGCCAGCAGATCAATGCCCGTAACTGCCGGCATGAGGATATCCAGGATGATAATATCAATGCTCTCCTGGGCCAGCAAAAGCTCTACCTGAATGGGATCATTGCACAGGAAGATCTGCGTGATGTCTGGGATGGCGTCTAAATAACTTTTGGCGATGGTAAGATTGAGTTGACTGTCATCGACGACCAGTACCTTCATATTATAGTCTCCGTTCCTGAGTGGGATTGTCTTTTGTTTATACAATTATATCAAATGAAAGAAAATATTTCAACTAAGGATGTGCATTTTAACGATAAATGGTGTGTCATATTTCTGTGCGATATAACAATAGCACAAAGATTGATAAAAAATGATAAAGTATTTATTCCCGTTTTATGCCGTATTATACGGAAAAAAAGTGACTTTATCGGGCGGACATGGTATAATGTCGGCAGACATTATGGACCAATGCAACGTGAACGAAAGGGCGCAGTCCTTGAGTTCCCAATCTAGTTCCCAAGCTGCAGACACGACAGGTTCTGAATTCGACAAAGCGATAAGGTACAAAGGAGCAAGATGACAAAGGAAGCGGTTAAGCAGATGTTATCTGTATTGGATAAAGAATACGGCACCACAAAGGAAGGGTTTCTATACGAAGCAGACTGGCAGCTTTTGCTGGCAATCATGCTGAGTGCACAGAGCACAGACAAGCAGGTGGACGAGGTTCTGCCGGGACTTTGGAAGCGGTTTTCCACTGTCCGGCAGATAGCCGAGGCCAGCGAGGAAGAAATCCAGGATCAGATCAGAATGGTGGGCTTATATAAAAACAAGGCAAAAAATATGAAGCAATGCTGCCGCCAGATTATGGATGAATATGGCGGTAAGGTTCCTGCGGCCATTGACGAGCTTCTTAAGCTGGCGGGAGTGGGAAGGAAGACGGCCACATTGTTTTTGGCGGATGCCTATAATATACCGGGAGTCACTGTGGATACCCATGTTTTTAGAATAGCCAGGAGGCTTGGCTGGGCAGAAGGAAAGAATCCGGTGCAGGTGGAGTTTGAATTGATGGAGCTGCTCCCGGAGGAGCACTGGAACCGGATTAATTTTCAATTGATTTATCATGGACGGAGCATCTGTACCGCAAGAAAATGTCATTGTGAGCGTTGCTTTCTGAGCACCTGGTGTGACAAGAAATGTGATGCTTAGTGTCATGATAGAGAGGGAGCTGCTTACCGATAAAATCAAAAGGAAAAGATAAAGTTAATTAAGAGCTGGAAGGAGAAAATAAATGAAATTGATTATAATACGCCACGCAGATCCGGATTATTCCATAGATTCTCTTACGGAAAAGGGTTGGAAGGAGGCGGAGCTTCTTTCCAACCGTATCGCGGCTATGGATGTAAAAGCATTTTATGTTTCACCTCTGGGAAGGGCAAGGGATACGGCCTCTGTTACGCTGAAGAAAATGAAGCGGGAAGGAAAGGTGCTTCCCTGGCTGCAGGAATTCCGCGTACCGATTGTTGATCCCGATACCGGGAAGGAGCGGATACCCTGGGATTGGCTTCCTTCTCGGTGGACAAAGGCAGAGGATTATTATGACAAGAATCGCTGGCATCAGGCTCCCGTCATGAAAGCAGGACTGGTATATGAAGAAGCGATGAAGGTATATACAGGGCTTGATGAAGTGTTGAAGGAACATGGGTATGAACGTGAGGGCAAGCTTTACCGTGTCCTTAATCCTAATTGTGATACGATTGTTATGTTCTGTCACTTTGGTGTGGAGTGCGTGATGCTGGGCCATCTTCTCAGCATATCACCTATGGTATTATGGCATGGCTTCTGTGCGGCGCCGTCCTCTGTTACCACGCTTGTTACCGAGGAGAGAACGAAGGGGATTGCCAGCTTCCGGATGGGCTTTTTCGGAGATATTTCACATTTGTATGCAGCCGGTGAAGAGCCTGCTTTTGCAGCCAGGTTTTGTGAAATCTATGATAATATGGATGAAAGGCATTAAGAAGCGGGTGGCTGAAGAGCCGGAGAGATAGATGAATTTATTGTAAAATGTGCATAAGAAGGGCCGGGTTGAATAACCCCGGCCTTTTGTGACGAAATTTATTATCGGTTTGATGTGACTTTATCACACAGATAATGAGTAAAATGGCAGTACCCATCTTGACATTAATATCACTATATCGTAATATTTGAATATAGTGATATTATAATTAGAGCACCAAAAGGCGCTGCAATTACTATAATTGGGTTACGGAAAGAAGGGGTGGTATGAATAATAATTTCCATAAGTACAACGAAACGGCAGAGCTGCTGAAGACCATTGCTCATCCCGTCAGATTGTGCATTATCAAAGGCCTGCTGGAGAAGGGGGAGTGTAATGTGACCTATATGCAATCCTGTCTTGGCACGCCCCAGTCGACGGTGTCACAGCATATCCAGAAGCTGAAGGCAGCCGGAATTATTGAAGGGCGAAGAAGCGGGTTAGAGATATTTTATAAGGTGAAAAACAACAAGGTGGCTGAGTTGATACGGCTGCTGTTTTATGAGGAAAGCAATACGGCACAATTATAAATCAGGTATGATGGAGGAATAAGGAATGAGTAAAAAAGTATTGATTGTAGGCGGCGTGGCAGGCGGAGCATCCGCGGCGGCCAGACTGAGAAGATTGGATGAGACGGCAGAGATTATTATGTTTGAGAGGGATGAATACATCTCCTTCGCCAATTGCGGCCTGCCCTATTATATCGGTGAGAATATCAAGGAACGGGAGAAGCTCCTGGTACAGACACCGGAGTCCATGAAAGCCAGATTTCATATCGATGTGAGGAATAATACAGAGGTAACCGGAGTCAATCCGGCAGGCAAGACGGTTACCGTTAATTCAAAAACACGGGGAAGCTATGAGGAAACCTATGATTATCTCATCCTGTCTCCCGGAGCAAAGGCTCTGAGGCCTAATATTCCTGGAATTGACAGCGATAAGATATTCACGCTGAGAAATATCCCCGATACGGACAGGATAAAGGCCTATGTGGATCAAAAGGGTATAGGGAGCGCAATCGTAATCGGCGGCGGCTTCGTAGGCGTGGAGATGGCGGAAAATCTCAGGGAGCGGAAGCTGAAGGTAACGCTTGTGGAAGCGGCGCCCCACATTCTTGCCCCATTTGATTCTGACATGGTGATTATTGCTGAAAAGGAGCTGGTGGAGAATGGAGTAAGCCTGCATCTGAACGATGGAGTGAAAAGCTTCCATGAAGCAGCGAATCAGGTGGAGGTTACTTTGAACAGCGGGACTGTGCTGAGTGCGGATATGGTGGTATTGGCCATTGGCGTTGCTCCGGATACGGCATTTCTTAAGGACAGCGGAATTGAACTGGGGGCCAGAGGGCATATTCTTGTCAATGACCGGATGCAGACCAACATGGACGGCATTTATGCCGTGGGTGATGCCATCGAGGTGGTGGATTACGTGACCGGGGCGAAGACGGCGATACCGCTGGCGGGTCCTGCCAATAAGCAGGGGAGAATCGCGGCGGACAATGTGGCCGGATTGAACTCCGCCTTCAAGGGATCTCAGGGAACCTCCATTCTTAAGGTGTTCGGACTGACGGCAGCCAGTACCGGCGCTAATGAAAGAATCCTTCAGAGACAGAACATAGCTTATAAAACGGTTACCATTCATCCGGTATCCCACGCATCCTACTATCCCGGAGCGGCACCGATGACATTGAAGCTGATTTTCGGAGAGGACGGGAAGGTTCTGGGAGCACAGGGTATGGGCTATGACGGCGTGGATAAACGGATTGATGTGATTGCGACGGTCATCCGTCTGAAGGGCAGCATCTATGATCTGACGGAGCTGGAGCTGTCCTACGCGCCTCCCTTCTCCTCGGCAAAGGACCCGGTAAATATGGCAGGGTTTGTCGCACAGAATATTCTGGAGGGAAGAAGCCATATAGCAACCTGGAGCCAGGTGGAGGAAATGCCCAGGGAGGACTATATTCTGCTGGATGTCCGTACGGAGGAGGAGTATTATAACGGACATGTGGAGGGTGCGGTTAATATTCCGGTAGACAGCCTGAGAGAACGTATGTTCGAGCTGGATAAAAACAAAAAGATAGTGGAGTATTGCCAGGTGGGTCTTCGGGGATATGTGGCAGACCGTATCCTAAGTCAAAACGGCTATGATGTTCTCAATGTTACCGGCGGATATAAGACGGCAGACGCCCTTCGCTTTGATCCTCAGGCGGCGGAAAGCAGCGAAGCACAGGGCGGGAACAAGCCGTCCGGCAATACCGGACATACGGTTATTGATCCGGATACTCAGACGGTAAAAAAGGAAGCGGACTGGAACGGGAAGATCCATAAGACCCTGGATGCCTGCGGATTGTGCTGCCCGGGCCCTTTGATGCAGATGAAGGCATCCCTGGCTGACATGGAGGAAGGGCAGATACTGAAGGTTATTTCTACCGATCCGGGCTTTTATGAAGATATTAAGGCCTGGTGTAAGCGCACCAACCATGAGCTTCTGGAGGTGACGAAGGCGGGATACAATATTACGGCATTCATCAGGAAATGTACGAAGGACGA
The DNA here is from genome assembly GCA_023395555.1 of Bacillota bacterium. Lineage (GTDB taxonomy): Bacteria > Bacillota > Clostridia > Lachnospirales > Lachnospiraceae > Mobilitalea > Mobilitalea torta. The sequence goes on from JAEWYQ010000025.1 coordinate 119,598, forward strand.
TACGGTGAACCCCGCCGGTCTGTCAGCGCCGGTCAGGGATAATAAGACCATGGTGGTCTTCAGCGGGGATCTGGATAAGGCGATTGCATCCTTCATCATAGCCAACGGCGCGGCATCCATGGGAAAAAAGGTGACCATGTTCTTCACCTTCTGGGGACTTAATATTTTGCGCAAGCCGGAGAAGATGAAGCTGGAAAAAGGCGTGGTTGAGCGTATGTTTGGAATGATGATGCCCAGAGGCAGCAGAAAGCTGAAGCTGTCCAAGATGAATATGATGGGAATGGGCGGCAAGATGATCCGTAAGGTTATGAAGGATAAGAATGTCTCTTCCCTGGAGGAGTTGATTCGGTCCGCAATGGACAGCGGTATCGAGATCGTTGCCTGTCAGATGTCAATGGATGTAATGGGATTGAAGAAGGAAGAGCTGATTGACGGAATTAAAATCGGCGGAGTAGGCTATTATCTTGGAGAAGCAGAGGATTCCAATGTAAATCTGTTTATCTGATTAATGTGTGTATGAACACAGGGAAATAAGATACCCTTGAATAATTTCTTATCATTGATGGTGTCAGCAGGAAGCGGGGATATTCCGGAAGGAGGTATTTGTGCAGATGCCGTTGCATTATGAGAGATTTTCAAGGGTATTATTGTATATTGATTGCAAAAACGGGAATGGAACTTTGTATTTTTATGTTTGTTTAGTGGAAAGTATTTGAAGATGATGATATAATAAAGCGTAGTAAGCATGATACGAGCTTGCCTGTAATTATATGATCTAATGAAAGCGGAATGAGGATAGTGCGAGAAGAACATTCGCACAGCAAGCCTGCCTGCAAATTCCGATTGGAGCAACAAGATCATGAACCGGGTTTTGGTTCAGGGTATAATAAAGCGTAGTGCCCAGTGCGAGGAAGATACATGCACGGCAAGGAGAGCGTTTGCACAAAATAGAGGATAGTAAGGGAAGGATGCTGAAGGAATCAGCATCCTTGAGAATATTAACATGGTGAAGTTAGGAGATGTGGGATGCTTAATCATAGAAATATTCAATTTAACAGAGCGGCTGCAATCCTGATGATTTTGATTCTGGTTTTTGTTCCGGTTCATGCTTCCGGCGAGGTTGCACCCATTGAGGAGGCTCAGGAGGAGATCGAGAACATCTCTCAGGAGGAGATGGGAGTTCTGGAGGAGCTGTTTGTCATCTCGAAGGAGATGGAGGAGATCCAAAGGGAGGAAGCCAGGATAAAGGAAGAGGTTACCGCTCTTACCCGGCAGGCCGCTGACCTGGAGGAGGAGATCGGGAGGATGCAGACCGACTATGACACCGGACTTGAGGTGTTGAAGCAGGTGCTGATTTATTACCAGCGGGGAGGCCCGGCAACCTATCTTGAGATTTTGCTCAATGCGGAGAGCTTTACCCAGTTTTTGAAAAGCCTCAATGTTCTCAGGGACATTTCCCGCAATGTAGGCGATTTATTGACCTCCCTGGAGGAGGGAAGAATTGCGCTGGAGGAAGAGAAGCGGCATTTGGATGAAAATATGGCAGCGCTTCAGAAGAAGCAGGAAGAGCTGGAAGAAAAATGGACACAGCGGGAGCAGGTGCGTCAGAAGCAGGAGGCCTATCTTTCCGGTTTGCAGGAAAAAAGGGTTTATTATGAGGAGCAGCTTCAAAAGCTGGAGCTGTTGTGGACCAACTGTCAGGAGCTGTTTCAGAATATTGTTGCCGAGACCGGCAGAATCATTGGAGAGGGTTATTTTACTATCGAGGATCTGAATCTGGGATTAGGGCTGTTTTCACTGCCCGGGTCCATCGGAGAGGAGACCTTTAACCGGGTGCTGAATGACAATTCCGATATGGAGGAGACCTATTTCCATTTCCATGAGGAAGGAGTTACTCTTGAAGTGCCCGGGCTGCATCTGGTCCTACAGGGGGATTTCATCCTGGCTGGGGAGCGGGGAATACAGTATGAGGTGTTATCCGGAAGCTTTTATGAGCTGCCTCTGGATGAAGTATCCCTTGGCGGGCTCTTTGAAAAAGGTTCGTTGGTCCTGGATTTTAGCCAGATTGCCGGTGAGATTGGCAGCATTGACTTTGCCCTGCAGGAAGTGGAGAGTCAGGAGGGCAGCCTGGCATTTGTCGTAAAATTGAAGTGGTAGCGGATGGGAGGTTTCACATAGTATGATAGAAGCGAGGAATGTATCCCTGGTCTATCCCGACGGAACCAGGGCTTTGAATAATGTCAGTCTAAAGATAGAGCAGGGGGAACTGGTGTTTATCACAGGACCCAGCGGATCGGGGAAGACCAGTCTGCTGAAGCTTCTGATCGGCATGGAGTATGCCAGCCAGGGAGAATTAACCGTCCTCAGGCAGGAGATGGTAAAGGGGAAGGAAGGAAAAATCCGCAGGCTGCGCAAGGCTATGGGTCCGGTATTCCAGGAGTTTAAGCTGATCGAGGGAAGAACAGCCTTAGAGAATGTCATGATGGGAATGCGATTTTTGGGGATGTCGCCCCGCAAAATCAAGGAAGAGGCAGGAAATGCGTTGATTCGGGTTGGATTGGAAGAGAAACGGTATACCAGGGTGGAGAATCTGTCCTGGGGTCAGGCACAGAGGGTAGCCATAGCCAGGGCTGTTGCAAGAAAGCCGGCGCTGATTCTGGCGGATGAGCCTACCGGGAATCTGGATCATGCCAATGCGGTGCATATCCTGGAATTGCTGGCCGGTTTTAAGGACAGCCGTACCACGGTGGTTATTACAACCCATGCGACTCACCTGATCGAGGAATATAAGGAGGCCGTCTTTGTATCGGTCAGCGGCGGTGAAATAACCGTCCAAAGGGGTGCGGATGCTTCCGGTGTGTCAGAGCCGGCAGGTAATATCGGGCATTATGGAGGGAAGGAATGAAGACATTTTTCTATAATATAGGATATTTTATTCTTGAGGCGGCCCGAACTATCCGATTCAGCCCTCTGTCTAATTTCTTCTCAGTAATCGGAACCGGTCTGATCCTGTTTCTTCTTGGGATCGTATGTGTTGGCTGGTCCGTGGGGGACAGGATAGTACAGATGCTGGAGCAGGAGGCGGAGATCAGCGCCTATATTACGGATACTGCCGATCCGGCACAGATTGAAGAGCTGGAACAGAGGATTCTCAGAATCAATGGGGTGACGGAGGTTACATTTATTTCGGAGGAACAGGCGAAATCTCAGATGGAGAAGCTTCTGGGGGAGGAAGCCCGGATACTGGAGCTGTTTGATGAGAATCCCTTTGAGAGGTTTTTGGAAGTCAGAATCAGGCTGGACCGGATGGATGAGGTGATTGCCGGATTGGAGCTGCTGCCGGGGATTGATTATGTAAGGGATAACCGGGAGGTTCTGGAGCAAATGAGGGGAATTACAGAGGGAATGAAGCTGGGCGGGGCCTTTCTTATTCTTGCCGTGGGAATTACTACCTTGATTATTATCTCCCATATGATCCGCCAGGGCATCTACAATAACCGGGAGCAGATTAAGACCCTTCGGCTCCTGGGAGCGCCGGGGGGCTTCATTGGCTTTCCGTTTCTGCTGGCAGGAACTCTTATGACCCTTCTTGGAGGGATATTGGCGGCTCTTGTACTGTATCTGATGCTGCAGGAGGGATACCGGCAGCTGGGCGAAGCCCTTTTATTCCTTCCCCTGCCGGGAAAGGAAACGCTGCAGAGAGAGGTCAGCATGATCCTGCTGACAGTCAGTGCCGTGTTAGGGCTGCTGGGCAGCCTGTTCGGCCTGGGGAGTATGAGAACACGAGCTACATAAGACGGACGGAGGAAGGACATGATTCAATTTATAAATGACTACAGTGAGGGAGCACATCCCAGAATATTAGAACAGATGATGAAATCAAATCTGGAGCAGAATACGGGCTACGGAGAGGACATTCACAGTGACCGGGCAAGAGCTTATATGAAAAGGGAGCTGGGGAGGGAGGATGTGGACATTCATTTTATTCCCGGAGGGACACAGACGAATCTCCTGGTGATTTCTTCTTTCTTAAGGCCGCACCAGTGCGTTATTGCAGCGGATACGGGGCATGTGAATGTTCATGAGACGGGAGCGATTGAGGCAACCGGCCACAAGGTGGTAACCGTACCCCACCGGGACGGCAAGCTGACCACAGATGGCATTAAAGAGGCTTTGCACCGCCATGAAGGAGAACACATGGTGCAGCCGAGGATGGTATATATCTCCAATACTACAGAGCTGGGAACGATTTATAATAAAAAAGAGCTGACGGCGATTCAGGAGCTGTGCAAGGAGGAGAGCCTGCTGTTATTTCTGGACGGGGCCCGTATGGGAAGCGCCCTTACCTGCAGGGAGAATGACCTTACCCTGAAGGATATTGCTGGTCTGACGGATGTGTTCTATATCGGAGGAACCAAGAACGGCGCCCTTTTGGGAGAGGCCCTGGTCATCTGCCGGCAGGAGCTGAAGGAGGATTTTCGATATCTCATCAAGCAGCGGGGCGCCATGTCGGCCAAGGGCTTTGTTCTTGGCATACAGTTTGAGGTGCTTTTCCAGGACAGGCTGTATTATGAGCTGGGAGCCCATGCAAACCGTATGGCAGAAAAGCTGGCGGCGGCCATTGAAGAAAGAGGCTTTGCCTTCTTTGCACCGGTATGCTCCAATCAGCTCTTTCCCATCCTGCCCAATGAAATGCTTGAGCGGATGGCTGGGGAGTATGGATTTTTAGTACAGGAGGCTTTGGATGAGGAGCACAGTGTAATCCGCCTGGTCACCTCCTGGGCAACCCGGGAGAGCGATGTTGACCGGTTGATTGATTTTATTAGAGTATAAACATTTTATTAAAGATAGAGGATGAATGATGCTGACAAGAACGAATCAGAAAAACGGGGATGAATTATCCATTCTGGGATTTGGGTGTATGCGGTTTCCTGCAAAGGGAGGGGGAATTGACGAGCCGAGATCCATTGCTTTAATCCGGTCCGCCATAGACGGAGGAGTGAATTATTTTGATACCGCTTATTTTTATTACGCGGGAAGAAGTGAATCACTTCTGGGAGAGGCTCTGACAGGAGGTTACCGCAGCAAGGTGAAGATTGCTACGAAGCTGCCACCCTATATGGTCAGCAAGCTGGAGGGTGCGAAGAAGATCTTCGAGACACAGTGCACCAAGCTGAAAACGGATTATATTGATTATTACCTGCTCCATATACTGTCCGACAAGGCGACCTTGGACCGGATGATTCAAATCGGTGTTATGGAATGGCTGGAGAAGCTGAAGCAGGAGGGACGAATCCGCAATATCGGCTTTTCCTTCCATGGGGAAAAGACGGATTTTGAAGAGCTTTTGAGGGCGTATCCCTGGGATTTCTGCCAGATACAATATAATTATCTGGATGAGAATAACCAGGCCACAAAATCAGGGCTTGAGCTGGCCGGTTCCATGGGAATACCGGTGATCATCATGGAGCCGCTGCGCGGAGGAAAGCTGGTGAACAATCTTCCGGCAGAGGTGGTGAAGGCCTTCCGGGATTTTGATGAGGAGAGGACACCCGCCAACTGGGCTCTGCGATGGATCTGGAATCATCCCCAGGTAACGGTGGTTCTGTCGGGGATGAGTGATGAACAACAGTTGGAGGAGAATCTGGAGATTGCCTCCATGGCAAGGGCCAATTCCCTGTCCCCGGAGGAGCTGGCGGTATTTGACCGGGTGAAGAAGATTATATTGGAGAAGACCCGGGTTCCCTGCACCGCCTGTGCTTACTGCATGCCTTGTCCATACGGGGTTAATATTCCGGGGTGCTTTTCTGTTTATAACGACAAATATCTGCTGAATCTCAAGAGAAACCGGCGGAAATACATGCAGACACTGGGGATTACCTCGAAGCATCCGGCTTATGCTTCCTTGTGCACGGAATGCGGAAAGTGTGAGCGGCATTGTCCCCAGAACATAGCAATCCGGAAGGAACTAAAGGCAGTTAAAAAGGAAATGGAAGGTCCTCTGTTTCGTTATATAGCAGGGATCTCCAGATGGTTATTGAAGGTGAAATAGAAATCCAATACTGAGAAGAGAGGCAGAATAGATATGTTTTAAAAATATCACATAGGAGAAAGGCCATAGGGCGGGAGACCCTGGGGTATTGTGGGAAGCATGAGAAAGAATTGGCAGAAGGCAATTTGTATTTTTATTGGTCTGTTTTCTTTATTAGTAAGCCTGATTTGGACGTATCGGGGATTAAAAACATATTCTGCAACTATTATTTATCTGTTTAATATCTTAATTATCCTTCTTCTTGTCAGCATATTGATGCATGGGAAGGGAAGGAGCAGGAAAGCCGTGGACCACAGCAATTATACGGAATGGATTACGGATGGAAATATTGAAAACTGCAGCAAGCTCAGTGTGAGCATCAAAACCCTGGAGGATCTGGTTCGTCTGGCCATCGATCTTGACAAGAGAGTCATTCATGATTCCAAGCTTGGCAAATATTTTGTTCTGGCTGAGGATATGACCTACATCCATGATCCCGGGCTTATTAATCCGATGCTGGATGACAAGCAGCAGCTTGGAAGAATTCTGATTGAACAGGGGATGCTGACGACGGAGGAGCTGGAGACCGGATTGTATTATCAGAAACGGATCGGCTGCAAATTGGGAGAAAGCCTGCTGGCACTGGGCTTTATGGATGAAAGCACACTTTACAGCATGCTTGCGGCCCAGCAGAAAATTGCATATTATGAGCTGGATACAAAGAAGGAGTACCATGATACCGGGTGGACCGCCAAGATGAGCATTAATAAGGCCCGGGCTTTGCAAGCGCTGCCCCTGGGATACCGCTCCGACGGAAAGCTGGTCATTGCGTGCGGTGATGTGGCTAAGTCGGGGGTATCGCTGGTACTGCGGGAGATCTTTGGGGAAGACATCTATATTGTGGCGGCAAGGCCGATTAAGATATACGAAATATTGAATAAGGTGGATGTGCGGGAGCAGGCGAACAATGGCTTTGCCCAGCTTCGCAGGGAACACAGGGTAGAGGCCTATGAGCGTCTGTCGGAGAAGGAGTGGGAGCAGATCACAACGGCATATTATAACGGAAGGCTGGATACGGGCCTATTTATTAAGGCTGCCGGTCTGGTGGACCCGCTGCTGCTGATTCAAATTCCGAACAAGGATATCATAATCAGCTGGCTCACCGGAAAAGGCATTCTTGACGGGCAGGTTGCCAATCTGATTAAGACCCTCGAGCGTATTATCATCACCAGGAATACGCAGAAAGCGAAGACGCTTCCGGATCTGATGGAGCTGCTTTATGAGGCGCATTATATCACCAGAGAGGAAGCGGAATGGGCGGCAAAGAAGTCCCAGCAGGTAGGATGGCCGATACAGCAAATTCTGATAGAGGATTATATCGTAGCGGATGATACGATGGAAGTAGCCCTGCTGGTTCTGGATACGATGGATAGTATTTTGCGCAAGGCGAGGATATATTAGCCGGAGGCCGGATAGCGGTGATAGAGGATAGGAAAGGCGGCAAAGAGGAATGTATCGGGAGTTGTTAAAGGATTGTACCCTTTGCCCCAGGGATTGTCATGTGGATAGAACCAGAGGGCAGAGAGGCTATTGCGGGGCGGGAGAGGAGCTTGTTGTTGCCAGGGCGGCTCTCCACCTATGGGAGGAGCCATGCATTTCCGGGGAGGAAGGATCGGGAACCGTATTCTTCTCGGGGTGTTCGCTGGGATGTGTTTATTGCCAGAATGCCAATATAGCAAAGGGACTGGCAGGAAAGGAAATAACCCGGGGAAGGTTAACGGAGATATTTCTGGAGCTTGAGCTCCAGGGGGCGAATAATATCAATTTGGTTACTCCCGGCCACTATATTCCCCAGATCTTCGAAGGGCTTTCCCAGGCACGGCGAAAGGGACTTCAGATACCGGTGGTTTATAACAGCAGCGGATATGAGAAGGCAGAAAGTATACATTTGCTGGAAGGATTGGTTGATATCTATCTGCCGGACTTGAAATATTATGCTTCACAGCCTGCGATAAAGTATTCTAATTGCAGGGATTATTTTCTTCATGCTTCTGCAGCAATTGCAGAAATGGTACGTCAGACTGGTCCCCCGGAATTTGATGACAGGGGAATGATGAAGCGCGGGGTGATTGTGAGGCATCTTTTGCTGCCGGGATATCTTGCTGATTCGAAGAAGGTTATTGAATATTTATATGATACCTATGGAGATACAATATATATCAGTATTATGAACCAATATACACCGATGCCGGTAATGGCGGAATATCCGGAGATAAACCGCTGCGTTACGGAAGAGGAGTATGAGGAACTGGTTGATTATGCGATAGAGCTGGGTGTTGAAAATGGGTTTATCCAGGAGGGTGAAACCGCATCGGAGAGTTTTATACCGGAATTTAACGGAGAAGGAGTATAGCTGAATGCAAAAAGGAAACAGACCCGGATTAGGAAGTAAGACGGGAAAAGGAGATAAACAGGCGCAGGGAAATAGACCGGGACAGGATTATCACAAGGCAAATAAACGAAAAGAAGAATATGAAGATTATGAGGCTTTTGAAGATTTTGATACCTTTGTGAAAGCAACAGGGTGGAAGAAGTCTGCAGGCAGCGTACCTGTTAAAACAGAGAATAGAGCGGGAGGAAAGAAGCAAGAGAAAAGAACAGTGTTGAGAACCGAAGCTGTGAAAACGGATCGGGATAGAGGGATAAGGGGATTGCAGTCTGGCAGACAGCAGGTGAGGAATGGACAGAATCATGGACAAAACCTGGGACAAGATTTGGGGCAAGATTTGGGACAAAACGTAAGAAATAAAGAAAGAAAAAAAGAAGGAAACAGAGAAGGAAATAGAGAAGGAAGCAAAGAAGGAAATAAAGCAGGAAATAAAGCAGGAAATAAAGCAGGAAAAAAGTCTCCGGCGAAAAAAGGGGATTGTGCGTTTCAGAAAGCTTGCGGGGCTTGTAATATTGGATATATCAGTTATGAAAAGCATTTGGAAGAGAAGCAGAAGGAAGTAGAAAAGCTATTAAAGGGATATGGAAAGGTTGAGCAAATTATTGGAATGGCGCAGCCGGATCACTATCGGCATAAGGTACATGTAGTATTTGACCATGACAGAAAAGGCAATCCGATTTCCGGTATCTATGAGGAGGGAACTCATCGCGTTATCGCAGTGGAACGCTGCCTTATTCATAATGAGAAGGCGGATGCAATCATTGCTACAATACGGGGGATGCTGAAGTCTTTTAAAATTCTCACCTATGATGAGGATTCCGGATATGGTTTGCTTCGGCATGTATTGATTCGTGTGGGGTATCACAGCGGAGAAATTATGGTGGTGCTTGTTCTTGCTTCACCGATTCTGCCGTCTAAGAATAATTTTGTAAAGGCGCTTAGGAAAGAGCATCCGGAGATTACTACGATTGTTCTTAATGTGAATGACAAACATACCAGTATGGTGTTGGGTGAGAAGGAACAGGTGCTCTATGGCAAGGGATTTATTGAGGATAGTCTCTGCGAAAAGGTCTTTCGGATATCGCCGAAATCCTTCTATCAGGTAAATCCGGGACAGACAGAGATCCTGTACAGGAAAGCAATTGAATTGGCCGGTCTGACTGGTAATGAAACCGTTGTTGATGCTTATTGCGGCACTGGAACTATCGGTTTGATTGCGGCGGATCATGCAAAACGGGTTATTGGTGTTGAGTTGAATAAAGATGCGGTACGTGATGCTGTAGTGAATGCAAAGCGTAATGATACGAATAATATTGAATTTTATCAGAACGATGCTGGGGTATTCTTAAGTCAGATGGCGGAGAAAGGTGATACAGTAGATGTGATCTTTATGGATCCTCCGAGAACTGGAAGCACGCCGGAGTTTTTGAATGCAGCCGCAAGAATTAGTCCTAAAAAGGTGGTTTATATCTCCTGTAATCCGGTGACTTTAGCAAGAGATCTGGAACATTTGACTAAGAAGGGGTATAAGGTAAAGAATATCATACCAGTTGATATGTTTGCATGGACTTCTCATGTGGAATTCATAGTCCTGTTGCAACGAAATCAAAGAGATAATAAGGTGGATATAGATAACATATGAGATGATGTGAAACACTTATTTTAGAAGAGAAACTTGCTTCAATGATTTCCGGAAAAGAATATTATTGTGATAAATTTAATATACCCATATTTTAAGGAGGATGTTATGATTTCTAAAGAGGAATTTATTATTGTTAAAGTCCTAAAGAGTAATACAGATATTATTAATAGAATAAGTGAAAGCAAGAAAGAGCATATAGAAAAATTTTACAATGTTAACGAAGAAGATCAGCAGAGTATTAAACATTTTAAATCATCATTGGAATTGAATGTCGTCTTTGTGCTTTTTGAGAGCAAGGAAGATAAACATGAGCCATATGAAATTTATGTTGGGAAAGGATATTTTTTTGAAAATCCTAAAGATCATACAAAATATAACTTAAAATACACGATCCAATATGAAACTGATTCAAAACTTATAATAGATAATTTTGTATTAAGTGCAGGAATTGATTTGAAAAATGATTTTAATGATCATTGTTATATTATTACAGAGACATCAATAACACTTTATAGAAAATTACTGGATTCATTATTGGAATATGATATAAATGAATATTTTTGTGATAACAATGAAAACATGCCTCATGCAAGTGATCCGAAAGGAAAATTGAGTCAGAATAATAGCCATTGTGTCAGGATTTTTTGCTCTAATGATGGAACATCAGCAGAACCAAGATCTGAATTTCAAAGAGATAGAGAGAGAGTTTTGCATTCAAAAGCTTTTAGAAGATTGGTAGATAAGGCTCAAATTTTTACATCTAAAAAAGGTGACCATTTTCGAACGAGGATGACACATACTCTTGAAGTTGTTCAAATCTCAAGAGAGATTGCACGACAATTAAATCTCAATGAGGACTTAACGGAAGCAATCGCGTTAGCACATGATATTGGACATACTCCATTTGGCCATCAAGGTGAAAGAACTTTACAAATGTTGCTAGATGGCGAAATAAAAAAACTGCCAGAATCCATGCAAGATAGTAGACGATTCAAACATAACTTCCAAGGGGTAAGAGTACTTAACTATTTGGAGGAAAAATATATTGATTACGAAGGTTTGAATTTATCATATCAAGTATTAGAAGGTGTCTTAAAGCATACAAAGTGTTGTCCAAAAGGCAAGAAATGTCCTGTTACCTCCTGTGATCATTCGTGTGTAGAGATAGACGATTTCCTGGTAATTGGAAAAAAAGAAATGTTGTTTTTGCAATACAAATATCCAACAACCCTAGAAGGACAAATAGTGAGAATTGCTGATGAAATTGCCCAACGTGGACATGACTTAGATGATGCTTTTGCATCAAAACTTTTATCTTATAATGAATTTGAAAAGATATGCAGTATAAAAAAATTGAGAGTATTAAAGGAACTAACAAAAAAGGTAGGTGAAAGAGTTGATAAAAAAGAAAATGAAGGCTTTTATTATATAGATAAGCATAATGTAATTAGGGCAGAATTAGTATCATCAATAATTGGTTTTTTGGTGAGAAGTGTTATTGAATATTCACGGAAGAAAATTGACACATATGATGATACAGATAATCTATTCATAAATCATGGCAGAATTAAGGAACTATTGATTGATTTTAGTCCGGAGACTAAATTCACAGTGGAATATTTAGAAAATGAAATTTCAAAAAAAGTTATTAACAGTCATGATGTTGTAATGTTTGATGACACAAGTGAAAAAATAATTAGGACTCTTTTCGAGACGTATTTAAAGACACCTAAATTACTTCCAGATAGTGCTTTAAGACGTCTGTTTAAAGAGATAAAAAGAAACAATCTTGATGCAATAGATTTTCGTGATAGTGAGATATCGTTAATTTCAAATGAAATAGATAGGATAAAGCTTTATCCATTTAATCCAGAAACAAAAATGGAAGAAGGTAATGTTAGTTATGCTCAAAAATTTGATATTTTATTGCATTGTATTATTGATCATATTTCAGGGATGACAGATAATTTTGCGATCAACGAGTACCATAAATTAATCGGAAACTAAATATTTTGAAGGTTGAACCCTGTTTATTGTAAAATAAAAATGTAGGAAGTTGCAAAACAAAAATGTAGGTCGTTGCAACTACATTTTGTAGGTAATTGCAAAGCCTCCTTACGGAATCCATGGAACGGATAGCGCCTAGTGGTAGCTCCCAAGTCGGAACTGTAAAAATCCATTGCAGACATACACATTATCCATTACCCTTGTTTTGTTGTTGCAAACAAATAAGACAAGGGAGGAAAGGAGTATGACTACAATGGATCAGATACATCGTATCAGAGATCTCTATTATGAGCAAGGTAAAAATCTGATTGAAACTGCAGCCATCATGAACTGTGACTGGCGCACAGTTCGCAAATATGTGGATATGGAAAATTTCAATACCAGTCCACCGGAGCCAGAAGAATCACTGAGTGAGTCAAAACTTGACCCATTTAAACCACGGATTGATCGTTGGCTATATGCCGATAAAAAACCACGAAAGCAACGCCATACAGCCAAAAAAGTACACAAGCGGCTTCAGGAGGAAGCAAAGGATTACGATTGCTGCTATCGGCTTGTCGCTACATACGTATCTTTGAAAAAGAAGGAGCTTCATCTCAAACATCAGGTCGGATACATTCCACTGGAACACTCTCCAGGAGAAGGTCAGGTAGATTTTGGTTGTGCAGATTTCTACGAGAATGGCAAACTTCATCATGAGGCAAAATACCTTGTACTTAGTTTTCCCTACAGCAACGGAGGTTACCTTCAGCTGAATTATGGCGAAAACATGGAGTGTCTCCTCGAAGGGCTTGTTGCTATGTTCGAGCATATAGGCGGAGTTCCTACAGAAATCTGGTTTGATAACACCCGTACAATTGTTACAGATATCATCAAAGGTGGCGGACGTAACATTACCGAACGCTTTCAACGTTTTTGTGAACACTATCGCATTAAACCAGTATTTATGAACCCTGAATCCGGATGGGAAAAGGGGAATGTTGAGAATAAGGTAGGTTATCTTCGTCGGAATGAACTTGTTCCAGTCCCTGAATTTACAAGCATTGTAGATCAGAACAAGAAACTTCTCACTGCCTGTGATCGTGACATGGAACGCGAGCATTACGATGATGATGAGAATCGCTTTATTAGCGAACTTTTTGAAGAAGATAAAAGAGCCCTTCTCCCGTTACCTTCCGTTGCGTTTGACACAGCCTTATATAGTACTGCACGTACCGATAAGTATGGTAAATTTACCATTGATAACGGCAGACATCGTTATTCAGCATCACCTGCGTTTTGTAAGGATACCGTTCGATTGCAGATCACCTCTTCCGAAGTTATTGTTATGGATAGCAGCCTCCACGAAATTGTCCGTCACAGACGATTATACGGTGATGAATTTGAAAGCATGGACTGGCTCCCCTATCTGAAATACATTGCCCGTAAGCCTCGTTCTCTCAGGTTTTGACGGAGTACCTGATAACAAAGCCCTGCTGATCATAATGAATAGTCTGCAAGGCTTCCCTGTTATACTATATATGGTTTATAGAAATTGTATGCTCTTTTGCTGCTTCATCAGGCTCAGCCGCATATCCGAGTGCGACACATAAAGTGGGATCAAATCCCTCAGGGATTGCAAGCGCCTTGCGCAATTCGTCATTTCTGCCTACAGCCGCTGCTGCTCCTCCATACAGAATGCTATCGATTTTTTGGTCTGTTGCCGCTATTACCATGTTTTCGAGAACACAGCCAGCATTGGCATATTCAACACCAGGAACTTGTGGCTAAGTGGACGAAACAAAAATAATTGTTGGTGCACCGAACGCCATTGAAACTTTCCCATTCAGTAATTCAAATATAGCATCTGAGATTTTGTTGATAATTTCCTTGTTCTGAACCACTGTAATGTGCAACGAATCATACTTTCCCGATGCAACTGGTGCGGAACTTCCTGCCTTTAAAATGGTATTTAATACCTCATCTGGGATTTGGTCTGGCTTATAAGACCGTACTGATTTTCTCCATGCAATTGCTTTCATAGTTTCCATTAAATTCACTCCTATACTTCTTAAAATTATGCTTATTGGTGAGTGGTGATTGTTTCTTTACATTTAAAATTATATATGGTATAGTGAATTCAGTAAAGTACAATAATATTTGATAGATACTATTTAATTTGATAGTAATGGAGAAATAGCGATGAAAGATGAGCATAACGACAAAGTTTTTGTGGATTGTCCTATTGCAAACGTCCAGAAAATTATTAGCGGGAAATGGGCAATGGTTGTGGTATATCAGTTGAGTTTGGGTATAATTCGCTTTGGCGAGTTAAGCAGGAGAATACCGCAGGTGACACAAGCCAATCTAACCAAAGAGTTGCGTATGTTAGAAGAATATGGTCTAGTCCATCGTGAGGTATATCGAGAGGTTCCCCCGAAAGTAGAATACTCCCTCACAGACATTGGACTTAAATTCCTACCTGTCATTGAAGCGTTGGAAACTTGGGCGATAGAATACGAAAACCGTGAGTAATATAAAGAGTTACAATAGGAGCATCTCGTGTATTTTGCAAATATTGAAAGTTATACAGCAAAATATTTGTTAAGCGAAGATAGTTTATATAAATCGAAGTGCAAGACAAATTTCAATTTTATATAACATATTAAAGTAAATAAAATATGACTTTCCATTTTTGGGGCAATCGAAAGGTTGCTCCTTTTTCATGCCCTTTTTTTAGGAGGTGGTGGCATGGCAGATGATTTTGGATTAAAGATTGGGGTCGAGGGTGAGAAGGAATTTAAGAATGCCTTAAAGGATATCAATCAGTCCTTTAAAGTATTGGGAAGCGAGATGAACCTTGTAGCATCCCAGTTTGACAAAAACGATAAAAGCGTCGAAGCGCTGACGGCAAGAAATGATGTCTTAAACAATCGTACGGGCTATTATTCAGTCAACACCGCTGTTAATTCAAGCAGGAATTGACCTGCTGGTATCTCTGATTAAGGCTCTGCTTCAAATCATAAAGGAAGTTGTAACTGCGATACCACAAATTATAGATGCTCTAATCAATACAATTATTGATAATCTGCCGGCACTCATTAAGGCGGGAATCGATTTATTCCTGGCTCTGATTGAAGCAATGCCAACGATTATAAAGGAATTAATAAAAGCCGTTCCATTAATCATCTCATCCCTGATTCGTGCTTTTAGTGACAATGTCGGAAAGATGAGCGATGTTGGAAAGAAGCTGATCCAGGGATTGTGGCAGGGAATTTCCGATGTGGCAGAATGGCTGTGGAATAAGGTGTCCGGCTTCTTCAGTTCCCTGACGGACAGGATTAAGGATTTTTTCGGTATCAGCTCACCCTCCAGGCTGTTTGCAGGCTTTGGCTATAACATGGGTGAAGGCATTGGTGTAGGCTTTGAGAATGCCATGCGGACCGTGGCCAGGGATATGCAGAATGCAATTCCAACGGAATTTGATATAGATGCCGGCGTAAATGTGAATGGAACGCAGGGCAGGAGTGCAGGCTATGGTTTTTCAGGGGCAGGAGGCACGACGATCAACCAAAACATTTCAGTTGTGGCACCAAAAGCATTAACTCTCCTACAAACTGGAAGTTGTTATTCTACTTGTTATGACCAATTATTTTCTTAGCTTAGGTGTAATGAGATATAGAAGACTAATAATTACAAAAGATGCGACAGTAGATACAACGATTTCAGCAACATCTACAGTTTTATCAAATAGATATGAAATCAAAGCATAACAAGCTCCAAAAGTAACTGCTGAAATACCATTTCTAATTAATTTTTTTTTATTCATTTTTCCTCCGTTAGTTCTATCGAACTACTTAACTAAGTAAATTCCGATTTGAATAATTCTTATGCGGCCAGTGGAACTTCTGGTCTGTTTGATAAATCTCTACAATTATCAGTTTTCAATGTAGCCAATACGAAAGTTAAGAAGATGTTCCTTTTCTCCATATCACTTTCTTTGGCAGTATTTCTATGGATACCACAAGTAATGGCAGTTTTGGGGATTGATAGTAGGCATATCCAATCAACTCCTTTTTGGGGTACTATTTCCTACTATTATACGCTATTTATTGTTAAAATCAACCATGTGTTTTGACATAGCCTAATAAAAAAAGGAGTGTATTACAATGGAAAAGAGCGGATTTTTCAATTCTTCCGGCGGTGACAGAATTTATGATGCTGCTGATTTTGCTGCATACTTCGGCAGTCTGGTTTCCAACGGTATTTTTTATGCAAATACCACAAACCTGCAGGTAACGCCTGGTTCCGGTATGGCAGTCAGCATAGCCATAGGAAGTGCATGGATTAATGGTTACTGGTATGAGAATACAGAAGAACTGAGTAAGACACTGACAACCGCCAACGGCTCCTTCCCACGCATTGACCGTATTATAATCCGGTGGAGCCTTCTTAACCGAAATATTCTATCGGCAGTGCTGACGGGGACAGCAGCGGCAACACCAAGTGCTCCTGTATTGACACGTAACTCCAATGTCTATGAATTGTGTCTGGCAGAGGTTTTGGTGCCACAGGCCGCTGCCTCCATAACTGCAGGTAACATCACGGACACAAGGTTAAATTCTTCGCTTTGTGGAACTGTGAATTCGCTGGTAACAGCGGTATATGAGTGAGGTGAACAGTCGTGGCAACATATCAAGCAACCAATGCCTGCACCTGGAGAGATGGGGAGTATATTCCTTCTACGACGGATAATATCAGACAAGGGGTTTACGAACCCTTTGGTGAATGTGTAGGTGTCATGATTTTTAATCTTACTGCGATTAGAAATCAATACGAGGATTATTATCCAACCAGTGCCACGCTTGAACTCGCACGTGTGACTGGTGGTTCGTGGGGAAGTGACCGTACAATGACCTTGTACGCTGGTAATCAGACGGGCATCCCCTCGGTCAGTTCCTCTACCAATGTAACTGCACCCCGTCCTGCCAAAGTGACATCTGGATATAACTACACGGTATCGGCAGGAATCGGAGATAAAACCTTTAGCATAGCAACTGCGCTAATTAATTCCATTGGAAGCGGTGCAAGCAACTGTCTTTTTATGGATGGAGGTTCCAGTACAACTAATTATATCTCTTTTACCGGAAGAAATGATCTGACAAAGGTTGTCCTAACCATCAACTGGGCGAGCCGTACAACGGATGCTGGAGCACCGACCTCCTGTTCGGTGAGCAGTACCCTTGCAGAAGGTAATGTGACCCTTTCCTGGAGTGGGGCAAAGGCAGGAACGAATAATGCCATTTCTTCTTATGAGATTCAATATAGTGATTCCACGAATAATTCAACCTGGGGAAGGATTGGAAATACTGCATCAGCAGTACAGATACCAAAATTAAGGGTAGCCGCCTACTGCCGTGTTTCTACCGACAGTGATGAGCAGGCTACCAGCTACGAGGCACAGGTGGAACATTACACGGATTTTATAATAAAGAACCCCGAGTGGGATTTTGCCGGGATATTTGCTGACGATGGAATCAGCGGAACCAATACAAAAAAGCGTGAAGAATTTATTCGCATGATTGATGAGTGTATGGCTGGAAACATTGATATGATTGTAACTAAATCCATCAGCCGATTTGCTCGTAATACATTGGACTGCCTAAAATATATCCGTCAGCTGAAAGAAAAAAATATCCCGGTATATTTCGAGAAGGAATCCATCAATACAAGTGATGCCAAGGGAGAGGTACTGCTTACCATCATGGCATCACTTGCCCAACAGGAAAGCCAGTCACTGAGCCAGAATGTCAAACTTGGATTGCAGTACCGTTATCAGCAAGGGATTGTTCAGATTAATCATAACCGTTTTCTGGGCTATACAAAAGATGAAGAAGGGCATTTGGTTATTGAGCCAAATAGTGCGGAAGTTGTAAAAAGAATTTACCGTGAGTACTTGGAAGGGGCAAGTCTGATAGAAATAGCAAGAGGGTTAATGGCAGATAACATTTTAACCTCTGCGGGGAAAGCGAAGTGGAGACCGGAAACCATTAAAAAGATACTTCAGAATGAAAAATATATTGGAGATGCTCTTTTACAGAAAACTTACACGGTAGACTTCCTTACCAAGAAGAGAGTAAAGAACGATGGTATTGTTCCCCAGTATTATGTGGAAAACAATCATGATGCCATCATACCAAGGGATTTATATATGCAGGTTCAGGAAGAGATGGAACGAAGAAGTAACATCAAAAGCGGTGAAAGTGGAAAGAAACGTATTTACAGCAGCAAATATGCTTTATCAACCATTGTTTTCTGCGAACACTGTGGGGATATTTTTAGAAGAATCCATTGGAATAACCACGGATGCAAATCCATCGTGTGGCGATGTGCAAGCAGGCTCGACAAAACAGCTGTAGATTGTCCTGCACGAACCATGCGGGAAGAAGATTTACAGAACGCTGTGGTACAGGCAGTCAATTCCGTTTTTGAATCCAAGACACAGTTCATGGATATTCTAAATCGAAACATTGCAGTAGTCATGAACCAGGTCGATGGCAGTGAGGTAGAACTAATTGAACGGAAATTGGAACAGCTGCAAAAGGAACTGCTCAAGCTGGCAAATAACAACCAAGATTACTCCATTCTTGTCAATGAGATTTATCTACTTCGAGATGAGAAGGAGGCCGCATTGGCTAAGAATGCTGGGTTCACAAGTCAGAAACAAAGAATGGCTGAAATGACAAAATTTCTTAAGGAGCAGAAAGGTACTATAAAGGAGTATGATGAGCAAATAGTCCGCAACTGATAGAGAAAATTACGGTTTATGATGAGAAAGTTACTGTTGTCTTTAAATCTGGGATGGAGATTGATGTGAAAATATAAATAACATATGAATATATAAAACAGCACTATGCCAATGTATAAATAGGTATGGTGCTATTTTTTATTTTGGTAGAATATTTTGAGATGAATCATTTTGCATTATAATTGCAAAATCAGAATAGAAATATTGACTTTTAAGCATAATAAGCATATAATTATAATATAATTTTGCAAATAAAACGCAGAATGGAGGTTTTTAAAATGCTGCTTGAGTTTATGACAAAGAACTACAAGTCTTTTGTGGAGGAAACAAAGTTTTCTATGCTTGCTGCACCAAAGCAAAAAGGTCTTGATTATAGTGTGTGTGAAGAGAAAATAAAAGGAAAAACTTTGAAGGGGTTATGCTCTTCGGTGATTTATGGGCCTAATGCAGCAGGTAAAACAAACATTATTGGAGCAATGGATGTATTTCGTGCCATTGTCTTAAGAGGAAATATCAGAAATTCAGAGGAAAAGACATCCCCCAATCCAGCATCAGCGGCATTGGAACTAATTCCAAATAATAAATCTACAACGATTCAGCCAGTTGAATTTTCGGTTGATTTTTTTGATAATGGACTTAGGATTGGATATAGCCTCAGTGTTGATTTAGGAACATTTCTTGATAGCGAATATCAGAGAGAAATCTTATCCGAAAAATTGATATTGAATGGAGATGAGGTGTTTTGCAGAAGCAAGGATTTGTCTTTTGGTAATTTGAAGGTTATAAAAGATTATCTAGCTGATTCGATGGAGCAAAATACAGAAGGCGCTATTGATATAGCAAAGAACAGTTTAAATCAAGAGGAGTTATTTTTGACAAATGGTTTTAAGCTTATTTTTTCCCAGAGGCTTGTTAAGCTGATAACGGATTGGTTTGCAAATAAATTTATGGTTATTTATCGTGCAGATTCCATGCAACTTATGAAGAGATTTGCTGATCCTCAAAAAAAGACTGTATATGTTGAGAAAACAACAGATAAAGCGGCTAAGTTGTTTGGTATTAACTCAAATGCAGTAGGGTATGTAGTTAGTGATGATGATTCGGAGGCAAAGCTTTGCTCCATATTTAAGGAAGTCAAAGATAAAAAAAGTGCTGCTATGGCAGCAGAACTTTTCGAATCCTATGGAACAATTCGATTTATCAATATGTTTCCCCTTGTAATACGTGCAATCCAAACCGGAGGGACATTGGTAGTTGACGAATTCGATGCATCAATTCATCCAATGGCTCTTATGAGCATTATTAATGTTTTTCATAATGATGATTTAAATATTCACCATGCTCAATTGATTTTTAATACCCACAATCCAATTTTTCTTAACTCAAACCTTTTTAGGAGGGATGAAATCAAGTTTGTAGAACGGGATGATGACAATCATTACAGTACACTGTACGCACTGTCAGACTTTGGAACAACAGGTGAAAAAGGTGTTCGTAAACATGAAGATTATATGAAGAATTACTTTGTAAGCCAGTATGGAGCCATTAAGGACATTGATTTCACCCCTATATTTGAGGAAATCCTTGCAACCGAAGGCGAGGTGTGATGTATGGCAAAAAGAAAGTCAACCAGGAAATATTACTTCAGTGTAGAAGGTGAGACAGAGCAGTGGTATTTGAAATGGCTGCAGGATAGAATTAATGAAAACCAGGAAGCAGTTTACAAGGTGTCTTTGGATTGCCCCGTTCAGAAGAATCCGCTGAAGAGAGCAAAATCACTGGTGGTAACAGGTAAGACAGAATTGTGGCATATATCTGATTACGAAAGTGATGAGCCAGTTCATGTCAAGCAGTTTACAGAGACTATGGATAATATGAAGGAAGCCAAATCTTTGGGAAAACAGATTAGCTATCAGTTTGGCTACAGCAACCTGACTTTTGATCTTTGGATTGTTTTGCATATGGTTGATTGTAATGGGTCCATATCTCATAGAAGAAATTATCTTACACCACTTAATCGGGCCTATGATGAATATTTTGAAAGTATGGATGAGTATAAGCACGAAACAAATTTTAAGCGCTGCCTTGGCAAGCTACAGTTATCCAGCGTCATTGATGCAGTAAACAGAGCAAAGATAATTATGGAAAATAATCAGAAAAATGGTTATACACTGCAACAATATAAAGGCTATAAGTATTACAAGGAAAATCCGTCACTTGCAATCTGGGAGGTAATCGAAAAAATATTGAAAGATTGCGCATTAATTTAAGGAACAATACAATCACGGGTATTCGAAGGTGGATTTATGAAAATGTTTGAATTATTAAAAATATCGTGTGGTTCAGAAAAGGCTCTATAAATGTGATTTCGATAGATTGTTGCGTCAGTGGATGAGATTAAAGAATAATAGGTTAAGCAATAGAAAAGAAAGGTTGTGATACAGATGGCAGATGTATATAAATTCAAGGCAGAACTAAAAGAATTAGAAAATATCATTTGGCGTGATATAGAGATTACGTCTGTTTCTAGTGTTGCAAAATTAGGTTATTCTATATTGGCAGCATTTGAAAGTACGGCGAGTCATTTGTTTAATATAAGATACAATGGCAAGCGCTATGAGATTGTATTTGAGGATGATGATTTTGAAGATGAACCGGCAATTGATCCAATCACGACAAAGCTTTCCACCTTAAAGCTTACTGTAGGTGATGTTTTGACCATGGAATATGATTATGGTGCTGGCTGGGAGTTTTTGATAGAACTAATCTCGGTGACAGAAATGAAGCGAGGTGCAGGAACGCATTATCCTTATGTCACAGACGGCAAAGGGAAAGGCATTCTTGAGGATACATCACCTTATGTACTTGCAGAGATAATAGCAAAAACAGACAGGGATGGCATCATGTCGAAAATTCCTGATATGTATTCCGGCAAGGAAAAGGAATGGAATTATATAGATTTTGATTTGGAATATTGCAATGTATTCTTTAAAGATAATGTTCTTAAGATACAGTATGCTTATGAAAATTATGAATAGAAATATATTGCTTATTATAAACTACAAAGGGAACATCAATAAAATCGTAGAATTAATAGTTGACATTTCACCTATCCCTACGACCATTCGACTGTCAACGATATGTCTTAGTTAGTTAGGCTGTTTCTTGCATAATATGGTAATAATAACAGCGAAAAGCAGTCAAAGGAATTACTAAATTTTACCTAAACTGGTTGACATCATATAAATCCTCTCGTACCATGTGGAGAGTGTCGTGTTGATGTCTAGGAAAAATTAATTAGTGCAGAACAAAATTTATATTTGTACGTATAACATACACGAATGGAGGAATAAACTTGGTTGAACTTTGGGATATATTGGATGAAAACGGCAATATAACAGGACGTGTTCACGAGCGTGGCAAGCCCATGAACAAAGGCGAATATCATCTTGAGGTCTATGTTTGGATTGAGAACTACAAAGGCGAATACCTTATATCGCAGAGATCACCGAACAAGACGCGCCCAAATATGTGGGAATGTACGGGCGGAAATGCGGTTGCGGGTGATGATAGCTTGACTACGGCATTGAAAGAAACAAAAGAAGAATTAGGCATTATTCTTGAGCCGCAGAACGGACGAATGATTCAACATCTCTTACCGTGTAGCGACATTGAATGTCACGGTTTGGCTGATGTTTGGTTATTTCGGCAAAATGTAGACATATCAACCGTAATTCTTGCTCCTGATGAAACCTGTAATGCAATGTGGGCAAGCCGTGATGAAATTAACTGTATGATTGACGAGGGAACATTCACAACATGGGAACAATATACATACATAGACGAATTGTTTGATGAATAAAACCTCCAAACCGAGTAATTTTATTTTACACCAGTTTGAAGGTTTACACAAACGTTAGGATAGTCCCCATTGATCAGCCGAAAGCCGTTTGAGGTTTAAAAAATATTTTGCAATTTGATTTTTTCTAGTTCCGAAATATGATCGACTAAAAACTTTAAAACATGAACGCTTGCAAGTGATTCATCTTTAGTCATTTCTTTTATATATTGTGGTAGCTTCATTAACTCCATTTCGATATTATCTATTTCCTGATGATTTAAATATAGTTTTATTTTTTTTGAATAATCTATCCATTTTTCAGTAAAATCTATGGATGCTTTATATGCTTCATCCCAATTATCATCAGCAATATAGTGTTCTATTTCATCGTTAAGCCTTCCTAAGTCCTGAGATACTTTATTTAGATACTTAATGGAAAAAGACATGGCCAGTATCATAATTACTGATATCATTAAAGATATAACAATATTTTTCATGAATATTATATACCCTCTTTCTTAAGCTGATAGACAAGTTTGCCCTTTGAATCTAATAGAGCCACAAAAACTTGATCGGCAGATATATTTTTTTTATTAAGTTGACTATGAAGCCAAGACTTATCTTTATTTATATGCTTTAAATTTTTACTATTTATTTTGCCATCAAGGATTAATGTAACAGGTAAGATATCTTGAGTGGATTTTACATTTAAGTCCTTTCTGGTAGCTGGTTCCAATTCACTTTTTGGTATTATAGATATTTGACCACCTGTCTCCAAGATGGCATACTCTATATCTTCAAGATTATAATAGTCTTTTAATCTTAATTCTTCCAACAAATCGTTGAGATTAAGTCTGCTATTTCTAAGTTCTTTAATATTAATTTCTCCTTTTTCTATTAATATACTGGGTTTACCACAGAAAACGATCCTGGCAGTTTCGCTTTTAAGCTGTAACGTGGAAATCAATACTTGTAAAACCAATAGTGTTATTATGGGAATTATTCCATGGAACAGTGGTATACTAGTGTTTTGCATAGGCATTGCAGCAAGTTCCGAAACCATAAGAGCAATTACAAGTTCAAAAGGTTGAAGTTGACCAATTTGTCTTTTTCCCATTATTCGCATAATAAATACCACAATAAAATACAAAATTATGGCTCTAATTAAAACGATAAACATAATAAAATAACTCCCTTAAATTTATTTTTGTCTTTTATATTAATTGTTTGTAATATTTTACAGATTATACGCAGCTGGACTATAAATTATTTTTTCTCTTATGTTGGCAAATAATAATGCATATTTTTCGTCTTCTATATAGCTTATCAGGTATCCTATATTTCAATTAAAATGTACTATAAAGTTTTATTTTTGTTTCTTTTACGGAATTGTAATGCTGTCATTCCATAAAGCTTAAAAAACTGTTGATAGAAAATAAAATGTGTTAGTAATAAGTGCATGTATATGATATAGTAATTGGGTAAGATAGTCATGTATGGTATTGATGACAAAGAAACAGTTGTTGTAGACTTGACCTTGCATATGCAAGGAACCGCTTTTTGGTTTTTTGTCTATAATAATATAACATATCTTGGAGGGTGTTGATGAAGAAAAGAAAATCAATCTATATCATGGTGGTTCTTTTCATGTGCATGTTCTATGGATGTCATGCAGAGGAAGAAAAAACCTTACCTATGCTGAAAGCGGAAGACAAGCATAGTGGGTCGCTGAATGCGTATGACAACAGCGATGACAATGAACTGCCGGATAATGGAACACTTCCCAATGAGAATACAGTCCCCATATCTGATGTTGTCGGCATCGGAAGGACGGACGCTAATGAAGCCTATCAGGATGAATGGGGTGTAAAGCTCATCGCAAGGGATATCAATTCCACCGGTCTTACCATCATCTGCAATCAGTCGGGGGGAGAACCCGGCGGAAAGCTCCAGACCGGAAGTCCGTATTTTCTTGAAGTCCTAACGGATGGAGAATGGGTCGAGGTCGAGCTTCTTCCATCAGAGTACGAATTAGCATGGACATGTGAAGCTTGGTGTATCAGCGCTAATGATTCGGTTGAATGGACGGTAGACTGGACCAGGCTATATGGTGAGCTCCCCACCGGTAGCTATCGCATCGGAAAGGAGATCATGGATTTCAGAGGTACCGGTGATTACGACAAAAAGCTCTACTATGCAGGTTTTAATCTCAATAAGAATAGTAATGATTTTGACGTCAGCTATGAGCATGACAGTATCAGCATTCGTCTTCCCTATGTGGAAGGCTGGGAATACTGCATAACGGAGTCTGTCCAAGGATGCATAAGCTACGGTCTCGGCTTTCACCCGGTCGGAGAGGATGGTTGGATTAATCTCCACTACTGGGAGAGCTTCGGCGTCTGCGGCACCGGTTTGGAAACAAAGTCCTACGGTCAAGGTACCATGGGCACCTATGATAACCATGCCGTGTGGGATTTCATTAGCTATAAGGCGGATGAGGGGAACTTTGTTGCTATGACCGAAGCCGTTGATGAATGGTGGCCGCAGCATGGTAAGACCGCAATGGAGATTCTCTCTGCAGCAGGGTTTGACATTACGGATCAATGAGGGGAGGAGTGGGCTCAGTCATCCTTTTTATATCCTCAAGGCATGCGTAGACGTGCTGTCCGCTATATAAGGCGAAGTAAGAAATAGATAATACAAATAGATAATACAAATAGATAATACAAATAGGGAGAGACATAATGGAAATTTTTATGAATTTACTGCTTATGTTAGGCGGAGTCGCTGTATTTATGTTTGGCATGAAGCAGATGAGTTCTGGTTTGGAGCAAAGCGCAGGATCAGGAATACGAAATCTTTTCAAAAAATTCAACAAAAACAGAGTCTTTAATTACGGAATCGGAATCGGAGCTACCGTACTTGTTCAATCTTCTTCCGCCTCTTCGATCATGACAGTCGGACTTGCCCATGCGAATATTGTAACAGTCAAGCAAGGCTCAGGTTTTATCTTAGGTGCAAAAGTAGGTACCACTCTTACCGCATTTGTATTTGCTCTTTCAGGCGTCGGCAAAGGCGGCTTTAGCATTAGTTCTGTTTTTGCAGCGGTTGCGTTTGTCGGTGTCATCATCGTTTTTTCCACTAATAACGAAACCCTTAATAAAATTGCGCCATTTTTAATCGGATTTGGAATGCTTTTTATCGGGATGGAAGTGATGGAAACCGCAATCGGTGGACCGGATTCGACGCTGAGCATTCAACTCTCTAAAGTATTCAAGTATGAAATCATGCAGAATCCTATTTTGCTGGTGATATTAGGAATTCTCTTTACAGGCATCATACAGTCATCTACGGCAGCAACTGGTGTTTTTATAGCTTTCTTGGCTACGGGAGTTATCCGCAATATAGATCAATCGTTTTTCTTAGTGATGGGAGCAAATATAGGAACCTGCAGCGATGGCATTATGGCCTCCCTGTCCACGAACGCCAACGGGAAACGTATCGCATTATTCCATCTGATGACCAGCGTAATTGGCGCGATAGCTTTTTCTATTATTCTGGTTCTTTTCAGAATACCCATTAGGAATATGTTTGAAAGTCTATTCCCCGGAAAACCCCAGTTTAGTCTTGCAACATTTAACCTGATTTATAATACTCTTTATACCTTAGCGTTACTTGTATTTATCGACCCGTTAGTCAATTTGGTGACAGGTTTAGTGAAAGATAAGCAACAGAAGTTGGAAGAATTGTCATATATTGATGAGCGTTTCCTGCAAACTCCGGCGGTTGCCATTGAACAAGCATTAAAGGAATTGCACGATATGGCGATTCTTGCAAAGGAGAATATTGATCGTTCTTTTGCTTCATTGGTCAACGAAGATATGAGTGAAAGCAATAAAATTGCCGATACGGAATATCGCATTGATTTCTTAACAAATAAACTCACAAGCTTTTTTATCAAGATTTCATCAGTTACTAAATTTGCTGATGACGAAAAACTGATTGGCGGATTGCATCATGTAACAAATGATATTGAGCGGTTGGGGGATTACGCTATACTTTTGGTAAAAGAAACCAGCTATATGAAGGAGAATAATGTAAAGTTTTTAGATCAGACCAAGGATGAACTCGATCTAATCT
This sequence comes from Bacillota bacterium, assembly GCA_023395555.1. Taxonomy (GTDB): domain Bacteria; phylum Bacillota; class Clostridia; order Lachnospirales; family Lachnospiraceae; genus Mobilitalea; species Mobilitalea torta. Next base: position 146,495 of record JAEWYQ010000025.1, read on the forward strand.
ACGGGAATATATCCGAGATGTTCGACTTAGGGTTTGATGCGTTTAAAAAACGCAGAACCGAAAATTTCAAAAAAATTTCAAATCTTCACAAGGAAATTAAAAAATTAATATCCTCTACGCGTAACGAACATGTGGTACGCCTGGGTTCCGGAATGTACCCTGTTGAGGTGTCAAAAAGCATTTATTCCGTTCTGTTTTCATTGCAAAGAATATCGGATCATATTGTGAATGTTGCTTTCTCGATTCGATCCACCACCGGAAGTAAAACAGAAGCATTGGAAGCTATTGAAAGAGAAAAGAAAAGAACGGAAAATGCAGATCGTAAGTCTTCTTTAGAATCCAATATGAAAAAGTGAAACCCCCCCGAATTAAACGCCAACAACACAGCTTATTCTTTGACTGTGGCAACGGAAACTTTATATTGTTAATTCTGGAAATATATAATACAATGAAATTACGCTTTGGGGACGGCACCCATCACAAAAAACAGAAAAGTAATATTACAACGGGGAGGACACCCATCATAAAAAACATAATTGTAATAGATGAACAAAGTACCCAATATAATTCCACCTATTTGCGGAGAGCAAAAGGTCTTGTCAAAAACGGCAGGGCATATTGGGTTGATGATAATACTATTTGCCTTTTATGTCCGCCGTTAAATGAAACGGAGGATTTATTGATGGATAAAAATATAGAGTATCAATATCATTGCCAGCATCAGGCGGAAGCGTTTGCACGGTCTATTCTGACGGTGCCGGAGGATTACCCGCTGCATGTTGGTTTGCCGAAAGATTTCCAAATACATTTTTCCGAATTATGCGAACACGCAAAAGATATCTATATGGATATGGCTAAACAACCGGAGAACTATGGTTTAATGCTCGTTGATATAGAATCGAAGGATCACAATCTTGCCAGGGACGGATACCGCACCATTCACCGATTTGTTGATACCTTATCCAGCCTTTCGTGCTGCGGTGAATTGAGAGACCATCAACTGGTTGTTGATGCGGAGGAGTTCAGAAAAGTTATAAAAAAAGGAACAGGTCTTGTGTCCGGCCCCGTTCCGAAATATGAGCTGATTTTCTCGCGCCTGGTTGATTTTGGCTTCTCTATCCCGGATTTTGAGGGAAAACCATTCGGCAAGAAGGTGGAATTTTTCACTGTTGGGTATCCTGACTCCCCTGAGATGATGGATACAATTAAAAGCTATTGCGAATGCTGGAACGAACTGAAAAGCAAGCGGGAAGAGGAGGTTAAGGTATGGCCGAAGGAATATCATCATCACTATTACCGGTTTGATTATAAAATAACTGCGGATCGTGAGAAAATACCTATACTGCAATGGATAAGCGATGAGGCGGATTATTTGGGTTACTCAACCGGACAAAAAAAGTTTTCCGTCTTATTTTATCAATATTCATTGCAATACAAAGATGTGAAATTCGACGGGGATTATACCTATAAATCCAAACGGATCGCCAGGATATGCCAAGCTGGTTATACTGCCATGGGAGAAACGAAATTTCTTTTACACGTCAGGTTAAAGGATATGGATCGATATATTAGTGAAATAGACGCAATGCCCGAAAGTATAAAAAATCGGATGATGAAAGATAGCTGCCGGCATTGCGGTTTTCAGGGAGCGACTGACGACTATTGCAAATTCAGGATTCATTGGACATGGAATGAACAGCCGCATATCGGATGCGCTCATGAGTGTTTTTATTTCGATTGTTTTGACGCGGCACTTATCCCGTGTTATTGGAAATTACTTGAATTGGAGTATGGTTTGAAAAAAGCATGAGTGATACAAAATAAGTGATTCGTATTTATAAGACCAATGGGGAACGATTGCCGCTCCCCATTGGTTTATAATTTAGCAGGGAGTTGATGATGAATTCTTTACTTTTTTGAAGAGAGAGATAAGCTGTACGGGATGATGCGATATTATGTCGGTGAATTTGAATTTGGCGGAGGAAAACAATGAGAGCATTATTAACCTCATGCGATCGAAGTTGGGCATATTTGCCAAAATCTTTACTTGGCTGGTGAATCCCTGGATATGGGTGTTTGTGCCATTGGCATATATGATCAGGAGGCGGTTGATAAACTCTTGCAATTAGATGGGGATGAAGAATTTGTCATATACATAGCATCTGTTGGTAAAAAGAAAAGTAAATAGCAGATAGAAGACTGGCAGAACCGCCTCCAAACTGAGTAATTTGATTTTACATCAGTTTGAAGGCTTACACAAAGCTTATCAGCGGAAATTACAAAAAATTTGGGTGATATTGCTGTACATACGGCGTCGTCTTTTTACTGTATTCTATTAATTTTTTGATGTATTCTATGGTTTTCTTATCGGGATTCACAAAATCACGGGAATGTTGAGAACACACGCTTTTAAACTCTTTTCCGAAAATTTTAACATCTTTGGCCCTCCAGCATTCATCATGGCAGGGTGCGCCGCAAATGCTGACGTGGTCGTATACGGCTTTCTTAAAGTCTTCGTCCCTTTCGTCACTGTGAATATTTTCACCGAAATCAAGAAAATTAAAGATTTGAAACAACCATTCGCCATTTTCTTTAACCAGCATCCAACCAAGATAATGCCCGTTATACGGTATTTTAACGCCAATTGTTTTGCCGTTATCCATCTCATACGGCAATGAGATGGGGGATAATTCGTTTTCGTTCAAATAAGCCGCGAAATTTAGCGCGTTTTCTTGCAATTCATCGTCAAGAAATTCGATGATCGCATCTTCGATTTTGTCGTACTTTTTTTGCTCAGACATTTTTATTTCTCCTTTTTCATGTTTTATTTTAATCTTTTGCTTTACATTCTAATTCCAAATGTTATCCCAAAGAATGCCATGCAATCCTTCAGCAGTATTTTATTTCAGCGGCGTGCTCGCGGTGTTTTGTTCAGACATATGTATTTTCTCCTTTGATTTTTATTCATACTTCACCGGATACCAGCAGTAAACAATACTTCCCGTTTCTTTTTCACTGCCGACCTTACCGTCGGGCCAAACCATGAATGAACCTGAAATTGTGCCGTTCCATGTATAGCCCAATTTCATACATACACTGTGGTCATTGAATGAATCGCCTTTTTCGAGTTCAAAAACCAACCACCTCGAAGCGTCGATGGTCCTGACATACGGATCATGCTTTATCAGCGCTTTAACGTCCGTAATGTCGGATTCTGCGAGACAAACGGAATCACGATGGCCGCCTCCCCGTATTTGCGCGTCCATATCAAGTGAGCCGAAAGTGAAAATCGGCGCGCCGGGTTTTCTGTACTTGTTCAGAATATCCATGCGTCCGTCTGCCATCAGCTCGTCCGTAAATGGAACAGAAGCGTTCGATCCGGGAGTTATAATCTTTGTAAAGCCCATGATTTTGAACTTGTTTTTGGTAATAATGCTTGCCTTGAATCCGCATTTTTCTTTACTGCCGGGTATTTCTACAAGCGCATCTTCAATCGCGTAATACCTTTTTACAGGGAAAAGAACGTCATATTGTTTGTCGGTCTCCTGACCGTGATAAATATTATAATAATTGATGATTTCTTCCGGATCGAGCCTTACGCCGCCAAAGCTGTCAATTTCCTCAATGGGCGGCGTGACACGCGTCAGATTTCCATCATAGTCATATTGATATTTGTCGCTCTCATTGATCCAGTCCTGCATACCGAGATACGTCAGGAAGCCGTCGTCGCCCAACAAATGCGCCGCATATTGTCCTCCATGGAACTTTTTCTTTGTCAGCGGGGCAGGGACATCATAATCGTCAGGAATCGAGACCCAAACCTCATTTCCGAAACTTTGGCCCGTCGCATTTGAGCGCTCATGTCTAAAAACACGCAAATCGGGCTTGATATCCATCAATTTATTTTGTTTGATAAAATTATGTACCGCTTCCCACGCCTTATCTTGGGAGTTGTCGCCTGTAAAAAAAGCGGACGCTACGGTCATAGGCGGAAGGTATACGACCCTCACTTCTTTTAGTTTGTTCAGCACATCCGACGCTTTGTTCAGGTCACTCATTGAGAGGCTGTCTTTTACATTTTTTTGAACGAAAGAGAGCGAACCGGCTAATTTCAAAACGGAATCATCACCTAAAAAATCAAGATTCAAATGGAGATCCGCAATTTTTTCAAGCTCGCTTACGAAATGATTCAAAATATTTTTGATAGTTGATAAAGCCGTTATTTCGCTGTCCAACTCCGATATGTTTTTATTGAAAATATCAATCACGGTTTCGGCGTCAGGGTTATCCATGATAACGCATATTTGCTTGACTGGAATTTGTAATTTACGCAGGATGATAATCTGCTGCACGCGTTTTAACGCAGCTTCATCGTAAAGCCGGTAGGAATTATCTTCATTTCTGATGCTTTTTATAAGACCGATTTGCTCATAATATCGAAGCATACGTGAGGAAATGGCGTATGATTTTGAAACTTGACTGATTGTTTGTAATTCCAAATCAGAACCTCCTTTCAAGCGGCTTTAAATAGATTATAAACCATGACATCGTGTCAATGTCAAACATTTTGTAAAAGTAACCAATAATCAAGAAATTACTTTTTCCCTTAACCCTGTAAAAATTATTCATAAAATTATTTGTTCTCAGACAAAAAATAACGCTCATCCAACATCATAGGTGAGCGTTATATGAAATTTGGTATAAAAAAACGGCGCAATCGCACCGAAAACTGCTAAAAAAATGTTAAGAAATAAAACCCCTTGATACTTGACGTTAATTGTATATATACACTACCATGCAAATGGCAAACTGTCAAGCATTTTTATGAAAAATAGAGAATAAACGAGTTTGCTTCTACCTTTAACGGTGAGTAGGTATTCCCTTCCCGCATTATATGTTTTGCATAATGAACCTTATGCTGTATAATAAAATTCTGGTGTAAATCCATTCGTTTTTCCGATGGGAGAGAAGATATATGATAACACTTCAAAATATCAAGAAGACTTTCCGTGTCGCAAAACGGGCTGGCTTCGGTTGGAGGTGTTTCTGTTTTCGGCATAACCGCCGAAGAAATGGTCACGGCTCTTTATACGAGGAGTATTATATATGAAAAAATATCTGGCGATCTTTCGCATACGTTTTATACATAGCGTGCAATACCGCATAGTCGTGTTTTCGCATTTATTTACCGGGTTTCTGTGGGGATTGATGCTGGTTCTTGCTTATACGGCTTTTTACCGCACTAATCCGGATGCCTTGCCTATGACGCTGTCACAAACGGTCTCATATATGTGGATGCAGCAAACACTCTTGATATTGTTTTCGGTGGTATTCGCGGACGAGGAAATCGAAGCGTCCATCGAAAACGGTTCCATAGCCTATGAACTTATACGCCCTGCTGATCTGTATTGGCGCTGGTATACTCGCGCCTGTGCAAGCCGGGCTGCGGTTACCGCATTTCGGCTGCCGCTATTAGTCGCTGTATTTTTCCTGCCGGTTCCTTTTCACATGTCACTTCCGCCGGACATTACCCAACTGGTGATGTTCCTGCCTTCCTTGGTGCTGGCGCTGGGCGTTACGGTATCGTTTACCATGCTCATGTATGTTTCCATGTTCTATACAACCTCATATAGGGGCGTAAGGGTGCTGCTTATAGCGATGACGGCTTTTTTTACAGGAGCTGTGATACCATTTCCTTTTTTCCCTTCGTCAGTTCGGTCTATTCTTGAAATGCTTCCATTTGCGGCGATGCAAAATATGCCCCTTCGTATATACAGCGGAAACATCGCTGACACTGATGCCTGGAAGGGGATTGCGTTTCAAGCTTTTTGGCTGGCTGCGCTTATTATCGTCGGAAGGATTACAATGGATCGTGCAATGAAAAAAGTTCTCGTTCAAGGAGGCTGATGAAATGTCGCTTTACCTAAAGTTTTTTCTGATCCACTTAAAAAGTGAAATGCAGTACAAGACTTCATTCCTCTTTCTTACGGCAGGTAATTTCTTGATGCAGTTCTCCACTTTTTTAGGTGTTTATTTCATGTTTTATTTGTTCCACGATGTGGATGGGTTCACATACCCTCAGGTTTTACTTTGCTTTGCTGTTGTCATTATGGCGTTTTCTTTTGCGGAGATGTTCGGAAGCGGCTTTGAGCGCCTTTCGCGTATGCTGGCCAATGGTGAGTTTGACCGCGCTTTGGTTAGGCCGAGAAATATTACATTTCAGATTCTCGTGTCAAGGATGAGTTTTTTCCGAATCGGCGCGACTGCACAATCTGCTATTGTACTTTTTTGGGCGGTTCCGAACAGCGGCGTTGTTTGGACTTGGGACAAGATATTGACGCTCAGCCTGATGATCATATGCGGAAGTATCATATTCTCTGCACTGTTTCTTATACAGGCGACATTTGCATTTTTCACTACCGAAGGTCTGGAGTTTATGAATATCCTGACATACGGCGGGCGGGATCACGGGCGTTATCCATATTCCATATATGGTCAGGAAGTATTGAGGTTTCTTACGTTCGTAATTCCTCTGGCCTTATTTCAATACTACCCGTTATTGTATCTGTTGGATATGAAGCAAAGCGTATTTTACATGATGACGCCGTTGTTGGGGTTACTATTTCTTATTCCCGGTTATGTATTTTTCCGATTCGGGTTAAGGCGATATAAATCGACGGGTTCATAAAGTTATTTTGCCTCATAATCAGATATCGCGGTAAAACTAAGCTTCATATCCGAAAATCGTAATTTGATTTTTACCCGCCGTGCAGATATTAATTTCTATGGCATCTAACTGCACTGTATTTCCAAGGCCTAGACCAGTATGTGTCCCGACAAAAGATGTTTGTAAGTTATTGATTACCTCCCAAGGGTCAGATGCTCCCCGTACCATATCTGTAATATCATGTTCAAGTGGGGTGGTTAAATAGTTCGCAGACCCTATGATAGACAGACTTATTTCCTGCAAATTAATCCAATCCGCCTGGGCATTTGGCCGCCAATAAAGAATCATGGAACTAACACCTACAGCAAGAGTTAGATTAAGGCGGCAGTAATATTTTATTATAACCTGTTCAATTTCTAAATACTTGTATTGAGTTGGTAACATATGATATTCTAAGACAAGTCTCCCCCGGGCTTGAGTAAGCAGAGCTGAGTTTAGAGAAGCCAGTGTCCCGTTGGAAAGCCCGATTGCATTATTAACATTAGTGAAATCACTTCTACCATTATAGGCAACCTGAGCAGCGGTTGCAGCACCATAAATATTACATGATACTTCCTCATCTGAAGTACTTAACATAAGAGGATTACCGGTTGTAAGCTTGAAGGCGGAAGGAAAGGCTTGACTTACAGTACTAAAAGGTTGTGTTATTCTAAGAGATAAAAAATTGGTATCATCATCACTTAATAAAATGGATACTGCTAATGGAGCAGATACCTGAACAGAGGTGAGATAAATACTTTTTTGAGGATCCGGTGTCCAAAGAATTGTCTTTGAGGGCTGTATACCTAAGCTGTAATAATGAATGATATCAGAACTTTTTTTTATAGATAATAGGATTTCGTGGCTTGCTGCCGGTATGCTGCTCTTGACTTGAATATTATGATTCATTATATAGTTCTCCTTGAATTGTCCATCAATGTATTAGAATTCATAGCCTAAAAGGGTAATATTAACTGTTCCTGCAGTACTGGTTGTAATGGAGATTGCTTCATCAGGATTAAATTCAATTGGTGAGGGGAAGCTTATACCATAGGTGGCAAGGGTATTGGTAAGAGCGATTGACATAAAGGCGGCATTATTTCCTCTATTTAATTGGACAACCAGTGGGGCAGGGGCAGAAACCTGCAATGCGGTGAGGAAAATGCTCTTATCAGTATTAGGTGTCCATATCGGTGTATTGGTTTGAAGTGTGGTAAAGGTTTGAAACAAGATAATATCAGATGGATATTCTCTTGTAGATATGGGATCTTCTAAATTAAAAACGATACTCATCAGTTTTGTATTGCTGCCCATTAAAAAACTCCTATCAATATATTTTAAAGTCCATATGATCTCGATTACAGGAACATAATACGCATTCCTGTAATCGGCGAGTACAATGCAGATGCAGTTGCTCTCATAACTTATATTACGGGAATATGGTGCATGTTCCTGTAATCAGGGTATGGGAAGCAGATTTATTTTTTTCATAACTATATTATAGGAGACAAAAAACATGTACCTATAGTATGGATTGGCGGAGCAAAAACAACGTCTTTTATAGAAAGCTGCTTTACAGCTTCTATATTATATGAATTTATTTGGAAAATATTATCCGTATACATTTTTCCGAAATAATAATTTAATTCTTATATATATAAAGATATAAATTTTACCAAAATAGGAACCTTTTCTATGGGAGCATATTTGACTGTCAATGTAAGGCTGCCTGGCTCAATGGAATAATTGATACTTGGCTGAAGGACTCCATTCACGAAAAGGCTGCTATATGAAGTTTGTTTAGGATCCAGAATCCCCCGGTCTCCATAAACCGTTAATTCATCAGCATCGGTATAGGTTTTTTTCCCATTTGACAGGGTATTATACTGATAGGTTTCCGCCTTGATCAGCTGATTGTCCTTGTCTTTGATTACGAAATATTCAAGAATAATGGGTACATTCTTTTGAGGCGGCTCTGCTATGGTTAGGGTTAGAAGACCAGTTTCTACAGAATAATTAGTTTCCGGCTGTAAGACCCCATTAATATAGAGGTTAAAGAAGGATACCTCATTTGGATCAGGGATACCATAGTCTCCATATATTAATAATTCATCGGTATTCGTAAATTCTTTTTTAATGCCATTTGAAACGGTATTATATTGATAATCAGAAACATCAAGTATTTTACTGTTTTCCTTATGAAAAGAGCCGGTGATTTCTGCCAGTAATACTACTGTGTTTCTGGAGTTTAAAGTTCCGATATCCCAGGTTATGATATTATTTGTTTGGGATATAGTACCTTTGGTAAGGCTTATGGGTTTAAAACAAGTCAAATCATCGAATAGTAAGGTATCAGTCATGACAATATGATTAACCGGACCATACCCATAATTGGATATTCTAATCTCAACTCTCCAAGTATTAATTTTATTTGTACTAACTTCCAGGGGACCTGATACAATATACTTCTCAATCCTTAGGTCACCAAATAGATCAGGACAATCATTATTTTTATGAATACCAATTGACCTTTCGTGAGCAGATAATAAATGTTCCGGCAGAAAGAAATCGAGACAAGTCTTCAGCTCAAAAATGTCATATACGGGGTTAATAACCGGATTGCTGCAGGCAAAAGACGCTGCATATTCGCGTCGGGAAAGAACTTTGACGGGACATCCCGAAGTTATATTGGATATGATACATGAATTTGAAGCTGAGCCGCCGGCAATCGCTCTGCTTACTGAGCGGCATCCTGCGGTATTGAATAAACCGTCAACTTCAATAACAGCAGTCAAAGTTTCATAGGGCAAAAGCCCTCCGATCTTCCATATAATTGAGTTATCAGAGACCGATATTTTACCCAATGTTATAGATTTAATCGTTATGTTCTTAATTTCATCTAAAAGAATATAGTCTATGACAATGACATCGCTAATAATTTCATCGTCTGTGTTAGTAATATTGAGAGAGAAAGTCCATTTTTTAGGATGGCCTAAGAAGGTCTTCATAGTTTCATGAAAAACATGGGCCTGTAATAATAATTTCTTTTTTGCTATATTCATCTTTGGAGAAACTGCGATTTGAAAATCCTGAGAAAGATTAGAAAAAATTTTCTTTGTTTTCACACTCCCTACGCCTGAGGCAATACCCAGAGTTTTAAATCCGTCCCGGCAGAAGCAGCCTATGATATCTACCATAAGAACTGAAGTATCTGATTCTCTTAGTACATCAATTTTCCAAAGAAGTTCATTGCCTGATATATTTGCTGCTCCATGAGAGATACTGATGATTTTTATACATTTGATATGATCAAGGAACAGGATATCTCTAATTAGGATACCGGATACAATATTAGCACTAAGATTAGATATTTTTATCTCTACCCTCCATAGATTGGCTGTATTAACATTTACTTTTGCAGGACCTGAGATAATGGTTTGAGTGAGTTCTAATCCTTGACTGACATGGATAGGGTTTATGCAAATAATATCAGTGTTTACAGAACCTGAGACGGTATTTCCATATGCCATACATCTGCTAATACAACGAGTTCCTTCCACTTGAAAGAAACCCTCTGTTCTAAAATGAGCAGCGGCGGATTCGCATAGATCCAGAGTATCAATATTCCAGGTGATTACCCCATCCTTTATTAATATACTTCCGCAGGAGACAGAGGTATTTTCAATATTAGTGATGAAATCCAATAGAATTGTATCGGTTATAACTATATTTGTAATGGGTATACGGCTTATATTACTTATTGTTAAGGTGAATTCCCAGGTTCCGTTACAGCCTGAGGGAATGCATTCAGGTCCGCACAAAAGAGTACTTTCCAAATGAAGATAATTGCTTATGTCATCCTGTACCCATATATTTACATCTGTTACAGGGCCGCTGGAAATTACTCCTGAAGGAAGGATACCTTCAACTAGAGCAGAATTAAGTTTCGTTGATTTTGCACTTTTGTCTTCAAAAGTAATGAAGGAGATAATAATAGTAGAATCCTTGATAGGAACATCTTCCGTTTTAAGAAGGAGAAGACCTTTTTGGATTTCATAATTTACTTTTGGCTGCAGCACTCCGTTAATAAATAGGCTGAAAAAAGAGACCTCATTAGGATCGAGGATGCCTCTATCACCATATTGAATTAATTCATCATCGTTGGTATAAATTTTTTTGACTCCATCAGACAGAGTATTATATTGATAGACATCTGCATCTATTCGTTTCTTTTTCTGATTTAAAGAAAGTGTGTTATCTCCAAACATAGTGACCACCCCCAAGTAAATACATATTCTAATATCATATCTATGGCATTAAGAAGTAAGTGATAGAGGAAAAGGGATGTGCAAAGGATAGCACATCCCAAATTTGATAATTAAGTTGTTACTGTGGTGTCAGAATCAGAGGTCGGAGCAAAGTTAGTTACAATTAGAGTAATTGGAGCTCCAACTGGTATGGTTTCCGCATTATTAACAGTAACCTGGGAACCGTCAGTATTAACGGTATATAGACTGGATTGCTGTAATACACCATTTATAAATAGCAGATAATATCCATTGTCTGTAGTAGCAGTTGTAAGATTAGCGGTCATGATATCGCCGGCATCATCTATAAATTTTGTTGCCGGAATAGTAAGAACACCGCCGGTTCTGTCGTCTTCATTTAGCAGATAGAAATATTTACTGATTTCTGGGTTGATGTCAACATCAGTTGTAGTAGTAGCATCGATTACGAGTTTAAATAATTGTGCGGCCATTATCTATCCCCCTTCTATTTCATTACACTTTAGTATATTGCGGAAGGTGACGATTTGTTACATATTTCGACTATTGTAATGAAAAATATACATTAATTTCAGAAATATATAAATAAAAGCGTCGGTTTGTTGATAGATACACCCGCGGGTACAAATGAATTAGAAAGCAAAAAAGCACCATTAAGTATTCTCTTCGATTATCTGCACAATCTCATTTATCACATCTGCAAACTTACGTATTTTTGCCGCCATTTTACTGCGCCGTTCTCTATCCTGCAGCGCTTCCGGTGTAATAATCATAATGTCTGCTCCTCAATAATCCGTACAACCTCATCCATGCAATCCGCAGCCTCCCGAATTTTTGCCGCGATTTTGCCGCTCTTTTCTTTGTCCTGCAAAGCTTCCAGTGTCACATTGAACCCGCCGCCGAGAGCTTCTAAATCCTTGCCGTTATCATTATTCCAAATTTTCGCCGTGCGTTCGTACAGCTTATTGATCTCATCCAGGAAGGTCATGTCCGGGTTCAGACCCTGTGCCCTTTTGAAGAAATTATGGGCGCAGCTCCCGTTGGTTGCCATATTGCAAATACTGCTAACGTGAGCATCCCATCCGTCAAATTCTTCCGGCTTTACATTGTCAAACTTTCCGCGTTCCATGCCGTCGGCCCACGCTCGAAACGCCTCCGCCCCGAAGCAATATTCCTCTGTTTTTGTGGTAAGCAGCCGGGGCATATCCCGTATGATATCCCTGTAAACTTGTGCAATATCTACTGCTTTTTTCTTTTCGCCGACGAAAATCCAACCCCGGGCTTGATGGAATGCGTCCGATTTTTGAACATCATTATAAGTATGCAAATCCACTCCGTCCCTAATCACTTTTTCAATGGGAACACGTTCGGGTTCGGATTTATCGCCTGCCAAATAAAGCAATGTTTTGCCCAATTCCTCATATCCGACGTAAATGCCCCACGGCGGTCCGTTATGTGTCACGGCTATGACAGGTATCCCTTTATCAATATAAGCCATAAGCGTTTGCAGGTACATTCCTTTGTTGGCGGCAAGCTGCTTTCCTGAAACAAATGTGCTCGCATAACCGCATTTTTCAAAAATATGTTCAAAATAACTGCCGCCTTCCCGGTTAAAGATACAAGCCGAAACTGCTTCGCCCATATAATCCTTGTAAGAATAAACCTGAGCAAGAACATCCCCTGTCAGCCCGGCGAAAAACCAATATCCGAAATCGGTGACGGCCTTCTTGCAATTATAAATTTCATCTGTCATTAGGTCGGAAGCCGCAGCGTATTCACCCAAAGACTCCATTACATAACGGGCGCAGCCGTTAAAATGATAATTCTCTCCATGTTCACTTGTAATAAACCGATGGATATTAGGGATCATGTTATTGCTCTGTTTTGTAATCATTGTAAGCGCTCCTTCTTTTATTTTGGATTTTTGTATTTGTGCAAGCTGTGAAACACGGATTGATTTAAAGAATATTCTGCTTTGCCCATTAGAGCCGATTATAATGGGAAGCGGTTTTGGGTTCTTCCAATCTACCGACATATATGGGAAATTCACGCCGCAATACCGTATTTCGTTGTTAATTATGACCGCTAAATGCTTTTCACCGACAATCCACGTCAGGCGGTTGTACTCGTCTCTGTTAATACCTCCACGCTTTGGATACCGAAAATAGTCCCGGAAAATCGGTTGGTGAAAGCAGATTGCTTCCCCAGACAACCGTTCGTCAGGATTTGTTTCCATATTGATACCAAACAAGTAATTCAAGTCGTCGCCTTGATACAAACGTATGTTACCCTCATCCGCACCCCATGCGAATTGCATACTTTCTCTGCGTATCCTAAATTCTATATCCACGCGGAAAGGCAATGTTACCGCTATATTTGTAGATAATACCCTTGTTGAAATCCATGCGATATATTCAGCCTCTCCCTGCTCGGTAATTTGATAATGCGGATGATTGATCGGGCTCAGTTTATCCAGCGGCACATCAACCTCCCATAAAACCGGGTTTGCCGCTTCCATTTCCGATATCGTGATTGACGCCGGAGGCAATTCAACAGGCTTATTGAATAATGTGTGGTCGGCCATCCGTTTTTTTACCGGAACAAGCAAAGCGGCAAGCTCACGTTTATCATCGGGAGAGATCAGGTTCTCTAACATAGCGGGATGACGCATTCCGCCCGCATGAGTGTAATCAATCTCATAAAACTTATTATCATCAAAACTCTTTACGAGAGAACGGAATCGCCCGCCCAAATCTTCATCAAGGAATACATTGATTGACGCAAATAATCCGCCGCTGAAAATATAATCAGAATATGCGCTGTCATTCTGAAAATCATCCGGTATGCGCTGCATTTTCACATCGCCTGCACTTGTTTGAAATTCAAACCGCTCATGACGCCCGGGTTCGCCTGTTGTAATATTTTGTGCCTGCATCCATCGGCAGAACCCTTCTATATCAGATTCTTCCGGGCAGTCCTTTAATTGTGATGAAATAACTCGCATGGCGGGAAGCGAGAGAATAGTGGACTCAATCGGTCTTGCCAACCTGTCTGACAAGGAGGAGAGTTCCTTGTAATTTAGAGCCTTTTTTTGTTCCAAAGTATCAAGCTGCTTTTCCATTTTTTCATACAAAATAGGTAATGCCGAGATCTTTGTAATACCATTTTGAATCATAGCTTGTAAAAACTCATTTACAAAGCTGCGAAGCTCTGCCAGGGCATCAACCTCATCATCAATAGCGCGTATCCGATTGACGAATGTTTCTACTACCACGCTCATATCAGAGCTTTCATAAATACGGAGAATATCCTTTATTGGTATCTCCATTTTACGCAATACCATGATTTGTTTTAACCGCTCGATGTTTGCCTTGTCGTAATAACGGTATTTTTCGGAATCCGAACGGACGCTTTGAATTAACCCTACTTGCTCATAGTAGCGAAGGCTGCGCGAGGATAAGCCGAGCTGGGTGGTTAGATCTGTGATTTTTAGTAAATCCATGATGAGCCTCCTTCGATGGAACCGGATTTAGTCAAACTATATTTTACAGTCTATCACTTGACCGTGCGTCAATGTCAATAGTTTTCTATAAATATTTACGTCTGTCTTGTAAACTCTTTATGATTTTTTACAAGAAAAAGGAGATAAAATTAATCTCGCAACTATTTATCGGAAATTGCCCCGTCATTTTTTTTCTTGACTTATACAGTATAACTGTATATAATGAAACTATATAGTTGAACTGTATAGGTTTGGAGGTTGAAAATGAATAGAGATAAAAATTTACCGCTGACTGAAACTGTATACTATATTCTGTTAGCATTAGCAGAGCCGACTCATGGATATATAATTATGCAAAGGGTGGAAGAACTTAGTGAAGGACAGGTCAGATTAGCGGCAGGAACTCTTTATGGAGCGATAGAGAACCTATTAAAAAAGGGATTTATCATAGCTGTACCAAGCACGGATGCACGGCGCAAAATATATGTCATTTCGGCAGCAGGCAAACAAATATTGTACGCAGACTATCAGAGAATGAACCATATGCTAAGCGTAACAAATAAGATTTTCGAAAGGGAGAGGAAGAGAAATGACTAAATTTAAATTTTTTGTCAATTTTGATAAGGAAGAAAAATGGCTTGATAAAATGGCGGAACAGGGTTATCAGCTTAAAAGTGTATCTTCCTGTTATAATTTCTATTCTACACAGCCCGAACAGGCAATTTTCAAAATTGATTATAGAACATTCAAAAATGACCAGGATTTTTTGGATTATTGCACTTTATTTGAAGATAGTGGATGGCAGCATATAGCAGGAACAAAGCGAAGCGGTTCACAATATTTTAAAAAAACAAGCCCCGAGGGCGATGAGGATATTTTTTCGGATTTGCTTTCTCGTGCAGGGCGATATAAACGGTTATCAGATATGTGGTTATCATTATCCATGGCATGGTTACCATTCTTAACCATAATGTTAACATCTGATTGGATAAAGATGGATGGTTTCCCCAATCCTAAAACATTATATTTGACACCGGGGCTATGGGAAATGGAAGGTTTTGATTTTTGGAGACGCTTTTTATTTGAAACACCATTTGCATTATTAAGAGGATTTTCATTGTTTTTCTGGATTGCAATCGTTCTGTTATATGCATCTTTTGCAATTAAGTCATGGTGGTTATATAGAAAAACCTTGAACGAGAACAAAAGTATATCCTTATAAAAGTTAGCAATTAAAATCAGGTTTTATATAGTCCGATATGCTATATTAATCTGGAGGATTGATCAATGGACTATACACAGAATGTTCAGAATACAATTACATATATTAAGCAGCGGTTTGCTAATTATATCAGACTTTCAGTTAAGATATAATAGAGAATATCGCACAGTTTGTTTGTGGTTTCGGTTTATGACTCCCCTTGACATCGTATCGGAACACCGATACAATGAGTTGGGTGATAATACAGCAGTATTTAATTAATAAAGGAGTCTTCCTATGAAAAAAAAGTATGTTACATCAACGCTTATCTTGATCATGCTTCTACCTGTTTTAACCGGATGCATGCAAGGAAGAGCGGCTAATAATACAATTAATGGACTAGTAGCAAGTGAGCAGTCTTACAAAAATCCGCCAGCAACCATACCCATAGCTGAAAATAATACATCAGAAGATATGAATCGGAATAGTATAGAAAACAGTGACGAGCCTCTTTGGGCGCAGCCAATTGAAGAACATGGTCAGCTTTTTACAGGCTTGAACTTGGATGGAATTGGAGACCATGATGATGAGGCGTATGTGAGCCTTTATGTCTGGGACCATAATGGAATTGGCAGATACGATGCTTCGGAACTTGTGGCACGGATTCGGTTTGGAACCGGCGATACAACGGCTCATATCGTCCCTGCAGTTGGCAGCTATCAATTTTATACAGCAAAGTTATTTTCTGAAAAAAAGGACGCGATTGTGATTGAAGTAAATATCCAATATGCCAACTCGGGTCTTGTTTCTGTTTTTGCCCTGGATGTATATGGCGCGGGTGAAGCAGACCCGTTTCCATCGGTTGCAGAGCGTTTAAACACAACTGGAGAAGAGCCCATCTTATCTGCCGATGGAGAGAAATTATACGCAGGAGGTCTTATACAAGGGACCGTCATTACAGATATTGATAATAAACCGTTGCAAGGCATTGTACTTCATTCGTCGGGTGATGGATATAGCGGCCCTATAGATGACCGAGTGAGTCAAACCATCTATTGGAATGGAGACGGATGGATCGTTTTAGAACGATCAGAAACAAAACATAATTAAAAAGCATTGCTCCCCTGTGGAAGGAGAGCAATGCTTTTTAATTAACGTAATATTAGATTATGGCTGCGCTTGCAGTGCTTAATGAAAAGCCGGCAGCTGTCCGGCCAAGCATAAATTCTTTGGCAAGAGCAGTGTTTTATGCTATCATTACAGAAAAGGGCAAAGATAACGAAAAGGAAGAGGTGGTACATCAATGAGTAATGTAATCAATTGGCTTCTTGAGGATAAAAGCCCGGAAGTGAAATACCGTACAATGACAGAGCTTTTAGATATGCCAAAAGATGATCCTGAAGTGAAAAAGGCTCATGATGATTTATTGAAATCAGGCGTTGTCGGTTTAATTATGGATAAGTTTAAGCTTAATAAAAAATGGGAGGATGTCACTGCTTTCTGCGCACTTGCGGAATTAGGCCTGACACGCGTTGATGTTCCTATTGATGATTATATGGAACGTATCATCAAGAATATGAACTTTAGTATGAAGTGTGCTAAAATATTACTGTTAAGAAATTTGGTATCTCTTGGATATTACGAGCATACATGGGTAAAAGAAGAAATAGCTTTTGCTTTTTCCGCCATACGGGAAGACGGCACATTCCGGTGTCTGGACAAAACTAAGAATACAAACGACTCTAAGCTTCCGGATATGGGGTGCTACAGACAAACTACAACCTATCTTTTACTTGCGGCGGAGTTGAAAAAAATCGGTGTTATTCTGCCACAGTTTAAATCACTGATAAACTTTTATATCAGCCATCACGTTGTATTCCGCCCTGATAACCAGGAAAAGGCAATCATTGAAGAAATGGCGGGGACATATTATCCGTTTGACCACGTGAAATTGGGTTTACAAATGACGATATACGGTCTTTCGGTTCTTGGCGGGGCGAATCATTCTAATTGCAATAAGGCGTTAGCATTGTTAGATAGTAAAAGGGATTGTGAGGGTAAATATATTCTTGATAAATCCTTCCCATACTTTGAGGTGGGAAAGATAGGGGAACCTAATAAATGGATAACACTATATGTATTGCTATCAGAAAAGTATCGTAATGATGTGACAAAAAAGGAAGGAGATACTTAAGTAATGTTACTATCAAACCACTCACACCGGAGCTTTCTGCCGATTGCTTTGACTTCTTCGAAAGTCGGGCGTTTACAGATAATTCTCCGGCTGTATGAGAAGGCTGGATTTGTCAAAGCGGCTGTTCGAGAGAAGATTGTTGTTATGAGGAAAGAGTTGAAATAACAACGAATAGGATAAGCATAACATGAAGATGACAAATTCCAAATCTACTGGAATGAAGTCGATGTTGATAAGGAGAAATTTACATTAATGTATCTTTCATTTTAAATTGCAGGAGGAAAAATGAAAAGGCAAGTTGTTTTCTTGATACTATTACTATTATTAGTTAGTTGTTCGCCGCATACGGAAGATAGGGTAAAACAATTAGACATCGAGGACGATGTTATCAGTGAGAACAGGGTTAATAACAATGACACGATAAACAGTGCGGAAGATAGTAATATCGAAAATAATGAGGTGCATTCAGTTACTCCGGAGGAACTAAATAAAATCATAGTTGATGATAATGAGCTATATGAAAACTTGAGCATTTTATGCAAAGGTCCTCGTAAATACAGTACAGATGGTGAAAAAAGAGCTTCTGATTATCTGATAAGTAAATTAAATGAATATGGCTATCAGACTAATATTCAGGAATTTCCGGTGTATCATAAGAGGGGTGAGGACTGGCTTTTCGCACAATCCATACAGGAATACTTTAAGCAGAATTATTCGGATACTTCCAATAAGATAGGGACGGGTAAAAACATTATTGCAGTAACTGCTAATCCAAATGAGAAGCGAACCCTGTATGTCGCTGCACATTATGATACTACACCAGATACAAACGGAATCAGAGATAATGGCTCCGGAGTAGTTACAGTAATGGAGATTGCAAGGCAATTACATGGAATTAATCTTCCGATTAATATAGAGTTTATCTTTTTTAGTGCAGAGGAGGTCGGATTACAGGGCTCAACTTATTTTGTATCGCAATTATCCAAAGGGGAAAAGGATAGCATCTTAGGCTGCATTAATATTGATGTTGCAGGTCAGAATGAAGATAATGAGGTGGTATTAAAAACTTATGCAGCACAGATTAACGTTTTATCGCTGCTTATGGATAACTATCATAAATTCAATCATGGAAGAAGTGAAGCAAGTGATCATACTTCATTTTATATGGGAGAAATACCGGCTATTTATTTTGCGGATAACATAGTATCGGTGAAAGATACCACTGACAATCCGCTGGAAGAAGTAGATGTTAAAAAGCTAAAAGAATTAACACAAATCATATGTAATTTTGTTTTGAGTTTTGATACAGGTCTTTATGATGATTTGAAAAAAAGCTCCTACACAAAGGAGTATACTGATTTACCAGATACCGAAGAAGTTATGGATTATTCAATGATACAGGCAAACAAGGTTTTAAATGATAATGGGGCAAGCTCAAAAATACAGTATATTTTGAAAAATGATAAAGATAATTATTTGAAAATAACAGAGGAAGATAATCGGTTTTTAGACGATGAATTGATAAATCAGATAGAAAGTTATAATGTTTACAAAGAACATATCAGATATAAGGTTTTAGAAGAGGAAGAAAAAAATATGGTTATTCGTTATAAGGATGAATATACAAGCTATAATTACGGCGTAATAGAGGGAGACATCACATTGGAGGAAGCATTGCAACTAATTGAGGAAAGAGGTGGCTTTACCCAGTATGGCACCTTGTTTTATAATTTAGACTAAAGATATATTCTGTTTTTATTCGAATTTAAGGGACGCAGGAGCCTATAAAGAAAAGCTGTGAGCTGATCCATCCTGTTTTTATGATGAGCTTTGTCTTTGCATTATTTCCGATGCCTACGCAAACCAGATCAGAGAATCATTGAAGTAAAGCAGAACATTTTGGGATTTGCAACAGGATCAGTTTACATAATAATTTTCATTAATATTGTTATTGTAAACAAGGATACCAAGGTAGATAAAGAGACAACGACAGCAGCGTATTCTTTTTCTTTGTCAAAGCTTTCGGCAAATATGGCAGTCATAGCAGAAGCAGGCATAGAAGACATAATAATCACGGTATTGACAGCTTTTGAAGCCTCCCCTAAAAATAAAGAGATAACATATATTATAACTGGAATAATAATTAATTTTGCGGCTAATCCATAATACAATGTCCAGTCATGAATATATCGTTTTAGATTTGCAGTGGAAAGTATGACACCAATAATAATCATGGATAAAGGACTGGATATGCTGCCAACACTTTTTATACTTGATAATAATGGGGCAGGAATTTTAAGATCGAATATCATAATTATTATGCCCGCACACACTGCAATAATCGATGGATTCAAAACTATTTTCCGTAATTCTTCTATCAGAGAATTTTTTTCATGACGGCCTTTGAAAAGAAGCAATCCATAGGTCCATAGAAATATAACAAAATATATATTAAATATGGATCCGTATATAACGCCTTCGGCTCCATAGATGGAGTATAACACAGGGAAACCAATGTAGCCGGTATTAACAAATACATTGGAAAAATGTAAAATTGTATTCTTGTTCCTTTTGACTGGCAAAAGAATTAAGCGGGAGATGACTATCGTGATAAAATAGACTGCAAATGAGTAGTAAAAGGTTTTTAAGACATTGGTTTTTATTGTGTCATCGTAGGTATAGATAAAAGAAGATAGAATCATACAAGGTAAAGCAAGCTGTATGAGGATATCGATTAACCCCTTATTGATCGCAGCTGTGATGATCTTTCTCTTGCATCCATAAACGCCTATTAATATCATAAAGAATAGTGAAAGAACACTTTCAAATATTATATAAACCTCCAAGCGGCATACGCTCCTCATATTAAGGTATTAACATATTATGCAGCAGGGTTTATTCATGCAACGCTTTGATTTATAAGCAGCTTTTAAGATCGCTGCTATAGTATTAAAATTAGCCGCCGATATCCTGAATGTTCTTGTAGATAAAGATAAAAGATAAGGGATACTTGGAGAAGCCCGGAAGTAAGCGAAATTATGGTGGCTTGATCGCATAGCAGTAATGAAGAAAAGGGGGAAAATCCTGTGGATTTTCCCCTCTATCACATTATAAGCACTCTTGCCAGATCCTGCAACCCACCTGCAATAAAGGCTTGCTATTGTGATAGCCGGATTAACAGAAGCCTGGTTTTTTAAAGAATATGGAAGCTATTGCGTTTTTATAGCCTCTTGCATAAGCTTCAGGCATGCCTCCGGATCGCCCTCAAAGCCGTCTTTCTTGAGATAAAGGGCCTTCTCGGGACCCAGGTAGAGATAAATATAGTCCTTATGCTGTTTTATCTCCGTGATCTGAAGATAAGGGTAGGTCGAAATATACTGTATGCCCGACAGGGTGAAGTAATCGCTGTAAAAAGTGAACACCGCCACCATTCCCTTGCTCTTATCATAGGATTTCATCGTGCGTGCGATGAGTTTCTCAACATTGATGACCTGGTAATAGATAAAGATAAACATTAGTACGATGGCGATTATGCATCCAAGCAATCCGGCACTGGAGCGGTATAGGAGAAACAGCACCAGCAGAAAGGCAATGGCAACGGTTATCCAGATCTTGATTTTCTTTGTCGAGTGGTTGTATTGGTAGAAATCCTTTACCACGTCCTCTGAATATTTGGTCCGGTTCGTGAACAGGACTTCTTCCTTCACATTCGACTCTTCCCGCTGTCGTTTGGCGGCATAGAACCGGGCCAGAGCATCCGATCTCTGGCTTTTTAGGACCTTTTGCTTCTTGTTCCTCATCCTGACTAAGATCGACCAGACGATAATAACGAGAATTAGGGCTGCCAACTGGATTATCAGACGGTTCGCGGCATCCTTCCTTTGCTTCTCCACCTCAGCCTTGTCCAGGAACAGGGTGAAATGAGTGCCGTCAACCAATTCTTTAATGAAAGTCTCGTCAATAGGGGCGGTGCTGCCGCTCTGATAAATATCATAGGAATAGGTATAGCCGTTGACGATGGTGCCGTAGATCACTTCCGTCGCGGTGGCGTCACTCTGCGTGATCTGGAGATGGTAACGGAAGAAAATGGCTTCCTCATGGGGAACGGTCTCAATGGTTGCCTTAGTGGTCTCGTCCTCTGTCTCTACAAGGCTTTGAAAGAAAGCCTCCCGTTCCTGGCCGGAAATCAGGGAAAGGTTATAGATTTCATCGGTCTGGCTGGATTGCTTCTGGAGCAGCCTCACCAGGGTCTTGGTTTCGGGATCGAAAAATATGGCCTTTATGCCCATGCTGCTCATGCTTTTCTTTTCGGAAGCGACGTCGAAGATGCCCGCCTTACCCCAGGTTTCGTCCGTGCTGGGAGTGTCCGCCGTCAGCACCAGGGCATCCTCGGGCAGGGTCAGCTCCAGATACAGCTCGGAAAAATCCTGGACCCGGGCTTGTGCAGACGGGGCGGGAAGGATGGCAAGGGACAGAAGAATCGCGGTAAGAAAACCACCTATTATCTTTTTTTTCATGATATATCTCCTCATATTTAGAAATCAATATTACTATCTTACCACGAATCAACGCAATCTTCCATGGTTTTTCCTGCCGAGAATCTGAAAAAAGCATAAACAAAGTGTGGGATGAAGGAAGAAATGATGATTTATATAACTTATAAGTAGAATTTTACAGTAAAAGGATGTATAATATGGGATGGAGGTGAAAAACGGTGGATATTTTAGTGAGTTCGATTGTTCAAGTTGTCCTGTTTTCTGTTGTACCATTCATCTGGTGGCTTATTACAGCTCGTAAAAAGCTGGATTTTTTAAAATGGATTGGATTGGAGAAGCCAATAATAAAGGACTCTTTCATAAAATTTTTACTCATTCTATTTGCAGCTTCAGGCACATATATTTTGCTTATGGCAATCGTGATGAAGCTGCTACTGGGAGAGGTAGATACGGCAGTAACCCGGTTTGAGGGCCAAGGCTGGAATGCTCTTTTCTACATACTGATTTATGCAGTTATTCAAACCGGTCTATCAGAAGAAATTTTGTTTAGAGGTTTTATAGGAAAGCGGTTGACGAACCGGTTTGGTTTTACCGTTGGAAATACTGCTCAGGCAATTCTATTTGGCCTTCTGCATGGGCTGCCCTTTGGATTTGCTACAGGTAATGCAGCGGTGACAATTCTATTAATAATGCTTCCTGGGTCCATAGGGTGGGTCGAGGGATGGCTGAATGAGAAATATGCTTCCGGTTCCATCGTTCCTAGTTGGATTATGCATGCTATATTAAATATTTTGTCTGCTTTAAGCTCAGCATTCTAAGTTCCTCCTTGCCGATTTTGCTGTCCCTTGAAGGCTTAGCTTGACGCTATGGCAGAACACCGATATAATGACAATACAAGAATATTAGGCATATAAATTGGACATGTTTCAATCCTTGGGGAGTGAAAACTAAGCCAGCCTGGGAGGTAATCATGATTAAGGTTCAAAACTTGTCCTACTCATATCCGCAAAAGGATTTATATAAAAACATTTCATTTACAATAGAAGATAATGTACATTGTGCCTTGATCGGCACCAATGGTACAGGAAAAAGTACGCTGCTCGATTTACTGATGCACTCCGAAGACTATCTGTACGATGGAAAAATAGTAATTGACAATACAGGCAGAATTGGATATGTCAGTCAATTTTCGCAATTAGATCCCAAAGAAGATATGACCGTATTTCAGTATATCAGCGATGAATTTGTCAGGCATGAGAAGAAAATATTTGATCTTTGTAAGCAAATGGAGACTGCTGTAGATCTGGAAAAGATCTTCAAGGAATATCAAAAAGAATTAGAGGAATGGGATGCAATTGATGGAGCGTCTTACGAAATCAATATTAGGAAGCAATTAAAGCTGGCTGATCTGCAAAAGCTGGAAGAGCAGAAGCTCAGCAGTCTGAGCGGCGGAGAATTCAAGCTGGTTCAGGTAATCAGAGAGATACTGCTGAGTCCAAGGTTTCTTATTATGGATGAACCGGATGTGTTTTTAGATTTTAAACATCTGAACGCATTAAGAAATCTCATCAATGCCCATAAGGGAACGCTTCTTATCATCACGCATAACCGGTACTTATTAAACCATTGCTTTAACAAGATACTTCACATGGAAAATATGGATGTCCAGGAATTTGACGGAACCTATATAGAATATAATTATGAACTGCTTGCTACAAAGATTGATTTACAAGAAGCAGCTGCCGCAGACCAGGAAGAGATTGACCGCCAGAGCAGAATTTTAGATAAATCCAGAGCGAAAGCGACGGCAATGGATAACGCATCCCTTGGAAGAGCCGTACATGCAAGACAGACCTTGGTGGACCGGCTGAAGGCAAGAAAAACAAAGGCTCCTTTTGTGGATATCAAGCAGCCGGAAATTTACTTTGAGCCGGAGAATGAAGTAACAGAGAAAAATATTCTGGAATTGACGGATTACAGCGTTGCTTTTGACGAGCAGCTTTTAGAACATGTGGATTTTGAAATGAAGCCGGGAGAGCATGCAGCAATTGTAGGGAGTAACGGAACCGGAAAAACAACAATGTTATGTGAGATTTTTGAAAATAAGAAGGACACGATCAAACTTAGTAAAGAGGCGAAGGTTGGCATGTTTTCTCAGATTACGGGCTCATTATATGACGATGCGAAAACCCTGCTTGAAATTTTTGAAGAAAAAGATTTTGGTACAAAAACGGATATAGAGAATTATTTGATAAAATATGGTTTTGAAGGAGAGACCCTGGGGCAGAAAGTGAGTGAATTATCTGGCGGAGAAAAAGATTTGTTTCAATTGTCGGTGCTCTCATTAGAAAAAGCCAACTTCCTGCTGCTGGATGAGCCGACGGGACATTTGGATGTTTATGCGCAGATTGCATTAGAACAGGCGATTTCAGAGTACAAAGGCGCAATTCTTATGGTGTCCCATGATTACTATACGGTGGCTAATTGCATGGACTATGTACTGTTGATAGAAAATAGCACGGTGCGCAGAATGAGCATCCGTAAATTCCGGCAGATGATTTATGCCAATCACTTCGACAAAGACTATCTGCTGTTGGAGGAAAAGAAAAAAGAAACGGAAACCAGAATTCAACAGCTGCTTCGAACGAATGAATTTGAAAAGGCGAAGGTTCTGATGGAGTCATTAGAAGAAATGATTAAAAAAATGAAAATGTCAATGGCCTAATAAGGCGGTATGGATGTTATAATGGAAAGCAAAATTGGAGATATTAAAGCTTAAGCATAAATAAAGGAGGATTTATCTATGAACAAGTTTATTTTTAATGATTATTTTCATGAACCTCAGGGGAAAATCGCCAAGCGTATGATTTTCAAAAGTGATAATGTAATTGCCTTTGTTTTAAACATTGCCAAAGGGGAAATACTTCCGGGACACACGCATCTGGAATCCACCCTTTTCCTGCAGGTCATGGAAGGCAATGCCAAGGTTGTTACAGATGGAAAGGAAACCTTGTTGCAGGTAGGTGAGTTAATGCAGGTTGATGGACAGGAAAGCCTGCAGGTTATAAACATCGGCGAAGATGTCCTGCGTCTGTTTGTCACAATTTCACCCATGGGCTCAGAGGCCTTTGCGACGGATGCAAATGTTTGATGATTAGCAACACATATAGAAACAATTTGTATACTTAATTAAGATGAAATATTATTTTAGAAACGCACTCATATAGAAATGGGTGTGTTTTGCTGTAGAATAATGATTAAATACTTTGTGATTTCTAAATCAATGGTGTATAATGGGGAAAGGTGTGACAGGACGAGCGAATCGTAAGCGATCATCCTTTGCCCCAATGGGTGCAAAACGGTATGGAAGCTGTACTATTGGCCCCAAGTGCTAAGAACACACAAAAAGTAATGTTTCAATATGAGAACAACACCTTAAGCGCCCGGATTGCCAATGACTATTCGATGGATCTGATTGATTTAGGGATTGCAAAGAAACATTTTGAGATAGGAGCAGAGACAGAAGTAAAAGGGAAGTTTGAATTTGGGAATGGAGGTATCTTTCATCTGGAATAAGTAATATATTATTGATTATATGCGGAACCATGCTGTTGCTGTTTTAACTGAGTTTTTGTTCCTGCAACGAAAAAGGAGCACTTGATAGAGTGAAATTAACCACACTCATTAAGTGCTTTTTTTGTAGCCATCCGGTGTCCTGATATTTTACAAACATTTAACATGCAATTAACACAGAGAATACGCTATTACTGTATAATTAATGAGTGCTTGTCATGAGAGAGATGATGGCAATTTAAAATATTAAACGAGGGTGACAAATGGATGATCTAATGTTAAAGT
Source organism: Bacillota bacterium (assembly GCA_023395555.1). GTDB lineage: Bacteria > Bacillota > Clostridia > Lachnospirales > Lachnospiraceae > Mobilitalea > Mobilitalea torta. The sequence continues at coordinate 172,738 of JAEWYQ010000025.1, forward strand.
CCGGGCAAAGAGCCAAGATAAAAACAGAAGCGGTAAACCTGTTTTATGGCAGCTTCCAAGCTCTTAAGGGTGTTACGATGGACATTAAGGAATGTGCTATTACAGCCATAATTGGGCCGTCGGGATGCGGTAAATCTTCCCTTCTGCGCCTTTTTAACCGTATGAATGACCTGATACCGGGGGTTAGGGTAGAGGGAAAATTAATGCTGGATGGTGTTTCGGTCTATGATAAGAATATGGATGTTGTTACACTGAAAAAAAGGGTTGGCATGGTTTTTCAAAAACCGAATCCCTTTCCCATGTCGGTCTATGATAATATGACTTTCGGTCCAAGGCATCATGGAATAAAGCAAAGGAACCGTCTTGATGAGATTGTGGAGAGAAATCTGCGGCAGGTTTCCTTATGGGACGAATTAAAGGACAAGCTGAAGGAATCTGCTTTTGAGCTTTCTCCTGGACAGCAGCAGCGGCTGTGTATTGCCCGTGCATTGACTGTGGAGCCTGAGGTTATATTGATGGATGAATCCTGCAGTGCTCTTGATCCGGAATCTACAATGAAGGTGGAAGAGTTAATGGAGGAGCTGGCCCTAAAATATACCATTATTATTGTAACTCATAGTATGGAGCAAGCGGCAAGGGTGTCTCAGATGACGGCGTTTATGATGATGGATCAGGATAGGGCGGGGACATTGGTGGAGTATTCTTCAACATCAGAAATCTTTGCCAATCCCAGGGATAAACGTACAGAGGACTATATTACAGGCCGGTTTGGATAAAAATTGAGGATGAGGGATATGATGCAAACGAATATAACAAGCAAGCTGCTAAGACGAATAAGAGTAGCGGTCAGTGTTGTGATAATGACCTTTTCTGTGGGTGCCATGTCTGCCTGCGGGCGGGCACCGGGCTCAGCCACCATTGTTGCTGGCTCAACTTCCGTACAACCTTATGCCGAGGTTCTGGCAGAAGAGTACATGATTTTGAATCCGGGCACGGAGATTGATATTCAGGGCGGAGGATCTTCAGCCGGTATTACGGCAGCCCAGACACACAGTGCTGATATTGGAATGTCCTCCCGCGCCATGAAAGAGGAGGAGAAAAGTCTATGGAATATAGAAATTGCCAGGGATGGATTAGTGTTAATCGTGAACCCTAAAAATCCAATACAAAACCTTACTCTGGATCAAATTCGTGATATCTATGCGGCCGCAATTACCGACTGGAGTCAATTCGGAGGCGTGGAGGCAAGAATCAATATAATAGCTCGTGAAGAAGGCTCCGGTACAAGAAGTGCCTTTACGGAGCTGGTGATGGGGGAAACAGAGATAACCCCGAAAGCCATAGTCCAGGACTCCAACGGAGCGGTGCGGCAATTGGTTGCGGATGATCCCAATGCCATAGGCTTTATCTCTTTGGGTTTGGTTAATGATAAAGTAAAAGCCTTGCATATAGATGGCATCGAGGCCACGCGGGAAAATATAATGAATGGCAGCTACAGCATGTCCAGGCCGTTTTTGTTTGTTACTAACGGTAAGCCGGCGGGGCTGGCTAAAAGCTTCCTGGAGTTTACCCTTTCTTCCGAGGGGCAAAAACTACTGAGTCATGAGGGACTTATTCCATCAGCAGAGGGGGAGGGAAAATGAAGAAGTTTAAGGAAAAATTATCAGAGCGGATCTTTCTCGTAATTGCGCTTTCCGCCTTATCGGTGCTGGCGCTCATCACGGTGTTTATCTTTGTAAAAGGGGTACCGATTATTGCCAAGGTTGGCCTGTTAAACTTTGTTTTTGGGATGAAGTGGGCTCCCAGCCAGGGTGCCTATGGCATTTTCCCGATGATTGTGGGATCGGTATCGGTTACTTTAGGAGCAGCAATTCTGGGAGTTCCTGTTGCGATTTGCTGCAGTATTTTTCTGGCTGAGTTTGCTCCTGCAGCCCTTAGAAACATATTCAGGCCCGCCATCCAGCTGCTGGCCGGTATACCCTCCGTGGTATACGGGTTCTGGGGCGTGCTGTTTATTGTGCCGATGATACGGAATCACCTGGGAGGGCCGGGCTTAAGCATATTGGCCGGTTCTATCATTTTAGCCATTATGATTCTGCCGACGATCATCAGCATCACCGAAGTCTCGCTCCTTGCTCTGCCCCGCCATTATAAAGATGGGGCTCTTGCATTGGGGCTGACCCACTGGCAGACGATTCGTTCCCTGCTGCTGCCTGCGGCGAAGTCGGGAATTGTTGCCGCTATTATCTTAGGTTTAGGCAGGTCAATTGGTGAGACAATGGCGGTCATTATGGTTCTTGGCAATGCGGTGGCACTTCCCGAGTCAATTCTAGACCCGGTCCGGACGCTGACTACCAATATTGGTATTGAGATGGGGTATGCATCCGGCGAGCATCAGCAGGCGCTTTTCGCCACAGGGATTGTTTTGTTTGTTATTATCATGATTCTGAATGCGACAGCCCAATACATCACACGAAAGAAGTGAGGACACAATGAGGATTAACGCGAAAATTTCCCAAAGAATAGCAAAATTTTTGATTTGGACAGCTGCCCTTCTTGTTATAGTAATTCTTTTTTCCATCATTATTCATATCCTGATGAAGGGAATACCTATGATCAGCTGGCAGTTTTTAACGGAGATCCCGCGGAATATGGGCCGTACCGGGGGCATTTCTTCTTCTATTGCCGGCACGCTGCTTGTGACTGCCGTAGCCGTTATTGTGGCAACCCCCTTTGGAATTGGGACGGCGATATACCTTACGGAATATACACGTGAGGGCAGAGTTACCCGCATTATCCGTTTCAGCGCCGAGTCCTTGGCCGGAATACCATCCATTGTATATGGACTTTTTGGTTTCATCTTCTTTGTCATATACCTGAAAATGGGCTGGTCAATTTTATCCGGCGGATTAACCATGGCTATCATGATTCTTCCCACTATCATCCGTACATCAGAAGAGGCAATCCGCACCGTGCCGCAGCTATACCGCGAGGTAGGATTTTCTTTGGGATCCACCAAGTGGCAGGCAGTAACCAGGACGGTGCTCCCGTCAGCACTTCCCGGTATCGTCAATGGAGTGATCCTGAGCATAGGGAGATGCGTAGCCGAGACAGCGGCGGTTATTTTAACAGCCGGTTCGGCACTGCGTATGCCCACATCGCTTTTTTCACCGACCCGAACAATGGCAGTACACTTTTATATACTGGCGAGGGAGGGAATATCCATGGAGAATGCTTATGGAACGGCAGCGCTCCTGATTCTTCTGATTCTTCTGCTGAATGTTGGTTTTAATATGCTGGTCAATCGATTCATAGCGAAAGGCCGTTAAGAGGTGAATAATGACACAGAAATCCAAAATAGAGATAAAAGGATTAAACTTTTATTATCAAGAAAAGCAGGTTATTAAAGACCTTAACCTGAAAATACCCAAAAATGAGATTTTGGCTGTTTTCGGACCGGCTAACAGCGGTATAACAACCCTGCTTCGTACCTTGAACCGTCTGTGTGACCTGACGTTCGGAACCCGCCAGGAGGGTGAGATCCTTTTGGACGGGAAAAACATCTTTGACCCGGACGTGAACGTGACAGAGCTGCGCCGCAGAGTAGGGATGGTCTTCGATGTACCGACCTCTCTGCCCATGTCCATCTTTGACAATGTGGCATTGGGCCCCCGCATGGGCGGAATGAAAACCAAGGCGGTTGTGGCGGAGAAGGTAGAAAAGGCACTTCGTATGTCTGCTCTCTGGGATGAGGTTAAGGACAGGCTGGATACCCCTGCAGCCAGGCTGTCCGGCGGTCAGCAGCAGCGCTTGTGCATTGCCAGAGTTCTGGCTCTGGAACCGGAGGTTATCCTGCTGGACAGACCCTGTTCGGCTCTTGACCCGATATCAACGGCCAAAATTGAGGAATCCTTAAAACAGCTTCAGGAGCAGTTCACTATTATCATTGCCCCGCATACGGTTCAGCAGGCCGGGCGTATCGCTGACCGGGTGGCATTCCTGTTAATGGGAAATCTGATAGAACAAGGCCTTACCCAGGATGTCTTTTCCTTCCCCAAGGATCAGCGGACGGACGATTATCTTACCGGACGATTTGGTTAAAATCCAAAACAGGAACCGGAAAGTACGAAGCCGCTGCCCGAAAAAATCTTTGTAATATATAGCAATCCAGTTTATAATGGAGGCAAAGAAAATATATGGGAGATATCAATATGATAGATGTAAAAGGAAAATGGATATTAGTAACTGGTGCCAGCCGCGGAGTTGGCAGACAAATTGCTTTGAAAATGGCCGAACTTGGATCTAATATTGTAGTTCACAGCAGAAATTTGAGCCATACCGCGAAGCTGGTAAAGGAGCTTGAAGCATTTGGGGTAAACGCCTGTGCTATTCAGGCGGAGCTGTCCGATCAAGCTCAGGTAAAGTCCATGCTGGATGAAGTAAATCATGTGGTGCCGCAGATCGATATCCTGTTCAACAATGCAGGTATCTCAACCGGCTATAATCAAAACCTGTATGAGCATTCCCTTGAGGCATTCAGGACATGCTACGAGATTAATATGATTGCTGTTGCCCATATTTGCTACAATTTTTTGCCTGGCATGCTCAATCGCGGTTTTGGCAGGATAATAAATACCACCAGCGGAGTGAAAAATCAACCGGAGTTATCTGCTTATGCTGCAAGTAAGGCGGCTCTTGATAAGTTTGTCCGGGATTTTGCCCCAACCTTGGAGGGAACCGGCGTTATGATGAATCTCATGGATCCCGGCTGGCTGAGGACGGATCTCGGCGGGGCAGGTGCGCCTAATGCCGTGGAGACAGTTGTGCCCGGTGCAATTATAGGCGCATTGCTGGACGACAACAAGAGCGGCAGATGGATCAGTGCACAGGATTATGCCGGTCTGACAGTAGAAGAGGCTGTCGCCAAAGCCGCAGTGCTGCTGAAGTAGAAGAGCAGGGCGGTAAATGTAAACGGGATGTTTGCCAATGAAACCTTATAAGTAAAATGCAATTGTGTACAAAGTGAGCTGTGTTTTTCTGAAACGAAAAGCACGGCTCTTTTTTGTGGCTATGAGCAGGCATATACATATACATACATTCTCAGGAAGGAAGGTTTCCAACTTACGTGTAGTGAAAAAGGGCGGTTGGACAACGGGGAGGCGTAATAATGTAAATTATAATAAAAAAATAAAAATAGTCTTGCATTCACTTCTAATATCGTATATAATAACATTATAAACTTTAACAGGTGTTAAAAATTGAAAAGAAATTGTGAGATTATATTGAAATATCAATATATTTACAAAATTTATTCGTGTAAAAAAATTTGTGTTTTGGAAGTTTGTGGATGTGCCGGATTCATAACGGTCCAGACATTCCTTACAGCCGCAGCAGGGTAGAAAAATACAGAAGGATAAGGTAACAGTATGGAAAAAAATTATCAGGAAATGATTCAAAAAGTGGAAAACAATCTCTACGGTTTTTTGTACCACACGGATGCACGCTATATTGACAATCTGGTACATACGGTGGGACGATCCCCGGCAGAGGCAAGGAGCCTGGCAGCGTGGGACTGGACTCATGGGGTGGGTCTGTATGGATTATACAAATCTTATGAGTATACAAAGGATGAGAAATATTTGAAATACATCGAGGACTGGTTTGAAGACCGTATCCGGATCGGCCTTCCTGATAAGAATGTGAATACCGTTGCTCCCTTGCTGACCATGGCCTGCCTGTATGAGGTAAATCCCAAGCCAGGGCATAAGGCAATCATGCAGGAATGGGCCGACTGGATTATGAATGACATGAAACGGACCCAGGAGCGGGGCATTCAGCATGAGCATGCGGAACTGGAGAATCACCAGGAACTATGGGATGATACCCTGTTTATGACGGTGTTATTCCTTACAAAATACGGAAGAATATTTCATAAGCCGGAATGTGTGGAGGAAGCAGTCTATCAGTTAATGCTGCATGCCAAATATCTTATGGATACGAAGACGGGACTCTGGTATCACGGATGGAATTTTGTGGAGAGAGACAACTTTGCCAACGCTTTATGGGGGCGCGGCAACTGCTGGATTACCGTATTCATACCGGAGTTTTTGGAAATGGTGGAGCTAAACCCCAGGGAAGAAGAATTTATCCTGAATCTGTTTCAGAATCAGGTGGGGGCGTTAAGGAAGTATCAATCAGAGGAAGGCATGTGGCATACTTTAATTGATGATCCGTCCTCTTATTTGGAAGCGTCCGCTACCGCGGGATTTTGCTTTGGAATATTAAAAGGTGTGAGAAAAGGATATCTGGATACGGGTTATCTGGAATGCGGGCGGAAGGCGCTGATGGCCGTACTTGACGGGATCAATGAGGACGGTGAGCTGACGAGGGTATCCTATGGCACCAACGTGGGACGCACCTTACAGCATTACAAAGACATACCGCTGGTCAAGATGCATTACGGACAATCCCTTGCACTTCTTGCTCTGATTGAGGGACTGATGTAACGAGGGGATCCATGCTGTCTTGACGGTATTACGGCAATCACTATATGAGGGGGGAAATATATGAAGAGATCAAAAGAGAACAGGATAACAAGGCCGGGTTCCCGCAATTCTATAAAGCGTAACCTTCCATTGTATGTCATGTTGGCGATTCCGATGTTGTATATCATCACATTTGGCTATGCACCATTAGCCGGAGTTACCATTGCCTTTAAACAATATAATATTTTCCAAGGGATCTGGGCGAGTCCCTGGGTGGGCTTTAAACATTTCAAAGAGGTATTTGCGGCCAGGGAGTTCCAGGCAGCGATCCAAAATACGATTATTTTAAATCTGGGTGAGCTGTTCATCAATTTTCCCTTTCCAATCGTTCTTGCAGTGCTTCTGAACGAAATGAGCAGCCAGAGGATGAAAAAAGTAACACAGACGGTGTTATATCTGCCGCATTTTTTATCCATGGTGGTCATTGCAGGTATCATGTACCAGGTCTTTGCCGCCAACGGCATGGTGAATAATGCATTAGGCTCTTTTGGAATAGGACCGGTGAATTTTTTGGGAGATCCCGGAAAGTGGCGGGCAATCTATTGGGGAAGCGGCATCTGGATGGGAGCCGGATACGGCATGATTGTCTATCTGGCCGCTATGGCGGGAATTAATGTGGAACTGTATGATGCCGCCTATATAGACGGAGCCGGGCGTTGGAAACGCATCTGGCATGTTACCCTTCCGCAGATTAGACCGACCATTGTTACTATGACAATCATGAATGTAGGGAAGATCTTGTCCATTGGATTTGAGCGGCCGTACTTGATGGGAAATGTGCTTGTACGAGATGTCTCTTCCGTAATCAGTACTTATGTGTATTCCGTGGGTTTGCAGGCGGGAAGATATGATTTTGCTACTGCGGTTGGATTGTTCCAGTCTGTCGTTGCAGTGTGCATGGTGGTGGCAGCGAATCAGGTTGCCAAGAAACTTGGAGAGGAGGGGATTATGTAATGAATTCAGTTTATGATAAAAAGCGGAGCTTATACCAGATTGTCATGACCCTTGTCTGTTGCCTTATGATTGCCGTCACATTGTTGCCCGTGCTGAATATCGTAGCAACTTCTCTCAGTGGTAAGAATGCAATTGCAAAAGGAATTGTCGGATTGTTTCCGAGAGAGTTTACACTGGAAGCGTATAAGATGGTGTTTCAGAACAATAATATTGTACGTTCTTTGTTCTACTCCATTCTGCTCACCCTTGGTGCCAGCTCCCTCTCTACTTTTATGACGATATTGGCAGCATACCCTCTTTCCAAGACGAATTTAAAGGGAAAACATATTTTCCTGATTTTGATTACGGTGACCATGTATGTGAATGCGGGAACGGTACCTAATTATTTGCTCGTTAAGAATCTGCATTTGATCAACACTGTGTGGGCGTTGATTCTTCCGGTACTGATCAGTCCATTTAACTTAATTATTTTACGTACCTTCTTTTCAGGAATCAACAAAGCGCTGTACGAGGCGGCTTATATGGACGGGTGCGGAGAGTGGGGGTGTTTGTTCCGGATTACGATTCCGCTGTCCCGGCCTTCCATCTTAACCATCATGCTGTTCTATGCAATCTCCAGATGGAATGGCATCACCGATGTGCTTTACTATATCAACAAAACAGAGTTATATACCCTGCAGTACCAATTGAAGCTTATGCTGGATACCCTGTCCATTCCATACAACCCGGAAGAGGTGGCGACAATGCTTATCACGCCGGAGAATGTGAAGTCTTCCACCATCGTCTTTGCCATGGTTCCTATGTTAATTGTATATCCCTTCGTACAGAAACATTTCACAAAGGGTGTTATGATTGGCGGCGTGAAGGAATAGAGGAAGCGGGCTATAGATAATTTTGAAAGCTTTAAAATTTAAAATAAAACGGAGGTAGAAGTATGAAAAAAAGATTTACAATGGTATGCGCACTGGTTATGGTCATAGTAATGGCGGTAACAGGCTGCGGAAACACGTCGAAAACGACATCGCCGGACGGGGGGAAAGCAACATCGCCGGACGCAGGAAAGACGACATCGCCGGAAGCAACAAAAGGAGCATCGTCAGACACAGCGATAGTAGACATTAATGTAATGGTTTACGACCGCGGCGCCGAATTTTCTTCAGGCAACTCTTTAACGGACAATGAGCTGACACGTTGGATTAATGAAGCAATGGAGCCCCAGGGGGTCCATGTGAATTTTGTTCCGGTTCCTCGTTCCGGTGCGGACGATCAGGTAAACCTGATGTTAACTGCCGGCACTGCGCCTGATATTATCAGAACCTATGACAGGCAGCGTGTTGCTACTTATGGAAGCCAGGGCGGTCTGGTAGACTTGGGACCGTATCTGGAGCGTATGGATGCAGCTTATGTATCCCAGAATCAGGCGGCAATTGAATTTGCCCAGTTTGATGGAAAGCAATATGCGCTTCCGGGCGTATACTCCTATCATGGCAAGGGACATGACAGCTATCTGCGTCAGGACCTTGTAGAGAAGATGGGGATGAAAATGCCTGCGAATAGGGATGAGCTGATTGAAGTGCTATACGCTATGAAGGATAAATTCCCGGATATCACCCCCTATGCATTCCAGGGTAAGGTCACCGACGGCAATTACACCAACTTCCTGCTTTCCTATGTAAGCCGCAGCAATGAGAGAGATAACTATATCTATGAACCGACCTTTACCACTGTTTTAAAACCGGGCCATATAGAAGGCTTAAAGCAGCTGAACCGGTTTGTGCTGGATGGAATTATTCCCGCCGATTTTGCGCTGGATGTAGATTCAACAAAATACAAACAGGATATTGCAAACGGTAAGGTTGGCTTCGTCTTAGACGGTGGCAGTGAAGCGATCAAAGCCTATGCAACAGCAGACGATCCGGATTATCACATGGTTGAAGTAGATGTGCTGCCAAACGCAGACGGTTCTTATGAAGTGCCGTCCCAGGATGCTTTGTCACATTATGTCTATGTGCCGAAGACAGCAGAGAAGAAAATCGATGCGGTTGTGAAGTATCTGGCCTGGCTGTCGGCTGAAGAGAATGCAATGAATGTGTCTTACGGCGTGATTGGGATAGGCAGTGATTTAGTGGATGGAATTCCGATGGCGAAGCCTTCCGAGGAACGCATTAAGCTGGGCATGACACCCAATCCTGGTGATTCCAATTTCCTGATTGCAAACTTTGGCTTTGAAAAGGACAGGCTGGTTGCAAACTTCATGAATTCCAACCCCGGTGTCCCGCTGGAAGTTGCAGAGGGTAAGATTGCCTCACAGTACAGCAATTACTATGATAAGTGCCTCATCCCTTCCGCATTGCAGACAGACCAGCATGTGCCGCTGCTGCAGAAATTGATTGCGGAGTTTGTATTCAAGGTCATGTCCGCACCGGAAGGCAAGTTTGATGAAGTATACGCACAAGAGTACCAGATTCTGGTGGACAATCATTTACAGGAAGTATTGGATGAACGTGCCCAGTGGTATGATGCTAACATGAAGTAAACCATACATCAGGTGTGAATAGAAAAGGCGGAGCAAAATGAAGCTTACTAATTTTATAGAAGATGGCATATGGCTCAAAGGCAACCTTCACACACATACTACCAACTCCGACGGCGAACTGCCGCCGGAGCGGGTAGTTCAGGCTTATAAGGAGAGAGGATATCAGTTTCTCTGCCTGTCCGACCACGATATTTTCATGGCTTATCCGCAATTTAATGAGAAGGATAAGTTCGTGATGATACCTGGCTTTGAGCTGACCCTTCCCAATGATAAGTCACCGGAAAAGGTCATGCATGTGAATGTGCTTTCTAAGAACGATGCCTATGATTTTGAACAGAATGAGATATTTAAGATTAGAACACCGGAAGAGGGAATCAGCTTTTTAAAACAACATGCCAGGAATAATATTCTCATGCTGAATCACGCGTACTGGTCAGCTTTAGAATGGGATGAAATCATTGAGCTTCCGGGGATTAGCTGTATGGAAATCTATAATCATGCCAGTGAATGGCTGGATTTGCTGGGAGACGATGTCAGAGAGTGGGATGCTCTTTTGAAAAAGGGCAGGAGGCTTTGGGGACTGGCAACGGATGACAGTCATAACGGCTATGTTCATCGCGACGGCTGGCCCTTTCATCTGCTGGAGAATGATTCCTTCGGCGGATTTATTGTGGTAAAGGCAAAAGACTGCACCCAGGAAGCCATTATAGAGGCAATTGAGACCGGCAGCTTCTATTCCAGTATGGGTCCCGAAATCTATGATTTTTATGTGGAGAACGGAGAGGCCGTGGTAAAATGCTCTCCTTGTGAGCGTATCTGTTTGACCGGGAATAGAGGAAAGGTTATGCGTGCTTTAGGCGTGGATTTGATGGAAGGACGGATTCCCTTAAAAGGGAAGGAAACCTTTGTGCGTGTTCAATGTGTGGACAAGTACGGCCGTATTGCGTTTTCCAATCCGATTTACTTATGAACAGGGAGGAAGTTCAGCTTATGAAAAAGACAATTTTTTTGCAGGATGAGAATGCTGTCTGGTTAAAAGGAAACATTCACAGCCATAGCGTTTTTTCCGACGGCAGTCTGACACCGGAGGAGATGAAAGAGGCTTATATCCATCATGGTTATGATTTTCTGGCAGTAACCGATCATGATTTCTATACCGATACCCGGATGCTGACGGAGGAGAAGTTTACCATGCTTCAAGGCTTTGAATTATGGGCCAATGCTTCGAACGACAAGGATATCCATGTGAATTTTTTATGGGATGATAAAATTGAGGGAATTGAGCCGGGACAGAAGATCCACCTTCCGGCCAGAACGGGCAAGGAGTCGATGGCGTTCTGCTACAAGATGCGTGAAAAAGGCTGTTATGTTATGCTGAACCATCCCCACTGGTCCATGCTGACGAGTCCGGAGGTAGAGGATGAGAATCCTTATGATGCCGTTGAGATTATCAATTACGGAACCGAATGGCTTGAGAATACGGGGGATGGAAGCGTCTTCTGGACGGAAATGCTTTATCGAGGCTGCAAGCTGTGGAACGGAGGCAGTGACGATAATCACAACCATGATGCATTGGATTCCATGTACAGTGATTCCTTCGGCGGTTTTACCGTAGTTAAGGCAGCGGACCGTTCCGCCAAGGCGATTATGCAGGCAATGAAAACAGGCAGCTTTTATACCTCTACCGGCCCATCGATTTATGACTTTTATGTAGAGGGGGATGAGGTACATGTGGTATGCTCCCCCTGTGAACGTATCTATGTCACCGGAGAGAGCAGACCATATCGGCGCAAGCTGGGAAGACATGTAACGGAATTTGTGACAAAACTCAAAGGCACTGAGAAAATGGTTCGTGCGGAGTGTATGGACGCGGCAGGCCGTTCCGCTTATACCAATCCCATTTACTTAGATTAGGATGGATGCATGATGAAATACTTGGAATATAAGCTGTTTTCAGGCGGTTATATCAACCGTTTCGTGACGGCAGGGGTATTCGCCCAGGAACGTCCGTTCCGGAAGACGGTTCTTCACGGCAAGGTGAATGAGTGGCTGACAAAAGAACCTTCCATTTATGATAATCCCTGCAGAATGGAAGTTTTGGAAGACCGTATCGGGAAGCTTCCGCCCTATATGGATTTGAGCAGCCTGTTTCCGGGGGACGAGATTGAGGTATTCGGACAGAAAAAGAAGCTGACCGTGTATTTCCCTTTTGGGAATGTCGGCATAGACGATTCCGGATTTTATACCAATCCCGCCTATCTGAGAAGCTATGGCTATTCCTATTTGGAGGTGCCGAAGGAGGAGACGGCAGAGTTTGAGCTCTCTGCCTGCGGGGCGCTGACGGTCTGGCTGAACGATGAATTGGTGAAGGATTATGTCCCGTTCCAGAGAAACCGGGAGCAGCACACTGTGATTGCCATGACTTTGCGAAAAGGCAGGAATAAGTTGGTGGTTTGTCTGGAGGACCTGGCGGAGCGGGATACGGACTACTGTTATAAGGTACGTTATCTGGGCAGGCAGGATATACGGCTTCGGCTTCCTGTGAGAGAGGAAACCGATACGGAAACCATAAGGAAAGCGGAAGATGCACTTTCCCGTATATATTTTGATAAAGAGGCATATTTAAGCGAACCCGTATATCTAAACCTGGAAGCCTTTACGGAGGTGCCTGTGGAGATGGTTCTCACTCCGGATCGATATACCGGGCCCAAACATTATCTGATACAGCCGGAACAGAAGGGGATGATGCTGTTTCATGCAGATGATATTCCCTCCAGCTTCTATTTTTTCAAGCTGGAGGTTACGGTGTCCGGGCTTGCAATGAGCAGGGTGATTGGCACTTATTCCTTCAATACACAGTTTATGGGGTATCACGAGGATACCTGCGGGGAACGGAAGCAGCGAATCAGGGATATTATCCGTGATGCGGACAGGGGAAGTGATTACCGTGCGGTGATCAGGATGCACGAGGGAGAGACACCGGACAATCTGGAAGAGATTCTGTCCAATCATCTGGAATGGGTGAATGAAAAGCGGGATTGTTCCGATTTCCGTCTTATCATTCTGGTGTATCTCTATGTGAGCTTCTCTGACCGTTTCCCTGAGAAATTACGGCGGGAAGTGGAAGACGCCATGGCAGGATACCGCTATTGGATTGATGAACCTGGTGATGATGTGATGTGGTTTTTTAGTGAAAATCATGCATTGATGTTTCATATCTGTCAATATTTCGCGGGAAAATCAATGCCGGAACGTATCTTTACCTGCAGCGGTCTCACAGGAGAAGAAGCATGCAAAAAGGCGGAAGGACTTTTGGATGTATGGTTTGAGAGCTTTTTTGCAGAATTTGCATCAGAGTGGAATTCCAGCACCTATCTGCCCATTGATATTATGGGTCTTGGCTATTTATATAATTTAACGCCAAAAGGCTCCTCCCTGCATAAGAAGGCGAAGAAGGCACTGGACATGCTGGCCTTCTCCCTGGCGGTCAACGAGCATAAGGGCAATATTATGACCAGCTTCGGAAGAACCTATGAGAGAGAGCTTAAGGGAAGCTACAGCACGGGAATGCCGTCCTTATTGTATCTCTTCTACAATGCAGGATATATGAATGACCATTTTCGGGCATTGGTCCCTATTGTTGTGGGAGATTATGAACCGCCGAAGGAATATGGGCAGTATGTCAGGCTGCAGGGAGAGGAAGAGCTGATCCATCAGAATACCCAGGGAATTGATCAATATGTAAACCTCTATCTATACAAGAATTCCAAGGCGCTTCTCTCTACGGCTGTGGGCTTCCGGCCTTACGGGCCGGGCTATCAGGAGAATATTGTACAGGCTACCCTTGACGGAACAGCCCAGGTATTCATCAATCATCCGGGAGAGGTTCAGATTTATGGAAACGGGCGTCCCGGTTTCTGGGCAGGCAACGGATGCCTGCCGTTGGCAGTCCAGTATAGAAATATCAGTATTTTAAAATACCATATCAAAGAGGAGCACTGTTTGGATTACACCCATGCTTATGTGCCGCTGAATGAGTTCCATAGCTATAGGAGAAGTGAATATGCCATTGCGCTGGAGAAGGACGGCGGTTATATCGGCGTCAGAGCGTTGAACGGCTTCCATATGCAGGAGGAAGGACCTTGCTGCAGCCGTGAATTGATCAGTCCGGGGCGTGATAATGTCTGGGTGCTGAAGGTGGGTACTTACGGAGAATACCGGAATGTGGACGAACTGCTAAGAGATATGGAACAAATGGAAATGGAAGCAGAGGACAGCACAAGGGTAATTGTAACCGATGGCAGTGAGCATTATGTGATAGAGAATGACATATTGTATGTGAACGGGGAAAAGGTTCACCATTATCCATTGGATGTAGCAGGAAAGCTGGAGATCACAAGAGGAAAGACGGCTGAATAAAAGATATTCACCCCTTGATTAGAGTGCCCGATAAAGATGCATGAAAGGACATTGCGGGCAGATAGGAGCAAAAGTGGAGATTAAATGTTTAAAGGAATTTGATTTAGGAATCCAGTTGGGACAGGTCCGTTCGGTTCCGGTATCCTTAGGTAAGGATATGCCGGAGGCGGTATTATTTGTATACTCCAGTCAGGGAAATCTGGACCCATGGCCGGAGCTGTTTAACTATCCGACGGACACCTTAAAAATGGCGCTGTACACCATGGATGGTGTAGTTATGTGGAAGAGAGACCTGGGAAACGGCGTTATTCCGGGCGTATGGTATACGCCGTTCATTTCTTTTGATTTAGATCAGGATGGCGTGGATGAGATCTGGTTTGTCAACAACCTGAATCCCGACATTCCCTTCAGCCTGAATGCAAGAGTCTTAGAACGCATCAATCCTCTGACGGGAGAGACCACCGGACAGTGGAAATGGCCGGATAATACCATTGACGATACCATGTCACATTCTTACCGTTTCTTTATCACCGGCGGATATGTTCATGACAAGCCGGTTCTGGTAACCGCACAGGGAACCTACAGGGATATGTATTTGCAGGGATACGGCGAAGGCGTGGAGAAACGCTGGGATATTAAGATTCCTCATGATGATATGGGCGCGCGTTCCAGCCATCTGTGCCCGGTTTTGGACTTCAATCATGACGGAGTGGACGAGCTGTTCTGGGGAGAACGCCTGATCAGCCTGGATGACGGACATGAAGTATTCTGCGGAGACAAGGGAAAATATCTGGGACATTCCGATATTGTGGTTCCTTTTGAGGATAGTAAGACCGGAAAAAGGTATATTTATACCTGCCGTGAGGATTATGAGCAGGAAGGGGAGCCGAGGGTCGTTACTTATAATGAACAAGGCGGGAGAGAATGGACTGCGGTAGACAGTGTCGGCCATATGCACAATGGCTGGATTGCCAATATCGGTCCGGATTACCGGAAGGTAGCCATGGCGATGCGGATTACCCGCCGTGTCATTCATAACGCCATCGTGGATACGGAGCCGGAGGATTTCTATTTTGATGCCGTGACAGGTGCTCCCTTAGAGCCGCCCCTGCCGTTCAAGGGAGATGAATTCATGCCCGTTGACTTCGATGGGGACGGTTATCACGAATTCTACGGAACCGGTGGTGACAAGAAGGGGTATATTGTAGACTGCACAGGTAAGATACATGGTTTTGCCGGCGGTGACGGTGTGGTCAGAAGCGGTAAGATTATGAAGCGGCCGGGTGAGATGCTGATGGTATACTACCATGACGAGGGAAAGGTTCGTATCTGGGGGGATGCCAATGCGGCGGAAAGCGAATACACCAAGAAGAGATTTGCACACAGCTATCACTGGAGAATGCAGCATTTTATGGGAACCGGATATAATCATGGCAGCAGCCACATTACCTGCGGGATGTAAGAGAAGGATGTTAGTCTGGGAAAGGTTTGGGCAGCCGTGTGAAAACGGTTGCTCTCAGACGATAAAGGGAAGGGGCAGACATTATGAACACATCGGATTTAACCTATACCGTGGGGACAGGCGAATATCTGACAAGCTGGCTTATAAGCAAGGTGCTGGAGACTCCTTTTCTTGCGAAGCCGGTACCTACGCAGTTCCCGGGTTACCGTCCGGGGGTAAGTGTAAAGGATGAAGAAGGAAAGGAAAGAAAATCTCCCGCCAAGGAGGAATTCTTAAGGAGGGGAGAGTTTAAGGCTTCCGGTTATCCGGCTGACATAGTGATGGATAAATTATATTACCCCTTTGATACGAACCGCGTGGATCTTTCGGGCTTCTGGGATTATCCGGCGGATATCCGTTTTTATGCCAGGGCTTATGTAATGCCTGTCAAAGCCGGAATGCAGGAACTGGAAATCTTTGCTTCCGGGGCGGTGAAGGTATGGGTGAATAACAGACTTGCGGAGGAATTCTATCCATATGAGTCCAATATTGAGCAGAGTCACAGGTTCCGGGTATATCTGCAGGAAGGGAATAACGAAATTGTTGTGAGCTGCAACGATTATGGAGAGCGCAATATTGTTTTTAAGTTTGGACTTAAAAATTGGGGAGAGGACCTTAGGGTATCCCTGCCGATTCAGGCGGACGTGGATCGAATCACCCGGGTAAACAAGAGTCTGCAGGCTTGTTATCTGGATAAATTAAGCTATAGCGAGGGAGACCTCCGGATATGCACAGACCTGCCCTTTCCGGATGCGGTGGAGTTAAAGGTACGCATTTGCGGCATGGATAAAAGCTTCCGGGCAGAAAAAGAGCAGACTGAAATTATCTGGGGCAGGGTCAAGGAGCTTCTGATTGGTTATCATGAATTGGCTATCCGCACGGAGGTGGATGGTGTGGAGCTCAGGACAAGTCTTTGGGCGGAGTTTTATCCGAGGGAGCGGGAGATAGGAACGCCTGCGCTTTATGAGGAACGGGCAAAGGCGGCCATTCATTTTGTAATTCACAATGGGAACCTTTCCTTTGACAGCTATGTGGCTGGACTCTATCTGGGGCGCAATGAATATGAACGCTGCCGTAAAGCGATAGAACAGGATGTAGAGATGGTCAACCGGCGCGCGGACTGCGCCGACTTCAAGCTTCTGCGGATTATATGGATACTGTATAAGTTCAGGCCGGTTTTATCCGGAGAGCAGATTGCAGGCTTTGAGGCCGCTTTGCTGAATTTCCGGTATTGGTATGATGAACCGGGCAATGACGCCATGTGGTTTTTCAGTGAGAATCACGCTCTTGCCTTTCATGTGGATGAGTATCTGGCCGGACAGCTGTTCCCGGAGAAGGTGTTCCCCAACAGCGGCATGACGGGCAGACAGCATATGGAGAAGGCCAGGATACGGATCGTAGAGTGGTTTGAAAAGCTGATGGAATTTGGATATAATGAATGGAATTCCTCGGCTTATATCTCCGTGGATGTGCGCAGCTACATCACCCTGTATGAACTTGCCGAAGATGCGCAGTTAAAGGAACGGGCAGAAAAGGCGCTGGATCTGACCTTTGAATTGTATGCACAGAACAGCTTCTGCGGTGTTCTCGGTACCTCCAACGGCAGGGCATACCGGTCCGACCTGCTGGGCAACCGGTGCATGGGGGCAAACAGCCAGATATGGCTGGCCTGGGGCTGCGGGTGCATGAAT
Source organism: Bacillota bacterium (assembly GCA_023395555.1). GTDB lineage: Bacteria > Bacillota > Clostridia > Lachnospirales > Lachnospiraceae > Mobilitalea > Mobilitalea torta. The sequence continues at coordinate 190,384 of JAEWYQ010000025.1, forward strand.
CAGGAGATCAGCCCTGCCATCTATATTGCCATGTCCGGCTATCAGCCGCCCAAACAGCTTGGCGCTGCGGCAGATTGGAAGAGTACGGACAAATATATGATATCCAGACTGCAGGGAACCTTTAAGGTGCCTACGACCCTTTGCAAGACCGGGGACTATATGCTTGGCTCCTGTATCTCTCCGCGAACCGGTTACTTTGGTTCCCAGGAGCATCTGATCAATCTCTTCCTGGCGGATGCGGATACCCGTATCTGGATTAATCATCCGGGAGAAGGTAAGATTTTCGGACAGCGCAGGCCCGGATATTTCAACGGTAACGGCTTGACGCCTCTCGTAGATCAGCAGCAGAATACCGCGGTGGTAAGCTATGAGTTCCCGAAGGAAATGCTGGAACGGGCGGAGGTGCCCTTTACCCATGCTTTCTGTGATACAAGGGAATGTGATGAGACGGTTCTTGACGGCAATTGGCTGTTCATCCGCAGAAAAACGGCATATGCGGCGCTGTATTCCACCAATGGACTGGAGGAGAGTGACAAAGCGCTGTTAAAGGGCAAAGAGTTTATTTCCAGAGGCATTAACAGTACCTGGTTTGTGAAGGTGACCTGTGAGACGGAAGCAGGGAGCTTTGGGGCATTCCGGGATTACATGAAGGAGCATGCGCCCGTGTGCAGGGAGCATCAGCTATATTATACGGATTATGAATTTGGTGAAATGAAGTTTTCACTTTTGGAGGAGGGATATATACGGAAGGCTTTGAATTCCCCTGCGGCCAGGGAGCTTGGATTACGAAGTTTATGATAAGCAGCCTGCGGGAACAAATATTTGTAAGTGAACCGGGAGTCTATGATGCCTCCTGCAAAGTAAATGGAGCATGGAATCAGATTGTTTCTCCCACCAGAAAGCAGTTTATCCGGGAGGGAGAATTTATCCGCCGCCCGGACGAAAGCTATGCATGCGGGCAGCTATATTTCCCATTTGAGGGGGAGAAGGTAGAGTATTCCGGGTTCTGGATGCGCCCCACCCAGCTCGATTTCGGAGCCAGGGTAAGTCTTTGTGCCAGGGAGGAGGGGGAATATCCCTTTCTCCTTAGCACCTGCGGCGGAGCTAAATTATATATAAACGGCATCTTACAGGGCAGTCTCATGGGATATGAGCGGAATCAGGAGGTTTACCTGGGGATGTCCCTTCCCCTGAAGAAGGGGGAAAACAGCCTGTATATCCAGTGCAATGACCTTGCGGAAAGAGATACCCAGGTGTACTTTAAATTACGCTATCTGGGATCGAAGGAACTGACAGGGAAGATACCTGCCAGTGTGGATATGGAAGAGCTGGAGCGGGTCAGGTCACTTTTGGCAGGGGTTTACCTGAAAAGGTTTCATTATCAGGCGCCGGAAATATCGCTGTATTTTGACAAGCCGGTGGAAGGAGGTCTGGACGCGGAGGTGGAACTTGCCTTCACCGATGCCCATACGTTTCTATCCAAGCGCTGTAAATCCGTACATCTGGCTGACGGCACCCGGATGGTTGGGATTGGTGATCTGATATATCGGGATGCAGGTATGGTGAGGGTAACCTTATCTTCCGAAGTCTCCGGGTTACAGCTCAAACGCTGCCTTCAATTCGAGTACTATGATGAGAGCGTTATGGATGCGGTACGGGAAGCAAAACCAGCGGAGAGAAAACACAATATCCTGCTGTTTTTGGCCAGGCATGGCACCCCGGTCTTTCAGAGGGCGCTGGCGCTTTTTGAAACAGGCGGTGATAAACAGACCGCCATGGAGATTGTGAGAGAGGAACTTGCAAGGATCAATAACCGGTTTGATTGCAGTGATTTCCGGCTTCCGACCTTCTTCTATGCCCTGGAAAGTCCTCATGTGCCCGACGAGGTGAAGGCGGGGCTTGAGGAAGCGCTTCTTCATTTCCGGTACTGGTATGACGAGCCGGGCAATGATGTCATGTGGTTTTTCAGTGAAAATCATGCTCTGTGCTTCCATGCGTGTGAATTCCTGGCAGGGGAGCGGTATCCGGAGCGGATATTTGCGTGCAGCGGGATGAAGGGCTTTGAACACAGGGAGAAAGCTAAGGGGCTGCTTTGTAAATGGTTTGACAATTTCCTGGCAAACGGCTTTTCAGAATGGAATTCCTCGGTATATATTCCAATTGATGTCATAGGGCTGCTGGCCTTATATGATCATGCCAGGGATGCACAGATACGCCGGTATGCCAGGGAAGCGTTAGATAAGACCTTTGATATCCTGGCATGCAATAGCTTTAAGGGCATTGTGGCTGCAAGCTACGGTAGGATTTATTTTAAGAATCTCATCGGGCGGAGGACGAGTGAAGCCTCTGCGTTGAATTTTATTGTAAGCGGGGAAGGCTGGCTGAACCAAAATTGCTATTCCACCGTACTAATGGCGTTATCCGGTTACCGTCCGGAGAAGGCTTTGCTGAGTTTATACAAGACGGATGATGCAGGAAGCATAAATGAATCTGTACAAGGCGAAGAAAAAGTGCGATTATATAGTTATAAGACCGCAGACTATATCCTGGCGAGCGCCATCGGATACCGCCCGGGAAAAAGAGGGCAGCAGGAGCATGTGCTTCAGCTTATGGTTCAAACCTGTGATACTCAGATATGGATTAACCATCCGGGGGAAGCGGTGTATTTTGGAGAAGGACGCCCCAGCTATTTTGCAGGGAACGGAACACTGCCCCTTGTGGAACAGAATAGAAATGCTGCCAGGCTGACCTATGATTTGCTGGAACAGGAGGTGTCCTACACCCATGCCTATTGTCCGCTGTATCAGTTTGATGAGTGGATAGCAATGGGAGAGTGGCTGTTCCTGCGGAAAGGGAGAACCGGTGTAGGGCTCTATGCCCGGAATGGCTTGACGATAACCAGGGAAGGCCCCCTGAAGGATTTGGAGGTTATATCCCATGGAAGGCATAATGTCTGGTATGTGACCGTTGATAATATGAAATCCGAAGAGCTGCTTTCCGAGTTTGGGGAGAGGATCATGTGTGAAGTGTGAGGGGGGATTATGTCCTTTGCCGGGCAGCCTTTGAACTGGGATAACCATTCACAGAAAAGAGGGATTCTTATATTTTTAGCTTGATTGTGATGGCAGGCATGTAATATGATAGGAATAGGTTTGTATGTGTGCAGGGAAGCAATCATTACAATGAAGAAGAGGTGGTATGAATGACGACTGAAGAATTGGCCAAAATCATAGGGGTTTCGCGGGTCACTCTCTCCAAGGTTATCAACGGTGCGGGCGGAGTGTCTCCCAAGACTGAGAAAAAGATACGCAAATATATTGATATGTATAATTTTGAACCAAACAGCAAGGCAAGGAGTCTTGTCGGCAAGGAGGAACAGATTATAGGCTTATTCTCTGCGTATTCGGACAAGAATTCAGGCGCCGGCGACAATATCACCTCCCACTTTGCGACAGAGATGATTAACCTGGTTGTAAGCAATGCCCAAAAGTGCGATTATAAGACCCTTGTGTATCTGACGGAGCGGGAAAAGGATGTTAAATCCATAGAGCGCATCCTGAACGGCAGTCTGGTGAGAGGTGCGGTACTGCTGGGTTATGATACCGGGAGTGCGGATATCAGACGTCTTGCGGAGCGCGGATATCCCCTTGTCCTGGTTAATCAGGAGAGGGATTCCTATTATGAGAATGTGGTGGTCGTCAATATGGACGATCAGGTATCCGCTTATTATGCAATTGAAAGACTTGTGCAGAACGGGCATAAGAATATCCTGTATATAGGCTGCGGCAGACCGCGTCTTCCGGCCATCCGCAGGCACGAAGGGGTCAAATCGGCGGCGGGGAAGTGCCGGAACCAGATAGAGAAGCTGATGGAAATTGACTGTGACTTCAGTGAGGAAAAGGCATACCGGGAAATCTACCGGATGTACAGCAGCCCGGAGGCAGACAAGCCCACAGGTATCTTCGCCGCCAATGATATTATGGCAATCGGCGCGATGAATGCCTTGAAGGATCTGGGGTATGAGGTTCCCCGGGATGTGTCCGTTATTGGCTTCGATGATATATCCATATCCAAATATCTTACACCGGGACTTACGACGATGCGGTGCAATTTTGATAGAATTGCATCGGTGAGCGTCAATTCCCTGATTGATCTGATTGAACACCGGAATGCAGTGAGGCATGTGGAGCTTCCGGTAGAATTCATTGAACGCGGGACCCTGGGTAAAGCCAAGGGAACGGAGTAGGGATATTTGTTATAAGAGTAATTTGCGGCTCCCTGTCAAGCTGCGCTGAGCAGCATGACAGGGAGCAAGATATATAGGTTAGCACGTGTAAAATATGAAATGGAGTGCAGGAGATGACTGAAAGTACATACCGTATGCATGCGGGTAAGTTTATGGAAAAGCGTAAAATCCGGATGCTGTTTTTATTATGTGTAAGCGTTTATTTTATTACTTATCTTGGGAGACTGAACTACTCGGTTTCTTTAGTAGAAATTATCCGCGCCGAAGGATTTGATAAGGGAAAAGCGGGAATGATCGGTACAATGTTTTTCTTTTCCTATGGGATAAGTCAATTATTCAGCGGATTTCTGGGAGATAGGTTGTCCGGGAAATGGCTGGTATTCGGAGGTCTTACGGTGTCCGGCCTGTCTAATGTGCTGATGGGAATGCTTCATGCGCCGGAGCTTATGGCGGCGGTATGGTGTGTGAACGGACTGGCACAGGCATTTATCTGGTCGCCTTTGCTTCACATCATCTGTGAATATATGCCGGAGGAGGAAAGGACAAAGAGCTGCCTGCATCTGAATTATTCCGTTCCCCTTGGAACAGTGGCTTCTTATGCATTGAGCGCGGCTCTTATCAATGAGCTTAACTGGCGATGGGCCTTTTATGTACCGGCTGTCTGCCTATGTGTCATGGCAGCCGTATGGTATGTGAGCATGGGCCGGGTGGCGCGTTATGCGAGACAG
>JAEWYQ010000078.1 GCA_023395555.1 Bacillota bacterium
CCTGGAGGCTTATGACCAACGGGCCGATGATTTCAATAACTCCTTCGGCCTTCAGCGTAACGGGAAGCTGACAATAGGGCAGAAGATTTCCCCATTCATCTGCCGCATGCAGCCGGACAGCCGCCACATCATAGCCGGGCTCCAGCATTTCTTCCCGGAACTCCCTTCCGTATCTCCACTCCTCATTCAGCTTGATCCGTTCCCGCATCTCTTCTCCTCTCCCTTCTCCTGCTCCCTGCTGCGTATCCCCTCCATCAAAATATCCAGCATCTGACGCAAGGCATCTTCATAATCAATCCCGCTTTCCTCCAGTGTCCTGCGGCTTAAGTAATATTCAATGGTCCCGCTGAACACAGCCCGGAAAATCTGCAAATTAACCCTCCTGATTCTCCCCTCTTCCATCGCCTGTTCCATAATCTGAAAGGTAGCATCCCAGTCCGTTTCCAGGCGTTTCTCCAGCTTCGCATAAATCCTGGGGTATTTGTCCTTCAGCTCATAGAGCTGGCGAAAATCAACGGCTTGATACCGGTTGGGCAGAAAAATCAGAATCCTCTTCAGCTTCTCTATACTATCAAGGCTCTCGTCCTCCAGTATCTCCCGCTCCCCCTTCTTAATCTCGCCAAACACCGTATCCATCGTCTCCAGAAACAAAGCCTCCTTATCCTCCACCACCGTATAAAGAGTCCGCTTGCTGATCCCCATATGCTTCGCAATATCATCCATGGTAAACTTCAGCCCCTTCTCATTAAAGGCCTCTATCACCGCATCCATCAACTTTTCCTTCAATTCCATTGTGCCCTCCATTCACGTCCCCGAATCAATTTGAATCCACCTTTAATTAATTGAATTTCCCTTAAAAAATTCCTGATTAATTAGAAGACCTTAATTAATTGAACTCTTCCTAATCAATTGAAATCTCTCCCGATTAATCAAAATATCCTTAATTAACCAAAAGTATCAAATCATTCATAACATCCAGCATCATATAGAATATCCCTAAATAACGAAAACCAGGAAACTAAAATCAGTTTTCTGGTTTTCATCATACTCTATATCTTTTTCTATTACAATAACTATCCGTATAAAATAACGCAAAGTCTGCCGTATTGTATTACTCCTCATAGCCCTTTCTCACACGTACCTCTTCGATGACTGCGCTTAGCACTACAATTCTGCAGTACTGAATTATTAATTATTAATCAGCTTCTTCTTACTAGTCCAGCTCATCATCTTCCGAAGTTCTGCTCCGACTTTCTCCAGCTGATGATCCGCCTCAATTCTTCTCTTCGCATTGAAGTTCGGGCATCCAATCTGATTCTCCAGCAGCCAGTTGCGTGCAAAAGTACCATCCTGGATATCCGTAAGAATCTGCTTCATCGTAGCCTTGGTCTCAGCAGTAATAATCTTAGATCCGGTAATATAATCCCCGTATTCCGCCGTATTGGAGATAGAATATCTCATACCTGCAAAGCCGCTCTCATTGATCAGATCAACAATCAGCTTCATCTCATGGATACACTCAAAATATGCGCTTTCCGGCTCATAACCAGCCTCAACCAGCGTCTCAAAGCCCGCCTTCATCAGTGCAGTCACGCCGCCGCAGAGAACGGCCTGCTCACCAAACAAATCTGTCTCAGTCTCTTCCCGGAAGGTAGTCTGAAGAACACCGGCTCTTGCGCCGCCGATGGCCAATGCATAGGCCAGTCCAAGATCATGAGCCTTGCCGGTTGCATTCTGATGTACCGCAATGAGACAGGGTACGCCCTGACCTTCCTGGTACTGGCTGCGAACCGTATGTCCGGGTCCCTTGGGAGCAATCATCAATACATCCACATTTGCGGGAGGAATAATCTGACCAAAATGAATGCTGAAGCCATGGGCAAACATCAGCGCGTTCCCCTCTTCCAGATTCGGGGCAATCTCTTCCTTATAAAGCTTCGCCTGTTTCTCATCATTGATTAAAATCATGATGACATCCGCTCTCTTTGCCGCTTCTGCCGCCGTATATACCTCAAAGCCTGCTGCCTCTGCCTTTGCCCAGGACTTGCTGCCTTCATAAAGTCCTATAATAACATGAACACCGGATTCCTTAGCGTTCAATGCATGGGCATGTCCCTGGCTGCCGTAGCCAATCACAGCCACTGTCTTGCCTTCCAAAAGCGAAAGGTTGCAATCCTGTTGATAATAAATCTTAGCCATAACTTAAATTCCTCCTTATAATTGTGTAGGAGGGAGCTACTCCTCCCTATATGACAAGAGGATGGGTTCTCCATCCCTCCTGTTAGTATAATTAATCATCAAAATCCGAGATATCCCCGGATCCTCTGGTTAAACCGGTGATACCGGTGCGAACCAGCTCCTTAATAGTATAAGGGCTGAGCAGGTTAATAAACGCATTGATCTTATCCTGATTGCCGGTTAGCTCAATCATGAGGGATTCCAGCGCCACATCCACAATCTTGGCACGGAAAATATCAGCTATGGAAATAACTGCCTGCCGGTCCTTCTCTGCCGCCGCAACCTTAACCAGAATTAATTCTCTGGTTACGGATTCGCACGGAGCCAGCTCCTTGATCTCTATCACATCCTCCAGCTTGAGCAGCTGCTTTCTGATCTGTTCTAAAATCTGGTCGTCTCCCTTAGCCAGGACTGTCATACGCGAAATGGCCGGATCCTGGGTCTCACCTACGGTCAGGCTGTCAATATTGTAGCCCCTCCTGCTGAATAAGCCTGCTACCCTGCTCAGTACACCGGCGGTGTTATCTACCAGAATGGATAATACGATTCTTTTCATGGCATACTCCTTTCCATATCTCTGTTCCTGTGTCCTTATTTATAAAAAAGCCCATCACCACAGGACACTCTGTAATGGGGCTGCTGTTGCTGTATAAAAAGTAAGATTATTAAGTTGTAAGCTATTGTATCAACTACATTCTCATTTGTCAAGTACTGATACAGGCCACCTTACACAAAATTTTATCGCTTTCCATCGATAAAGCGTACGTATAAAAATTCAAAGAAACGGGAAGCTATGCATTCATAACAAATCTTAGAGTAAAGAAGGGAGCCGCAGCAAATTTATATAATAATCAACAAACCTACATTACGCAGAAGCCCCGTCTTCCAAAAACCGTAACGAAAGACAAGGATACGGCGTTCCAGAATGCTCTTCCCCCTCATGGAGGCAAATTGTCTCAAAATCTCCTTCTTTTCTTTGGAAAGCATATCACCGTAGAGCTCCAGGAATTCTCCCGCCTGAAGGTATAGCTTCTCCAGGGCTTCTCTCTGCTCATAAAGATTGGATACTCTGTTGCGGACATAGGCCAGAAAGCCGGTGTCTCCCACAACATTGCCGCCATGCTGGCGATAGAGCAGGGTGCTTTCCCTGACATAGCCTATTTTGCCAAAAGCCGAGGCAATCAAAGCAAGCCACCAGTCATGATAACGCGCATGCTGGGGCATGGGCCTGCTTTGCAGCTTCTTACGAAGGGCGGAATTCACCATAACCGTACAGCCGATAAGCTTATTCTCCATCAGCAGATGGGGCAGATCCGTCTTGCATGGGTTCAAATGGCCGGAACAAAAGAAGGAGGGGTTAAGAACCTCCAGGTTCTTATCCACCACCGTGGCATCGGTAAATACCGCCACGGGCAGCTCCCTGCCCAGCTGCGCTTCCATATGGCGCATCCGGGTCAGAGTGATTTCCACCTTATTCTTCTTCCATACATCATCCTGATCACAGAACATCACATAATCCGTTGTGGTTCTGGACAGAGCATGGATAAAATTCATGACATGCCCAAGATTCCTTTCGTTCTGAACCACATGAACCTTATCCGGGTGCTGTATTTCATAACTCCTCAGAATATTCACGGTACCGTCCGCGGAGCCGTCATCACAGATATACAGTTCAATATCCCGGTAAGTGGAAGCCAATATGGATTCAATCTGCTCTCCCACATATTTTTCACCGTTATAGGTCGCCATTACAATTGCTACTGTGCTCATCCTGTTCCTCACTTATCATGGATTAGATACTTAATTCCAATACCCTTTATTCATACTGAAGCGTTTCACCAGCTGCTTTGGCAGGAGGTGATATCTGCGCCCCAGCTGATAACCAAGAAATTTAAAGCCGCTGGTCATAATCAGATCCGGAAGCAGGAAAAACTGCTTCTTCTCTATCAGATAGTTCCAGGTCTTCTTCACCAGCTTCAAACCCTCTCCCTCTGAGCTTACCCCGCAAAACACCTTCTCATACTCCTTATGGGATACGCCCAGATCAAAATTACGGGTGAACTGCTGCAGATAGGAATAGCGGTGGGAATGCCACACCTTGGCATCCGCCGCGTAAGCAATCCGGTAGCCCTCGTTGATCATGGCCGCCGCCATAATCATATCTTCATTAAAGATGGTCTTCTCCACAAAGCCCCCCAGCTTCCGATATACGCTGTTGCGGTAGGTGGCGCACACATTGGAGCAGAAGAAGGTTTTGATGCCAAGCTCCTCCATATCCTGGAGCGACTTCACCCGGCTGCGTTTCGGATAATTAAAATGCCTGGTGTAACGCTCAATCAGTCCAACCCGCTGATCTGCCAGCTGCCTGGCATAGGTTGCCGACACCCAGGGATCCTCATAGGGTGCAAGCAGCTCCTGGATCAAGTGCTCATCCGCCGGAACCGCATCCTGGGTCATAAACATCAAAATATCCGCGTCCGAGAGAGAGGCACCGTATTTCCTGGTTCCTCCATGGTCAAAATCCTTCTTATCTATGGGCACCACACAGATATCAGCCCCCTCTATCTCCGGCAGCTCCTGCTTCTCCTCCTGGGATTCAACGGTATGAAGCAGAATCACCCGGTTGGGCTTTACCGTTTGCTGATAGAGCATCCCAAGCAGCCTGTCCAGTTTTTCATCGGAATGATAAATAGGTATGATCACATCCACCCTGTATTCCATATTCTTTTACTCCTCCTGATCCATCATATCATGCAGCCCTCCGTTAAATCATAGGCCAATTTTCTTATCGTAAACACTACAGGAACATAATGCATGTTCCTGTAGCAGGGGTATACCATACAGATACGGTTGTTCTTACACCTTGTATTATAACACATTACAGATAAAAGGTAACTCCCAAAATGGGAAAATAATGATCCCTAGCTGCTTTTTGCTGTCTTCCACGCTCTGGATACGGAAGGGTTGTAATCTCTCAAGCCTCTTCCCTCCATGGATCGGGCAATCGTTTCACGATAATTCTTATTATACTGGGCCAGGGAGCGATATTCCCGCCTCTCTCCAAATCCAATATATTCCGATGAAGTCTCCGTCCCTTTCGGCGCTTCGAGGATCCAGCGGCCTTCCTCTTCCAGAAGCTTCAGCACCACCGGAGACGCATCCAGGGATAGCTCCTGTGTGAGGTAGGCCGCGTCCTCCAGCGTCAATTGCTCCTTTCCCTCTTCCAGATACACGGCAATCCAGTAATCCGGCTTTGCCAGGGAAAAGATCAGATAGCTGACGGCAACGATTGCCACTCCGTAACGAAACAGAGGAAAACGATCATTGTAAACCGACAGGACAACCCCCGCCAGAAATAAGGCGATTACCGCCAGGGCAAGTAATACAAAGAGCCGGAGAAAGGTCAGACGGTACGCCTGGATATAGAGCAGCATCCGATAGGTCGCCGAGCCAATCATAATATAGGTACAGACCGTCATTGCCGTCAGCAGATGGCGAAGCAGCCGGCTTTCTTCAAAATAAGCCGTTCCCAAAAGCATCAATGCCACATTAAGCACCGCCACGGCCAGCAGTTCAAAGAAGCCTCTTCTGGCATATTCGGCAAAGGTATAGCCTTCCGGAAGCCCGAATACCCCGCCGTTAAACAGATAGACAATCTGAAGACCGCAAAACAATGCATAGACAACCGTGACCAAGAGAATCACCGTGATGGCGACCGAGGCTTCTCCTCTTTTTCTTGCGTCCGCGATGCTCCCCGTCTGGGCCGCCGCCCCGCAGAGAATGCAATAACAGCATAGAAAACCAAAGAAAATCATAAAAGTGACCCCAACGATATCTCCGGAAAAAATACGGTTAACCAGCCCCTGGGCCATATCTCCGAATATCATATCCGCCCGGGATAACAACAGGACAATAATCCACAGGAGGGGAAGAGCCAGCAGCACCCCGACAAAAACACCTCTTACCCGGTTATTCCGAAACATTCTGATTTTTTTCAGAAATTGATAGCAATCCGTAAAGGGCATTCCCAGGCAAGCTATGCCCCAGAACACCATTCCCCACATCTTCCCGAGAAACTTAAGCACATCCCATTCCCTCGTATCATGAAACTGGTGCAGAAGGGAGAAATTCAGCAGGCACAGAATTGCTATAATATTCAAAAACTGCAATGTATTGCTGGCTGTCAGCATTGTAGAAAGCCCAAATAACACCGCGCCCAGATAATAAAGACCGGTTCCTTTCCTGATGGGTATTTCGTTTTTCTTCATTACCGCAATCAGAAGAAGTACCATCACCGAGGTGAAGAATAAAGTATTGATGCCTATCTTCGCCCGGTAAAAGCTGAGGGCAAAAAATCCCCCGAATAATAAGCTGACCAAACCGATTATTTCAAATTTTAAGCGCATTTTAGTAAGCAGAGGTGCTTCCGTCCTTTTCGGGAGCCTTACCGCCGCGTCCTGTGCTTCCCCTCCGGCGGTCAGAGCCTGCTGCTCATCACTGGAAGGGACCTGATTCAATTGATTCATGATTTCATTCTCTCCTTTTTTCTTATATTTCTGTTGAAGCTCCTGCAGAATTTATCCCGAGGCTTCTTCCTCCTCTACATATTGGAGAATGTCACCGGGCTGGCAGTTCAGGGCTTTGCAAATCGCATCCAGGGTATGAAAGCGGATTGCCTTCGCCTTATTATTTTTTAAAATCGATAAGTTCGCCATTGTAATATCCACTTGCTCCGCCAGCTCCGTCAGACCCATCTTCCGCTGTGCCATTACCACATCCAGATTCACTATTATCATGCCGGCCCTCCTATATCGTCAGATCATTCTCTAGTTTATAGGTTACCGCCTGATCGAACACCTGGGATAACACCAGAGAAAACAATCCGGCTATGGTAAATACAGCGACTAATACCAGCGCAGCCGGGGTAATTACAAAGAAAAGCCGCGTGAGCATGATTACAGCAATGCAAAAGGCGCTGATTCCCATTCTCTTAAGGGAAGAGACATTCTCCCTTACAAAAGGGTCCTCCCGGAGCACTGTCTTGAATATGCTCCTGAGCTCCCAGAGGATGATCAGGGCAAACACACCCGCAACCATAAAAATGATACAGAATGGAAGATAGAATTCACGGAAGACTTTATAGAACTTCCCTGCCTGTTTGAAAATAACAGGTACTGTAATGCATACTGCTATTCCTCCGTAAAACATAATATCCAGTATCCATTTTGTTACTCTTACCAAAGGACTCCTGCTCATGTTAAAATAACCTCCTATGTCTATACTGCCTCTCGTTTTCTTGAAGCTAATATATCATAATGCAAAATGAAAGTCAATAATAATTTATCGATAATCGATAAATTATTATTGACTTTCATTATATCCAGGCTCCTGCTATTTATTCCCCAGAAGTCTTTTTACCAGCCCTACTGCCGACTGTGCATCTTCGGAATATCCGTCCGCTCCAATCTCCTGCGCATAGCTGCCGGTGATTACCGCACCCCCGATAATGACCTTTACAGAGAGTCCTTGCTCTCTCACCTGCTCCACTACCCGCCGCATCTCAACCATGGTAGTCGTCATTAAGGCAGAAAGGGCAATAATATCCGCTTTTTCCTCCTTTGCTGTCTGAATGATCTTCTCTGTCGGCACGTCCTTTCCCAGATCAATCACACGATAGCCGTAATTCTTCAGCATCAGGGCTACCAGGTTCTTGCCGATGTCATGAATGTCTCCTGCCACGGTGGCAATTACAATGGTTCCCTTAGGCTCCTCGCCGGCGTCCTTCTTCAGCATCGGTTCCAGATAGTCAATGGCAAGCTTCATGGCTTCCGCTCCGGCAATCAGCTGGGGAAGAAAATAGACCTGCTTATCATACTTGTCTCCCACCTCACTGATGGCGGGAATCAATACTTCCTCAATCAGCTGCTCCGGCGTAGAGAAGGACAGCTCCTGCTCCACCAGGGCAACAATATTCTTGCGGTTTCCCTTTACCACCGCCTGAAATACAGCCTGCCGGTTGTCTGTTCCGGATAATGCTTCCGCCTGGTCAATTCTTTCTCCCGTTTCTGCTTTCGGCTCTGCTCCGCCCTTGTCCTGCCCCAAAGGCTTTCCTCCCGTTATGACTGACGGCCGGGAAGCTGCCCTGTCAATATATCGTTGGGGGGCATTCTCCACAGCACGCAGCAAATCTGCCGCCAGGGAAGTATTGACCAGCAGATCCTGGGAGGGATTTGCAATCGCCATGGTCAGACCGGCCTGTATTGCAAAGGCCAGGAAGGTGCTGTTAATAAACTGGCGCTCCGGCAATCCGAAGGAAATATTGGACAGTCCCACAATCGTGGCTATCCCCAGCTCCTCCTTACAATACCGGATGGTCTCCAGCGTCTCCAGCGCCGCATTCTTATTGGCACCTACCGTAGTAACCAGCCCGTCCACGATGATGTCTTCTTTGGTCAGGCCGTGCTCATAGGCTCTCTCTAATATAGTCCGTATAATTCTTTTCTTATCCTCCATATCCTTCGGCAGCCCCTGATCCGAAAGGGGAAGCAGGATAAACATGGCGCCGTATTTTCTGGCAATGGGAATCAGCTTCTCAAACTTCTCCTTCTCCAGAGAAATGGAATTGATTAACGCCCTTCCCGGATAGATGCGCAGTGCTACCTCTATTACCTTTATATGGCTGGAATCGATACTCAGAGGGAGCTTCCCGCTGTCCAGTGCCTCCTGCATGACCCGGAGCATCACCTCCTGCTCATCAATGCCGTTCATCCCCACATTCACATCCAGTATAGCGGCTCCCAGCTCCGCCTGCTCAGCGGCCATCTGGGAGACAATATCCAGCTCACCCTCCCGCAGCTCCGCCTGAAGCGCCTTTTTACCGGTGGGATTAATCCTTTCCCCTACGATCAAAAAAGGGCCGTCCAGAGGAATTTCCACCGTACTCTTCTCCGTCGTTAAAGCCCGGACATGCACCTGCTTCGGCAGCTGTACCGGCCTGTCCTGGGCTTTCGCAGCAAGCAGCTCCATATGCCTGGGTGTGGTTCCGCAGCAGCCGCCCACAATATCAGCCCCTGCATCCATCAATAACTCCATCTGTCCGGCGAATTCCTCCGCATCCATGGGAAAGTGAGTCTCCCCATCCACCAGCTTCGGTATGCCTGCATTGGGCTTTACCATAATGGGAACATTGGCATATTCCTTCATTTCACGCACGATACCCAGCATTTTATCCGGTCCGGTGGAGCAATTAATTCCAACAGCATCCGCTCCCATGCTCTGCAGCACAATCACAGCAGTTCTGGGATCCGTTCCGTACAATGTCCTCTGATTTTCCTGAAAGGTCAGAGAGACAATAATCGGCAAATCACATACTTCTTTCACGGCCAGAAGCGCGGCCCTGCATTCCTGCAGGCTCATCATGGTTTCCACCACCACCAGATCCACTCCGGCAGGAAGAATATAAGACAGCTGCTCCTTATATATCTGAACCAGCTCTTCAAAGGGCAGCTCCCCTACCGGATACACCATCTCTCCTGTCATAGTAATGTCCGCGGCAATATATACCTTACGGGTGCTTTTGCTCTCCCTGCGGTACTCTTCTACCGCCCTCCTGGATATTTCGACCAGCTCCCGGTTAATCCCGCCAATCCGGTCTGCCAGCCCATACTCCTTCAGCTTGATCCGGTTGGCGGTGAAGGTTGGAGCAAATATAATATCGGAACCGGCCTCCAGGAACTCTCTCTGGAGACCGGTAACAATCTGAGGGTTCTCCAGCATCCATATCTCCGGAGATACCCCGGCGGGCATTCCCCGTTTCTGCAGATTACTGCCGGTTGCACCGTCCACAATTGTAATTTTTGACTCTGTTAATTGGATAAATTCCTGTCTCGTCATAGCTCCATTCCAACCTTTCTGCAATAACTGGTATAATTTTCACTTATTATAAATCATTCTCCACTCCATCTCAAGCATTTTAATCAGCATTTTCCCTTTCCCTCTTTGGGGGAAGTGTGATACAATGAAAAAACAAATATTATTTCTAAGGAAAAGTTATATGAAAAAAATAACCCGCAATCAAATTCTAACCTTTATATTCCCCCTCACAGGACTTTTTATCTTCCTGATGAAGGATACCATTCTCGCCATTGTTCCCTTCCTGCCTGCCTGCTCTCTCTACAGCCGGTTTCATCTTCTGTGTCCCGCCTGCGGCAATACCAGAAGCGTAGCGGCTCTCCTGCACGGGGATATTGCAGAAGCGCTGCACTATAATCCCGTACCGGCCTTGCTGGCTCTCCTCATCCTTCTTGCCTATATCGAATTCGCAGCCCACAGCTTCGGCAGAAATCTCCGGATTCTTCCTCGCAGTCTGAGCTTCTATCTGGTGCTGATTGCCCTCCTGGTCGTCTATTTTATCGCCCGCAACCTCTACCCGCCCCTGGCTCCTTAGCCCGGAGGAAGCGCTGCCGCCCCGTTTACCGCCCCGTACCATAATCCTGCCTCATAGGGATAAGGCATAAGGCCGATTCAATAAAGGTGCCGCCGCAAGGCTGTACAAAAATGAACTCCATAGGATGGAGTCCATTCCCGATTCAGCTGTGCAACGGCACCCTGATATTCAGAGATATCTGTTCTGCCCGGCTTCGGATAAAGAAAACCGGCAATTCCTTTCAAAACCTCTAATTATATATCTGCAATTCATTATAAATCTCATCATAAATATTTGAAAACTCCGAACTGGTAAACATGAAGACGGTAAGAATAGCCATTACAATCGCTACCAGGATGCCAATGCTGGCCAAAACAATACCGGCAATCGCCATGGATCTTCCGCCCCTCTTGTTCTTTATCACCAGGATGCCCAATACCAGGCCCGCAATGGATAAAGGAAGTGCAAGGTACCATAAGCAACAGCTGAACAAAAGACTTAGGATGCCGCAGACCAAAGATCCGATTGCCATACCGTTATCCTGAGGCTTCATCTGCGGCCCCTGCTGATACGAGTAGTTCTGGTAGGGATTCCCCTGGTACGGATTGTTCTGATACTGGTTATTCTGGTATTGCCCGTTCTGATACGGGTTATTCTGAGGCTGGTTATCCTGGTATTGCCCGCTCTGATATGGATTATTCGGCTGGTTACCCGGCTGCCCATTGGAATATGGATTGTTCTGTTGTGAATTGTTCTGGTAAGGATTGTCCTGAGACGGAGCACTCTGATAGGGATTGCCCGAATACGGATTGTTCTGATCCTGACCGCCCGGATTATTCTGATACGGGCTTTGCTCTGATTGCTCATTTACTCCTGTCTGTCCGTTCTCCGGCAGCTTCGGATCCGATGAATTCGGTTGATTATTGCTATTCTCAAACGGATTATTATAGTCTCCCATTCCTGTTCCCCTTTTCTAAAGATACATATATGTTAAAATCATCCTATCACACATTTATTTTTCTTTCAACTCTTTTATTAAAAGATTTAAAACCAGATTTAAAACATGTCATCCAGCTTCCTCTTATAGACCTCATAATCCCATCTGGTCTCCTCATCCAGCTTGCTGTAATCATCCTCTGTGTCCCGCAGGGAATACTCATCCCTAAGCCTGGACTGCATCGGTCTGATATTTCCAGAACGGACACTTCTGGAATACCGCTCCAGGCAGGTATTCTTAAGATAGTCCAGATCTCCGAAGCATACTTCTTCATACTGCCTTCTCATAAATTCAAGTAATTCCTTATCGGTCAGCTCATCCTGGGTTTCGTTCTTTGCCAAATAAAAAATCTCCTGCAGTTCCCATAATGTTTCGGCATAATTATCCTGATTGATGAATTGGGAATCGCAGAAACAATCAATCAGTTTAGGCAAAATTCCTTCCCCAAACTCCACCCTCTGATTCTCAATCAGCGAAGCCTTACGGCTAACCGCCAGACCCGCCGCTTCTTCCTGGGAAAGCACCAATCCAAACCTCTCTGTTATCCTGTTGCATTCCAATATCCGTTCCAGTTCCTGCTGCTGATGGGCTATCCGCATTAATTCATACATATCATCCATATTTATGATCCATTCCTTTCATTCCGAACAAGATTTTGCAGGAAATCTTCTTTCTTCTCCCCTGACAATTTATAAAGTTACAGTTCACAGCTGACTTTATATATCTTACACTTTTACCCTTTTTATTACAAGTCTGGTAAATCACCGGACTTTATGCTATAATAAAAATATGGACAGGAAAGTAAAAAAAGATCCGCTTGGCAACCCTGCAGGCTGCCAAACGGATCCTTTTTTACTTTCTAAACAAGAACTTATTTAACTTCAATGCGTTTCGGTTCCTCTAAGACTGCCTGTTCCTTCGGAAGCGTAATTTCTAAAACTCCGTTATTATAAGCAGCCTGGATGCTCTCCTTGCGGATGCCCGGGATGTGGAAGCTTCTGCAATAGGAACGGTAGCGCCTTTCCTGTCTGACATAATTATGCTTCTCTTCCTTCTTCTCTTCGCTGTGGTCAGCCGATATCGTCAATGTCTCTTTGTCGAGATCAATCTTGATCTCCTCCTTACTGAAACCCGGTAATTCGGCTTGCAGCAAATAATTGTCTCCCTTGTCGATTACATCCGTGTTGAAATTGTCGAACTGATTGAAGCCGTTTCCAAAGAAGTCATGAAATACTCTGTCAAAAAATAAAGGTCCGGTGGATTCAAATACTGCTGGTCTTAACATAATAATCACTCCTCCTGATATATTATTGTTTTATGTTACTTGATACCGGTTATTTCCGGCAAGTGATAACATTCTGTTCAACAGATTTATTATCTACTTGCAATATATGTTATACATCACATATAACAAATAATCAATATATAATATATAAATTATTTCTAAAAAATTTATTAAGTCAGATGCTTCCCGAAAAATTCTTTCTGCCATAGCAAGGATACATATTATTTCGTTGATTGGAAATGCTATAGAGTATACGGACAGAGCAACAGATGCCGGAAAATCATTCCCGGCACAGCAAAAAAAGACATCCTATCTGCTTCGCATCCTTCACGGGCATGCTGCCCACGGAAATATCGAAACAACTATCATGTCCTGTCCGTTTGTAGCTCCATCAAAATCTAATGAATACAGGTGATCATTATGTCCTATGTAGCTCCGGAAATCCGCAATAAGTTTGAGACCTTATCTACGGATTTAAAGAATACCATTCTTGAAAGAAATGTTGAGCTTTATACCATCCATGACCTTATCAATGTCCTGGATGCCATTGTGAAAGAGGCGGAGGAAGAGTAATTCTCCCTACCTTATATTTCAAATGTAAAACCGTTCTTCAGCAACTCATGTATCTTTTCCTCAGGGGCAGGTCTGCTTAACAGGTAGCCCTGCCCTGAACCACAATTATGCTTTCTTAAGAATTCCAGCTGCTCCCTCGTCTCAATTCCTTCCGCAACCACCTCAAACCCCAGATCCTGGGCCAGGGTCAGAACATTCTTAATTAAAAGAGTATCCACCCGGTTCTCTATAATGGTTTCAATGAAGCTTCTATCCAGCTTGATAATATTGATGGGAAACTTCTTAAGATAATTCAGCGAGGAATACCCGGTTCCGAAATCGTCCAGCGCCACACGGATTCCCAGCGCCTTCAAACGGTTCAGATGGCGAATCACAATATCCACATCCGATATATTGGCAGTCTCTGTAATCTCAATCACGATCCGGCTAAAATCCACCTCCGCACCTGCTATGATCTGCTCCATTTCATTAAAATTAACGGAGCTGGTCAGGGTCTTGCCTGACAGATTAATGGACATATCAATATCTGCAAATCCCATCTGCTCCATTCTCTTCTTCTGCTTCAGAGCCTCGGCCATAATCCAGCGCTCCAGCATATAAATCTGGCCGGAATACTCTGCCATGGGAATAAACTCCGCCGGAGAGATAAAGCCATCGGTGGGATGAAGCCATCGAACCAGCGCCTCTACTCCGGTGATTTTACCGGATTGCAGGTTCATCTGCGGCTGATAATATAATATGAATTGCTCTCCTTCGATCCCATATTGAAGATCATTCAGCATCTGCATATGCCGGAAATTTTCATCCTTGATCTTCTCTTCGTAAAAGAGAATCCGGTTCTTGCCCTCTCTCTTCGCTTCATACATTGCAATATCCGCATTTTTCATCAGCATGGTGGAATCCCTGCCATCCTGGGGATAGCACACCGCACCGATGCTCATAGAAATATAGAACTGATAATTCCGAATAGTCCAGGTTTTACTGACCCGTTCCCGAAGTTTTTCGATTTCTTCCAGCAGTTTCTCCCTGGTTATTGCGGGAAACAGAATTGCGAATTCATCCCCTCCAAGCCTGGCGGCGCAGTTTGGCTCCGCCACCTCGGCAATCAGGCAATCAGCAAAATAGGCCAAAAAGAGATCACCGATCTGATGCCCCATGGAATCATTAATGGCCTTAAAATTATCAATATCAATATAAGCAATCATGAAGCTGCCTTTATTCTCATTCAAATACCGGTTGATCTCATTTTCAAACATGGTCCGGTTTGCAAGCCCCGTCAAAGAATCATAGAAAGCAAGGTGTTTCACCTTCTCTTCATAACGCTTGCGCTCATTAATGTCCGCGCCAAAGGACACAAAGTAAGTCTGCTCCGGATCCGTGGGAGATTGCAGCAGGCTGCTGTTCCAAAGAGCATTAATGATATCCCCATTCCTGGTTATGATGGGGCACTCGAAATTACAGCTCCGCCTTCTGCTTCGGATATTCTTAAAATTACGGAATAAAGCCTCCTGGTACTCTTTCGGAACCAGCCGGTCCACCCAGGCAGCTTCCTTCAAATCCCCGGCATGATAGCCGCACACTTGCCGGAAATAGGGATTCACACTGATCACTTTCTTCTCGTCATGGATAATGATAAAAATTGGAGCCTCCGAAATAATGCTGTCGTTTAATTTCTTCTGATAGATCAGCTGGGCTTCCGTTGTCATCAGCTCCTCATGGGCATGCTGTAATTTCTCATAGGCCGCGGCCGTCTTCACCAGTTCCTTTTTCAGCAGAACCAGTCCTCTGCGCACCAGAAGATAGACCATAAGGGTCGTAATAAAGATATAAAACCAGCCCTTATAGGTCTGATAATGCTTATACTGCTCCGCATCCGGAATAATGTTCTCCAGAAACATATCCGACAGCAAAATCCACATTATCCCGAAGAATCCATAAATGATCGAAATTCTAACCGCTCCGTTGCGGCGCATAAATTCCCTTGCCCGATTTGCCGCCAACAGTACTCTCTTATGTATCTCGCTCTTTTTCTGCATAGTAAGCTTATCCTCAGCTTCCGCATTAAGACTGTATCAGCCAAATTGTTAAAATGCATCATTACAGCCGATTCCCAAATCGTATGCATGATGCAGAATTTCATTAGTAGTATATTCCAGGCAACTCGTTTTATGGAAATATTATATATTTTTCAGGTTATGCTGTCAAGCAAATATCTGCTCCTGTCATCTGTTGTCATACCTTGCTTTTTCCTTCTTTTAAGGTTCCATCAGAGCCTGCTTCCGGAATACTCCTAAATGGATGTTCCTTCATCTCCTGTCTTTTTATTCTTGACATACACTCCAAAGATGTGTAAAATAATTCTAAAAACCGGAATTTCGACATGAAATTTACTTTTTTCTGCCGTATACGGCAAAATAAAAATGGGATGGGAGAAACCTTTATGAATCGATCATTAATAAAAGTCTTTCGCAGCGCTGCCGATGATGCAGGGCTATTGCTGGATGAAAACAGCGGAACGATGTACGGAAACAAGTCCGGATACAATGTATGCATCAACCAGGTGCCGGATTTGAAAGCATTTTATATTACAATATCCGTGAAACGCATGGATCAGATGCCGGAGCATTCGGACATGAATGAAATTGTATCCGCCAATAAGAAGCTGCTCAACCGGTGTGAGGTAACACGCTATAAGGTACGGTTCCAGTCACAGCTGGGCGCAGGCATCAACTTTAAAAACGCTCTGGCCAAGGTAATGGATGCCCTGCAGGCGATCACCTCCGAGCTGCTGCAAAGAGGCTTTGAAAATGCCTGCCAGGCCTGCGGAACCTCGGAAGGGGCGGAAAGCTACTTTATCGGCAGCGCTCCGGCTCATATGTGTTCCTCCTGCTACCACGATTACTGCGAGTCCAGCGAGGCAACACGGCTGGCAGAGAAAGGAAAGAAGGAAAATCTCATCGGAGGTATTGCAGGCGCATTTTTAGGCTCCCTCCTGGGCGGAGCCTGTATCGTACTGCTGGGGCAGCTGGGCTACGTCGCCTCTCTCTCCGGCCTGGTCATGGGCGTATGCGCACTAAAGGGCTATGAATTGTTGGGCGGCAAGCTGAGCAAGAAAGGGATTGTCGTGAGCTCCCTGCTGATGGTGGTTCTTGTGTACGTAAGCCAGCGGGCTGATTATGCCATTACGGTGGCAAATGTCTTCGTGGCAGATGTGATATCCGCCTTCCGCGCCATTCCTGCCCTGATTCAGGAGGAAGTCATTGAAGCGCCGTCCTACTATGCAAACCTTGGCATGCTGTATCTGTTCACCGCAGTGGGTGCCGTTCCCACAATCATCAATGTGCTGAAAAATAAGAAACAAGCCAATATCATCTATCGCCTGGGAGCATAATACGGACTTCTGATACGCAGGTAAACAGCGCTTGGCATTACGCCTGAAGTCTAATCAGGAAAACACTCAGGGGATCACCATGAAGCGATATGCTCCATGATGATCCCCGTTATTGTGTCAGTCAATATGGCATTCATACTGTTGTTATGCTACTGTGAGCAACTCCAGCGCCCGTTTATAAAGCGGGTCAAATTCACAGCCGCAGCTCCCGCACTCCCTGTCTGCCTGCTCAACTGCTTTCAGCAATTCCGCCGTCACATCCTTCGATTCATTGTCCGCCAGCCATTTTTTCGAGGGCGCATCAATCAAATCCCATCCGGATGCCGCGAATTTTTCCACGATTTTCACCAGTTCTTCCTTCCCCATGGTTCCCTTCTCCTTTTTTATGTATATTTTAATTTTCCAACCGTTTTGTCAGTGTATTTATCCGGTTCAGCCTTGTTTCTTCTTTTTTGGCAATCTCGATGTAACTGATCTGTTCGCGTTTCAGATAATCCGGCTGCTTTTGAAATACTTCCAATACGCCGGCATCCCTCAGAACAGTTTCGATGTAGGCCGGAATTACAATTTCCCGCTTTTTTGTATCCTTTTCTAAGGTTATATGCACGCTGTCCCAACTCAAACCGCATATTATAGCTCCTCTTATAGACGTTTCTCTTCTTTTTTCAAAAAAACAGAGCCGCATTCTTTACACAAGTATGCTTTAATGGGTATTGGTGTCTTAACCAGCTTTCCTCTCTCCTCATCGGAGAAAAAGTAGGTCCGGGAACCACCTCTGATAAACCCTGAATTAACATTCGATTTTTTACAAAAAGGGCATTCCATCTTTCCGCCTCCATATAGTGATTTAACACATAACACTATATTCTTCCGGGATTGGAAATATGTTGTCCTTTTGGGTATGCCAGCTTCTGAAGTTCTATCCTATGCTTCAATATTCTTCAGACGGGAAAGAATGCCATTATCTGTCATTCCCGTCACACTCCTTTTAATAATGTAAATTGTATTTCGTATCTTTGTAATATAGCATCATTTGCTTAACTGCTTACTAATATCTCTGCCGCCATACATAATGCGAATGATATTCACCATATTTTGAGATTCATCTGGTAGATAGAATACCAAATAATTATCCACCGGAAAGTATCGTACTCCTTGACGGCTCCATGGCTCCTCCTTATATACCGGATGGCGCATTGGCATTCCATCAAGGACTCGGATTTCTTTCATAATTCTCCGTGTCTGCCCTGCGGCTGTTTCCGGTGCAAGTAAACCATAAGCAATGTACTCATAAATATTTCTCAAATCCGACCTTGCCCGCGCTGAATAAACCACATTCCATCTCATATGCCGAAATCTCTTTTCATCTCATTTTCAATGGTTTCAGCGGAAAACACTCTGCCTTTCCGTATATCCTCCAACCCTTTTTCTATTTCCGAGTTAAATTGCTCTTTCGTAAGGGAACCATAGGCAAGCGGAGCTTCCTGCGGCAGTTTCATCTCAAAAGGAATGCCTCGCTGCAACACAACCTGTCTCAAAAACATTCCTACTGCATTTGACATGGGGATTCCCAGGCGGTCAAGCACTCGTTCTGCCTGTTCTTTAATCTCCGGCTCTACGCGCGCAAAGACATTTGATGTTCTAGCCATATAAATCGCCTCCTCTCAGTATTAGTATATCCATTTTGCTTGCAAAACGCAAGCATTTCACAAGCATTCATAAAAATAATTAGGAGTGGTCCGCATTTTCATGCTTTAACCACTCCTAATTATTATTTTCTAAAACTATTCATTTACTGTTTTTCTTAGAACTTGCCAGCCTCGGAAGCTTCCTGAATGGCAACCGCTACGGCTACCGTCATGCCTACCATAGGGTTATTGCCTGCGCCGATCAGACCCATCATCTCAACATGAGCCGGAACGGAGGAGGAGCCTGCAAACTGTGCATCGGAATGCATTCTTCCCATGGTATCCGTCATACCGTAGGATGCAGGGCCTGCTGCCATATTATCAGGATGAAGAGTTCTTCCTGTGCCGCCGCCGGAGGCTACGGAGAAGTACTTCTTTCCTAAATCCACACATTCCTTCTTATAGGTACCTGCAACGGGATGCTGGAATCTGGTGGGGTTGGTGGAGTTACCGGTGATGGATACGTCCACTCCTTCCTTATGCATGATTGCAACGCCTTCCGTTACATCATTAGCACCATAGCAGTTGACGGCTGCCCTGGGTCCCTTGGAGTAGGATTTGCGGAATACTTCCTTTACTTCGCCTGCATGATAATCCATCTCTGTCTCAACATGGGTAAAGCCGTTGATGCGGGAGATGATCTGGGCTGCATCCTTGCCGAGGCCGTTTAAGATAACTCTTAAAGGCTTTTGTCTTACCTTATTGGCGGACATAGCGATACCGATGGCACCCTCTGCCGCTGCAAAGGACTCATGACCTGCCAGGAAGCAGAAGCACTCGGTGGTCTCTTCCAGCAGCATCTTGCCAAGATTGCCGTGGCCCAAGCCTACCTTTCTCTGGTCTGCAACAGAGCCGGGAATGCAGAAGGACTGAAGGCCCTCGCCGATTGCCGCTGCTGCATCCGCTGCTTTTCTGGCATCCTTTTTGATTGCGATTGCCGCTCCTGCAATATAGGCCCAGCAGGCATTTTCAAAGCAAATGGGCTGAATGCCCTTAATCATATTATATACATCAAGGCCGGCATCCTTGGTGATCTTCTCCGCCTCTTCAATGGAGGCGATGCCGTAACCCTTTAATACTGCGTCGATTTGTTTAATTCTTCTATCATATGATTCAAATAAAGCCATTGTATGTATCCTCCCTTTCCTATTCGTGTCTCGGATCGATGATCTTCACAGCATCCGCAACACGGCCATACTGGCCTTTGGATTTCTCTAATGCTGTATTGGCATCATCGCCTTTTTTGATGAAGTCCATCATCTTACCGAAATTAACGAATTGGTAACCGATGATTTCATTATTCTCATCCAGTGCAATGCCGGTTACATAACCGTCGGTCATCTCCAGATAACGGGGGCCCTTCGCCAGAGTTCCATACATGGTGCCGATCTGGCTTCTAAGACCTTTCCCTAAATCCTCAAGACCTGCACCAATGGGAAGTCCGTCCTCGGAGAAGGCGCTCTGGGTTCTTCCGTATACGATCTGCAGGAAAAGCTCTCTCATTGCAGTGTTGATTGCGTCACACACCAAGTCTGTATTCAATGCCTCTAAAACAGTTAAACCAGGCAGGATCTCAGATGCCATCGCTGCGGAATGAGTCATACCGGAGCAGCCGATGGTCTCCACCAATGCCTCCTGAATAATACCATCCTTCACGTTAAGAGTTAATTTACAGGTACCCTGCTGAGGTGCACACCAGCCCACACCATGGGTCAAACCGGAGATATCCTTCACTTCCCTGGCCTTTACCCATTTAGCTTCTTCCGGAATCGGTGCTGCGCCATGATGGACACCCTGTGTAACCGGACACATCATTTGAACTTCATGTGAATAAATCATGTTTGAAACTCCTTTCAGTTTACATCACTTTTCTCTGGCAAGAAAAATCATAACAGAATTTCCTTGTTAAAATTTTGTCTTGTTTACGTATCATATTTTCGCATAAAATGATCAATAAGTCTACAACTTTTTCAACCCAATCTAATATTTTGCCACTATTTCTCCGGCCTTCTTGTAGATGCTGGCTTCGGGCACGTAGCCGCGAACCATGGACAGGGGGTAGATATTGGCATTCCTTCCGACAACGGTTCCGGGATTCAGCACGCTGTTACAGCCGACCTCCACATAGTCCCCCAGAATCGCGCCGAATTTCTTCAGGCCGGTTTCCATAATCAGCTCGCCTGCATGGACGGATACCAGGGTTTTGTCTGATTTGACATTAGAGGTTATGGAACCGGCGCCCATATGCGCCTTGTAGCCCAGGATGGAGTCGCCCACATAGTTATAATGAGGAACCTGCACCTTATGAAAGAGAATGACGTTCTTCAGCTCGGTTGAATTGCCGACCACCGCGCCCTCTCCTATAATGGCACTGCCGCGGATGAAGGCACAGTGGCGTATCTCCGCTTCCTTTCCGATAATGACAGGTCCGTTGATGCAGGCGGTGGGCGCCACCTTGGCAGACTTGGCAATCCAGATGTCCTCGCCTATCCTGTCATATTCTTCGAGGGATAGGCCCGCCCCGATCTGTAAAATACCGCTCTTAATCTTCCCAAGGACCTCCCATGGATAGGTACAGCCTGTAAACAGGTCTGCCGCTATTGTCTTCTCCAAATCAAACAGTGACCGGATCATAAGATGTTCTGACATTCTAATTCCTCCTTAAATTTCATTTTTTAATCAGCTTATTTTGCTGCCTTTGTAATATGCCGCTGTTTCACTAAAATATTTTGCCAGAGCTGCCTGGTTATTCAGGGTTTTCACCCCTTCCACCATCCTGGCGACAAAACCCTCCAGTTTGGTGGTATACTCCTCTTTCGTTATCTGTCCCTCGGATACGTAAGTGAGACCCTTTTCCCAGCTGGCAGTCAGCTCCGCATTGAGAAGGGATTTGATGGAGCTGTTCACAACATCGAAGATCAGCTCTCCCAATTGGGTGGGAGTAATGATCTGTGTCTTTTTATTCAGGCTCAGGTAAGTGATGTTCACCAGCTTATTCAGAATCTCCGCCCTGGTTGCACTGGTTCCGATCCCGCTTCCTTTGATCTGTGCCCGCAGCTCCTCATCCTCGATCAGCTGGCCGGCATTCTCCATAGCAAGAATTAACGCACCGGAATTGTAACGCTTCGGAGGTGTGGTCTCCCCCTCCTTGATGGTAATTACACGTACCGGGAGCAAAGCACCCTTCTTTAGGGTCAGAAGTAATTGGAGCAATGCCTGGTCGTTGTTATTATCCGAGGCTTCTCCTTCCTCCGCTCCGGCCTCTTCCCCGGAATTGCCGGTATTGCCCTTCCCGGAAGCCGGCTGCTTATCATTATAGCTTCCAAGAACCTTGAGGTAGCCTTCTTTCTCCAGGGTGCGGAAGCTGGCAAAGAAGCTCTCCCCCTTAATCTGCACCGTGATCCCTATCTTACGGTATTCTGCCGGGGGATAGAATATACTGATGAACCGCCGGACAATGGTCTCATATACCCTGGCCGCAGTGTGAGACAGGGAATTAAGGGCACCGAGGCCCTGTCCGGTGGGTATGATGGCATAGTGGTCGGTAATCTGGCTGTCATTGACATATCGGGTCTTTGCAATGTTCTTATAGGACCCCATCTCCAGAACCTCCGATATAAAATCCCGGAACTGTCCCAAATTCTGCAGTCCTTTGATATTCTTGTGAATCTCCTTGGACACCGCGGTGGACAGCACTCTGGCGTCGGTTCTGGGATAGGTTACAAGCTTCTTTTCATAAAGCTCCTGGGCAATCTTCAGCGTTTCGTCAGGACTGATTTTGAAGAATCGGGAACAGTCATTCTGAAGCTCCGCCAGATTATATAATAGAGGAGGATTCTTTGTTTCCTTCTTCTTTTCCACCTGGGTAACCACAGCCTGCAGCACCTGTTCGCCGCTGCCTGGCTGCCTTGCATTACCCGGCTCTTCTGCCCTCTCCTGCTGCACTAAAGCACCTGGCTGGCCCGCATTATTCCCTTGATCTGCAGTACCTGACTGGCTCGCACTCCCTGCTTGTGCCGCATTATTTGACTGCGCCTCCCAAGTTCCGTCATCCAAGAGCTTGGGTATCTCTCCCGCCAGCTCCGATATCAATTTCACTGCTGAAGTTCTCTCTAAAAAACCATTTTCCTTATATAAAAGAGGCGAATTATAGTACCTGGAGCTCTCCACCGCACGAAACTCTGCCGTAAGCTCCTTATCCTGAACCTGGAGATTGCTTAGAACACGGTAGAAGGGGGTCTTAACAAAATTCCGAATCTCCCGTTCCCTCCTGACTACCATCCCCAGAACACAAGTCATAACACGACCTACGGAAATGGCATTCCATTTGCCGGAATTCAGCAGCTTCTGCACCTCATTGCCGTACTTCAGCGTCAATATCCTGGAGAAATTGATTCCCATGAGATAGTCCTCCTGGGCGCGCAGATAGGCGGCATCGGAAAGGCTGTCATAGGCGGACAGCGGCTTAGCCTCCCGAATTCCCCGAAGAATCTCCTCCTCGGTCTGGGAGTCAATCCAGACACGCTTCCTCTGCTTTGCAGCAGGCACCTTGGCCTCCTGATCTACCAGACGGTATATGTACTCTCCTTCCCGCCCGGAGTCAGTACAGACATAGATGGTGTCCACATCCTTACGGGTCAGAAGTCCCTTTACGATATTAAATTGTTTTTTTACATTGGGGATAATCTCATATTTGTATTCCCGCGGAAGGAAGGGCAGCGTACCCATGTTCCATTTTTTCAGGGCGGGATCATAGGCCTCAGGATAACTCATGGTGACCAAATGGCCGACACACCAGGTAACAATGGCATCCTCGGATTCAATGTACCCGTCCTGCTTTCTGCCTGTGATCTTCAGCGCCTTGGCAAATTCGGCTGCCACACTTGGTTTCTCTGCAATATATAGATTTTTAGACATGCTGTACCAACTTTCAATCACATGTATGCTTAAGACACTCTGATGCTGATCTCTCAAGCATACACCTTATTCATGTATTGCTGGAAATATTATAACCTATTTTACCAGTTAAAACAAATAGAACTTTTTACGGAACGATAAGGTTATATCTCAATGCAGCCGAATTTTTTATTGTATCCTGCCAGGGAATAGATTACAATATAGCCATACGTTGCCGGCAACGTATATTATGTCAAAAGTGTTTGGAGGATAGGATATGACACCCAAGAAGATTTATTATGAGAATCTGGCTGATACCATCATTGACAAATTTAATAAGAGGGGAATTGAGGGCTATTATTGCGAAGATTCGGAGGCGGCCCTGGCTATGGCAAAGCGTTTTCTGACCCCCGGCTGCTCTATCTCCTGGGGAGGCTCCCAGACGCTGGAGGAAATCGGGCTGCTGGATGAGCTCTCCGCCTCCGATTACATACTCTATGACCGCAGTACGGCAACGACCCCGGAGGAAAAGCGCCTGATCTACAGCAAGACTGTTATGGCGGATTATTATTTCATGAGCTCCAACGCCATCACCTTAGACGGACAGCTGGTCAACATCGACGGTGCCGGCAACCGTGTGGCATGTCTGATTACCGGCCCCAGGAATGTGATCGTCATTGCGGGCATGAATAAAATCGTAACGGATACGGACACCGCCGTTGACCGCATCCGCAACATGGCCACGCCCCCCAATGTGGTGCGGCTTGGTAAAAAAACACCCTGCGCCGAGACTGGGAAATGCTCCAACTGCCTGGTCGAGGATTGCATCTGCAACCAGATTGTCATTACCAGACGCTCCGGCATCATCGGAAGAATCAAGGTGATTCTGGTTGGCGAAGAGCTGGGATACTAATTCCCTGCCCGCAAGTTGGTAATATCATTGATCATTCGTCCTGTTATCATCTGGTATCACTTTTATGAACATAGATTGAAGCTGCATTCAAGGTTGCCCTGCTGGGCTCCATTTCAACAAATCGGTCAACAACGAATCCCGCAGCGTTCATTTCTGTGATATAATCAGATTTATTTTTACTCCTTGCCGGGACAAGTGGAATATTCACCTGAAATTCCTTTCCGCTATTGGTTACCTGCCGCATGGACGGCGTTTCATAATCATCTCCTGTGATTGCTTTCCAATCTTCATAGGAGGCGACTGTGCCGCTGTATGCATCAGCATGGTAGTTCTGGCGGAAAAACAACATAGGTGCGCCCGGTTTCAGAGCAGCCTTCGCATTCGTCAGATACTTCTGGCGATCGCTATCAGTAATGAGCATGTGAAAGCCCATGCAGTCAATCGCTGCGTCAAAGGTGCCATCTATGCGCTCATTCACCATATCCATTACGGAAACTGTTGCGGAGGAAAATTGCTCCAGCACTTGTTTTGACCGCTCTACTGCTGAAGGTGCAATATCAACGCCTTTATAAATACAGCCGAGCTTTGATAAAATAATGCCGACAGCCCCCTCGCCGCAAGCGTATTCAATTACATTCTTTCCCTTGAGGCCGTTTTCATTCACCCATTCGGTCAATGCGGCGACAAGCACCTCATCATCGTCCTGATGTCCCCAGATGGTTGCTCCACTGGCGTAAACCGCTTGATAACGCTTTTCATAAGCGAGGTAATAGGGAATATCTTGCATAAGCCGCAGTTCCTTCTTCATCTGCCCGACGAACCACAAGTATTCCTCATAACTCTCATATGGCGCGGGTTCAGTCAAACGGTAGTCTATAGGGGCATTTGGAAAATCATCGTCCAAATAGCGCGGGAATAGGTGGATATGTAAATGTGCTCCAGAATTCGCATGCATTTCATAATTGATTTTCACGGCACCGGTTACCTTACGCAGTGCCGTTCCTACAAGCTGAACCTCGCGCATAAAGCTGACCATATCCTCAGAAGGCATATCCTCAAAGTGAAAGCAGTGCTTTCTCGGCATCACATACATTTTGCCGAAGAGTCGCCCCTGACCAGGGTATTCGCCGCAGACCCATACCTTATCGTTTATTTCCAGGTCTGTCTGTCCGTGCGGCGCAGGCTCAGCATTGCAGACCGGGCAAAATGCCGGGTCTGCCGCTTTCATAAATTCAGGATAACGGTAATGAAAGCTCCCGCCGCACCTTTCGTCCGACAAGTCTGCGGTCATTCGGCAGATTGGCAAATCGTGCGGTCCCACGAGGTTGCTCTCGGTTTCCACAAAACCGCATTTGCGGTATAAGCTCTTGGCTGGTATACCGGGTGCGTAGCCTTCGGGATAAGTTTCTACCGCAATAGGTTTCGTATGGTCAAGCTGCCGCAACGCAGTTTTCAATAGCCGGCTGCCGACACCTTTGCCGCGATACTTATCTGACACAGCAAACCAGGTGATGCGGTTATTCGTCCGTGAAAATCCGATGAAGCCCATGCTGCTGCCGCTCATATAATCTACGGCAGTTAATGCCTCGTTTTTGCCTGCCTTGCTTTTGGCATATGAGATAAATTCCGGGTCCTTGCCCATATCAGCCGGATGACGAAAAATTGAAGATACCTCGGTCGCCAGTGTATACCATGCAGGCATGTCCTTCTCAGTTGCAAAACGAATCAGCATAAAGATTTTCCTCCCAATCAGTAATCCGTGGCTGTTTGATTACGCTATCTGCAACAATTCTAATGCCCGTTTTTAAATTTTAATTGCTCAACCGGTTTATCAATGCATTTATCCTATTTGTCTTTGTTTCTTGTTTTTTTGCAATCTCTATGTAATTTATCTGCTCGCGTTTTATATAATCCGGCTGCTTCTGAAACAGTTCCAACACACAGGCATCCTTCAGAATAGTTTCGATATGAGTTGGAATTACAAGTACCCGCTTTTTCGTGTCTTTTTCTAAAATCACATGCACGCTGTCTCCAAGATCTTTTCCGACAACCTGTTTGATAAATTCGTTATATACCAAATAATGCCCGTTTTTTGACGGCAGCAGCATATGATCGAACGGATGTCCATCCACCGTGATGCAAACTGGTACATTGCCTTTAGAACCAAAATGATCCAGCGCAGAATATGGGAAATAGAATACATTCCATTGTATCTTGCCTTCGAGTCGCTTTATTACACTCTCAAATTCAAATCGCATACAACAACTCTCCTTTACGAAAGGTTTTTTCGGAAGCTACACCCGATAATAGCTATATCTCCAACTCCATTTTGCTCATTCCCTGCTGTTTCATATCCCATAGATATTGTATGGAAATCCTCCATTCCCGTCTAAGGAAGTGGCACAACAGACAGCATGGGTGATGTCTGTATATTCCCAATAGGATGCCCAAAAGTCATGAACCCCGATACCTCGTTACCTGTAATGCTTTAAATACCCAGAAAGATCAATTTGCTTCAATATTATCGTTTTTTTTAATTAAGAAATCATAAATGGATTATTTTGTATTTACCTTAATCTCTCAATTTTTCCATCTTCAATCTTATAAATAATATCCATGCCTGCAAGATTTTCATATTTATGTGTGATTAGCAGAACCGTCTTCTCCTTCATTTCATTGATAATTATATCATGAAAATAGGAATCCGACTCAACATCAAAGCCACTTGATGCCTCATCAAGAATAATATATGGAGTATCCTTCATTAATGCTCTTGCGACTGCAAGCTTCTGCTTCTCTCCGCCAGACAGTCTCGCTCCATTATCACCAATGATACTATTCTCTCCATTTGGCATTTTTTTCAGATATCCGGCTACTCCACTCTTATGGTAAACATAAGCCAAATGCTTTCTGTTGTTACTATTTCCTAAATCAATATTCTCTTTTATTGTCCTGCTAAATAAATAAGGATTTTGACTAACTACTGAAAACAGTTCTCTATAAGCATTTAAATCCATATTATTAATATCCATCCTACCAAGTTCCACTTTCCCTGATCTAGGATCAAGGAATCGGAGCAGTATATTTATAATCGTGGATTTTCCGCTTCCATTTGGTCCAATTATCGCAACCTTAGCACCGATAGGAATTAAAAATGATATATCTGCTAATACTTCTCTTTCATCATATGAGAAACAGACATTCTCAAAAGTAATATCGCCCAAATCAACATTCGTAATGACACCGCTCATCTCCTCATTCATGTCTAAAAACTCAAATAACCTTTTAGCAGACGGCATGATTCGTGCCATTATTAATTTTATATTTAGAACTGCTGAGATAGGAGATGTAACATAACTGCTGTATGATATAAAGGCAAAGAGTCCTCCTAGTGACAATTTCCCATTAATTAATAATATACCGCCAAAAATATATAATACTGCTGAGACAAACCAGCCAAGAAAAATCTCCATGAACATATTCCATGCATCTAACATCGTAAAACGCTTATGTTGCTTTAATAACCCCTGTTCTTTATCGTTAAATTCTTTTTCCTTTATTTCATAGCTGTTCCATAGCTTAATTTCTTTCATGCCACTGATTGTATCTGACATCCATGATGCAAAATCCCTATATTTTTCTATATATTCAGACGTTTTTGTCTCCCTTAATCCGGCAAGCTTTTTAACAGTGACATACTTAATGGGTACCATTGTTAAAACTAATATTGTTAACAGCGGGCTAATAACAACCAGTCCCGCCAGTCCACTGATGATTCGGAACATATAGCTAATGAGCGCAACATTATAGCTGTCTGTTAATGACGACACAGTACTCACATCCGCGGACATAGAGCTTATAATCTCAGACGCATTTCTATCTGTAAAATATTCAGATTTTAATCTTAATAATTTACGAAAAGAGCGATAATACAGCCTATATTCTGATTCATTGTGAATATCCGCAAAAAGGGATGCCAATGCTATTTCAATAGACTGATTAACCAAAATTATTCCTAAGAGCAGTATGACCGATAATATAATAATAACAAGATTCCGATTGATTAACCCATCGTCTGTTATCCTTTTAATCACAAGTGGTTGAAAAAAACCTAAAATTGTGGTTATTATAGTACAGGTTGCCACAATAGTAATTTTCTTTTTATCCGGATTAAGAAATCGGATGATACGCTTCAATAATCTCCAATCGAATTTTTTCTTTTTCATAATGCCCTCAATCTATTTCTTCCTTTTCAAATTCAAATGGTTTTTTCATATAACTCTATATTTTCAAGACAGTGATTCTATTATTTGGCTATAGAGTATGTTTACTCCCTGCTCATTTAAATAATGCGGCAATACTTCCTCTTCAAACGACATATCATAATAAAAGCCCTCAGCTATTTCATTGTATAATAGCAGGAAAAGAACACCGTCTGATATCACATTTAGATAGTATTCTATTCCCCTGCCAATATTTATTGGATCTGTTTTATACCATCCATTTTCAAAATCAGATTTGACAATACAATCGCATAGGATTGAACAAGAATATCCATTTGCTTCAAATGTTTCCTGAAGTCTTTTTAATAGATAACATTGATTACTTTGGTTCACTCTATCATATTGAAACAAAACTACCGGAATGCTGTCATCCGGATTTTTCCTGAAAATGATATCCCAACCTTGGTCTTCAACGCTGGAGTCTGAATTTTTCATAAATGTGCGAAGGACACTGTGCTTTGTTAGTTTTCCTTTATTTTTTATGATATTGCCTGCAATTTCCGCACAAACCCGTGGCACTAAGATACTGTTTGAATATTCGCAATTTAATTGGTATTCTTTCCTTAATCTGCTGAGTATTGAAGTTTCTGTATAGGATATAACTAATTCTATCCCATCCGTAGGATTTTTGACAACTGTGATTCCTATTCCCTTTTCATGGGTGGCCCTCTTTACTCCTATGACCGTCGAAAATGCGGCAGGATAGGTAAGTGTAAAATCATTTGAAGCCGCAGATACAATAATTGTACTTTTTATACTTTTTAACAATGGAAGCATTCGCCTGGCATAAAGAAGGTTTAATACACCAATGCTTACTGACACAATATTAAAATTATTACTTATGCAATAATCCAGTGCATTTTCCAATCCCTGAAACGTATTTTTTCCAAGTTCGTCTGATATTGACAGGTTTACAATCTGCACTCTGTCTAAAACATTTTTCTCATACAGACTCTCAATTAATAAAGCCGTACATAATGTCGAATGATGAAAAGGCAGCTCAGCCCCAGGGGTAACGAAAGTCTTTGCCGAATCCGCTTTCCCACAAGAAACAATGGTTGTTTTCCCTAAATAATATGGAACAAGCGTCTTTAAAACCTGTGGTTCAATATCATTATCAATGACACCTATTTTTAACGGCTGCTTAAAGTATTCCATTCTAATCACCTCTGGTACTAAGTAACAAGATAGGCTCAACGCCAAGGTTCCGGTTGACGAGAAGCAGGGAGGCTATCAGCATAAAGGAGGACAGCAAGACTGGAATGGCAAAGAAAGGGAGCCATTCCTGGTCAGGTATATCCCCGTCAAGGCTTTCCAGTAATTCTGAATCCGCTTCATTCTGAACCCAATTGCTATATTTCATGCTATAACCTGCCTGGTCTGTCCCCTCTGATGTCCATGCCTTATGGATAAGGAGGCTGCCTCCGATACTCCCGATGGCTGTGGCGGCAATCGTCAAGAGCAGTATTCCACTGATAATGGAAATACCGCATTGCCTCCGGCTCATCCCCAGGGAACGTTCTACTGCCGTACGCTTTTTCTGCTTTACCACAAAGAAATACAGCAGGAGCATCAGAACTGAAAGGGCAGAGAGCAGACCTATGGCACCCAGGAGCACCGCAACCTGTCTCGTGCTTTTTAAATCGCCGCTGATTTGTTCATAGCCATTGTCATCATAAGTGATTTCCAGCAGACTGCTTTCCGGCACTGCTTTTGCAAAAGCTGCTTCAAATTGGTCGATAGAGCCGTTGGGTATCTGGAAAGAGGTGGTTGTGTTCTGCATGGGGCCAAAGTCCACGATATTATTCTCGTCCGAAGCCTTCACTGATTTTGAAGGGAGGATTACCATATTCCGTGCCATTTCAGTCGCGCCAGAATATCCGCCCTGTTTTCCGCCTGTATACCGGTAGATACCAACAATCTCATAGCTTGCTTCCCAAAAGACAGGATAAAGTTCCCCCCTGGCATTCAGCAACGAAAAACTTAAACCGCCAAATCCATAGCCAAACAAATAGCTTGGATCCATGTTGTAATCCGCAAAATAGAGCGGAAGGGTAAGGGCGTCTCCTACGGAAAGCTTGTTGGCCTGGGCAAATTCACTTGTAATCAGGCAAACCGCTTTCCCCTCCCGGAATTCTTCCTCTGTAATCTCCCTGCCCTGGGCAATATTGGCTTCACTGGAATGAAATGCAGGCAGGAGCTTTAAGCTTTCGGTAGGGAGAACCGGGATGGTTTCATCAAGCTGATGCAGTGTTTCTATAAAGGTCATCCAATACCTTCCCCTGCCGGTCTGATAGAAATTCTCTGTTACTTCTTCACAGGATAGAAGCCCGCTAATACTTAGTTCACTCTCTATCTTTTTACCTGTTTTATCATACTGGCTGGAATATATGCACCTCCATGGTACATACACAGACCGTACCTCGGCCGGTGCTTCTGCAAATGTGTTCACATTTCTGGCAAGGTTGGCAATATAGGTCTTCTCGGCATATAAGGGTTCAGGACTCTCTGTATCCCGATCACAGTACCATAACTGTTTACTGCTGCCAATATATTCTCCTAAAAATACATTTTTAACATTAACAAGAACAGGCTCATCAGGAATGCAATCCTCTACTGGGCTAAACTCTACAATAGAGTAACCCTCTACAAATCCGGGCATATCTGCATATCTTACTTTATGGTCCGGCAGATATGCGCCATAATAAGGACGTTTTTCCGGCCCCACCAGATAATCCCCTCCTTCAAATTCCAGGACAGAATCCGGTATTACCCTATTATAAACCGAGGAGTCA
This sequence comes from Bacillota bacterium, assembly GCA_023395555.1. Taxonomy (GTDB): domain Bacteria; phylum Bacillota; class Clostridia; order Lachnospirales; family Lachnospiraceae; genus Mobilitalea; species Mobilitalea torta. The sequence goes on from JAEWYQ010000078.1 coordinate 31,485, forward strand.
TAGTTCGTATAGCTTTTCGATGCGGCATCCCAAATACTGATGACCTTTATGGAGTCTTCCTTTTGTGTAACAGTCCCGATTGTAGTGAACATATCTTCTGCTTCATTTAGCTTCCTGGTCGTATCACTCCATAAATAAATGCCAAATACCAGCAGCATGGTGCTCATAGCGACCAACAGGAAAAATAGCAGGAGCTTAAACGGAGTACGTAAGAGTTGCTTTATGCTATTTACCATATTCCTTCCTCCTAATGAAAGCAGACCCATATTGATGTGGGCCTGCTTTATTCAAATATAAAGCATACTTTTTACATGACGCTATAGATCAAACCTTTTACATGGTATTACGGAGCAGGCTTTTTAAGTGTACTTTGCACTCTGCCCACCAAATACCACTTCATATGATAGAACTGTTTTGACTGCATTGAATGCAGTTAGAGATGCCTCTGTTAAGCCGGTGCATATACATGAATAGCATGTTGCACACGTACCAACGCATAGGCAAAGAAAAGAAAATATGGACTGTGCTTCATGTGGATCAATTTTTTTGATTTTTTTCATCTGCTACCTCCCTAATGAAGCATATTTTTTACATGGCGTTACGAAGCAAACTTACTTAGGTGTATTTTGCACCTTGATCACCAAATACTACTGCAAATGTTTGAGCTGTTTTGGATGCAGTGAATCCATTTTGAGATGCCTCTGATGAACCGGTGCACCCACATGAAACGCATGTTGTACACGTGCCAATGCACGGGCATAAAAAAGAAAATATGGACTGTGCTGCCTGGGAATCAATTTTTTTAATCTTTTTCATCTGCTACCTCCTATTAATTTTATTTTTTTGTATGCTTTATAATGAATATAAAAGAGTTGTTCCAGCTACTTTCACATATGCAATTTAGCTTCGACAGACTTCTGTATATCCGCCAAAGTAAAAAATCCATTTTCAGAAATATCCTCTGGTTCAAAAAAGATATCAAAGGCTTCCTCAATACACATTAACAATTGATAAAGCTGTATACCGCTTAATTTGAAGCGGGAAGACGTCAACGGCACATACAGCATTTCCTCCTGGAAACTCTCGTTAAAACCAAATTTAGTCTTTAATATATTACCAATCGTGTCTATTACCGAATCTTGTATTCTCATACTTCAACCACTCCATAGGGGATCTCGAATAATTCATTGTTTAACGTTTCATAAAGTCGATCAAATTCTTCCTGCTTTAATAAATGATAAAACCCGAAGTCGTTATGTTGATTAAATATGTTAAGTTCTTGTTCAACCTCCGAGACAGGAATATAAAATGCGGATATCCACCTATCTTCGGTTGTATCAATAATCTGGTTGCTTACATGAACTCCATAAATTGGATACCCAAATTTATACATAACACTTCTATTCAGACTACTCCAAAAATCAACCGGTGGCGTTCCCGCATAAGTACAGAAAATACAACCATCTCCCGGTATTGCCTGTGCCAGCAGAAAAGCTGTCAGGCCAAAATCATATGTGTTCTCATCATCATATTTCATCATGGGCTCCGGCAGCCTGATTACAAGGATATCCGGTCTCTTTGAGCGGATTAAGTCATAAACTGCATGGTTAATCCGGTATACCATCTTACGTGAATCTGTTTTAGACCAAAATGTCATGTGAACTTGCTCAACCAGAATATTATAGGCATCCTGGCTGATAGCTAAAACCCGTTTGCCATCGCTTTGGAGTTGATTGACCAGCTTCAGAAAAACATCGTACCCTTCGCAATCCGGAATCATCTCGCTGATATAAATTACCGGAATGTGGAAGCTTCTGAATTCTTCCTCCTCATCAGATTCTGCGTAATCATCCTGACTCGGATTGCGATAAAAGTAATACGCAATATCTTTCTCTCTGCACTGCCCCTGATATAGGTTAAGTTCATTGTCATCTAGCTCTAAAAAGCAAATAATTTCTTTACCGGCTGCTATTGACTCCCGCAAGGCCCGTAGTGCAAATGCATACAGTGATTTTTGCTCTTTCTTAATATCCGTTATCAGTACCGCATCAGAATGTACAACACCATCAGAAATCAAATTCGTAAATCTATAACCTGTTTTATACGTATTTTTCATAATAGAAATGTCCTCGCCCATCATTCCAACTCCTTTTGGAGAGACAAATGACATACTAGAATAAGTTCGGGACAAATTGTCTGCCAGGGCATACTCCTTTTTTGTGAATGGTACAATACAAATTGTCTTATTCATGCGAAATCTCCATTCCTGATATCTGCCATTTTCCTTGTATGCATTTCATTTTCATATGAAAGGACTTTATAGGTAATAGTTTCATAAGCTGCTGCTTTTGAATTATAACATGCGGCATTTTTTTTGGAAACTGACATAACCCCTTCATCATCCGCTCTTTTTGCACATATGGTACATCGGGGAAATGCCCAGCATAATTTACAATGCTCTGCGGTTAACTGTCCAACATTCAGCAGGGAACTAATCTGGTCATAGTCAAAACCATTGTCAACAGTGCCAATTTTCATACAACAGTCTTCATTTACTCTTTCGCATGGATAAAGCTCGCCATAAGCGTTTACGAAGAGCCTCAATTTACCCGGCACACAGGGGCCACCCGGAGCTGCCACAGAAGACAGTATATTGGTTTTAAAATGGCTTATACATGATTTATAAGCCTCCATGTCACGCTCAACAAGCTTATTGGGGTATTGCTTCTTATCACCTCTAAAATACTCCATATAAGCCAGAAATAAATCGTAATTGAATTTTGTTAAATAATCCTTCGACGGAGGAAGCGTCTCGGCATCCTCTTCAACCATTGAATAGCTTAACTTTACATCCTTAAACTCAGGCATATGAAATAACTTTATAATCTCACTATAGTCCTGGGTGGGATCAATCACCATGCTAATCGTTATATTTTTCATTTGGTCAGGATTTTTCCGGTATAGCAGACTGATATTTTTCATGACGGTATCAAAGGAACCTTGTCCATTTTTAAACCTGCGGTTGCTGTCCTGCACCTTTTTAGGCCCGTCAATACTTAGCATTATAATAAAATTATGCTCTGATAAAAAATCAATGACCTCTTCGCTTAGTAATGTTGCGTTTGTTGTGATACTGAACAGTATCTCTTTTCCCTCAAAGATATCCTCCGCATAAGAGACAATTTCTTTTATCCGCAGAAATTCCAACAATGGTTCTCCGCCGTAAAATGTAATAGAAGCCTTGTCTGAATCCAGTGAATGAGATTTGTAGAACTCCAGTGCTTTTTTTGCCACTTCTAATGGCATTGTTTTAGCTGAATGACTTCTTTGTCCAAAATTATTGTTTTCAGAATAAATGCAATAAGAACATCTTAAGTTACAGTTTTGTGTTACCTGTAAGGTAACTTTATTAATCTTCCTGGCGAGAAATCTTGGGAGTTGGTCTGTCAATGGATGCCGAACCTTTTGTATGTAAGGCAGTGATAAGTACCCACATTCCTGCAAGGCTAAATATTCTTCCCTGGTTGTTTCTGAGGCTTCTATTGGCTCAGAAACATCTTCTGATAAGATATCGCTGATATATCGGTATAGTTTTTCGTTTACTGCAACGATTTCGTTGCGAGCCGTCTCATAAAAATAGTAGCCAAACGGCGTTTTATACAATAATACCAACGGTTTTGCACTCATTCCCGTTTTTCCTCCCTCTTTAATCTCCCGTCTATCATCCGGTAAACAACATCTGCCTGTGCAGCTATGCCTAAATCATGGGTCACCACAATAACACAATATCCCTTTTCCCGTACCAAGTGCTTTAAGATATCAATGACGACCGCTCCGTTCTCCGTATCAAGATTTCCCGTCGGCTCATCCGCCAGGATTACCTTTGCATCGGAAGACAGAGCTCTGGCAATCGCCACCCGCTGCTGCTGTCCGCCGCTTAGCATAGCAGGGAATTTCTTATATTGTTCCTCGGTGATCCTTACGCTGGCAAGCAGGGTTTTTGCTTTCTCAGCCGCCTCCTTTTTCGATTTGTGGACAATCTGCATGGGGTACATGACATTTTCCAGGACTGTCAAAGCAGGGAATAGATTGAAAGCCTGATAAATGACGGAAACATTCTCCCTGCGGTGCCGATCCGTCCCCACTTCTTTGATATCTATCCCATCCACCCGGACCACTCCCTCGCCTGGTATCCCCAATCCTGCCAGTACGGACAAAAGGGTGGTCTTCCCACTGCCGGAATGCCCGATTACCGCATAAAACTTCTGCTTTTCAAAGGTACATGAGACATTTTTCAGCACCTGTATCTTTTGATACTTTCCCTGATAAGTATAGCTTATATTTTCTGCCACCAATTTTTCCATTCTGACCCCTTCCTATTATGTCAGGCTTAACCTTATTGATTTTCCAGGCTTTTTGTTAACTTATTACCTCTCAGGAATATTAAACCTTCGATTTGATATTCCGAAATTCGTAGTTAAAAAAGTATCTTTTCCACAGTAATGCCGTTTTCTTTGATACTACCCCATTCCAGGTCAATCAATTCTCGTTAAAAGTACCAGAGTATCAAACCGTAGCAACAACGCCAGCGCACCCCCTATCCCAATGCCCGCACCTGACAGGAAGATCAGATTGATCAGCAACAGGCTGACCCCGCTTACCCCCACGGCACCCATCAGAACCGGTGTTGCGACGATACAGCCCACCAGATACAATAACAGATTCTCAAAAAAAAGTGATACTGCACTGTCTAATCGAGGCCTACCCTGGGAGCTGGCAATTGCTATCTCCTGGCGGTAGCTGCGCAGTACCAAAAAGGAAACCAATATAACCAGTAAAACAATGCATATGTAAAAGGGAAATTGAAATCGGCTTAACATCTTGATGTTTTCCTGAAGCTTGGAGGCTGTTTCGATAAATATCTTGTCCTGAATGATCAGCCCATCTCCACTGCGCGTGTCCATCTCTTCCGCCTTGACCTCCCGAAAGCGTGCTTCCTCCATATGCGCCTTGAACTCATTCAGCTTCAGTGGATCCTGAATCATACCGTATGCCGAGTCATAATTGAAATCAACACCGGCTTCTTCAACGGCAGATTGCATCCAATTTACCGGAACAAGCATATCTATGGTCCCATCAGAGGTCCCGGAATCCTGCCCGAGGATGCCAATCACCGTCAGCTCTTGTTCACCCACAGCAATATAACGGAAGGAAGAATCATCCTTGCTGAACTTATAAACATACATGGGAAAGGACAGGGTGTCACCTATGGATATATCATGCTTTCGGGCATAGCCCCAGGTGACCACGCACTGGGATTGGTCTCCCTCCAGATAAGACTCATTAAAACCCTCCTCAAAGGCAATCTCATCACTTCCCACTGCGGGCAATGCGTGTAAGCTGTTGACACCAACGATATATGTATCACAGATTCTTACATACTCCATCTGGTTAACCGGCTCTATTTTCCCGCCCGCCCTGGCAGTATAAACCGGATCCTTTATACCGGCAGAAAGCAGTGCATTCAGGCTTTTTGACGTAATCTCCAGCCCAAGCAGCCTGGAGCCGTTACGATTGGTTACCTGAACCTTAACGGGAATTGTGTCAGCCAGGCTCTTCAAGGCAAGCTCATTCTTTCGGATATTCCCTATGTACAGCCCCACAAAGGAGACTAAAACCGCCGCAATTCCTATTGATAGAAGGCTGCGTCCTTTATTGCGCCAGATGTGGTGCCAAATTTCCAATATATAAAACAATATCTATCATCCTCTCATTACCTGTATAGAAAACAAGATCATACTTACCCCAGGAAAGCATTTGCCTAAAACTCTTAGTATATTCTCTCAATGAAGCAAGGAATACGATAAATAGCATACTTAGAACCCGGCATATACACCATAACTATGCCAGCTTCATTTACTATAACTGGATACATATATATTACCATATATTTCATACGCGTCAACTATCTTTGTAAAAAAGCTTGCATAAAATCCTAAAATTTTGAATAATACTACTTCCTGTATTTGAAATTTATCACCCCATAATCTTTAGGAGATGGATTACGAGACAGCAGTTTATTTATATGAGACCATGTATCCTAGACCATTGAAGATCATATGCTATCATTGCCAGCAAGCCGTAGAAAAGCTATTTAAGGGCATTTTAAAGCCGATGCGATGCATATCGGGATGCTTGCACAGTGGCCGATGGAATGGCAGGAAGAGTTAGGTTGACTGTAATGGATAACGTGAACGATTATGTTGAATTTGTAAAAGCACCATGGGGCAGGATGTTTTATGACCTTCTTTTCATGCAGTTAAATATTCCGCGGACAGCACATCTTAATATTCTTGACTTTGGTTCTGGTCTTGCTGTAACAGCTAATCATTTTGCCGCGTGGCATAATGTAACTGCAATGGAACCCAACCTTGAAATGATTGAAAACAGATGCAAAGAGAACGTATATAATCAGATCAACGGCGGAATCAATAAACTTGCATGGCGGTAAAATTGATTCTATTTACGGAATGAGAATGTTTTGGGCACTCGGTCAGGATAACTCCATCAAGTGTACTGACGATTGGTACCAAAGTATGCTGATTTTGGAAAGCAAAGCAGCAACCATAGACGAATATCAACATGCCACATTCTTTAATCACTTGTTGATTAAGAAAATCGGAATATAATAGGTACTGACCAAACAGGAAGCCAGCCACAAAATCGTGACTGGCTTCCTGTTCTTCTTACTGGCGCTTTCTCAGCACTTCCTGTTCATATCTCTTTACCTCTGTAAACCAGTCTTCCTTCCCAGGAACCTGATTCAGCTCACAGAAATAATTCCATACATCTCCTATGGGATACAGCTTCATTTCCTCCGAAAGCATCATCAGCTCGGAGAACTCCCTCTTATCCTGAAGCCGGGCCATCTTCTCATTGGGAAGCAAAAGCGCATTTAACAGGGCTTTCTGCATATTGCGCATACCAACCACCCAGGCTGAGATACGGTTGATGCTGGCATCGAAGAAATCCAGAGCCAGGAGCACTCGATCAGAACCGTTACGGATAATCTCCTTGGCAATTTCCTTGGTCTCATCATCCAGGAGCACCACATGATCGCTGTCCCAGCGGACCGACCTGGTTACATGAAGAGCCACCTTCTCTGAGAAGAGAAGCATGGAAGAAATCTTATCCGATACCACCTCTGTGGGATGATAATGACCGTTATCCAATAAGCACAGCAGATTGTTCTTCGCCGCATAGTTCATATAGAACTCGTGGGAACCTACAGTGCAGCTCTCAAGACCGATACCGAATACCTTGGATTCAACTGCGATATATACCTTGCTGTGGTCATAGGGAATTGAAATGATCTCATCCAGGGATTTCTTCAGACGGGCACGGGGAGCGGTCCTGTCTGCCGGAATATCCTTGAAGCCGTCGGGAATCCAGATATTCATCAGACAGGGGGTTCCCAGCTCCTTGGCAAAATATTCGGATATTCTTAAGCAAGCCTTGCCATGGTCAACCCAGAAACGGCGGATCTCCTCTTTCTCACTGGAAAGGGTGGCATCTGCTGCCTTTGAGTGGGAGAAATAAGTCGGGTTAAAATCCAGGCCCAGTTTTCTTTCCCTGGCAAATTCTACCCATTTCTTAAAATGCTTCGGCTCCAGCTTGTCTCTGTCAGCAAATTCGCCATCCTCAAAGATCGCATAGCTGGCATGTAAATTAATACGGTGAATTCCGGGGATTAAGCTTAAGGTCTTATCAATATCCGCCATCAGCTCCTCCGGTGTTCTGGCCTTGCCCGGATAATTGCCGGTTGCCTGGATACCGCCGGATAACTGGCCCGCACCTTCAAAGCCGCCCACATCGTCTCCCTGCCAGCAGTGCATGGAGATCGGAATACTCTGGAGCTTCTTAATCGCCGCATCCGTATCCACTCCAACTCTGGCATACATCTCTCTCGCTGATTCATATCTTTCTAAGGTAGTCATAAAAAATCCTCCTATTGAGGATCTGCAGGCCATACCGAAAGGAAAGCTAACCAAAATTCATCACGCCCACAAATCCGCTCTATCTATGTTAACATTGTTGGTCTTAGTATATCATAAATTCGGCCAAAAAAAAGGACACTTTTTGCCTTAAAAAGTGTCCTTATTTGCAGTCCCGGTATTCCTTGGGGGACAGGCCGTACTTCTCCTTGAAGATGCGGTGAAAATAACTCATGTTGTTATAGCCCACCGCCATACCGATATCCGCAACCGTCATTCCCGTGGCCGTCAGAAGATATGCCGCCTGGTTCAGTCTCCTGGATTGCACCAGCTCAATATAGGTCTTATTGGTCATCTTCTTAATCTTGCGGCTCAGCCAGTACACATTATAATGCAGCTCCTTCGCCAGATGGGCCAGCTGACCGTCCTTATAATTCTCCTCAATATAGCGAAGCACAATCAGCATAACCTCCTGGTCAAGCCGGTTCTTCCCCACCTCAACCTTGTCCGTGTGGTTCATAAGCTGCAGAAATAACAATCCCATAGTGACCTGATTAATGCTCCGGTTGTTCTGCTGGTTATTCCTTATGGTCCAGATCAGATTCTCCACCAGATTCTGAATCGGCAGCACATCGGATACCTTAAAATGCAGAAAGCTCACCTTATCATCCTCACTGCGAAGACAGCCGATAATAAAATCACGGATCAAATTCTCTTCCTCTCCGATCATCAGCAGGGCCTTATCAAAGAATTCCGGCAGAATGATGAAATTCACCGCGATATCATCCAATCCGGCAGGCAGTATCTCCTGGGTGGCATTCTGATTCAGAAACAGCAGCTCTCCTTTTTTGAGCCGCACCTCTTCCTCATTATTAATGATATGTACGGTCTCTCCCTCACACATATAGATAACCTCCACAAAATTATGCGTATGCTTCGGAAAATGAACAAAGCGGGTATGGGTACGAACCCGGATCAGCTTTCCGCTCTCCATAAGCTTCCGGTTATCAATGACAGAGGAGGTTCTCTCCATATACAGTTCCTTATTAATCTGGGCTCTGCCGTCCAGAATATCCTGCTCTTCTGCAGTAATCTCTCTGAGCTGATCCAGTAATGATGAATCCATGGGGCACCTCCCGTTCAAAATTTTAAAAGACGACTTCATATAGTCTTATTATACAAAGAATGCTGTAAAAATTCAACAAAATTTTCACAGCATTCTTATATTCCCTTATCATATACCGGATTATTATCTTTCCGGCACTTCTTCCGAATTCCGATTAATACAACGGATATTTGTCGGTTAAGGACTTCACCATCGCCATTGCCTTTTCCTTATTTGCTTCCACATCCTTCACCAGCAAATAAATTGCTTCCGCAATCACATCCATGTCTCCGGCATTCATCCCTCTGGTGGTTACTGCTGCCGTACCAAGACGGATACCGCTGGTTACAAAGGGGGAGGCGGGGTCATTGGGAATCGAATTCTTATTGCAGGTGATGTTGGCCGCATCCAAAAGCTTCTCCGTATCCTTACCGGTCACCCCCATATTCTGAAGGTCTACCAGCATCAGGTGATTATCCGTGCCTCCGGATACCAGGTTAAACCCACGCTTCATCAGGCCTTCGGCAAGAGCCTGGGCGTTCTCCACAACTCTTTTGGCATACTCCGTAAATCCAGGCTCCAGAGCCTCTTTAAAGCAGACCGCCTTCGCAGCAATCACATGCATTAAGGGTCCGCCCTGGATTCCCGGGAACACTGCCTTATTCAGCTTGTGCTCCTCAGCAAACTCCGCGCTGGATAATATCATACCGCCCCTCGGCCCTCTTAAGGTCTTATGAGTGGTGGTAGTTGTCACATGTGCATAGGGAATCGGATTTTGATGACAGCCTGCCGCCACCAGTCCCGCAATATGGGCCATATCCACCATCAGGTAGGCTCCCACTTCATCCGCAATCTCACGGAAAACCTTAAAATCCAGCTTTCTGGCATAAGCACTGGCGCCCGCGATAATCAGCTTCGGCTTGCTCTCCCTTGCAATTCTTCTTACCTCGTCATAATCTATAAATCCCTGGTCATTTACACCATAGGGTACGATCTTATAATAAGCGCCGCTCATATTCACCGGGCTTCCATGGGTCAGATGCCCGCCGTGGGCCAGGTTCATTCCCAGCACCGTATCTCCCGGCTGAAGCAGCGCGAAAAATACCGCCATATTAGCCTGGGCGCCGGAATGGGGCTGAACATTGGCATAGGTGCAGCCAAACAGCTTCTTCGCCCTCTCGATGGCAAGATTCTCTGCCATATCCACAAATTCACAGCCGCCGTAATATCTCTTTCCCGGATAACCCTCCGCATATTTATTGGTTAATTGGCTTCCCATGGCCGCCATAACAGCCTTGCTGACAAAATTCTCTGAAGCAATTAATTCAATATGACTGTTCTGGCGCTCTATCTCCAGCGACATTGCTTCTGCAAGTTCAGGATCAAATGACTTTACCTCTTCAAATGAATACATTCTTATCATTTCCTTTCCGGTATATTTATGCAACTCCTAAGGCTTTACTGCGTATAAGTATAACATATTCATTTTGAATATGGAAGCACCAATCCCGGAAGGAGTCCGGTTTCATTTATAACAAAATCTAATAATAATTATTCTTGCACATTATAAATTCTCTGGCCCAAAGCTCAAAGGCAGAAGCTCCTCAAGGAAGAATACCAGATAATCCTCCTCGGATCTTGCCAAAATCACCAGGAAATTCTTCGGCTCCACAAACTCCCTTATTACCTGGCGGCATACGCCGCAGGGCGGGCAGAAATCCTTCAGCACGCCGTCCTTCCCCCCGACAATGGCAATGGCGGAGAATTCTCTCTCCCCTTCGCTGACTGCCTTGTAAAATGCGGTACGCTCCGCACAGTTGCTGGGCGAATAAGCGGCGTTCTCTATATTGCATCCTTTGTAAACTTTTTGGCTCTTGGTTAAAAGCGCGGCTCCCACATAATGACGGGAGTAAGGAGCATAAGCCTGCTTCATCGCCTCAATTGCTTCACGAACCAGATTCTTAGCCACCGACCGGCTGACAATTTCCTGTTTTGCCAACAATTCACCCTTGTCACGGGGGATCAGACTGTTCTTTGCCTCATTTCCCATTTTGCCATCCTCTTGCATATGAAAACCTCCTTTATTTATTTTGCGGAACGGTGTCAGGCACCCTTCCACATTAATATCCGGTTCCTGCCTCATTCTTTGCCAGCTTGACAATTCGGCTGGTGCCTAGCCTGGAAGCTCCCAGCTCGATAAAACGCTCTGCATCCTCAAAGGAAGAGATTCCTCCTGCAGCTTTTATCTGCACTCCAGGGCCCACATGACGGGCAAATAACGCCACATCCTCAAAGGTTGCCCCTGCTTCGGCAAAGCCTGTAGAAGTCTTAATGAAATCCGCACCCGATTGTGTGACCAGCTCACACATCTTAATTTTCTCTTCTTCCGTTAAGAGACAGGTTTCTATAATTACCTTAAGAACATGACCCCGGCAAGCCTCCCTGACCGCTTTGATCTCTTCCAGCACCTCGGCGTACCTTTGCTCCTTAAGCGCCCCGATATTAATTACCATGTCTATCTCATCGGCACCGTTAGCCAGGGCATCCTTCGTCTCAAACACCTTCGCCGCAGTTGTATGGTATCCGTTGGGGAAGCCAATTACCGTACAGACGGCGATCCGGTCCTTCACATATTCCTTTACCTGCTTTACATAGGCAGGCGGAACGCACACCGATGCCGTCCCATAGGCCATTGCGTCGTCACAGCATTCCTGTATCTCCTTCCAGACTGCCGTCCGGGTCAGAAGCGTATGATCTACTTTTTCAAAAATCAATTTTCTTTTCATTCCTTCCTCCACTTTTCCCTATAGCCGCAAATACCTAAGAAGCCTCTGCTCCTTGCAAGGCTAATCTGAGCTATGCGATCTCCAGGGCAATCTCCATCATCTCACGGAAGCTTACCTGGCGGTCTTCTGCCGACAAGGACTCACCGGTAAATACATGGTCCGAGATGGTCAGAAGACAGAGGGCCTTCTTCCCTGCTCTGGCGGCATTCATATACAAGGCTGCCGCTTCCATCTCCACGCAGAGAACATTCATCTTCCGCCACAGAGCGTTCGCCTGTTCATTATCATCATAGAAGGTATCCGAGGAGAGAATATTCCCCACCACCGGCCGGATCTTCAGCTTCTCCGCCGCTTCCACCGCCCGGCGCAGAAGACCGAAGTCTGCAATGGGAGCATAGGTTCCCGGCAGACGGTACTGGGCGGCATAGTTGGAGTTGGTGGATGCACCCATGCCCATTACTACATCCCTGAGCTTGATATCCTCTGCAATTCCTCCCGCTGATCCGATACGGATGATCTGGTCCACTCCATAGAAATGGAACAGCTCATAAGAATAAATACCCATGGACGGCATACCCATGCCGCCGCCCATGACGGAAACCCTCTTTCCCTGATAGGTTCCGGTATATCCCAGCATATTTCTGACTTTATTAAAACAAACGGTATCTTCAAGATAGGTGTCCGCAATGAACTTTGCCCTTAAGGGATCGCCGGGCATCAGGACCGTTTTAGCGATCTCCCCTGCTTTTGCTTCATTGTGAGGGGTTGGTATACTCATTTTTATTTCCTCCTTCATGGCATCAAAAGGTAATTTGTACGTTTATTATAATTCATTTTTACAAAAATGGCAATCCGCCGGAGGATGTCCATTCTATATGATAATACCCTGTTTTCACAAAAAACATGTTAGGAAGCTCTTCTCGTTCCTCTGGCCGGGTTCATCGATACCATTATGGTAATTGCATAAACCGGTAATCTTATGTCTTTCTTTGAAGCTTTCTGCTGAAATCCAGAAAATAAAATGGTGAGCGCTTCTATGTGAAAGGTCAGAAAAATCAAGTTTCACAGCGTCACTCACCATTTAAAAACACTATATCATATCTCAAGTGGGAAATTCCCCATTTACGGCGCGCTTCATTCATGGCATAGATATTTACTTCGATCCTTCAAGCTCAATTTCTATCCCATCTAACGTCCCATACAGTACTTCTGTCATAATGCTTTTCACCCCTGTATTTCTGTCCCTCGTTACTGTTATTGTTCCCCATGCCTTGCCGCAGGTGAAAAAGGTCTTAAAGGTATTGCCGGACATTACCGGAGCAAGCTTAATCTTGTTATGCGGTAACTCACAATGAAAGCCGCTTAGTGCAAGGATCAGACCGTAGCTTGCCAGCGACCTGGCATAATGATTTCCGCATTCCACTTCATTCCAGGGATTTCTTCGGATGCCGTCGTGCCGGTTACGGACTGCCTTCACGATATTTAATCCCTCCGTAACAAAGCCTTCATAAATTAAATGGCTTGCTACCTGGTATTCAATTCCGGTCCAGACCTCGTCACTGTATACAAAGGGTATCTCCGGCCTGTTTCCTGATGGCCAGGTACAGATCAGAAGACCTGCCTCATCATTCAGTGCATAGGTACGCTGCAGGTTGCAATGCTTATGCAGGGATGTCTTAAAATTGTTATCATAAATTGCCTTAACCGCCTTTTTCACATGCTCCTTATTAAAGACATAGCCCAGTCCCGCCATATGGGCCAGCTGCTGCCCGAAGAGCTGGTCGGAAAGACAGCCGTCTCCGAATTGGTACTTGTACTCGTTGACATCTTCTATTTTCTGTATATAATAAGAACCGTTAAAACAGTCATGATCCACGATAGCCGATGCCATTTCATAAGTTCTGCGGTATTCCTCTGCCTTATTCTTATCGTCCAGGAAAAGTGCCATTTGCTCACCGGCTTTTAAGGCTGCGATATAGATGGAGTTGATCATTGCATTCATACCATAGAATTCGATGTCATAGGTATTATGCTGCTGCCCGTCCAGGGCACCGTCTCCGTCCTCATCCCAGTACTTCATGGCAAAATCCAAAGCTTTTTTGGCATAAGGCCACAACCTGGTCAGGAATTTCTGATCACCGGAAAACCTCCAATCACGGTAAAGCCGAAGGATACAGCCCAGCTGCCCGTCTGCTGCGGGAGGCAGCTCCCAAGGCTCATCCTGAAGATAGGTTCTGGCCCTGAACCTCATCGCCCCTTCCTCATCGGTTTCATCTAAGAACTCGGTATATCTCATGGACTGTTCCAGCTGAGGGAACATATACGCCAGCGACTGTGCATAATTCCAGACATGGGTACAATTACCGTCACAACAGCCGGCGATATTAAAACAGCCTTCATAAGCAAAAAAGGTGCCATCCTCCACTTGAAAACAGGTATTGCTCCGGATGACCGTAAGGTTACTTGCCACAGCATCCAGGACATAGTCCGGGTAATCACTTCCAAAGAAGCTATTATGGAAGGCTGCCGTCAGCTCCTCCAGCCGTTCCAGGTTGGCTGCTGCATACTCGGCTGCAGCGATTGCCGACGGATAGAGGGTCGCATAATAATTCTTAATCAGGCTCCTGTTATTTTTCCGGACATCCTGCAGCTGATCCCAGGAGCGGATTCTCCAGGGGTGGCACCAGGTGATCAGGAATAGATATTCCTTGGTCTCGCCCGGCTCCAGAACCTTTTTCATACCCAGGGAACCGATCTTAATATCGCTGCGATGCATCCGGTTACCCTGGGCTTTTATTACCCGGTGATTATCCAGTAAGCCATCCTCCGAAAAATCATTCCAAAAATCCTGCAGACCATCCCACCAGGCGCCTTCGTTCCAGTATTCCCGGTAAAAAACCTCCTGATCCGTGGTAAAGATACCCATGTCCATGAAACCAAGCTCATCCTTACCCTTACTCTGTGTCGTAAGGGAAAGCCCGCGCCAGCCTTCCCTGCTTAGGAAGGTATTCTTTGACTCTCCCTCAAATAAAGGCTTATTCCAGATATCCCGTCCGCTGTAATTGCACAGGTTAGCTAAGGAGCCGGCGATACTGACCTTCTGGGTACTGCCCGAAGTATTCTTCACCTTATATCTTACAATGCCACAGGGAATTGCCGATTCCTCCACCTGCAGCGGTATGAATGGAGTGTAGGCCTCCATCGTAATATCAAACGGCACCTCCTCATCCGCAAAGTCAATCCAAACATAGGGATACTCTCCGGTCATGGCCGTTTCTTTAAATCTCGGTAAACCTCCGATCTCCCAGGCAGTAAAGCCGTGGGAATGCTCAAAGGGCGGAACAAGCTGACCCTCCAGGGCTTTTATCACCACGTTTCCCTTCTCATCCTCCGACCGGAAAGCAAAAAACGTATAAGGCGAATCCATTCCGGTATTGGGAAGTCCAAATATCTCAAAATCCGTAAAGTTTCCTCTCGCTCCAATTGATATATTACCGGTACCAATTCCGCCCAATAAAAATTTTGCTGCGGAGGCTTCCTTCGTAAAGCTCCTCTGCGTGTTACTCCTAATCACTTTCTCTTCCATGGATTAATCTCCTATCTTTCCAGTTCCATTTCCATTAAGACAGTATTATAGACCGGATCAAATATCGACATCATAAACGCAATTTTTTTACCGTCCTCAGAAACCCATTTTGGATTCATAAAGGCACCGTAGAGACTGGGGAAATCCTTCTGGGCTGCTATGATCACAGGCTTGGAATAGGGACCGTAAATATTCTTCGCACTCTTAACTACCAGATCTCCCTTACCGTCAATATAGGTTACCAGCCATTCCTCCAGGTACTCGCTGTACAGGACGGACATCTCACCAACCGCCTTCGGCAATACGTTATATGCCTCATACATGGCCTTTTCTCCGGTTTCATAGATCGGATTTCCTTCCTCATCATACCCCATAAGGTATTCAAAGGCTGCAAAATTCTCGTAATCACTGACCGGAACCCTCATCAGCTTTGCAGGGCCCCGGCGGCCGCCTGTGATCCCGAGAACATAAACATAATCCTCAATCATCACCGGTACCATCTGACAGAAGCTTGTATCACCGGGCCAGCGTAAGGTTTCTATAGGGTCCCAGTTCTGGCCATAGTCCACGCTTTTCGCCATGGAACCAAAATTACAATCCCAGCCCCCCGGAGTCCCCCAGTGACGGACTGACATATAGGACATATAAAGAGTTTCCCCAATGGCAATTCCACCGGTCGGTATCGTTGTCATCTCCAGGTTATCGACCTTTTTACTGGGTATCAGCTCTTTTGCAGTTTTCACACCGGGTCTCGTGACCATAGAGTCGAAATGGATTCCATCGGTATAGTCATCATCTGTAGTAATCGCCAGCACATTGCTCCTCCAGCCGCCCTCCATACATTCGTTTTGGAAGGTATCTCCAAATGCTATGTAAGTTGTATCCCCCAGATTAAAGGAGATACCAAGATCCGTACCGCCCACTCTATAGTTTGATTTTGTTTTATTGATGGAATACTCCCCTGTTTCTACCGCAATCATATGAATGTTCTTTACGATGTTTAAATTATACTTATCCTCTGGGTCTGCAAGAGGCGCATAGGTTAAATTCTTCTCCTTATGTGCTTTCAATATCTCTAATGCCTGCTGAACCTTTTTCTCGGAGGAGCTTAAGGCCGGTTTCTCTTCGGACTTCTCGTCCGAAGCTGTTTCCTCCGCCTTATCCTCTGAAGAATCCACGTCAGAGTCATCTGATTTCGATTGATTCGTTAAACCATTCTCTGTTCCTTCCTCTGTTCCTTCCCATGCTCCTTTCCCTGTTCCTTCCTCTGCTTCTGTCTCCGGGTTTGGCTTACCCTCTTTTGAGCATCCCACAACCGTGAACATGGCAATTAACAAGACAAAAATAAGATAATATATTCTATATTTTAGCATACTCTCCTCATTCCTGCGCAGGTTAATACTTACGCATATATAAATATTGTTATAAAAATCAGCTCCTAATATTGTAGAATGCAAGCGCATGAAAGCATTAAGAGGAGGGAGCGCTTTTATCTATATAAAATGAGCTGATTTCATTAATTGTATTTAGGTAATTGCGAAACTCATAAACTGAGATTATTGTATACACAGCACATACTGTTTCGGAGCGGAAGTTAAGCCCGCAGGCAGCGTTGGAGCGGAGAAACAGTATGTGCTGTGTATACAATTGCAAAAAATATATCGTTTCGCAATTGCCTGATTAATCGTATTTTATGAAAGGCGTCATAAGCCAACGAACACTGCCTTTCTTTATCTTATGACGCTTATAAAAGATCAGAGGGTTATATCACCCCAGCTTAAGGCATCCTCATTCACCGGAAGTCTCTTTTCTACCGGCAGGATGGGGCCGAAGGGCAGATGGGGCTCCGTCTGGTACCAATAAGCCGTCGCAGACCAGTCATCGCTTCTGTGATTTGCATGTCCGTGTTCTATCGTAACCTTGATGGAATTCTCAAACATGATGGGGTCCTGGATATGATAACGGTAATAGGTGATCTTTCCTTTCCAGTTATTCTTTCCGCCAAGGAGCAGTCCGTGATAAGGTGCATGATATTCCTGGGTAGGGCACCAAGCCATGTTCACATAATCCTCTGTACCGGTTCCATGAAGCGTAGGCATCTTATCCCCATCAATGAAAATCATATCATCCCCTTCACCGGGCCAATCCCAATGGTTATCGGTATTCAGGTTATGAATATTGACATTGGCTCCCACATAATGGCCGCGTCCTTCTGCTTCCAGGACGACAAAATTACCTTCACCGGATTTATTTTCCCCGCCAAAGCACCATTCCCTATGGGCTTTAAAGTTATCTTTATCAACGCCTTCGGTAGGACATTCCCGGTGCCACTTCGCATGGAAATGTAACAGCTCCTCCTTCGGCTCCTCATATTCTTCGTAATCAACATAGAAATACAGGATCAGGGTCGTACTGCCCTCATTGGTAACGGTCAGAAGCGCTCTTTCCTTAAACGGCATGGGGAACCAGCAGTTGAAGCCTTTTCCATCCTCAGGACTCATCTGTAAGGGTGCGGAAACATAATTCCGGCTCATGGCATGCCCCATTCCGTAGAAATCACCGATGGGCGCCAGGACACTGGGCTCTTCCTCATTATCCCAGTAAAATCTCAGTACCTGCTTTCTTAAGCTGTCCTTTTCCTCTCCCTCATTCATCATCGTCATCCAGATATGGGTTATCATTCCCGGAGCTTTGATATCAGCGATGACAGCCGTATCTCCCGGTTTCACATAGATTCTGTCATCATTGCCGCCGGTGCGGTCATAGGAGGACTCCCTCTTTCTCTTTCCGTCTCTTGGAAGCATGATTGAAGATAAATCTGCTGCATAATTTGTGTTCATAATAAACCTTCCTTTCCTCACTACCGCAAATCAATATCTATGCAGAGTACTATTTCAAGTATGTATTTTTTTCATGTCTTATTTTATACCAGATAATACGACACCTTTCACAATCTGTTTCTGGAAGATAAAGAACAGAATAATCGGCGGTATGACCGCAATCGAAGTCCCTGCCATAACAGCACCAAAATTCGTTGAGTATACAGATCTCATAGACCGGATAATCTGTATAACCTGCATATATTTCGGCTGGGATATGGTCATGGACGGCCATAAAAAACTGTTCCAATAGCCGATGAAGGTTCCTGCTCCCAAAACAACCATCGGAGATTTTGACAAAGGTATGAATATCTTAAAGAAAATCTTTACACGGCCGGCTCCGTCAATCATTGCTGCTTCCTCAAGGCTGGAGGGCAGGTTCAGGAAAAATTGCCGGAAGAAGAAAATACTATACCCTGATACCAAACCCGGCAGAATCAAGACCCCTAAGCTATCAAGCATGCCCAATTTTTGTACCACCAAAAAGGAGGTCAGTAAGATGGTCATGCCGGGAATATACATGGAGATGATACAATATACCCAAAAAAACTTTTTAAGATAAAAATTCATTCTGGCAAACACATAGCCGGCCATCATATTGATAAGCAAAGCCAGAAATACTGCGGTTACCGATACGAACAGGGTAGTAAATATTGATCTGGTAAAAGAAATCGATTTATCATCAAAAATAATATCAAAGTTTTCCATTGTCCAAACCGTGGGGAAAAACTTTAAGGGTGTAGCGAAAACCTCTTTTTTGTTTTTAAAGCTTGCCAGAGCCATCCACACTAATGGAAACAGACCCAGGAGCGCCACACTGAGTGCTATTATGGAATAAACTATCCTTATTATCTTCTTTTTCAGCTTTCTCATGATAACACCTTATCCTTCCAAACTTTTCTCTGATTTGATCACGGCAAATACGACTGAATTAATGAGCGCTATGACGATCATCATCATAATTGCACCGGCAATGGTATAGCCCATGCCCTTGCTGATATCCCTGTAATTATTATATAGATAAAGCATCGGCGTTAAGGTTGAATTAGAAGGACCGCCGCCGGTTAACATATAAGGGATATCAAACATCTGAAGGGTTCCGGCTGTCAGGCTGATGCACATTAGTACAAATATATTCTTCATCTGAGGCAGCGTGATTCGGATCATTTTCGTAAAGGCACTGGCTCCATCCACGGAAGCAGCTTCATAATATTCCTGGGGAACATTCACTAAAGCAGCATACATCAGGATTGTATTACCGCCGATGCCCAGCCAGACCGTTGGTGCAACCACTGCTATGAAGGCCCAGAAGGGATTATTCAGAAAGCCGATTCTGCCGGCACCGGTTGCCATCAGGATCTGGTTGATGATACCACCCTTATAGTCAAGAATAAAGATAAATATTACGGATGTGGCAATTCCCGAAATGATGCCGGGGATGTAGATAGCGGTTTTAATCATTGTACTCATCCTGCTGCCCACCCCCTTAAGCACATGGGCAAATAGGAACGAAAGGATAAGTAAAAGCGGAACAATAACCACAACAAATTTTACTACGTTTATGATCGCCTTTTGGAAATAAACTGTTTTAAGAATTACTCTGTAATTATACAACCCTACAAATACAGAATCGATATAATAGTTCCAATCATAAAAGGATTTCTGTATTGCCATTATAAGCGGAACGATTACAAATATAGTAAGCATGACTACAGCAGGCAGCAACATCAAGTATGCGATTTTCATATCTCTTTTGTCAAAATTAGTTATCCCGCCTTGTCTCTTCTTCTTGGACTTCAAATCGTTACCTCCTTCTCTCCGTTTTCCAGCCAAGCAATCGCCGGTTCACTTTAATCCGGAACTAGCCCTTTCCCATGATAACTATAAAATGGCTAATTCCGGATTATATATGACTGTTTCGTTGATTCCTATTTTCTAGGATTGGTTCCGGCTAAGTTTTGGTTTGTGATAATATCCTGGATAGTCGCTGCTGCCTGAGCGGCAGCGTCCTCCGGACTCATCATGCCAAGAGCCGTGTTTTCAAACATCAAAGCGACGGTTGCTGAGATATCCCAAGGATAGATCGGTTCTGCAGTCGCATGAGCGGATACATAGTTTACGGTTTCCGCCCAAGTGCTGTCTCCCGCAACTCCGGCGATGTATTCAGCAACGCTCTTTCTGGGGGCAGCCTTTGCATAGTTTGCAACCTTGAAGAAATCTGCAGAGGTTTCTACATCCTCAGCCAGCAACCAGCTGATGTAATCCGCCGCACCCTTTGCTCCCTTGGTTTTTGCATCTACAACATAGC
>JAEWYQ010000011.1 GCA_023395555.1 Bacillota bacterium
TTGTAGAGGTTGATCTTGAAAAGAACGACCAGGGGTATTTCGCTATGATGGTACCTCCCTTGAAGGCTGGTGCGGCCCTGAAGATTTATAGCCTGGATCATATATCAAGGAACAGCCGCGTATATACCGAGACGGTAAGCGATGCAGGACCTAACGCACCCCGGGCATACGAGATAAGCAATATAGAGAATACCCTTAACGGCTAGATTCCGGATGTGAAGGAAGCCCATGAGATTATGATTACTCTGGCCGGGAACCGGTATACAACCTTCTCCGATGCCAACGGTAATTTCACATACCAATTCGGCACTCAGCTTCATGCCGGAGACGTAATCACTATTATGGCTGTCGACAGGAAGCTGGATACCATCCGGTACAGCTATGCCACACAGCTTGTGGTAAGAGATATCGAGGAAAGGGTCAGCACCGATTCAACGGATCTTGTTTTTAACCGAATTTCAGATCAATCCTATCTGATCTCCGGCAGCTATGAGGATATTGGGAATTTGTATCTGGCAATTACTACCGGTACCGGACCTGATTTTAAAAGCACGCTGTGTACCGTGGAGACGGATGGCGCCGGTGCATTCTGGTACGATCTGGATGAGAGGCTGGAGGCGGGCACAGTGGTCTATGCCATGGTACGGTTCTCTGACAGCAAGATACTTACGGCAAGTAAGACCGAGGTGCTTGCCAGTCAGCCGGATACGCCCGTTCTGGTGAAGGAAATTACGAATTCGGATCAGAAGGTGCAGCTTGCTGCCAAGAAAGATTCTGAAATAGAACTTACCGTGGGCAGTGCGGTGTATAAAACAAAGACTTATGAGTATGATGAAGTGAATAACAGGTATCTCTATACTTTTACCATTGAAAGAGCCGCATCGGGTACGGAGGTGAAAGCAACCGCTTCCAATGCGATGGGAACCAGTAAGGCCGTGGTCTCCAAGGTGAAAAAGGCGGCTCCTGATCAGCCTACCGTAAAGGAAATCAAGAAGGGGGACACCCTGATCACCGGTAAGGTGCAGTTGTTAGACTATACGGTGCCGGAGGATGAGGCAGCATCCAATGAGGAGACTGCAGCAGATATCTTCAAGGATGCGCCGGAGAAGGTTGCGAAGACGCAGACCAGAGTGTTTGCCCAGATCGGCAATAAGTTTTATGAGGGAAAGATCAATGATAAAGGGGAATACTCCATTGAAATCCCGGCTCAGAAAGCGAAGACGGAGATAGGGATATGGGCAATGAATAAAGCAGGACGAGGCCCGCAGGTCAAAGTAAAAGTAAAATAACAGAATGATAGAATGAGGCTGTGCCAATCTTTGAAAGGGATTGGTGCGGCCTTATTTTGAATTGCCAGTTTTGTGAAAATTATGGAACCATCTCCCCCTATGGCAGCGTCTAATGGTTATAATAGAAGCATAGGAAAGCATTATATTATATAAAGGAGGAGAGAGTATGAAGAAAAGGAAGATATTGGTTATTATCAGTCTTATTATGACATTCATGACGGTTCTTTCGGCATGCAGCAGTAAGTCATTCCACAAAGAAGAGAATTCGGCCGGCAAGGCTGATTACGGCGGTTGGAACGAGGAGGTGAGGGAAAACGATGCGGAGATGGGGATGCCGGAAGAAAAGCCTTCCCTGGATGGCTCCAGTACCGGTTCCGGAGCGGCTGCCGGGGGAGTCATAGTAAATACAGAGGAAGCATCGGCTCTGCAGACCCAGGATAAGATTATCAGAACCTTTTATATGGATATGGAGACCCAGGAATTCGACAGCCTGATTACGGATTTGAACGCAGAGATCGGACGTCTGGGCGGATACGTGGAGACTTCCAATATCAGCGGCAGAAGTATCTATAGCAGCGGGGAGATGCGTTACGCGGGAATCACTGCAAGGATTCCCAAGGCCAAGGCGGATGAGTTTGTTAATTCGGTGAATGAAAAAGCGAATGTGGTAAATAGGAAGGAATCAACGGAGAATGTGACGCTTCAGTACACGGACATCCAGAGCCGTAAAAAAGCGCTGGAGATTGAGCAGGAGAGGTTGTTTGAGCTTCTGGAGAAGGCAGAGAGTATGGAGAATATCGTTACTTTGGAAAGCCGTCTCAGTGACATACGCTATGAGCTTCAGAATTATGAAACGACCCTTAGAACCTATGATAATAAGGTAGAATACAGTACGGTATCCTTAACTATTCGGGAAGTGGAGAAGCTGACTCCGGTAGTGGAGGAAGCCAGGCCCACCGTTGCCACCAGAATTAAGAACGGATTTGGCGATACGATTTATCGTTTGAGCGAAGGTACGAAGGATTTTGTGGTATGGTTTATTGTCAATCTTCCCTACCTGCTTATCTGGGCAGCCATTATCACGGCCTCCGTTCTTATCGGAAAACGTATTCTGAAACGAAGGAGAAGCAATAACTCCCCGAACCCGCCGGCCAAGCCTCCGATGAATCCGCCGGAAGGCCCGTCTGCACCGCCTGCTCAGAGATAGATTCTGGAGGAACCTGTTTGCTGCTGTCGATTATTTGTGACTGCTTGTTATGGAAAAAATTTCAAGTTAATGATACAATAAACTTGTCCTGCCAGTGCAGAGATGTTCCATAGTAAAAGGAGAAGGCAAATATGAAGACAGCGGTGTGCTGCATCTGCTTTTTACTATGTATCTACCCCTTTGGTAGCTACGGGATGAATGAGCAACATGGGAAATACCTGATGGATGGAGATCCGGCAGTGTTTGCCGGTGCAGGAGCACAGAGGCCGGGGGTTGCCGAAACAGAGGTAAACAGGGAAGAAGAGGGGCCGGAGCTTACCGCGATGGAAGCACTTGACCTGGTAAAAGAAAATTACTGCGCTAACTTTCATAAGATTTGCCCTTCGGCAGAGGACGATTATTATTATAAATTGTCCTTTGCCGAATATTATCTGGTATATGAAGGGCAGGGAGAAACAGAGGAGGAATTTCTGTTTCACCTTTATGAATTTGTTCTGGATGAACCGGAGACGGGCATCGGGCATACCGTGACCTATGGCTGGTACCGGGTGAACCGATATACCGGGGAGGTGGAGGAAACACGGTGATAAAAGATGCGAAGTACTTATTCTGGTACAAGATAGTGATTTACAATATGATCTTAGTCCATTTTCCGCTGGAAAAGCGACGGTAGCTGGTGGCAAAGCGAAAGGCCTGATCAATTAACAGGGCCACCCAGGCTCCGTACACACCGAGGCCGGCCGGATAGCAGAGAAGGAAGGTCAGCAGGGGACGGATCAGAGCCACGCTTAAGAAGGAGGTTCCAGCCACATATGCCGTATCTCCCGCACCGCGCAGACAGCCTGACAACACCACCTGTGAGGTCTGGAAATGGGTTCCCAGGGCGGCAAGGATCATGATGTTGGCACCCAGAGTGATGATTGCGGCTTCATCGCTGAACAAAGATACCAAAAAGGTTCTTCCAAACAAAAAGACCAGGAAGATTCCACAGGAAATAAGAAAAGCAAGACGCTGGCCGGTTTTACCATAGACAATGGATAAATCCGGCCTTTTTGCACCCAGATTCTGCCCCACCAGGGCAGAGGCCGCAATGGACAGCCCGTCTCCGAAGCAGAAGGAAAGGGTCAGTATGTTCATACAGATCAAATGGGTTGCATATTGGGTCGTGCCGAGTCTTGCAATAATGGCAGCATAGGCTAGAAAACCGATTCTCATAAATACCTGCTCTACAAAAGCGCTGCTGCTTACCTTAATAATGGCATCAGTCACATCCCGGTGGATGGCCCATCCGGCTTTCACATGAAAGGACAGATAACCCTTTGACCGGAGTAAAGTGGAGAAGGAGATTAAAAATGCGGCAATTGCACCCATCAAAGTGGCAATTGCGGCACCTCGGACCTCTAATTTGGGAAAAATACCGATTCCATTAATTAAGAGAAAGTTGAAGGGTATATTAATCAGATTACTGATAATATTACTGTACATGGATACCTTGGTCTTTCCGCAGCCCCTCTGTGCAGCATTGATGGTGAGATTCAATGCCTGGAAGGGAAGGGACAGCAGGATGACATCAAAGTAGTCAAGAGCATAATTCAGATAGGAGCTCTCTGCACCGGCAAACAGCAGGATGGGCTTGGCAAACAGGAAGCCTAAGAAGGCCATGAGTATGGAGCTGACCGCACTGAAGATGATTCCGGTACGAACGGTTCTGTTGGCATCCCTCCGGTTATCCTGCCCCTTCCGGCGGGCTGCTACGGCTGTGATACCGGTATTCAGGGAGAAGATCAGCGCCAGCAGGATAAACTTGGGCTGGGTAGTTATCCCGACTGCTGCGATGGCTCCTTCGCCCAGAGTTCCGACCATAATGGTATCAATGGCCCCGACCAGAGCAACAAGAAGGGCCTCCAGGGCGGATGGCCATGCAATACGAAAGAAATTGGAGTATGCTGTGCGGGAGGATGGCAAATCGCCGATAATCTGATGTCTTTTCAGCATTCCCTTTACTGAAAAGAATTTTGTCAATTGCATTGTATAAACCCCTTCCTTTTTGAATCCATATTGTGATTATAACATGTTTTCCTATGAAAACAATGTATTATCGTATAGATTAGGCAGTCAATTAGCTTGTATCGAATTCCGAATTGGTTTAATGTAAGGCATCTGCATGATGTTTGCGAGCTTCTTTATGTCGCAGGCGGTGAAGGTGTGATTGTCATGGGTGATACTACATATGAACTCAAAACAGGAAACCTGGTTATAATAAATCCTTATATATTCCATGAGGAGAAAACCTCGAAGGATAATCCCCTGCTTTTAATGTTTGTATCCATGAGGAATTTCTCACTGCCGGGCCTTAAGATAAACCACCTTATTGATGATAAGGCCTGTCCGGTGATAGACTGCGGTAAATATAAGCATCATATGGATACTTATTTCAGGGAGCTGCTGAAGGAATCCGCGAATCAGATTAATTATTATCAGCAGATTACCAAAAGTTTATTGATTGCGATTATTGTATTAAGCTTGCGGCTTCTTAGCATTGAGGAGACGAATCAGGACGAGAGAACCCTCAACTGTAAGAAGATTAAGGAATATCTTGATAAGAATTATACAGAGCCCATCACTCTGGAATCCTTGTCGGAGATGGTTTATGTAAGCAAATGTTATCTTTCCCATATGTTCAAGGAGCAGACCGGTACTTCGCCGATAAAATATCTGACCCAGAAAAGAATTGAGAGTGCCTGCGCGATGCTTAAGGATACCAATATGTCAGTAAAGGAGATCAGTAAAACGGTAGGTTATGAGAATCCGCTGTATTTCAGCCAGGTGTTTAAAAATGTCCTTAACATGTCACCGTTAGATTATCGGAACAGCCAGAAAGACCATGCAAAGATTCCCCAATAAAAGCAGCGTATAAAATGATATCATATTTTTTATTTCATCATTTGTTTATAGCAAAATATATAATATGTTTTTTTGTTATCAACGGTTTTAAGAAGCTTTTTCTTAAAACCGTTTATTTTTTATGCAGCCTTAAGACTGGCTGAAACCATGCATTTTCGCAGAAACTTAACATGACCTTCCAGCTTTCTTTGTATAAGTATGCACTATGCCTGAATGGCAAGCTGTGAAAAACGAAAACATGGATATAAACAATATTACATATATAGATGACAGTATCCATTATGGACATAATGGACAGTTCCTTGTTATCATAGACGTATGATTTGGTGATAATGTATAAAGGACGACATTGATTTTCAAATCATAAAGTATGTTTTGTGAAAGGAAGTCTGACATGAGAACTTATCCCAAAATTGGTATCAGACCAATTATTGATGGAAGACGAATGGGTATCCGTGAAAGCTTGGAGGAAAAGACCAGAGCTATGGCGGAAGCAGCAAAGCTTTTTATAGAAGAAAATGTTACATACCCGGATGGAACTCAGGTTCAATGCGTCATATCTGAAGGTTCCATCGGAGGAGGAGAGGAAGCGGCAAGATGCGCCGATCAGTTCCTACGGGAAAATGTTTGCGCAACCCTTAGCGTTACTCCCTGCTGGTGTTATGGAAGCGAAACCATGGATCTTAACCCAAAGACGATAAAAGCGGTATGGGGCTTTAACGGGACAGAACGGCCCGGTGCGGTATATCTGGCTGCCGTAATGGCTGCCCACAACCAGAGAGGTTTGCCCGCATTTTCTATATATGGGCATGATGTACAGGACTTGGCAGACAACACGATCCCTGAGGATGTCAGAGAAAGGCTTCTATCCTTTGCGAAAGCAGCAATCGCTGTCGGCTTGATGGAGAACAGGGCTTACGTCGGGATTGGCTCGGTATGTATGGGTATCGCAGGCTCCAATGTGGATGCACAGTTTTTACAGGAATACCTGGGAATACGAACGGAATGGATTGATATGACCGAGGTTCTTAGAAGAATAAAATACGAAATATATGATAAAGAAGAATACGAAAAGGCAATCACTTGGGTCAAAGCAAATTGTAAAGAGGGCTTTGATAAGAATCCGGAATCCATTCGCCATACGAAAGAGCAAAAGGATGCCGAGTGGGAACATTGCGTTAAGCACACTCTGATTTGCAAGGATTTAATGCAGGGTAATCCGAAGCTTCATGCTATGGGTTGGCAGGAGGAGGCTTTGGGCCGCAATGGTATCATGGGAGGCTTCCAGGGACAGAGAATGTGGTCTGACTGGTGTCCCAACGGTGATTTTACAGAAGCGATGCTAAATACCACCTTTGATTGGAACGGTAAGAAACAGCCGATGATATTTGCTACGGAGAACGATCATTTGAATGCAGTATCCATGCTATTCGGGAACCTGTTAACCGGAAGAGCCAGTATATTTGCCGATGTCAGGACCTATTGGAGCCCGGAAGCGATTGAAAGAGTTACAGGCTGGCAGCCGGAAGGCACGGCAAAGAACGGATTGATCCATTTGATCAACTCCGGAGCAGCAGCCTTGGATGCAACAGGTGCGGTGAAGGAAAACGGAAGCTCTGTCATGAAACAATGGTGGGATATGACGGATACGGACATGGAAGCCTGTCTCAAGGAAACCGACTGGTGTCCGGCAGACCTGTACTATTTCAGAGGAGGCGGCTTCTCCTCACACTTTAGAACCGGCGGAGAGATGCCTGTGACCATGGTCAGGGTAAATCTTGTGAAGGGGATCGGACCGGTCCTGCAGATAGCAGAAGGCTATACGGCCGTTATTCCGGATAAGGTCCATGAGCAATTAGATCAAAGAACAGATCCGACCTGGCCTACCACCTGGTTTGTACCTAAGCTTACCGGTGAGGGAGCATTTACGGATGTACATTCCGTGATGGCTAACTGGGGAGCAAACCACGGAGCATTTGTATACGGTCATATCGGTAAGGATCTGATCACTCTGGCTTCCATGCTGAGAATCCATGTATCAATGCATAACGTTGATAAAAAGGATATCTTCCGGCCGCATGCCTGGAGCGCCTTTGCTACAGAATGTCTTGAATTTGCCGATTTCAAGGCATGCGAGGTCTACGGACCCAGATACCGCTAGTGCGGGCGGCTATGTTCTTATAGGGCAGATTAGGAGGCGACAGGGTGCTTTGTTTAAGGAATGACATAATTGAAGTACAGTTTAATGAGCAGAATGGTGCAATTCGTAAAATGATTGACCGTAAGAAGGGCAAGGTTATAATTGATAACCTCCTGGATGAAGTATTTAAGCTGGAGTTGGAGGAAGAAGTTTACAGTGAAGATTTTGAAGCCTTCAGTTATACCGGGGAAGACGATAAGCTGCAGTTGTGCTGGAGGCTTCCGGGCGAGCTAAAGCTGATTGCTTTATGGCAGCTATGCGAAGACTCTGTAATTATGGAATCCCATGTGGAAAACTACGGCAGATGGAAGGTCAGCAGCATAGAGTATCCGCTCCTGGATGGGATCGGTGACCTGGCAAAGGCCTATGGAGCACAGGAGGGAGAAGCAAAGAACTGCATCGCTCATTCCTATGCTACAGGACTCTTGGTGGAAAATCCCTTGGAGCATTTTAAAGAGGAGGAAGGCTTCCGGTATATGCCTTATCCGGAAAGCTTCTCCGGTGCCACGATGCAGTTCTTCACCTATTACTGTGAAAATACCGCCGGCTTGTATTTTGCGGCCTATGATAACCAGTATCATCAGAAATGGTTAAATATCTATAAGCATGGCGGAAGCTTAAGAGTAAGCCAGATTTATGGCTATGAGGATATTGAAGCTGGGAAGGGACTTATGGCTCCATGGAAATTCGTCATAACCCTGACTAAGGGTGATGGATGGTATGAAGCCGGTGATCTCTATAAGGAATGGGCAGTCAGACAATCCTGGTGCAGCAGAGGCAGGTTATGTGAACGCACCGGGGATAATAAAGCTGCCTGGCTTTATGAAGATATGGGCGCCTGTACCTTCGGCCTCAATGCCTGCCATGACAGGACGGCTTGGATTAACCGGTACGCAAGGGACATTAAAAGTCCGATTTTCCACATCCTTGGACCCGATTGGCCCAATGTGGAGCAAAATTATATGAATTCACTGCCCGGTGGGTATAACGACTGGTTTCCCACCAGATTTAGTAAGGAGAACCGGAACGCGATACGGGAAAATGGTGACCGGTTTGCCCCCTTTGAATTTGACTTTTTGGTTGCCATAGATAAATCCGACAGCGATCAAATCTGTGAGAGTCTCCAGAAATGGCCGCAGAAGCCGAAATCAAAGGACGAATATAAATTCACGATGCTTTGTCCGGCCTGTGAATACACCAGAAAGCTGCATGTAACAAGGGATGTGCAGGTGGTTAAGGAAAGCGGCTGTGATGCGATGTACTATGATATATCCGCCAATAATATCTTAAAAACCTGTATGAGTGATGAGCATGGCCACCCGGTGGGAGCCGGAAAGGAAATGACAAAGGCATACCGGGAGATATACTTAGAAACCAGGAATAAGCTTTCGGCAGAGAAAGGACATTATGTTCCCCTTGGAACAGAGATGATCAACGAGGTATTTCTGGACTGCCTGGACTTTTATCAGGCGAGAGCCAATGCACAGCCCTGTTCCTCTTTGGAAACCTGGATATTCAGGGATCTGATCAAGCAGGGTACAGCACAGCTCATACCGATGTTTCAATATGTGTACAGCGGGTATGCACCTTTGAGAATGGATGGCTGGGGCAAGCTGACCCAGGAGGGCGGGGATCTGATCTATCACACCATCGCAAAGACCTATTTATGGGGCGGATTGTTTGAAATCAACAGCGAGTACAGCGAGATGGAAGTGCTGGAAGAGAAGGGCAACCGTGCGAAGGAGCATTATAGTGATTTCAAGGCTGCAGGCTTTCGGTATGATAAGAAAATCGCGGATTACATAGCTAAATTTGCTGCATTAAGGACAGGCAGCCACAAAGAAATTCTTGCATACGGCGAAATGAAGAGGCCGCCGAGATTACGGAATGCAAAGGTATGGCGCACCTATTTCCAATATAATTCATCAAAAAGAAGCCTGGAATTAGGAGATAGAGGAACCATTCTTTTAGACAGCGTAATAGCCTCCAGATATCGGTATCGAAATTCGGAACTAATCCTAATAGCGAACACCAGCGAATTTCATCAGGAGATGATATGGGAGGATTACTGTCTTGAGGATGACAAAGAGTATGATGTTTGTCTTGATTATGTAGATGAAGACAGTTGCTTCATTAATATTTTGGGAAGGGAGTTAAATGGCATTAAATTAATGCCCAAGCAACTTGTGTTAATAAAAATCAACAATAAGTAAAGGGAGGAAAAAAGAATGAAATGTAAGAAAGTAATTGCACTGGTATTAGCAGGAGCTATGGTACTCCTCGCATTAGCAGGCTGCAGCAAGGGCTCGAAGGAGCCGGTAACAAACGGTACTTCTCCAACCTCAGCAGGAGATAAGACGAATGGGGATGATTCTTCAACAACAAAAGACCCTGTAAAAGTAGTGGTATGGAACCAGATTTTCGAGCCTTGGAACCAGGAATTCTTTGAGCAGAAAGCAGAAGAATATAACCAATTAGGCAGAGGCTATGTGGTTGAGCAGGAATTCATTGCAGGGGATGCCTGGACAGAAAGAATGGCAGGAGCACAGGCAGCAGGAACCGCCCCTGACACTTATGTAATGTCCTATGGTAATATTGTTATGAACGTTAAGGATGGCTTGCTCATGCCGTTAAATGACCTGCTTCCTCAGGCGGCATTTGATGATCTGAATGATAATGTAAGAGAAATGGTAAGCTATGACGGTAAAATATGGGCATACCCCCAGCTTGTCGAGCCTTCCACAGTTCTTTTCTACAGAACAGACTTATTTGCAGATGCAGGAATTACAAAGGTTCCTACCACTTGGGATGAACTGATCGATACGGCAAAGAAATTAACCACCAATGATGTGTTTGGACTCGGTATTCCGGACTTCGGCTCCATGGGCTGGTGTACCTGGGGTTTACAGCAGGCATCCTCCGGACATCTTGCAATCAATGATAACTGGGATACTCCCTTGATTGATCAGGGATATATTGATTTAGCCAATTTCTATAAGAAAGCCTTTGATGAAGGTGTTGTTCCTGAGGTTGCCCTATCAGGCTATGCTGATATGAAGGATTTCGGTGAAGGCAGTGTTGCAATGAAATTCTGCGGCTCCTGGGGTGTTGGACAGATTATTAACGATTATCCGGAACTGGCAGATAAATTCGCAATTGCAATTCCTCCGACTAAGGATGGAAAGCAGGATGGTATCTTAGCGACCAACGGCGGCTGGAGCTATGTTGTAGATGCAAAAACCAAGGTAGCAAAGGG
>JAEWYQ010000088.1 GCA_023395555.1 Bacillota bacterium
AGCTAGTAAGACCCCTTGAAGAAGACGAGGTAGATAGGACAGAGGTGGAAGTGCGGTAACGCATGGAGCTGACTGTTACTAATCGGTCGAGGGCTTGACCTGAAAAGGGTTTGTTCAAATGGATGTATCATTTTCGTGTGTAGTATTTTGTCAATTCAAAACAGAAAAACCTGACGGTGTTTCTGTTTTTTTATTATGTAAGATGTAAGGATAAATGATAGGGCCGTTGCAAGGAGGAAGTAATTCGTCTTGCAACGGCCCTAAGTGTTAAGCACCAAGGATGGATCCGATTAATTGGCTGCCTTCGGCATCCGGTGTAATTCCCTCGGGGAAGGTTAGGTCTGCGACAGTAATATTATCGCCGACATTGGAATTAGATAAGTCGAATTCAAGTGTATGAGGGATATCCTGCGGTAAGCCCCATACCGATATAACGTCCGTTAAACGGCTCAGAATGAGCTTTTTCGCCTGCAGGAATTCCGCTCCTGTGTATCGGATTCCAACATCCGCCTTAACTTTGTCTGTAAATATTACCTTTTGGAAGTCAACATGGTGGTATTCATAGTCCTTTGGGGACAGCTGAATTGATTTTACCATTACCTCATGACCTTGCTGATCTTGATTTTCCAGTCTTAAAATACAATTTCTGCCATACTTCTTAATGGTTTTCTTAAAGGCATCTCTTTTCACAGAGATCGGTATCGATTCAATTCCTTTCCCATTGATATTTCCTAACAAATACCCATCCTTTGTAAGCTTGTTATTCTCTGATTTCGCGTTTGAACGAATGTTGAATTCCAATACAGCATCTACTGACATTGATGTACCTCCTTAATAAGTAAAATTCGGTTTACAATAATATTATTCGCTAAATTGTATGTATTTCACGAATAGTTTTGGACAAACCTTATATCTATTCTATCTGAATTAAGAAAAATGTCAAGCATTTACTCTATTATTATAATAAATTTATAATATCACTCTGTAATTTTCACTTTATTTTTCTTATATTATAATAAAAATACTTAAAAATATATTTTTTTCCGAATTTTAATTTCCATCCTTGTTATTTGCAGTTTATCCCCTTGTAGATTTGTGCTCTTTACAAAACCATGGATTAACACTATAATAATATTAATATAGAAGGTAAGGCCGAATAATCGCATAAATGCTCGTATGGAGGTAGTAATATGGAAAAGGATAAGTTGAATGAGGCGGTAAGAGAAATCGAGATTATGGAATTCAGAGCTGGTGGTAATTCCTACGGAATTGATGTGAATGACATTCGTGAGATACTGCCTTATGATAAGAACCCTTTGCCAGTGCCCAATGCTCATCCGTTTATTGAGGGTATTATAAAACCGAGGGATTTTTTAATTCCCGTTGTTAATTTGCTGAAGTGTCTGAGGTTGAAGGATTCGGAAGAACATAAGAATGATATGCTGATTGTAACTGCCATACAGGATTTGAATATTGGTTTTCATGTGGATAGCGTCAGAGGAATATATAGAGTGAAGTCTTCTGATGTGAGGCAGCCGGGCGAAGATCTCACCACTTCTTTTACAGCGGCGGTATCCGGAATTCTTCCTTATGAGGGTTATACCATTGAGGTTCTTAATTTCAGATTAATGCTGCAGGAAGTGAATCCAAAGCTCTCTATAGGAGCGCAGCCGGAAGCATAAAGCGCAGAAACATAGGGAATTTGCAGGAAATTAGTCTGAATTTGAAAGTGAGTATAATTATTAACAAGGAAATGTTCGATATAGATTATATTGAAGTTTTTTACTATTTTAATGGACGGTGCAATGGATGGCAAAATGTAAAGTATGTAAAAAGAATATCGAGGATGGAACGGAATATTGCCGTGATTGCCAGGATCAGGTTAGTGTAAAGGCCAAGGAATCTTATCTTGATAATTTGTTGAATTCTGTTAAAAATGAGCCGTCTGTGGAAAGATTACCTAGGAAGAAGCGCTCCGACGATGGGGCAGGCAGTCCTTCCGAAACAAAGGGAGAGAATGCTCAAATTCTGGAGTTGGATGAGGATGAATGGTACAGGGCTGATTTTAGCGATGAATTTGATACGCCGGACTATGAAGATGATTTCCAGGAGCTGGGGGCGGAATTCAGCGTAAGTGATGAGGACTTGTTTGGAGAGGATTTATCAAATTTGTTTTCCGGAAATAATCAGGAAAGCGAGCAGCAAGCGGCAGGGATTGAGGCCGTTGCAACGGCAGAAGCGGT
Source organism: Bacillota bacterium (assembly GCA_023395555.1). Taxonomy (GTDB): domain Bacteria; phylum Bacillota; class Clostridia; order Lachnospirales; family Lachnospiraceae; genus Mobilitalea; species Mobilitalea torta. The sequence goes on from JAEWYQ010000088.1 coordinate 2,244, forward strand.
TTATATGGATGAAGCACTGACAAAACAGGCGGGAGCAGGCTTGAATCTGCAAGAAAAACCGGCTGCCCTTGAGCCGGATAATGAGCTTGCAGAAGTACCCCCGGCCGGATGGCATGAGGCTTCCGGGGAAGCAAAGGAAGATCAAGAAGAGCCGAATTCCGACAACGGTATAGATTTTGAATTGGATGAATTATTGAATCGCCTGGATGAGCAGAACACAGAGCCTTCAGAGACCGGAGAATATGGGGATCTGCAGGAGATGGCACAACAGCAGGAGGAGTCGCAGAGAATAGAGCAGATAAGTCCGCGGCAGGAACCCGAACAGGACGAAGAGGAGGAAAAGGATGATTTTCTAAGTCTACTGGGTCAGATGTCTGAGGATGATCCGGTAATAGAAGATATCAAGGCAATCCATGATATGCTGGAGAATCCGGATTCTGTTCCGCAGTATGCAAAGAGTATGCCAGGTGATGTAGGCGAGGTATTCTCCGACGCGCTTAAAGGGGTTTCCTCATTGAACGACTATGATCTGGGTGAGGAAGAGACTCCTGCAAAGGGGAAGAAGGAAAAGAAGACTAAGCCCAAGAAGGAAAAGCCGGTCAAGGTCAAGAAAACAAAAGCGATTAAGGAAGCAGAAGAGGCCGGGGAGGTAACGGCTGCGGCAAAGCCGGGAGGCAGTCTGTTCCAGCGGCTCTTTGGAAATGTAAAGGATGAAAAAACAGCTCTCGACCACGAGAAGGAGCAGCGGGAAGAGAGCAAACCGAAGAAGGCTCAGAAGAAGTCTCCGAAGAAGTCAAAGACCGGGAAAAGAGCGGGCGATGACTTAGAAGAGGAGGAGGGCGGCGGCAAGCTCTCCAAAGCAGAAAGACAAAGAGAGAAAGCAGAGAAGCGAAAAGAAAAAGCGGAGAAGAAAGCGGCGGCCAGGAATGCAATTCAGGTTATTGATGAAATTGATGAGGATCCCGGAAGAATTAATCGGGTTGGTGCTGCTCTTGTGTTGTTTTTCTTTGCCATTATTGCTCTGATTGTGGTTCTGGGAACGAATATTATCACCTATACCCTGAGCATTGAATATGCGACAAACTATTTCAATAACCGTAAGTATACCCAGGCCTACAATGAAGTTTATGGCGTGGATATCAAGGATGAGGATATTGAAGTTTACGAAAAGATTATGACGGTAATGTATGTTAATAAGCAATTAAACTCTTATAACAATTACTGTTCTATGGAAAAATATCCGGAGGCTCTGGATTCCCTGTTAAAGGGTCTGGCCCGTTATGATAAGTACATAGAATTGGCTACCCTGCTGGGAATTGAATCGGATATGAATTATGTCAGAAAGCAAATCCTTGCTGAGCTGAAGAATGTATTTCATCTGACGGAGAAGGAAGCACTGCAGATTCTGCAGTATGAAAGAATGGAAGATTACAGCCTGGCGGTATATGATGTTGTTTTGGAGAGAATGAATAATTAGCAGAAATGGACAGAGAAGGAACGGTATGATATGATTGCGATTATTGACTATGATGCGGGTAACTTAAAGAGTGTGGAGAAGGCATTGCTTCATATAGGAGAGCAGGCTGTGATTACCAGGGACAGGGATCGGCTTTTGACAGCGGACAAGGTAATCCTTCCGGGAGTAGGAGCCTTTGGCGATGCCATGGAGAAGCTGCATCATTTTCAATTGGTAGAGGTAATCAAGGAAATAGCTGCCGGGAATAAACCCTTGCTGGGCATCTGTTTGGGAATGCAGATTCTTTTTGAGCGCAGCGATGAAGGCGGAGATAGGGAGGGCTTGTCCCTTCTTCCCGGTGAGATACTTCGTATTCCGAAGTCCGAGGGATTAAAGATCCCTCATATGGGCTGGAATTCACTTACGATCAGGGATGGGGCACGGCTGTACCATGGAGTGGAACAGCAGGCTTTTGTATATTTCGTTCATTCTTATTATTTAAAGGCGGCCAATCCGGAAGATGTGGCGGCAACTACTCATTATGCCACCTCAATTGATGCATCGGTGGAGAGGGGAATGATATTCGGATGCCAGTTCCATCCGGAGAAGAGCGGAGACATAGGGCTGAAGATCCTTAAAAATTTTGCCAGACTATAACCTTGATGCAGCGATGGGAGAGACGAAGATGTTTACAAAGAGAATTATTCCATGCCTGGATGTGCATAACGGACGGGTAGTAAAGGGAATTAATTTTGTCAATTTGCGGGATGCGGGAGATCCGGTGGAGGTGGGAGCCGCTTATGACAGGGCAGGCGCCGATGAGTTGGTCTTCCTGGACATCACGGCATCCTCCGATGCAAGGGACATCAAAATGGATATGGTCCGAAGAGTGGCTGAGACGGTATTCATTCCCTTTACCGTTGGCGGAGGCATTCGGACCGTGGATGACTTTAAGATGATACTCAGAGAGGGAGCGGACAAGATTGCGGTGAATACGGCGGCAATTTTAAGACCGGAGTTGATCAGCGAGGCCGCGGATAAATTCGGCAGCCAATGCGTGGTGCTGGCAATCGATGCCAAGCGCAGACCCGACGGCTCCGGCTGGAATGTATATAAGAACGGCGGCCGGGTGGATATGGGAATGGACGCGGTGGAATGGGCTGTGGAGGCATGCAGAATGGGTGCCGGTGAGATCCTTCTTACCAGTATGGACTGTGACGGGACCAAAGAGGGCTACGATCTGGAGCTGACGAGAACCATAGCGGAGAATGTTCCGGTACCGGTAATTGCATCCGGAGGGGCAGGTACCATGGAACATTTCTATGATGCTCTGACCATAGGCAAAGCGGACGCGGCTCTGGCGGCTTCGTTATTTCATTATAAAGAACTGGAGATCATGGATCTGAAACGTTACATGAGGGACAGAGGAATTAGTGTGCGTTTGTAATAATGTCATAATAATGGATCGGACTCTTTATGGAAAGAGGTGTGGATATGGGAGCAATTAACAATGACTGGCTGAATGCAATCGGAGGCGAATTCCGCCAGCCCTACTATAAGGAGCTCTATGAATTTGTAAAATCAGAATATGGAAGGTATACCGTTTATCCTAATGCGGACGATATCTTTAACGCATTTCATTTTACGCCCCTGGGCCAGGTTAAAGTGGTAATTCTGGGGCAGGATCCCTATCATAATGTGGGTCAGGCTCATGGAATGTGCTTCTCGGTAAAGCCGGGGGTAGAGATACCGCCGTCCCTTGAGAATATCTATAAGGAGCTTCAGGAGGATCTGGGCTGTTATATTCCCAATAACGGATATCTGGAGAAATGGGCAAGGCAGGGGGTCTTATTGCTGAACACGGTGCTGACCGTAAGGGCACATCAGGCCAACTCCCATCAGGGTATGGGATGGGAACGCTTTACCGATGCCGTAATACAGGCTGTTAATGCACAGGACAGGCCCATTGTCTTTCTGCTATGGGGCAGGCCCGCGCAGCTTAAGAAAACCATGCTGAATAATCCCAGGCATTTGATTCTGGAGGCACCGCATCCCAGCCCGCTGTCAGTATACCGGGGCTTCTTCGGCAGTAAGCATTTCAGCCGGACCAATGAATTTCTGACCCGGCAGGGACTGGAACCCATTGACTGGCAGATTGAGAATATATAGAGCCTGAGATACTGCCTCATCTTTCTTACTCAATCGTGATTAAGGTTTATAACACCCCGCAGCGGTGTTATACTATGATAAAAGGGAGAGCGGAGGTTGAAGATGGGATATTGGTTAGAGGAGATGGGAAGCTTTTTTGATACCCGAAGCGGTACCTATGAGGAGCATATGCTGACAGAGATCGATGGTATGGAAGAGGCCTATCATGAGATAGCCAGGCATATTCCCGATGGGCGGAACAGGAAGCTGGTAGATCTGGGCTGCGGAACCGGGCTGGAGCTGGAGAAGATTTTTCTTAGGAATCCGGATATGATAGTAACGGGCATTGACTTATCTTCGGGAATGCTGGGAATCCTGCAGGATAAATTTAAATCAAAAAAGCTGGACTTGCATCAGATGAGCTATTTTGATTTTGACTATGGAGACCGGGAGTATGATGCGGCCTTGTCCTGCATGACGCTCCACCATTTCAGCCATCGTGATAAAATTCAGCTGTATACCAGGCTCTGCCGGGGATTGGCTGAAAACGGAAGATATGTGGAATGTGATTATATGGTGGAGGAACAGACGCTGGAGGACTATTACTATGCGGAGAATGAAAGGATACGCAGGGAACATGGTATTTCGGAAGGGTTCTATCATTATGATACCCCCTGTACAATAGACAATCAGATAAAAATGCTGACCCAGGCCGGTTTCTCCAAAGTAGAGAAGGTATTTCACAAGGGCACTACGGTGATTCTTGTTTGCAGTAAATAGAGACATGGTTAAGCCCTGAGCTTATGCTGATGAAGCATTTGCTCAGGGCTTTTTTGTGAGACTCTGTGCCAATAGTTGGATGGGATTCACTGAATCCCGCCCATTACTATGTTTGGAGCCATTTTAATGATTGGTTTTATCCATATTCTTTACAGCTGTTGACAGCATCAGCTTGATCCGGTTGAGCTGATTTACCTCGCTGGCACCGGGATCATAGTCAACCGCAACGATATTGGCTTCGGGATGCTGCTTTCTCAGCTCCTTGATGACCCCCTTTCCCACAATGTGGTTGGGCAAACAGGCGAAGGGCTGGGCGCACACAATATTATTTACACCGGAATGGATCAGTTCCAGCATCTCGCCGGTTAAAAACCAACCCTCACCGGTCTGGTTTCCGGTAGATACCACCGGTTCCGCATAGGCGGCCAGCTTACTGATAGGCACCGGAGGAGTGAAGCGCTTGCTTCTTGCCAGCTCACGCTTGGCGGTTCCCCGTATCTGCTCTAATGCCCAGATTACCAGATTGCCGATCCGCGCGCTGGATTTTTTCTTCCCCAGATATCTTGCCTTGAAATTGTTATTATAAGAGCTGTAAAGGAAGAAATCCAACAGATCCGGTACTACCGCCTCGGCTCCTTCCGCCTCCAGCAGCTCCACCAGATAATTGTTGGCAGAGGGGAGGAACTTGACCAGGATCTCACCCACAATTCCGACTCTGGGCTTCTTAAGGCCTTCCTCCAGGGGAAGCCGGTCAAACTCCCGGATGATGCCCCGGAGATTGCGTTTATACTCGCCCCAGTTTCCTTTGGCCAGGCTCTTAATGCAGATATCCCGCCATTTTTCATGAAGGGCATTGGCGGAGCCGGGAACCTTTTCATAGGGTCTGGTACGGTAGAGCACTCTCATGAATACATCCCCGTATACCAGGGACTGCATTGCTGTCAGGAGAAGCTTCGGTGTTATTTTTAAGCCCGGATTCTTCTCAAGGCCGGAGGCGCTTAAGGAAACCACAGGCACCTGGGACATTCCGGCTCTTTCCAGAGCTCTTCGGATAAATCCGATGTAATTGGTAGCCCGGCATCCGCCCCCTGTCTGAGTGATCATTACGGCTACCTTATTCAGATCATATTTGCCGGATAACAGGGCATCCATGATCTGGCCCACCACCATCAGGGAGGGGAAGCAGGCATCGTTGTTCACGTATTGAAGTCCCACATCGATGGAACGGCGGTTGTCGTTGGGCAATACCACCACCTGGTATCCTCCGCTCCGAAGCGCCGGTTCCAGCAGGTCGAAGTGGATCGGGGACATCTGGGGAGCGAGGATGGTATAGGTATCCTTCATCTCCTCTGTAAATACTACCCTGTGATGAGCGGCTGAATTGATCCGGGGCTTGATATTCTTCGCCTCACGCTCCCGCACTGCCGAAAGCAGGGAACGGATACGGATTCTGGCGGCGCCCAGATTGTTCACCTCATCGATTTTCAGCACGGTGTAGATTTTGCCTGATTTCGTAAGAATATCGTTCACCTGATCCGTCGTCACCGCGTCCAGGCCGCAGCCGAAGGAGTTCAGCTGGATCAGCTCCAGGTTGGACTGGGTTCGTACATAGGAAGCGGCGGCGTATAATCTGGAATGGTACATCCACTGATCGATTGCAATGGTGGGCCGGTCCACCTCCCCCAGATGGGAAATGGAGTCCTCGGTCAATACCGCTGCGCCATAGGAATTAATCAGCTCCGGTATGCCATGGTGAATCTCCGGGTCAATATGGTACGGACGCCCGGCAAGGACGATACCCTTGCGGCCCGAGGCCCGCAGATAGGCCATGGTTTCTTCGCCCTTTTTGCGCATATCCTCTCTGGCAGCCAGCAATTCCGACCAGGCCCTGGCACATGCGTTCTTAATCTCGGAGGCGGGAATTCCTTTGCCGGTGAAAATCTCAGTCAGCCGGGCAGATAAAATTTCTTCACTTTCAAAGGAAAGGAAGGGATTATCGAAGAGGATGGAAGGATCTTTCAGTTCCTCCACGTTATTTTTAATATTCTCAGGATAAGAGGTTACAATGGGGCAGTTATAGTGATTGTTCACCCCGTCAATTTCTTTTCGCTCAAAGGGAATACTGGGATAAAATATATATTTTACACCCTGGTCGATGAGCCATTTGATATGCCCGTGAGCCAGCTTGGCAGGATAGCACTCGGACTCGCTGGGGATGGATTCAATGCCAAGCTCATAAATTTTCCTGCTGGAGACCGGAGACAGGACGATATGGTAGCCCAGCTCTGTGAAGAAGGTGTGCCAGAAGGGATAGTTCTCGTACATATTAAGCACCCGGGGGATGCCCACGGTACCCCGTCCGGCCTCTTCCGGCTTCCGGCCGGGATAGGAGAAATAACGCTCCATCTTGTATTCAAAGAGATTGGGAATATTGTCAACATTCTTTTCCTTGCCGAGACCCCGCTCACAGCGGTTGCCTGTGATGTATTGCCTTCCTCCGGTGAATTTGTTAATGGTGAGGAGGCAGTTGTTTCCGCAGCGCTTGCAGCGTGCCAGGGAGGTATCAAATTTCAGCTCGTTGATCTCGTCAATGGAGAGCATGGAGGACTTCTCCATGGAGGCTTCCTCCCCCGCATAATGCTTACGGGCAATCAGGGCGGCACCAAAGGCCCCCATGATGCCTGCGATATCCGGCCTTACGGCACTGCAGCCGGAGATGGTCTCAAAGCTTCGGAGAACGGCGTCGTTGTAGAAGGTACCGCCCTGCACTACCATTTTGGAACCGAGATCCTTTGGATTAGTGATCTTTATTACCTTATATAATGCGTTCTTAATGACAGAGTAGGCGAGGCCGGCAGAGATATCCGCTACGGTAGCGCCTTCCTTCTGTGCCTGCTTCACCTTGGAGTTCATGAAGACAGTGCAGCGGGTACCCAGATCAATGGGATTCCTGGCAAACAGGGCAACCTTGGCGAAGTCCTCCACTTCATAGTTCAGGGATTTGGCAAAGGTTTCAATAAAGGAGCCGCAGCCGGAGGAGCAGGCCTCGTTCAGAAGCACATTGTCCACCGTATGGTTGCGGATCTTGATGCATTTCATATCCTGTCCGCCGATATCCAGGATGCAGTCGACTTCCGGTTCGAAGAAAGCTGCCGCATGGTAATGGGCAACAGTCTCCACCTCTCCTTCATCCAGCATGAGAGCAGCCTTAATTAGGGCTTCTCCATAGCCGGTGGAGCAGGAACGGACAATTTTTGCATCCTTCGGGAGCAGTTCAAATATTTCCTTGATGGAACGGATTGTAGTCTTGAGAGGGCTGCCGTTATTATTGCTGTAAAAAGAATAAAGAAGGGAGCCATCCTCACCCACCAGCGCCACCTTGGTGGTGGTGGAACCGGCATCGATGCCCAGATAGCAGTTACCTGCGTATTCCTGAAGATTGCCCTTTTTTACAGTATGTACGGAGTGCCTTTTCTTAAATTCTTCGTATTCTTCTTCGTCCGCGAACAACGGTGTCATCCGGTTGACTTCAAAATCCATCTTAATGCCCTGGGACAGCATATCATGCAGGGCGGCCAGCTCCTTGCCCCCATCACTGCCGGCCGTTCCGGCTTTGGAGTTCATGGCGGCACCGGTTGCCGCAAAGAGATGGGAATGGGCCGGAGCGATGACTTGCTCCGGTGACAGGTTCAGCGTACGGATAAAGGCGGATTTAAGCTCACTCAAAAAGTGAAGAGGACCGCCCAGGAATGCCACATTACCCCGAATAGGCTTACCGCAGGCAAGACCGCTGATGGTCTGATTTACCACAGCCTGGAAGATGGAAGCGGAGAGGTCCGGTTTGGTGGCGCCCTCGTTAATCAGGGGCTGGATATCCGATTTGGCAAATACACCGCACCTGGCGGCAATGGGATAGATGGCCTGATAGTTCTTGGCGTATTCGTTCAGGCCGGAAGCGTCCGTCTTGAGCAGGCTTGCCATCTGGTCGATAAAGGAGCCGGTGCCTCCGGCACAGATCCCGTTCATCCGCTGTTCGATTCCATTGGTAAAATAAATTATTTTTGCATCCTCCCCGCCCAGCTCGATTGCAACATCGGTTTGAGGGGCATAATCCTGAAGCGAGGTAGAAACGGCCACCACCTCCTGGACAAAGGGGATATCCAGGTGCTTCGATATGGTCAAACCTCCCGAGCCGGTGATAACCGGGGATACCTTAAGATTGCCGAGAGCGTCCTGAGCCTTATTCATCAGGCCCGCAAGAGTCTCCTGAATATTGGCGTAATGACGCTCGTAATCGGAAAATAATAAGTCACCTGTTTCATTTATAATTGCAATTTTTACTGTAGTAGAACCGATATCAATACCTAATCTATAATTACTCATACTAAAAACCATGCCTTTCTTGCTGCCTGCATGCTTTAAACCGGATGCCCAATAAACTCCCTATATTATACGATACCTGTCCTTGAAGTTCAACAGCATTATTTCACAGAAAGAAAAACAATTTCTTAATTATATATAAAACATTTGGCAACTTTATATGTATAAGACGGGAACCTCATTCTTTTCCAACCGTATATTGGAACAGAGATCAGAACCGCATCGGCTGAACTTTTACATTTAATCAAATTTTAAGGATTAATAGATTTTCTTTTGTTTGACAAAGATAGTATTAAACCATATAATTGTCTTTGAACCGGTTGGTTCATTTGAATTAAATGAAAAAGGATGTGGTAAGGATGGAAGCCGGCCCCGGTAGTAGTCATCAGGGTAACTGTTTCGACAACATAATAGGGACTGTAACAGGCAGCAGGTTGTAGTATGGTATACGCTGAGGGGGAGTTTCCGCCTTGGGATATAGGATGCTTACGATCCACTGCTTGAAGTGCAGTGGAAAGGAGCATAGGATGATTGATATTTTTAGAACAACGGAGGGTGCATTGCAGCGGCTGACGGAGATTACCGAGGGCAGCTGGGTTGCCATGACCGCACCTTCCGCAACAGAGTTAATGGAAATTGCAGAAGCAACAGGAATTGAGGTGGATCACCTCAGAGCGCCTTTGGATGAGGAGGAGCGGGCCAGAATTGAAGTGGAGGATAATTATACCCTGATTTTGGTTGACATTCCCACCCTGGAGAAGAGGAATGATAAGGATCGTTATGTTACGATCCCGCTGGGTATCATTGTAGCCAGTAATTTTCTTGTTACCGTATGTCTGGAGGAGACTCCGATTTTAAAATGCTTCATTGACGGGCGGGTCAGGGATTTTTATACTTATAAGAAGACCCGCTTTATTCTTCAGATCCTGTACCGGAACGCATCTACTTTCCTGCAGCATCTGAGAACAATAGACCGCAAGAGCGAGGAGATTGAGCGCAAGCTGCATATTTCCACCCAGAACCGGGAGCTCATTGAACTGCTGGAGCTGGAGAAGAGTCTGGTGTACTTCACTACGGCGCTGCGCTCCAATGAGGTGGTATTTGAGAAGATGCTGAAGCTGGAGAGCATCAAGCACTACCCCGAGGATGAAGATCTCCTGGAGGACCTGATTATTGAGAATAAGCAGGCCATTGAGATGGCGAATATTTATAGCGGAATTCTGAGCGGAACCATGGATGCGTTTGCATCGATTATTTCCAATAATCAGAATCTGGTGATGAAGTTTCTGGCGGCAGTAACCATTGTTTTGGAGATTCCTACGATGATTGCCAGCTTCTACGGAATGAACTTTACAGATATTCCTGGCAAGGATAATCCCTACGGGTTTTACTTCATCGGGCTGGCAGCGGTAATCCTGGCGGTGATCATTGCTTTGATCTTCCGAAAGAAGAAGGTATTCTAGGTATGACAGAAAGGCACAGGTGTTGGATATGAAGTTTTTGGACAGGTTGGAACGAAGATTTGGGAGGTATGCGATTCCGAATCTGATGATATATGTTGCAGGTTTATTTGCCGTCGGACTGATTCTGGGGGCGGTTCCCAATCCCATGGTCTGGGGGCTGCTGACTCTGGATTTTCCCTCTGTTATGCGGGGACAGGTATGGCGTCTCATCACCTGGATTGTTCCCGTTGCATCAGTGGGCGGCATTCTGTTCCTGGTGATTTCGGTTTATTTTTATTATATCATCGGTAATTCCCTGGAGCGGGCCTGGGGGGCGTTTCGTTTTAACCTGTATTTCTTTTCCGGGATCTTTTTCAACATTATTGCATCCTTATTGACTTATCTGATTACCGGGATTAGTATATCGCCAAGCCTCAGTTTTATCTGCGGTACAATGTTTTTTGCCTTTGCGGCAATATATCCTAACACCCAGTTTTTTATGTATTTCCTGATACCGATTAAGGCAAAGTATCTGGCATGGATCCAGGGAGCATTCTATATCTATCAGGCGTTTACTTATATAATCAACGGTAGATTTATATATATTGTTCCGTTGGTGGTATCCTTTGCTAATTTCCTTATCTTTTTCTTCCTGACGAGAAATTATCAGAGGCTGTCTCCCGGTGAATATAAGCGCAGGGCCAATTACCGGAGACAGATGAATGAGGGAAGAAACAGCGGGAATGTCACGCAATTTCACGGGAAGAATGTGATTACCCGGCATAAGTGTGCCATTTGCGGCAGGACGGAATTGGATGGAGACAATCTGGAGTTCCGCTTCTGCTCCAAATGTGACGGGAATTATGAATATTGTATGGATCATCTATTTACCCATGAACACGTTCACAAATGAACAGCCATAAAATAGCAGGCAATGGGATAATATGATGCAGCAGGCATGTTGGCGGATAAAAGGAGCTGTTGCAAACTGACTTCAGTTAGTTGAGCAACAGCTTGTTTTGGATAAATGATAAAAATATAGGATGGTAATGGGATATGAACAAAAGGATGAAAAATATGGTTCAGGAAATTCGGAGCGGGAGACAGCTTGAAGAGAATCTGCCCCAGCTTTTTAGCTACATGGCGGATCAGTATCGAACCTATGGGGCGGTAAGACTGGCAATGCATTATTATGCTTTTTATGAGGCATATGCGGAGGAGAGGACAGAGAGCGGAACCTACAGTATAAGCTTCGCAAGTTCCATGACAGTCAAAATCAATGAGATCATAAGGAAGGGCGTTCTCTCAGGCTGCACCGGAGAAGAGAGGGAGAAAGCAGTTGCTGAGATAGATTCCCTTCGTAATGACATCTTCAAGCGGATGAATATTCTGACCGTGTATGCAGACATCTTTCAGATATATGAATATGTGCTGAACCGTCTGGAATACCGGTTCGGAGAGGGATGGGAACCGATCGATGAAGAGGAATTTGCCAGGGAGATCCTGCAATATATCTTTGCAGAGGAAGACAATCTGGTGATTAATGAGAATATCCGGGAGATTGTCGGACAGCTGCCGGTCCGTATCACCAGACAGAAGTATTTTGATCTGCTGGAGGACAGCCTGAAAGCATATCTGGGAGCGGAGGCGTCTTCTTTGCAGACCTTCCTTTACATGCTTCGCACCTCTGCCATGCTGTATCATGAGGAGGGCATGGAAGAGCTCTATCCGGAGCTGGCCGGCCAGAGAGAGCAGATGGCGGCTTTTGATTATAAGAATATCACGAAGGAAGCCTATGACCAGGCATCAGATCTGCTGCAGACAGCGACCCGGAGGATTGGGGAGGAAGCGGATATTTATTTTGGCTTACAGGAGATTGTCAATGAGGTATATGTAATGCTTCTATGCACGGCTTATGCAGGCATGGGGGACAGCGCTCATGAGGGAGCCGCAGCAACGGCGGCGGACATTATCCGCGAGATTAATATATGCTTCGGTCAGCCGGAATTACCAAATCTGCCGGTTGGGCTGCTGGACAGGTTTCTGGAGCTGGAGGGAGTTCAGGAGGATTTGTCTTATGAGCTCACCTACCTGGAAGATATTCCCTATGAGGCGGGACATTCCCGGAAGGCATTGGTACAGGGCATGATGCTGGAACAGCTGCTGCAGGTGCTGCTCCGTTCCCAAAGACTGCTATCCAACAGCCTTTTTGCTGAGCTGGATGAAGTCTCTGGGGAAGACATTGTGGATGAGGAGCTTTTAGAGAGGGAAACGAAGGCCCTGCTTCAGGAAATGAGCGAGCTGCTGGCCGGTCAGGATAGGATGGTCAGCCGGGCGGTGATGGCCAACACCATGAATAAGCTGCCGGTATTCTTCCAGGATCATAAGGAAGTAATGGAATATGTTCGTTACAGTATAGAGCGCTGCTCGGATCAGTATGAAAAAGCCGCCTGTCATGAAATTATTCACGGGCTGTTTGCAGTTTCTGAAATTATGTCGGAATAGGACTGTATTATTGATGGTAATCTGTGGTATACTTAGATGTGCCATTAGGGGGTCATCGGTTTATGATTTTGTGGAATGAGAGTCTTTATGTCGGAAATAAAATAAAGAGAAGAAAAAACAGAGTGATAGCCTCCATGAACAGCAGGGAAGCTGTTTTTGGCGTGTACTGTATTGCTTTTGCCTCAAATCCCAATAACCTGTTTGATATCTATGAGGCCAATGAATTGTTATTCCCCTGCTATCAAAGATCTGAGATCCGAATAGCGGGACTGGCAGGCGGAAAGCAGGAAGCGGTTGAACTGGCTCATGATATGCTGATGGAGGTATATCGGAAGACAGGAGAGTTTGATGTCCGGACTTATTTTACATAAGATGTCCTGACCGCGGCTTTGGCTTGCGGGAAGGATCATATTCATGAATGATGGGTGGTTGATTAAATAGGAATGCTTCATATTATATGGATTCTGTTGAAAATAATCGGTATATTATTGCTCTCGATCCTGGGGCTGTTCCTTTTGCTGGTTACGGTGACCTTGCTGGTGCCGGTTCGGTACCGGGCGGAAGTCAGACATGGTGAGGGTTTATTCTTTCTGAAGGGAAGAGTGAACTGGCTTTTTCATATTCTTCATGTCAGCATATCCCATATCGAGGGGGTTTTGCATATCCGGGCCAGGGTCTTCGGCTATGTGCTCTTCGACAATCTCAGGCCCAGGAAACCCGGACGGCCGGAGGGTAAGGACAAGTCGGGGAAAGCAAAGAGACGAAAAAGGGAAGCAGCGAGGAAGAGAGCGGCAGAGCAGAAGGAAGCAGCCAGAGATACGGATACGCTTCAGGATGTCGGAGAAGAGATAAGCGAAGGCAGGACTGAGCCGATGATCTCAGAGCAAAAGATCCGGGATCAGAAGACGGAGGGCATCGGAAGGCCGGAGGAGGCCGGAAAAGCGCAGCAAATGGAGAAGGCGGATAAAACAGAACCTATGGATAAAGCGGAACAGATCGATAAGGAAGAACCCATGGGAGAAGCCGGGGATGATGAAGCTTCGGAAGCGGAAGAGAATCCGGAATATGGCGGCAAAGCAAAGAAACAGCCGCTGTTTCGGAGAATCGCGGACAAGCTTCGCGGCATCTATAGGAAAATTGCCGCGATGCTGCGTCAATGGAAGGAAAAGATACTCGGCCTGTTTGCAACGATATCCTCTGCCAGGGATAAAGGAAGGCTGATCATGGATTTTATCAGAAATGAGAGAAACCGCGAGGGTTTTCAAGTTACCTGGGGCAGTCTGAAAAAAGCACTTAAGCATATTATGCCAAGGAAATTAAGATCAAAGCTGGTGTTTGGTACGGGAGATCCTTGCTCTACAGGACAGGCTTTGGGCGCGATGAGTATTCTATACAGCTTTTACGGAGACAGAATTCAGATCACGCCTGATTTTGAAAACAGCAGGCTGGAAGGCGAGCATTTTGCCAGCGGAAGAATAAGATTGGTCACAATTCTAATAATACTAATTAGATTGTTATTTAATAAAGGCTTTAAGAAACTGAAGGGAAATTTTAATATTTTGAAGGAGGCGTTATAAATGACGGATAATAGTTTTAATTCAACCGTGGAATCTCTGTTCAAAGGCATGGACAGCTTTTTAACTACGAAGACGGTGGTTGGTGATGCGGTAAAATTTGACGACGGAACAATTATATTACCATTAGTTGAAGTAAGCTTCGGTGTTGCGGCAGGTGCGTTTGCAGGAGATAAGAAAAACAATGCCGGCGGCGGTATGGGCGGCAAGATCACCCCCAGCTCCCTCCTGGTGATCCAGAACGGCTCCTCCAAGGTAGTGAACATCAAGGACCAGGACAGCGTATCCAAGATCATCGACATGGTCCCCGACGTAATCAACAAATTCACCAAGGGCAAGAAGAAGGATGAGATGGACGAGCGTGTAGCTGACGTAATGAAGAAACAGACAGAAGCTACCGTGAAAGAATGAGCTAAGTCAGCAGATGTTTAGCAGATACTTGGTCGTTGTGCAGGGAGAATTCTGGGTACCGTCCGGATGGTACCCGGAATTCTGTTACACTCGTTTTGAAAATTTTTCTTGCATTATATCTTATATTCTGATAGAATGAATGTGTTTGTAAGGTCAGTCGGACCTATATTAAACAAAGGAGGTGCTTTCGATGGCAAAATGTTCAATATGTGATAAAGGTGCTCACTTTGGAATCGCTGTGAGTCATTCTCATAGAAGATCTAATAAGATGTGGAAATCTAATGTGAAATCTGTTAAGGTTAACGTCAATGGTGCAGCAAGAAAAATGTATGTTTGTACTTCCTGTCTTAGATCCGGAAAAGTAGAACGCGCATAAGGAAAGGATGGGTGTCAGGGGATCTTGACACCCTCTTTTTTTAGTTACAGAATAGGTTATAGCCTAAGAGCAGTAATAAAATAATAATACATATTGCCAGGATTCCATTGGTAATGAAGAGCATGATTGTCATTCCGATGGCGATCCAGAACAAGATGAACCCGAACATTCGCTTCATGATAACCTCCAGCATACCGCCAATTACGGTGTATATATCTAATATTATGCTGGGACGCTGCGGGTTATCTCAATTATGATAAAAACCGCCGGGCAATTTCAGAAAGTCGGTGCAGGAAGAGCAAAAATCCGGCAAAAGAAATTTGGCGTTAGAAGAATAGATGGAAAATGATATGGATACCGGAATAAATGGTTATACTATGAAAAAATATAGTAAGCTGTACTTTTCAAATGCTGGTTTTGCAGTTATAATATCATTATAAAAAGCAATGGAAACAGCATAATCCCCAAAAGGCTATGCGGCATGCACAAGCCTTGCAGGAGGCATGTGCCGGAACCCGGATGCAGGGTATTCCGGTAGAATGGAGGTTGGTATGAAAGGATATATGACGACACAGAACGGTGAAATATCAATTGATAACGACGTATTGGCAAAATATGCCGGAGCCTCAGCCGTGGAGTGCTTTGGTGTGGTCGGAATGGCCTCCGTCAACATGAAAGACGGAATTGTTAAGCTTCTGAAAAGGGATAATTTGAGCCATGGCGTGAATGTTACTTTAGAGGACAATGTGATAACCATTGATCTGCATATTATCGTTTCCTATGGTGTAAGCATCTCTGCGGTAGCTGATAATCTCATCAGCAATGTGAGATATAATGTTGAAGAATTCTCAGGACTTGAGGTAAAGAAGATAAATATTTACGTTGAAGGAGTCAGAGTAATTGACTGATTTTGATCTGTGATCAATCTTGAGAAGCAACGTTTAAGGAGGAAGAAACCAGTGGTCATTAAGACGATAGATGCGACAACTCTGAAGAAGATGTTTC
Organism: Bacillota bacterium; assembly: GCA_023395555.1. Classification (GTDB taxonomy): domain Bacteria; phylum Bacillota; class Clostridia; order Lachnospirales; family Lachnospiraceae; genus Mobilitalea; species Mobilitalea torta. The sequence continues at coordinate 18,321 of JAEWYQ010000088.1, forward strand.
TTGCCGGAGCCGCAAGCATTGAAGCAAAGAAAGAGATAATTAATGAATTGAATGTATTTCCGGTACCCGATGGAGATACGGGTACGAATATGACATTGACGATCATGTCAGCGGTAAAGGAAGTGAATGCACTTTCGAATCCGACAATTGAAGGGTTGGCAAAGGCGATATCGGGCGGTTCCCTGCGGGGAGCCAGGGGCAATTCTGGTGTTATCTTATCCCAGCTGTTTCGTGGCTTTACAAAGGAGATTAAGGATTGTAAGGAAATCAATGTCACCATCATGACCAATGCGCTTCAGAAAGCGGTGGAGACGGCCTATCGTGCCGTTATGAAGCCGAAGGAAGGGACTATTCTGACTGTGGCAAGGGGCGCGGCAGAGAAGGCTGCTGAATTGGTAGCCGAGACGGATGATCTGGTGGTGTTTGGCCGTGAGATAATAGATCATATGGAAATCGTCCTGAAGAATACCCCTGAGCTGCTTCCGGTATTGAAGGAGGCAGGCGTGGTGGATTCCGGCGGGCAGGGCCTGCTTGAGATTGTCAAGGGCGCTTATGACGCGTTCCTGGGCAAGGAAATCTCCCTGGAAATATCCTTTACAGGCACCGCCTCCGGTGAGACGGCTTCCGGAGTGACAAGGGAGCGCATTTCTACAGACGATATTAAATATGGATATTGTACGGAATTTATTATTATGCTGGATAAGAGCCGGGAAGGCGCTTCCAAGGAATATACCATGGCGGCGGAGGATGAATTCAAGGCTTATCTGGAGTCCATCGGAGATTCCCTTGTGCTTGTATCGGATGAAGAGGTGGTTAAGGTACATGTACATACCAATGACCCCGGACTGGCAATTCAGAGGGCGTTGACGTATGGTTCCTTAACCAATATGAAGATTGACAATATGCGGGAAGAGCATAATGAACGGGTAATTCTGAATGCCGAAAAGGCGGCGCAGGAGCCTAAGAAGGCAATGCCGCAGAAGCCCAGGAAGAAGGCGGGATTTATCGCCGTATCCATGGGTGACGGCCTGGACGAGGTCTTTACCGGTTTGGGTGTGGATTATATTATTAAGGGCGGGCAGACCATGAATCCCAGCACGGAGGATATGCTCGACGCCATTGGAGAGGTAAATGCAGATAATATCTTTATTCTTCCCAATAACAGCAATATCATTCTTGCGGCGGAGCAGGCAAAGCATCTGACCGAGGATAAGAATGTTTATGTAATTCCCTCTAAGACAGTGCCCCAGGGCATTACCGCAGTCATTAATTTTGTCTATGACAAGGCTCCGGAGGAGAATGCCGAGAGAATGACGGAAGAGATGAAGAAGGTGAAGTCCGGTCAGGTTACCTATGCCGTCCGGGATACCAGCATCGACGGTAAGGAGATCAAACAGGGCAATATCATGGGTATTGGTGATAAGACAATTATGGCGGTTGGTACCGGCATCAACTCAACCACTCTGGAGCTGATTATGTGTCTGACAGACGAGGATTCGGAGCTCATCAGTCTGTACTACGGAGAAGAGATCAGTGAAGAGGATGCCAATAAGCTGGGAGAAGAAGTAGCGGAGCTTTATCCGAATCTGGATGTCGAGGTTCACTACGGCGGACAACCGATTTATTATTATGTATTATCCGTTGAATAGAACAGAATAGAATAGGCATTACGTAAGAGAAATGCTTCAACTTAGTGGTTCGCAGGAATGCTGAACCACTTTTTGATACAGAATATCGGGGTAATAAGCAGCGGGAGGAATGAGAATATGGATATGGACAGAATACCAAGACCGGGGCAGATTTATAAGCATTTTAAGGACAGGCTCTATCAGATTATAACGGTGGCAAGCCATGCGGATACACAGGAGAGAATGGTGGTATATCAGGCTTTATACGGAGATTATAAAGCATATATCCGGCCGCTGGAGAATTTTCTCAGTGAAGTGGATCATGAAAAATATCCTCTGGTAACTCAGAAATACCGTTTTGAGCTCTGCGCGGATCTGGGAGCGGCGATTGGAAATGAGACCCTTGATTCGTCCGGTAAGGCCGAAGGAAGTGAGGCAGCTGATTCCTATAGCAAGTCTGGTGAGATGGATAGAACTAGTGAGAGGAACAGCACAAATGCTTCCGATAGTAATACAGGAACATATACGGCTGAACCGGAAGCAGGGATGGAATCAGCCGATCAGATCAATGCGGTTCTGCTGCAGTTTTTGGATGCAGACTCTTATTATAAAAAGCTGGAGGTTGTCACTTCAAACCGGAAGCATTTAAATGACAGGCTAATTAATGATATGGCAGTTGCCTTGGACTGTATGATTGAAGAAGGCCCCCTTGACCAGAGAATTCAAGGCTTGCTCCAATGCTTGGAAGCAATGTGCCGTTTTGAAAATAAAAGGCTGAGATAACTAAAGGAAGAGAAGATATGCTCCCCGTCAGGTGAATAACTGGAAAGGGAGCATATCATTTTTTAGCTTATGGATTGATGCATGGGCCTTCTACATAAAAGACCCCGTTTGTCAGCGGTTTTTCACGATCCGGCTTTTCCAGAATACCTCTTGCAATCAGTTCCTCGGTCACATATCCTGTAATGGAATGAACAAAGCAGGAGACCCACTGGTTGATCTGACGTTCAAGACGTTTTGGAACGAAGGATTGGAAATGCTCCCTGATGTTCGATATCAGGTTAGTGAGCAGCTTTTCAATCCGTTTATCCTCCAGCCTGAATAATCCGGAGAACTCGGAGAACTGATCCTGAGTGAAACAGGCAAAGTTCAACTGATAGCCTGCTGTGTCTTTACGGATCAGATTCCTCTGCAGGAGACGGACAATATCATCCTCGGACAGGGAACCTTCCGGAATAATGCCGTTCGTGCTTTTCTGCGGGATCCGGTTTGCGGACAGCCACCGTGTGCCGCCGTTGTGATAGATGTTGCTGCAGAAGTATTTGAAGATATGATAATAGTAGATAATACTGCTCTCCTTTTTGCGGCGGCTTATATTAAGCCGCCATTTGATTGTTGTCTCCGGCAGAGAATACTTTTTGGAGAGGTCCCTGATCGGCAGTTCCCCGATGTAGTAATCTACCAGAAGGTTCTTATACTGGGAGGAGAGGGTGTGAAGATACCGGAAAACGGTCTCGTATTCATCGGTGACAGTCAGGCGGTCAACAAAGTCATAATCATCCGCCAGGTCAAACAACGCATCTTCAGAGTAGAATTCAGCACGGACATGCTTTGCTTCGCAGTAGCGTGCGTATCTGTTGTGAGCAATGCGCCATACCCAGGCATCGAATGACTGAATCTCGTATTTCCCTGCCCCGTCGAGGACGTGAAGTATGATTTCGCTGGCAAGATCCTCTGCATCGTGCCGGTTGCTCACCCGCTTCAGGCAGAAACGGTAAACCGGCTCGATAAATTTCAAGATCTCATTTTCTAATGGCTTCACTCTAACCCTCCTCTCTGCAATCATGATTACACTTATTAAGTGCCGGAAAAGAAAAACGGATAGGTGATTTTAAAAAATAATGTATGCTTCTTTACTCCAGATTAAGTTTTTTCTTCAAAATAAAATGGGTAACCGCGTAGAACAGGGCACCGCTTACCAGGTTGTATACAAAAGTCAGAGGCAGAGCAGTCGTGACAATACTGCTGGCATCTGCAATGATACTGGGGAACAGAGTTCCAAACATTACCGCAATGACAGAAACCATGGTCTGCAAGACGGTGCTGATACCGACATAAGCGGCGACAGAGCCCAGCAGCTTGTGTCCGTTAGACAGCTGGCCGATGGCAATGGAGGTATAAATCATTAAGAGAGAGCTGATTATTTGCAAAATGACCGATATGATAAGCTCTGTAAATAATAAGGTTATCTGGCCGGAACTCAAGTATTGACCCAGTGAGAGCAGGATCGAATCCCAGAGGGAACCCAAAAGCCCAATCCGATCCAGAGAAAAGAAAACAATAGATACGGAAGCAATGGTTGCCAGGAAACTGAGAAGAGTCCATATGCTGGCGGCAATTAGCTTGGAGGTAATCAGCTGGCTGGTCTTTACCGGAAGGGTGAACATCAGATACCCTTCATCCAGCATCAGATTCCTGTAAAAACGAAGGACTACGATAACGAAGGATACAGCCACAACCGCAATGATGGATATGACATAGGTAAAGATTAGAAAATTGCTGATAATATTCATTATCTTTTCCCCGCGAAGGCTGAATGTGATTCGGTTCATAAGGGTGAGTACGGCAAGAACCAGATAAAGTGGCAGTATGATCCGTCCGCTTGCCTTGAATTCATGTTTTAATAATTTTCCTAGCATTTGAACACCTCCCGGAATAATGTATCAATGGATTTGCCTTCCTTAAGCCGAATCTCGTCTACGGAAGCCTGAAGCGTGATATTGCCGTTTTGAAGGAATACAACCTCGTCCAGAACCCTTTCGATATCAGCGATCAGATGAGTTGAGATCAACACGGTTGCATTCTCGTTATAGTTTGAAATAATGGTATTCAGGATGTAATCCCTGGCAGCAGGGTCTACGCCGCCGATGGGTTCGTCCAGGCAGTACAGATCTGCATTGCGGCTCATAACCAGGATCAGCTGAACCTTTTCCTTAGTTCCCTTGGAAAGGGCCTTCATCCTCTGACGGGGGTCCAGATGCAGGCGGTCCAGCATCTCATAGGCTCTCTTCTCGTCAAAATCCGAATAAAAGTCCTTATAGAAATCGATGGCTTCTGAAACCCGCATCCAGTCGGGAAGAAAAGCCCGCTCAGGCAGGTAGGATACTACCTTCTTCGTCTCCGGGCCCGGCATATTGCCATTGATCAGGAGAGTTCCCGCACTGGGTACCAGCAGGCCGTTGATTAATTTGATTAATGTTGTTTTTCCGCTTCCGTTGGGGCCCAGAAGCCCTACGATGCGTCCCCGTTCCAGGCTGAAATTGACATTGGCGAGAGCGGTGTGGGCGGAATACTTTTTAGTAAGTGATTTACATTCTAATAATGCACTCATGATTTACCTCCATCCTATTATTGGCATATTCTAAATGACTAGTTTCCTTCCTGTTCTGTTTTAATGATCTCCATAATCAGAGCCAGCGTTTCCTGGGGTGTGAAGCCATGCTGTTTCATCCGTTCCAGGAACTCCAGAATCCGCTCCCTGGCGGATTGCCCCCTCAGGCTGTTGATCATTGCTTCATCCGAGGTGATAAACCTTCCGGCGGTTCGGTTGGTATAAATCAATCCGGTGCGTTCCAGCTCTGAAAGGGCCTTCTGCATCGTATTGGGATTCACAGCGGCTTCCGCCGCCATATCCCTGACGGAGGGCAATTTATCCCCAGGCTTAAAATTACCGGATATTATTCCTGCCTGTATCTGCTCGATCAGCTGAATATACACAGGTCGTTCTGAATCAAGTTCCCATTGCATCATTACAACTCCTTTCCCTTGCATTCATGTGATTAATCTATCGGAATTCCTTTTGTTGTACCACTGTATTAAGTGGTTAATACAATAATACAATAGATAAAATAAATTGTCAATCCCCATTGTAACAAATTTTTCATATTTTTTTCCTTTTCCATTCCAGGTTTATCGTTTATAATGGAAACAATGAAAGTGGACATGATATGACGGCCGGAGGTGAAGAATTGGAAGCCAATGACAGTGTTAAAGTAATTAAGGGAATCGGAGAGAAGACGGAGCAGCTGTTTCGCAAGCTGGGAATCGAAACAGTACAGCAGCTTCTGGAATATTACCCCAGGGCTTATGAAGAGTTTGAGAAACCGGTGATGATCACCTCCGCTGCGGAGGGGGAGCTGCTGGCGATTGAAGCTTCCCTTGTTAAGACGCCGGTGATCAAGCGGGTCAGAAATCTTCAGATTGTCACCGCGTCGGTCAAGGATTCCTCCGGTGCCATGCATCTTACCTGGTTTAACATGCCCTTTCTGCAGAGAACGCTGCGCGGCGGATATTATTATATCTTCCGGGGCAAGGTGATTCGCAAGAACGGTGTTCTGGTTATGGAACAGCCGGGGATCTACCAGAGAGAGGATTATTACAGGCTGCTGAAGGTGCTGCAGCCGGTCTACCCCCTTACCCAGGGAGTGACCAATGCCACGATTTCCAAGGCGGTGAAGCAGGTATTCTCGGAGCTGGAGCTGGCGAAGGATTATATCCCAAGGCGGCTGGCGAAGGAGTACCAGCTGATGGATCGGACCAAAGCAATACAGGAGGTACACTTCCCCGGAGACAGGGAACGGATGGGCAAGGCCAGGCAGCGGCTGGTCTTTGATGAATTCTTTCTGTATTCCCTGGCCCTTCGTAAGCTGAAGGAGAGGAAGACCCAGCTTCTTTCCCAATACCGGATGGAGGAGCGGCCGGAATGCGACGCGCTGATAGAAGGTCTTCCCTATGCTCTTACCGAGGCACAGCTGCGGGTATGGCAGGAGATCCGCAGGGATCTTCAGGGGGAGTATGTGATGAATCGGCTGATCCAGGGGGATGTGGGCTCCGGTAAGACGGTGCTGGCCATTCTCGCTCTGGTTATGGCGGTGAAGAACGGCTGTCAGGCCTGTTTTATGGTGCCTACGGAGGTGCTGGCAAAGCAGCACTACAAGTCCATGGAGCAGTTTGCAAAGGATTTTGGCTTTACTGTCGGCCTGCTGGTGGGCTCTATGACAGCGAAGGAAAAAAGGGTGGCTTATGAAGGGATTAAATCCCATAAAACGGATATAATAATAGGTACCCATGCACTCATTCAGGAGAAGGTGGAATATGACCGGCTGGGGCTGGTGGTTACGGATGAACAGCACCGCTTCGGCGTAAAGCAGAGAGAGGCGCTGATGAATAAGGGAGGGAATCCCCATGTTCTTGTAATGAGCGCGACTCCCATTCCAAGGACTCTGGCTATTATATTGTACGGTGATCTGGATATCTCCATTGTGGATCAGCTTCCGGCCAGGCGTCTGCCTATTAAGAACTGTGTGGTGGATACCAATTACAGGCCCAATGCCTACCGCTTTATTGCCAAACAGGTGGCGGAAGGAAGACAGGCTTATGTCATCTGTCCCATGGTGGAAGAGAGCGAGGATATTGAAGCGGAGAATGTGATTGATTATACCCAGCGTATGCAGGAGGCGCTTCCCCCGGGCATTACGGTAGAATTTCTTCATGGCAGGATGAAGCCGAAGGATAAGGATGAGATCATGGAGCGCTTTGCCGACGGCGGGATTCAGGTTCTGGTATCCACTACGGTGGTGGAGGTAGGAGTGAATGTGCCCAATGCCACGGTAATGATGGTAGAGAACGCGGAACGCTTCGGACTGGCCCAGCTGCATCAGCTGCGGGGCCGGGTAGGGCGGGGAGAGCATCAGTCCTATTGCATCTTTGTCTGCGGCAGCAGCAGTAAGGAGGCCTGGGAGAGGCTTGAGATTTTAAATAAATCCAACGATGGTTTCTTCATTGCCGGCGAGGATCTGAAGCTGCGAGGGCCAGGGGATGTCTTTGGCATCAGACAGAGCGGGGATATGGATTTTAAACTGGGTGATATTTATAATGATTCCGGGACGCTGAAGGCGGCGGCAGATGCGGTGAAGAGTCTGGAGGATAAGGAAGTGGATCAGATCTTTGACCTGAATCCCTATCTGGAGGAGCATATTTTGAACCGGAATTCTAATACATTGTAATACGGGAAGGTGTGGGCTGTCTTGCATATTCCCAGGCGGCAGAACAAGGGATGGCGGAAAGAGCGTTCGCATTGTACGGCGCCGCCGGGGGACAGCAAACTGGAGGTGAGGATATGGAAAGAACGGAAATAGATATGAGTCAGGAACGGACGACGAGTTCAACGCTTTCTGTAGTAATACCGGTGTATCAGGAGGGCGGCCATATCAGAAGCTCTGTCAGAACCATTGAAGAGGTGCTGACGGCGAATCAGATCAACTATGAGTTTGTATTGGTGGATGATGGATCCCGGGATAATACCTGGGCGGAATTGAGGGATATGGCAAAACAGAATGAACATATCAGTGTGCTGCGCCTCAGCCGGAATTTTGGCAAGGAAGCAGCACTCTGCGCAGGGCTGGAGTTTGCCGGAGGGGATATGATCCTGGTGATGGACAGCGACCTTCAGCATCCTCCGGGACTGATCCCGGAGATGGTAAGAGGCTGGCGTGAGGAAGGGTATGATGTGGTGGAAGGGATTAAGAGCTCCAGGGGAAGGGAGAATATCCTCTACCGGATCTGTGCCAGATTCTTCTATTATATTATCTACAAGACGGCAGATATTGATTTGGGCCAGGCCTCTGATTTTAAATTGCTGGACCGTAAGGTGGTGGAGGCATGGAAGGAGATGCCGGAGAGGACTACCTTCTTCCGGGGAATGTCTGCCTGGCTGGGCTTCGAGCGCAAGCAGATCAGCTTTGATGTGGCTGACAGGGTGAACGGGAAGACAAAGTGGTCCCTGTTCCGGCTGCTTAGGCTGGCGGTGAATGCCATTACCTCGTATACTTCTATGCCCCTTCATTGCATTACCCTGCTGGGCGTGCTTTTGTTCTTCGGAGCAATTGTTCTTGGAATACAGACGCTGTACATGTATTTCTCCCATCAGGCGCTGAGCGGCTTTACTACGGTAATTTTGCTGCAGCTCATTATTGGAAGCTCCATTATGATCAGCTTGGGCATGATCGGGATCTATTTAACCAAGATATATAAGGAAGTGAAATCCCGTCCGAGATACCTGGTCTCCAGCTGCATCCGCGGGAAACAAATCACATCGACCGTGCAGGAAGATAAAACATCGGGGAGGTCATAATGTTAGGTATCATATATATCCTGCTCTCCTTCAGTCTGGGGTGGGCAGTCTGTACTTGTGCGTTTCCCGGCCTGGAACACAGGGTGGAAACAGATTATATGGGAAGAAAGGTGGCAGTCAGTCCGTATCTCCTGTTATTGCCGGCATGGTATATAACCGGAACCCTGGCTCTGACCTGGACAACCTATGGATTGGCCTGCCTGTTCCGGGGAAGGGAAGAGCCTTTGCTGTATGCCAACAGTATCGCTCTGCCTTTGGCCCTGCTGGCAACGGCCTATGTGTATCTTCGCAAGAAACGCCTTGCGGGAGGACTGGGCCTGACGGCTCAGGGGACGGGCGGGAAAGCCTTTCGTCTGGAGTTGCTTTATGTGGCGGCGGTGGTACTTCTGGCCAATCTTCTGATGTGGGTTACCTTTTTTGTGAAAGGGGAGCAGCTCTATGTGGGCTTATCGGTATTCAGTGATTTCTCTCCTCATATAGGGATGATACGGTCCTTCTCCTATGGAAATAATTTTCCTACTGCCTACCCCCATTATGGCGGAGAGGATATCAAATATCATTTTATGTTCCAGTTTCTGGCCGGAAATCTGGAATATCTGGGGCTTAGAATCGATTATGCTTTTAATCTCCCCAGTATTATCAGCTTTATCAGTGCCTTTTTTCTGCTTTATCTGCTGGCGGTGAAGATCACGGGCAGATTGTGGGGAGGAGTTCTGGCCGGATTATTCTTTGCCTTTCGCAGCTCCAAGACATTATTTCTCTACCTGGCGGATGTGGCCCAGGGAACGGGAATTCGTGAAGCGCTGTCAGAGAATACGGAGTTTATCAGCAGTACTCCCAATGAGAACTGGGGACTGTGGAATCTGAATGTATATTGTAATCAGCGTCATCTGGCTTTTGGCCTGGCAGCAATATTTTTGATTTTGCTGCTGTTTCTGCCGCGCCTCTATGAGACGTTTCAGGGGCTTCGGGAGGATGGAAGGGATGGAACTAAGAAACCAAAGGGCGGAAGAGCGGCGAAGCGTTCCGATTCTCCCCGGAGTATCATAAAGCGGATTTTCTTTACCCGGGAAGGCTGGGAGGTTGGGGAGCTGCGGACTCCGATTGCCTCCGGACTTCTGCTGGGAAGCCTCTCTTTTTTCCATGGGGCGGCGGTAATTGCTCTGTTATCTATCTTATTTATAATGGCGGTTGTTTCCCGGAGACGGCTGGAATATCTGATTACCGCTTTGCTGGCAGTTGCATTGTCCTTCCTTCAGACGAAGCTGTTCATTCGCGGCTCTGCGATGGAGACGCAGTTTCTGTTTGGCTTTATTGCCGAGAATAAGACGATTTTCGGTGTGCTGTCCTATCTGGACCGGCTGCTGGGGATTCTGCCCTGGGTGCTGCTGGCGGCCCTGTGTCTGGAGAGAGGAGCCAACCGGTATCTTCTTGCGGCCTTTGCCGCGCCTCTGGTGTTTGCCTTTACGGTCTCCCTGACAGTGGATGTTACGGTGAACCACAAATATATTATGATCAGCTGCATCTTGCTGGGGATTCTTGCTGCTGCGGTGGTGATAAAGCTGATGGAACGGAAGGAATTCTTCTGCGGTGCTGTCGGTGCGGTGTTGATCCTGCTGCTGACAGGGACGGGTATTTATGATCTTACGGTTGTTTTGAAGAAGAATACGCCGGAAACGGCAATTGTACTTGATTTGAATCATGAGCTGACCCGGTGGGTGGAGGCCCACAGTAATTCTCAGGACCTTTTTCTGACCTCCAACTATTCTCTGAACCAGGTGGTTCTGGGCGGTGCGATGCTGTATGAAGGATGGCCGTACTATGCCTGGTCCGCGGGGTATGATACGGATTACCGGGCCGCACAGGTGAAGCTGATGTATGAGGCGGATACGCCTTCTGTACTGAAAGCCCTGGCAGAGGATAATGGGATACGCTTTATCATTGTTGACCGGGATAACCGGAATAGCATGGATTATATTGTAAATGAGGATACGATCCGTGAAACCTATGAATGTGTCTACAGCGAGGGAGAGGGAGAGTGGAGGACTGCAATTTATGATACCAGGAAACCGCTTCGTTAGACAGTGAATTTGAGAGAAAACAATAAATGAATGGAGGAAAAGGGACTATGAATTATCGATATGTTATCGTGGGGGCCGGTCTGGCCGGCTTGACCATGGCAGAACGGATTGCAGGCGGATTGGGGGAGAAGGTGCTTGTCATTGAGAAGCGCAGCCACATCGGAGGAAATGTATATGATTCTTATAACGAAGACGGAATACTGATTCATAATTATGGACCTCACATCTTCCATACCAATGACAAGGGCGTGTATGACTATCTCTCCCGCTTCACCAGATGGAATGATTTCTGGCACCGGGTACTGACCTATGTGGACGGAAATCTGGTTCCCATGCCCATTACGGTAGAGACCATTAACAAGCTTTATAATCTTAATCTGGACTGTTCCCAGGTGGAACAGTTCCTGAAGGAGCAGGCGGTAGAACTCCCGGAAATCAGGACAAGCAAGGATGTAGCCCTGAGTAAGGTGGGGCAGGATATTTATGAGAAGATTTTTGAGAGCTATACCAGAAAGCAGTGGGGAATTGATCCCAGCGAGCTGGATACCTCCGTTATCTCGAGAATACCGATCCGGCTGAACCGGGATACCAGATATTTTGCAGATAAATACCAGGGAATGCCGGCTCATGGCTATACGAAGATGTGTGAGAATATGGCTGCCAATAAGAATATAAAGCTGCTTCTGAATACGGATTACCGTGAAGTGATGGGGGATATTACTTATGAGACACTGATTTATACGGGAGCCACGGATGAATTCTATCAGTACCGGCATGGCAGGCTGTCCTATCGGAGCGTAAACTTCGTGTTTGAGACCTATGATACCGAACGTTATCAGGAAGCCCCGGTTGTCAATTATCCCAATGATTATGACTATACGAGAATTACGGAATATAAGCAGCTGACCTGGCAGCAGCATAAGAAAACCACCATAGGCAAGGAATTCCCCCGTGCGGAGGGAGAGCCCTACTATCCGTTCCCCACAAAGGACTGCAAAGCGCAGTTTGCATTATATGAGGAAGAGATGAAGAAGGAGAAGAATGTTATCTTCCTGGGCAGGCTGGCAGAGTATCGTTATTATAATATGGATGCCGTGGTGAGAAGAGCTTTGGATCTGTATGATACACTGAAATAAGAAGCCTTATGATATGCTGCTGTTCTGCGGCGGAATGGAGGAGCTGGATGGACAAATTATATATTGTAATTCCTGCTTATAATGAGGAAGCGAATATGGAAAGGGTAATCCGGGATTGGTATCCCGTTGTAGATAAGATCGGCAATGGAAGCCGTCTGGTTATCATCGATGACGGCAGCAAGGACAGGACTTACTCTATTCTCAGAAAATTCGGTGAGGAGATGGAGGCGCTGGAGCCCATTACCAAGCCCAACGGCGGACATGGAGCGACGGTGCTCTATGGATACCACTATGCGGTGAATGCCGGTGCGGATTATGTGTTCCAGACAGATTCCGACGGACAGACACTGCCGGAAGAATTCTGGCCCTTTTGGGAACAGAGAAGCTCCTATGACATGCTGATCGGACACCGGAAGGGAAGGCAGGACGGGTTTTCCCGGATCCTTGTGACCAAAACCCTGAAATTTGTTCTGTGGCTGTGCTTTCATGTGAGCATTACCGATGCCAATACTCCCTTTCGGCTGATGAAGGCGGGTACTTTAAAGGAGCAGCTGAAGCTGGTGCCGGAGAACTTTAATCTGTCCAATGTTATGATATCCGTGATCTATGCCCGGAAAAGGCTTGCGGTGAAATATATGCCGGTAACCTTCCGCCCCAGGCAGGGGGGGGTAAATTCCATCAATATGAAGAAAATTATCCGGATTGGGAGACAGGCGCTCCGGGATTTCCGCAGAATTAATAAGGAACTGAGATAAAGGATGGGCAGGAATATGAATATGATAAAGAAAATAAGCTGTTTGATGATAGCTGCATGGTTGTTAGTTATGGGAAAATTGCTGCTGCGGGAGGACTATGCCGCCTTCCTGCAATGGTGGGCGGCGCTTGCAATTCTGGGCGTGATCTTCCTTCCGCTGACGTTCCTCCTGTTCCGGCGGTTTCATGACAGGGGGTATCTGTTTTCCAAAGCCATAGGAATTGCGGTGGCCGGTTATCTGATGTGGCTGTTTTCTTCTCTGCACCTGATGAAGTTTACTCCTCTGTCCTGTATGATCTGTGCCGGAGTGGGACTCCTTCTGAATGGAGGGATTCTCATTTGGAAAAGAAAAGAGGGGAAGGCCGCAGAACTGTTGAGGGATGCATGGAAGAACAGCGTATTGGACGAAGCGCTGATCCAGGAGCTGGTATTTTTTGCTCTTTTTCTTGTATTTACTTATATCCGCTGCTTTAAACCGGAGGCTCATGGAACGGAGAAATTCATGGATTATGGTTTTATGACCACCATGATGCGGAGCGATTATATGCCTCCCCAGGATTTCTGGTTCTCAGGCACCCGTTTGAATTATTATTATGTGGGACAATACATGGCTGTCTATCTGACGAAGCTCTCGGGAGTGGAGGTGTCCGATGCCTATAATCTGATGCTGATGATGGTAGGAGCCTTTGCCGCGGTGCTTCCTTATTCCCTGGTATATAATGTGCTGCAGGGCTTTAAGGGAAATAACGGCCGGCAGCTAAAGCAGAGGCGCTTCCTGCCGGTGATGGGAGGCATTTTGGCAGGAGCGGGAGTATGCATTGCCGGTAATATGCATTATCCCGTCTACCGGTGGCTGGAACCGGCCGTGAGGAAGTTCTTTGCCATAGAAGCGGGCGAGGGGAAATATTGGTTTCCTGACGCAACCAGATTCATAGGCTATCATCCGGATACTTCGGATAAGACGATACACGAATTTCCTGCCTATTCTTTCGTGCTGGGGGATCTCCATGCCCATGTAATTAATATCCTATTTGTGCTGACAGTATTGGGATTGTTGTATTCCTGGCTGATGCAGAGGGAGGAGCCGGGAGAGTCCAGGCCGGCTGTATGGAAGGAGGTCTTTCACCCCATTATCCTGATGCTGTCTTTCTTCATCGGGCTGTTTCATACAACGAATTTTTGGGATTTTCCCATTTATTATGTAACATCAGGGGCGGTTATTCTATTTTCCAACCTGGTTGTATATCATTTTAAAGGAAAGGCTTTTTGGCTGACCGCCCTTCAGGGGGTGACTGTCTTTGGCCTGTCTTATCTGGTCTGTCTGCCTTTTACTCTTAATTTTGACCAGATTTCCACCAACATCTGCCTTACGGTTGCCCGGACGCCTCTGAATCAGCTGCTCATTCTATGGGGATTGCCGGTGTTCGTGGTAATCAGCTTCATTGGAGCGCTGATTTCCAACCATAGGAGGCGAAGCAGGGAGGAGCTTGCGGAAGGAAAACAGGAGCGTGCCGAAGGAAAGAAAGAGGCCGTCCAACAGGGAAAGGCTGCGAATGGCAGGAAGAAGAGGGAGCCGGTGATAACGCATTTTCTGGCATCCTTGTCTTCTGCCGACCTCTTTGTACTGCTTCTGGGGTTATGTGCTATGGGACTGGTGCTTCTTCCGGAGATCATCTATGTGCAGGATATTTATTCGGGGGATTATAAGCGCGCCAATACCATGTTTAAGCTTACTTACCAGGCATTTATCATGTTTGGCTTATGCTTTGGGTATATCCTGCCAAAGCTTCTGGTTCATGGAAGGACGCGGCGGCAGAAGAACTATGCGTTAACCGGTCTGGTGCTGTTTCTCCTGTCGGCAACTTACATCCAGAATGCGGTGGGAGCCTGGTACGGCAACATCTTCGACAGGGACAGGTATAAGGGGCTGGATGCGGCGGCCTTTATGGAAAAGGATATGCCGGAGGATGCGGCGGCGACAGCCTGGCTCAATGAGAATGTGACGGGAACGCCCGTGGTGTTGGAGGCCAACGGTGACAGCTATACCGATTATCAGAGAGTATCCGTGATTACCGGACTGCCGACGCTTTTGGGCTGGCGCACCCACGAATGGCTATGGAAGGGCAGCCCGGAGCCGTTGGATGCAAGGGCGGCCGATATTGAGACAATCTATAGCTCCGCGGAGAGAGACGAGGTACTGTCCCTGATACAGGAATATGATATTTCCTATATCTATGTGGGCAAGCTGGAACAGGAAAAATACGAAACGGTAAATCATGAATTGATTAAATCACTTGGGACAATCGTATACGAATCACCTAAGAAAGAAGAATATGAGACGTATATTGTCAAAGTCGCCAGAAACGGTGTCTAACAGGTGTCCGCATTGGGTGTCAGGCACCGTTCGGTAACAGAAAATCGGTGCCTGACACCAGCAAGGAGTTGTTGTTATGAAGAGTAAGAGGATGATCCGCACTTTTGGCATGCGGAGTGTGGCTTTACTGCTGACCACGGTGTTGGTTCTGGCAGGAGGGCAGAAAGCATCGGCAGCAGAGGTGAGTAAATCACCCTATCTGATTAAAGTGAACCGCTACCATAATACCGTCACCGTATATGAACAGGATGAGAAAGGGGAATATACGGTTCCCATAAAGGCCATGGCCTGTTCTGTCGGAACGGGCAATAAAACTAGACTCGGAACCTTTCCCCTGAGAGAGAAATACCGTTGGAAGGCTTTGATGGGTGATGTCTGGGGGCAATATGCTTCCCGTATCGTAGGAGGGATCTTATTTCATTCCGTATATTATTATAAGAACGGGAATCCGGCCACCCTGGCAACCGCCCAATATAACAAGCTGGGCAAGGCAGCTTCCCACGGCTGTATCCGGCTGACCGTCGCCGATGCAAAATGGATCTATGATAATTGCCCCACCGGAACCAATGTGGTAATCTATGACGATAAGAAAAGCCCGGGTCCCCTGGGAAAACCAAACACAATCCGAATTGCTTCTTCCGTACGGTGGGATCCGACAGACCCGGATGAACGAAATCCCTACAGCAAAGAATTGCCGGAGCTGCTTGCATCAGAAGCTCAGCTGCTTGGGGTAAAGGACCGGACCGCAGCCTGGGGAGAGGAAATTGATCTGTACCAGGGCGTGACCGCCGTCTCTTCCTCGGGGAAGGACATTACAGAAACGATTCAGGTGAAAGGAACGGTGAATCCTTATATTGCGGGAACATATCAGGTTACTTATTCCATCAAGGATGATAAGGGTAAGCAGAAGAATCAGACAGCAGTAATTACGGTAAAAGAATGTACGGAAGATCCGTACATCATCGACATCAAGGAGCGGGTTGTAGCGGAAAGCAGCCAAATTAATAAGGAATATGCTCTGGACGGAATCCGCCTGTACTACAAAGGGGACCGGCTGGATGAGAATCTGCTGACAGTGAACATTGAGTGTAAGGACACCAGGGAATATATCATAACCTATGAATTGCAGATTGCAGAGGACAGAGTGGTAAGCGAAAGTGTGGAAGTGCTGGTTGACAGGGAGGAGCCTTCCTTCACCGGAGTGGAGGATAGAAGCATTGCACCCGGGACAGAGCTGACAAGGGAAGAGGCCCTCAGGGATGTAACGGTGACGGATAATTATTCACAATTGGAAAAAGATGATATTCAAGTAGAATTGGAGAAAATGGAAGAGGGTTACTATTTAGTGACTTATATGGTGACGGACAGTGCCGGTAATATCGGCAGTATTCAGGCTAAATATTATTATAATTAGGCCCGGGCTGTCCTATAACAGGCGGCACACCGGAAAACCCATAATATTCCGTGCATAAATTATCTCGAATCATTTTATAAAATTACTATAAAAAATACGGTAAGTGGAGTTTTCTGGTTTCCATTCTCTTTTACTTATGCTATAATAAAGCCACGTATAAGAAAGGAGAAAAAATATGAACAAGTATAGTGAGATTACTCCTCAATTAATGGAACTTGCCGATCTGTGCAAAAAGAACACAGTGATTGACCCCGAATTGTACGCAAAGTATGACGTGAAGCGCGGCTTACGTGATATCAGTGGTAAGGGCGTGCTGACCGGTCTGACTGAGATTTGTGAAATCCTTTCCTACACAATTGTGGATAATGATTATGTTCCCTGTGAAGGAAAACTGTATTACCGCGGTATAGATGTTGAAGAGATTATCAAAGGCTGTACGGAGGAAAACCGTTTTGGCTTTGAAGAGGTGGCATATCTGCTGCTGTTCGGAGGCCTGCCGTCAAAGGAAAAGCTTCAGGAATTTATCGGACTCCTGGAGAATTACAGGGAATTGCCTCCCAGCTTCGTCCGGGATATTATTATGAAGGCTCCCAGCAAGGATATGATGAATACCCTGGCAAGAAGTGTATTAACTATGTTTTCCTACGATGAGAAGGCGGATGATATCTCCATCGAGAACGTGCTCCGGCAGAGTCTGCAGCTCATTGCCATCTTCCCGCTTTTGTCGGTCTATGGATATCAGGCTTCCAGCCATTATCATTATGGACAGAGTTTGGTGATCCATCCGCCCAAGCCGGGACTTTCAACGGCAGAGAATATTCTGCACATGCTGCGTTCGGATATGCAATATAGTGAGCTGGAGGCAAAGATACTGGACATAGCCTTGATTCTTCACGCAGAGCATGGCGGCGGTAATAACTCCACCTTTACCACTCATGTGGTTACTTCATCGGGAACGGACACCTATTCTTCCGTTGCCGCATCCCTTGGCTCTTTAAAGGGCCCGAAGCATGGCGGCGCCAATATTAAGGTGATGCAGATGTTTGATGATATGAAGGAGACCATCAAGGACTGGGCCGATGAGGAAGAGGTTGGAAATTATCTGAGGGATCTTCTGAATAAGAAGGGATTTGACAAATCCGGTCTGATCTACGGTATGGGACATGCTGTTTATTCTATTTCCGATCCGAGAGCCAATGTACTGAAGCAATATGTAAGGAGCCTTTCCGAGGAAAAGGGCATGATGAAGGAGTTCGTTCTGTATGAGATGGTAGAGCGTATGGCGCCGGAGATCATTGCCCAGGAGAGGAAGATGTATAAGGGTGTCAGCGCCAATGTGGACTTCTACAGCGGCTTTGTCTATCATATGCTGGGGCTTCCGAAGGAATTATATACTCCCATCTTTGCCATTGCAAGAATTGCAGGCTGGAGCGCTCACCGTCTGGAGGAACTCAATAACGCGGGCAAGATTATCCGTCCTGCTTATAAGAGCATATCCAAGCATCGCCAATATGTGGCGATGCAGGATAGAGATAATTAAAAAAACAATTGTTTCCATGGTTGAATTTCCTGCTTTTACATCGAAAAATGTAATATTTTCTTGAGTATTTTGTTTCTGCCTGCACATACTATGAATGTAACATCTTAATGAAATACATCAGCTTCGTATTTCCTTTAAGGCGGAAACAACACAAATTTATTTCAGAATATGAAATGGAGGAGTTTAATATGGCAAGAAGAAGAGCAGAAATTCCCGAAGCCCAGGAAGCACTTGACAGATTCAAATATGAGGTTGCCAATGAAATCGGTGTTCCTCTGAAGAAGGGTTATAACGGTGACTTGACTTCCTACCAAAACGGTTCCGTTGGCGGTAACATGGTTAAGAAGATGGTTCAGGATTATGAGAAGAGAATGGCCGGTAAATAATCGTTGCCGGCTCTGATAATCAAAGCGGTTGCCCGTATGGGCAGCCGCTTTTCATACATACCGGCAGGAATTTCTGTGAATCATTAAAAATCTATTGAAATATGATACAGGATACGATACACTAACTATAAATAAGTTGACAAATACGGATTATATTATAAAATAATAATATTGTTAGTTAAAAAACGGAATTATGGGAATACGCAATGATATTTGAAGTGGGGATGCGGTATGAGAGTAATAGCGGGTAAAGCGAGAAGATTGCAGCTTAGAACACCAGAAGGCTTTGATACGAGACCGACTACGGATAAAACCAAGGAAACCTTGTTCAATATACTGAACCCATACCTGGCTGATGCCGATTTTCTGGATTTGTTTTCCGGAAGCGGGGCAATCGGAATTGAGGCGCTGTCCAGGGGAGCCAGATATGCGGCCTTTGCGGAAAATGACAGATCAGCGCTGGAATGCATTCGGTATAATCTGAAGTTTACAAAGCTGGAGGGAGCTGCGGAAGTATTTCCTCATACTGCCTTGGAGGCCATTCGTGTTCTGGAGATTAAGGGCAAAGTGTTTGATGTGGTATTTATGGATCCGCCCTACAATAATATGCATGAGAAAGAGATCCTTATGGCCTTGCAGAATTCCAACATTATTTACTGTGATACCATTATCGTAATAGAAGCTTCTCTTAAGACCGACTTTGACTATCTGGAGGAGACCAAATTCCGTATTTTCAAGAGAAAAGAATATAAGACAAGCCAGCATGTATTTATTGAGATAAAATAAGACACATTTCATACCTCCGGCATATTTTTACGTTATTAATTTCCAGGCCGGCGGTAGAATGGGGGAATTGCGACATGAAGATAGGGATATATCCGGGAAGTTTTGATCCTATCACCCTGGGACACCTGGACATCATAGTCCGTGCTTCCGGATTAGTTGATAAGTTAATCGTGGGAGTATTAAAGAATAACGCGAAAAGGCCGATGTTTTCAACAGAAGAGAGGGTTGAATTCATTGAGCGCGTAATTGGAGAGAATCCGAAGCTGAAATCGGTTGAGGTCAATGCTTTTGACGGACTGTTAATTGATTTTGCCCGGGAGCGGGGGGCTTCCATTATTGTAAGAGGTCTGCGTGCCATCACCGATTTTGAATATGAACTGCAGATCGCCCAGATGAATCATAAGCTGGATCCGGGAATTGATACGGTGTTTTTTACAACCAGTGTGGAATACTCCTATCTAAGTTCCAGCGCAGTGAAGGAAATCGCCAGCTTTGGGGGAAATATCAATCAGTTTGTGCCGGAATGTATTGTGCAATCTGTTTATGATAAATATAAATCGATAAGGAGCGTTTGATATGGGAGCAAGCAGAATAGAGCAGTTAATTGAAGATATATATGAATTTGTTGAAAGCTGCAGGATGCAGCCTTTATCAAGCACGAAGGTAATTGTTCCGAAGGATGAGCTGTACGATTTGCTGGACGAGCTTCGCCTCCGGACGCCGGACGAGATCAAGCGCTACCAGAAGATTATTTCCAACCGGGATGCCATTATTGCAGATGCGGAGGAGAAGGCGGAGAACATTCTGCGCCAAACCAGAGAGAAATCCAAGGAACTCCTGAATGAGCATGAGATCATGCAGCAGGCTTATTATCAGGCCAATGAGATGATCATGCAGGCCTCCGAGGAGGCGGACCGTATCCGCAGGGAAGCTAGTGAGGAAGCGGAGCAGCTTCGTACCGGGGCCCTGGCATATTCCAATGAAATACTTACAGAGGTGGAGCGGGTGCTGGCCAATGCCTATGATACGGCGATTTCCCGGTACGATGCCTTTATCGGTACGTTAAAGAATAATCTGGAGATCGTAAATAACAACAAGCGGGAGCTGAGTGAGCAGCTTTACCCTCAGGAGAACGGACCGCTGAATCAGACGGAAAGCGGATACGATGACAATGATTTTAACTTTGATTCGGGTGCCTTTCTTCCGGACGAGGAGTAGATTGCTCTAAGGCATCAGCCGGGTTACATACAGATAAGTGAGGAAAAGAGCGATTCCTGCGCTCAGCAGTTTTACCATAAGATAGGATTTGATGGATAGTCCTTGGTTGCCGATAATGCTTTTAGTCTGGGCCATGCCCGAGAAGCCCCCAAAGGTGGTAAGCGCGGTAACAAGGACTATTTTTAGATTCCTATCCAGGCTGCTTTTACAGATCTGGCTAATTCCCGTGGTTATCTCGAGGATGCCCATGAGGAAGGCTTTTAATAAGCCGGTATTGGAGCCGGGGTACGCGGTTAACAGGGTATTAAGGATCTGGGCCAGGATGGAAAAGAGAATGATATAGCCCCCCACCTTAGTAACCGTCTCAAAGCCGTCCATAATGGACTCGTCCAGAAGGGCGAAGCGGAACCGCTGGGGCGAAGCCTTGGCTTGGTACTCCATGCTGTGGAGGTCTTTCGGGATGTGGCGCGGCTGAAAATGCTTTTTAGATATCAGCGGCAAAGAGCGCATCCAAGCGGCGCAGCGCATTAAAACGGCACCCAGAATTGCGCTGCCGTAGATGATTGCGAATAATGGGTATTTGATATGGGGAAGCTTTAATTGGGTTATAGAAATGTAACCGATGATGAACATGGGGCTGGCGTTATTACACATACCCAGGAGAAACTGTGCTTCCGGCTGTCTGATTTTCCCTTCCCGGAGAAGATCGGCTGTGGCCTTGGCTCCCATGGGCAGGCCGGAGAGAAAGCCGATGGCAATGGGGTAGCAGCCCTGGGGACTGACCCGGAAGAGTCTTCCGAGAAAGGGATGGAAGACCCTGCTGATCTGTCTTGTGATATCCAGCCGGACCATGAGATTGGACAGGATGATGCAGGGAAGGAGACTCGGAAGCACATTATGGAACCATAACAGCAGGCCGGAACTGGCGCCCTGAAAGGTGGCAGAGGGAAAGGCCAGCATCAGGAGCAGGCAAACAGGGATAAATCCCTTGATGAGACGATTTTTCTGTAATTCTGAGAAACTTAGCATTTTTCTCCTTGAAGACTGGGGTTGTATTTATTATAATCTATTGGTAAGCATTTCAATTTATTCTATATTAACTTATTAAAAAGGAGATGGAAGGAATGTCACAAAATAAGAGTTTACCCAAAAGAAGTGAACTGGATGTGAAATATACCTGGGCAATTGAGGATCTGTATGCCAACAATGAGCTATGGCAGAAGGAATATGATGAGGTAAAGGCACTGCTGCCGGAGATCGGAAGCTTTCGGGGCAGGCTGGGAGAGTCGGCCGGAGTGCTGCTGGATTTCCTCCGGAAAAAGGATGAGCTGTACAAGCTGATGGAACGGGTATATGTTTATGCCAATCAGAGGTATCATGAGGATACGGCCAACGCGGTATACCAGGATCTGTCCAATAAGGCCGGTGCCCTGTCGGTGCAGACCGATTCCGCCTTATCCTTTGCAACGCCGGAGATTTTGTCCATACCGGAAGAGAGGCTGGAACAGTTCAAGCAGGAGGAAGAAGGGCTGAGACTGTATGATTTCTATTTGAAGGATATTCTGCGGATCAAGCCCCATGTGTTATCGGAGGAGATGGAGGAGCTTCTGGCGGACGCGGGTGAGATTGCGGAAGCCCCGGACAATATTTTCTCCATGTTTAACAATGCGGATGTTAAGTTCCCTGAGATTGAGGATGAGAACGGGGAAAAGGTGCGTATTACCCATGGCAGATACGGACAGCTGCTGGAGAGCGAGAACCGCAGAGTCAGAAAGGATGCCTTTGAGGGTGTGTATGCCACTTATAAGAGCTTTCGTAATACGCTGGCAGCGTCCTTCAGTGCGAATGTAAAGCAGGAGGTGTTCTTTGCCAAGGCCAGGAAATACGGCTCCACCATGGAGAAGGCTTTGAACGCAGGAAATATTCCGGTGGAGGTATATACGAATCTCATCGCGGCAGTGCATGAGAACATGCATCTGATGCATCGTTATGTAGCCCTGCGCAAGCGCCTGCTGGGGGTAGAGGAGCTTCATATGTACGATCTGTATGCTCCTTTGGTGGCGGATGTTAAGATGGAGATTCCCTTTGAGGAAGCAAAACAGATTGTTGCCAAAGGACTGGAGCCTCTGGGTGAGGAGTATCAGAAAATTCTTGCGGAGGGTTATAACAACCGCTGGATTGATACCTATGAGAACGAGAATAAGAGAAGCGGAGCTTATTCCTGGGGAGCTTATGGAACCCATCCCTATGTGCTTCTGAATTACAATGATACCCTGGATAATGTATTCACGCTGGCTCATGAGATGGGACATGCGATCCACAGCTATCATTCGGACAGGGAGCAGCCCTATGTCTATGCGGGCTATAAGATCTTTGTGGCGGAGGTGGCATCCACCTGCAATGAATCCCTGCTGATCGACCATATGCTGAAAAATACCGAGGATAAGAAGGAGAAGGCATATCTGATCAACCATTTCCTTGAGAAGTTCAAGGGTACCCTGTACCGCCAGACGATGTTTGCTGAGTTTGAGATGATCACCCACAGGATGGTGGAGCAGGGAGAGAGCCTGACGGCGGAGGCCCTTTGCAAGGTTTATCACGATCTGAATGTGGCTTACTTTGGAAATGATATTGTCATTGACCCGGAAATTGATATGGAATGGTCCAGAATTCCCCATTTTTACAATGCCTTCTATGTATACCAGTATGCTACGGGCTATTCCGCGGCAATTGCACTGTCCAGGCGGATTCTTAAGGAAGGGCCGGAGGCCGTATCGGATTATATCCGTTTCTTAAGCGGCGGAAGCTCCATGCATCCCATCGACCTTCTGAAGGGGGCAGGGGTTGATATGAGCACGAAGGAGCCGGTGAACCAGGCCTTGAAGCTGTTTGAAGAGTTACTGGATCAGATGGATGAGCTGATGAAGTAATGGATGTAATAGAGTAATATAAAGTACGCAGCAAGCTTGCCGGGATGATTGGAGCCGGAAGAAGATCGGAGGAACAAAGCCTCTGAGTTTTCTTCCGGCTCTATATTGTTGTGTAAAAAATTTTATGAAAAAGAACCTTTCAGGACCATCACTCCATACTTCTCCAGCTCCGTCATACCATTTATTTCTTTGCCGGTGAGCAGATCGGTCATAGGCTGTTTTATCTTTACCTCAATGCTGTGAGGCATATAATTCAGGATGAAGACATAGTCCTGGTCATCCTTCCTTCGGATCGCCAGCTCCGCTTCTTTGGGCAGCTCAATGAATTTCTCGTAGGGAGCGGCAAAGCCCAGCTTCTTTAGGAAGGTTCCGGCGGTCTGGGCGCTGAAGCCGGCGCCGTAATAATAAGCGGTGCCCTTTCCTATGGGATTGGAGACCAGCGCGGGGGCTCCGTCATAGTAATTGCCCTGGAAGGCAGCCAGCACTGCGGCGCCCTCCCTGGCCTCCAGAATATCGTTAAAGCAGGGGGCATCCACCACTTCTCCGTCCCACAGGGCGTATTCGTCATCATCCCCGGGACCCAGATGGGTATAGTCAACAACAGTAACACCGCAGAGATCCGCGGCATAGCCGGGCATGGGATGCATGGGGCATCTTCCGTGCAGATCCTTATAGCCGGTGCGGGAGCCCATGATCAGGATACCGCCCTGCTCCACATAAGCCCGCAGCAAAGCAGCGGTTTCCTCTGTCAGAATAGTGGCGTGAGGATAGATGAGGAGGCGGTATTTGGCCAGATCCTCCAGTGCCGTCCGGTTGCTGCTGTTATTCTGCAGATATAAGAAATCCAGGGGAGCATGGGCAAGCTGGGCGGCGGTGAACCAGCCGTTATCGCTGAAATCATCCAGAGGACCGTGCCATTTATCCTGTTCCCCATCCCATTGATTGTCATAATCCTTCACAAGAGCAATTTCCGCCTGATATCTGGAGTCTGCAACCTCGGAAAGGCTTCGGAATTCATCCCGTATGATGCTTAACTCCCTGAGCCGACGGTTGGGCTGGTTGGAATAGTCGTTCAACCCGTGCCAGTAGATCTCGGTTCCGATCCAGCAGGTTCTCCAGCGGAAGTAGCTGATGAAGTCCGCCCCGTGAGCCACGGATTGATAGGTCCACAGCCGCATCTGGCCCGGCTTGGGCATGGGCTGCTTCATTCTGGCATCCCAGCCGCCCGGGCCGGATTGCTGCTCCATGATGCCGAAATTGGGCGAGATGGACCGGGCCTTGGTTAGGGACCAGGCGCTTCTGCGGTCATTGAGATTGCCGAGAGCCTTTGGCTGGGTCCAGGTGTCATAGGCAAAGTTGGGATAGGAATCATAGGTCATAAAATCAAGGGTGCTATGGGTCATCTCATGGCAGTCCAAATGGTTGAAAATACTGTTGGTGGTAATAAACTGACCGGCAGGACGGTATTTGTTGATGATATCCGTCTGTAATCTGCAGTAACGGATTGCGCTGTGGGAGATGAAGCGTTTTTCCTCCAGCGCGAGATGGGGATTGGTGCAGCCCTGATACGTGGGGCGGGTCAGATAGACTTCCTCCCAGGAAGTATAGGTCTGATTCCAGAAAGTGGTCCCCATACAGGAATTGAGTTCTTCCAGAGTCTTAAATTTGCTCTTCAGATATTCCCGGAAGGCGGTATGATCGGCCTCGGAATAGAAGACATCCTTCTCACAGTTAAACTCATTGTCGATCTGCCAGCCGATAATGGCGGGATGGGAGCAGTAATGGGAAGCCAGCTTCTCCACAATTCTTGCGCTGAGCTCCTGGTATACAGGGGAATTATAGGTATAATGCCTTCTCGTGCCATGGCGGTAGAGAGTCCCGTCCACGCTGGCGTTCAAGACCTCCGGATACTTATGGGTGAGCCAGGCGGGAGGAGTTGCCGTCGGGGTGCAGAAGATTACCTTCATTCCCTTGCTGTGAGCCAGTTTCAGGAAACGGTCGAAGAATTCAAAGGTGAACTCCCCTTCCTTCGGCTCGAATTTATTCCAGGCAAATTCCGCGATGCGGATCATTTCAATGCCCAGCTCCAGCATCCGGTCCAGATCCTCAGCCCACAGCTCTTCCGGCCAATGCTCCGGATAATAACATACGCCTAAGGTGAGTTTGTCCATTTTTAATGCTTTTTCCCTCAGATTATTTTTCATGTTTGCAGTATTACCTCCATTTCTGATATATGCCGCGGCAGTATTGAGCTTGATTATTTCAAGCATAAATAGTATTATGTTGTTATTGTAATATATAGAATATACATCGTATATATATCTATTTTGGTATTTATATAATTATATTGACATCGAAGGTTTGGCACTGCCTTTGGACGGCGGGCGGAGCCGGCGGGGAAAGGAAGGGAAGGAGGGACTGGACGGTGAAGCGGGTAGCCTTAGAATGCGGCTATCCAAGCATCAGCTATTTCGGAAGAATTTTTCTGGAAAACGAAGGCATGACTCCGGCCCAATACCGGAGAAAATTCATGTAGGGAGCAGGAGCAGGCGGGTCGGGCGGATGTTTTTCCGTAAGGAAAACTCCTTGTCACAGGAGACAGATGCCGTGTTTATATTCGTTGGGGATTTCAGTACCGTATTTCTCATATACCGCCTGATTATAGAGGTCGGAGGCAAAGATATCCTCGGACAGCATCCGCATGCCGGTTTCATCCAGTACACGCTCCGCTGCGGATACCCTGGTGATCAGCGGAATCCGGCTGTTTTGTTCTATACTGCGAAGGAGATGGGAAGCATTCCTTCTGACTCCCAGGACTCTGGCATAGGGAGTGCAGCCCCGGGCCATATAATCTTTGACGGCTGCGGTTTTGATATTCAATAAAACATGAAGCAGAGCACGGTTGATTCTGGTTAAGGTAAGATTTTTTGATTTTATTTCCTGGCTCAAGGAACGGATGGATTGATTCAAATTCCTGCTGTTCTTTATTCGTTTCGCCAGGTCAGGCGTGATATCCAGATAGGAAGCCAGGGAATCGCTGTTCTCCATGCGAAGCCTGTATTTTATAATAGAGGCGAAATCCTCTTCGGTAATGGGGTAGGTTTTGCGGTAATTCTCCCGCAGAAAGTCCGCTACATCCCCGGGCACGCTGAAGAAAGCCTCAGCAGCGGCAGAGGAGGCTTGTCCGCTCTGCCGCTGAATGGCATCGCGGATTGCAGTGGCGGAGCTGATCACCGGATTGCCGGGGGAGGTGCGATCCTCTGTATTCGCTTCCGAGAGTTCCCTGTCATGATAATGGGCAGAGATCCTCTGAATCGTCACCGGAGTGATGGACGAGGAAAAATGGAGGAGTGCCTTCATATATTCAATACCCAGGATATTATTGGGAGAGTCTAAGATATGGCCGGGTATCGTATGGGCTTCGGGCAGGATATGCTCCATAGCCCTCTGTCTGGCGGTAGGGTAGGTCAGTCCATCCTTCATATAGGCTTGTATCTGCCCGGTAAGGTTGCCGGGAGAATCAGAAAGAAGGCGGGCGGCTTCTGCCAGAAGGGTGATGTCTCCGCATTCACTTCCGAAGCAAAGAGTATGAACAATGCCTAATTTGTCAAGAATAGAAATAGCACCCCGGGCAAAATATTCCGCACTGCCGGTAGCATAGCATACGGGCAGTTCCAGAATCAGATCGGCGCCATTGCTGAGAGCCATCCGGGCACGGCTGTATTTATCCATCATGGCCGGTGCGCCGCGCTGTACGAAGTTGCCGCTCATTGCGGCAATCACATAATCTGCGCCGGTAATTTGCCGGGCTTGTTCGATATGGTATTTATGCCCGTTGTGAAACGGATTATATTCTGTAATCAGGCCAACAACCTTCATATTAATATGGAAATCTCCTTTTTTATGTGGTATCATAGACTATGTATATGATGATATCATTATTTGATGGAAGCGTCAATTGTGCTGTGCCGGATAAGGCCTCCCCAATGTGAATGGACGCCAGTCTAAACTTTAGTAAAATATACTTGTATCCACAGGTGATTTGTCTTATAATAGAGGTTATGGGTTTTATATTGCAGGAATGGAGTGTATGTTTCTGTAATCAGAATACAGGAAGCAGCTTTCGGGCTGTTTTACAAAATTTTTAAATGATGGCAAATGCAGATTCAGGAAAGGAGAAGAAGCATCATGGGTTTTATTGATGTGATTAAGGAAAGAGCGAAACAGAACAGGAAGACAATCGTATTGCCGGAGACAGAGGACAGGAGAACTCTGGAAGCGGCCAGCAGAATTTTAGAAGAAGGGGTAACCAATATTATATTGGTCGGTAACAGGGAAGCAATCGCTAAGGTTGGGGAAGGTTTAGATTTATCCAAGGCGGAGATTATCGATCCGAATAATACGGAAAAGCTCCAAGAATATATTGACTTATTGGTAGAGGTAAGAAAGAGTAAGGGTATGACTGCGGAACAGGCAAGGAAGCTCTTAACTACAGATTATCTCTATTTTGGTGTTACGATGGTAAAAGCTGGCGATGCAGACGGCATGGTATCCGGTGCGGTTCATTCAACAGCGGATACCCTTCGTCCTTCCCTGCAGATTCTGAAGACGGCACCTAATACCAAGCTGGTGTCCTCTTTCTTCGTGATTGTAGTTCCCAACTGTGAATTCGGTGCTGACGGAACCTTCCTCTTCTCCGATTCAGGACTGGTGCAGAATCCCAATGCAGAAGAGCTGGCTGCAATTGCAGGCAGCAGCGCTAAGAGCTTTGCCGCGTTGGTGGGTCAGGAGCCGGTGGTGGCCATGCTGTCCCATTCCACGAAGGGCAGTGCTTCCCATCCTGATGTGGACAAGGTGGTAGAAGCGACGAGGATTGCGAAAGAATTATATCCTGATGTAAAGATTGACGGAGAATTCCAGCTGGATGCTGCAATTGTTCCCAGCGTCGGTGCTTCCAAGGCTCCGGGCAGTGATATTGCGGGTAAGGCCAATGTCCTGATCTTCCCTGATCTGGATGCCGGCAACATCGGGTACAAGCTGGCTCAGCGTCTGGCGAAGGCGGAAGCCTACGGTCCCATTACCCAGGGAATTGCAAAGCCTGTCAATGATCTTTCCAGGGGCTGCTCTGCGGATGATATTGTTGGAGTTATTGCTATTACGGCAGTACAGGCCGGTGTAAATTAATAAGCAACTTTTCAGCGGCGCGGGGGATGGAGCACTCCCCGCAGCTGGAGCGGACGGCGCGGTGAAGCGTCTGAGATACGGTTGGAAACAATTTATTTAATATACGAAAAGAGGTATAAGTAAAAAATGAAAGTATTAGTTATTAATTGCGGCAGTTCATCCTTAAAGTACCAGCTAATTGACTCCGTAACGGAGAAGGCCCTGGCAGTCGGCATCTGTGAAAGAATCGGCCAGGAGGGAAGCGTCCTGAAGCATACCCCGGATGGCGCGGAGAAAGTAGTAATTGAAACTCCCATGGAAAACCATGAGGTTGCGATCCGGCTTGTCCTGGATGCCTTAACCGATGCAAAGCATGGAGTGATCAAATCCCTGGATGAGATCAGCGCGGTAGGCCACAGAGTGGTGCATGGCGGGGAGAAGTTTGCGGCATCCACGATCATCAACGAGGAAGTGATTCAGGCGATTGAGGAGTGTAATGATCTGGCACCCCTTCATAATCCGGCGAATCTGATCGGTATCCGTGCCTGCCAGAGTCTGATGAAGGGAGTTCCCATGGTGGCGGTATTTGATACGGCATTTCACCAGACCATGCCCCCCAAGGCATATCTGTACGGGCTTCCCCATGAATATTATAACAATTACAAGATACGTAAATACGGCTTCCACGGAACCAGCCACAGCTATGTATCAAAGAGGGCGGCAGAATTTGCCGGACTGGATATTAATAACTCTAAAATCATTGTATGCCATCTCGGCAACGGCGCAAGCATCTCGGCAGTATTGAACGGCAAGTCCATTGACACCAGCATGGGCTTCACCCCTCTTGCCGGATTGGTTATGGGCACCAGAAGCGGTGACATCGATCCTTCCATTATTGATTTTATTGCAAAGAAGGAGAAGAAGAGTATAGATCAGATTATGAATCTTCTGAATAAGGAATCCGGTGTTCAGGGTATGTCCGAAGTATCCAGTGATTTCCGTGATATCAACGCGGCCATGAACAGCGGCAACCAGAAGGCGATCACCGCCTTTGAAGTATTCTGCTATCGTGTGGCAAAATACATCGGCGGATATGTGGCAAGCATGAACGGCATTGATCTGATTGCCTTTACCGCAGGTGTCGGCGAGAATGACGGAAAGGTAAGAGAATGGGTATGCCAGTACCTGGGCTATCTTGGAATTACCATTGACCCGGAGAAGAATAAGCTGAGAGCCCAGGAGGTTATGCTGACCACTCCCGATTCCAGGACCAAGGTCTGTGTCATCCCCACCAACGAAGAACTGACGATTGCCAAGGAGACAGTTGCGCTGCTGTAGTTTGGCCCGTTGAGAATAATAAAATTTTTCGTTGACAAATAATAACACAGTAGGTATAATACAAGAAGTGCTTAGGATAGATGGCAAAAGAAATAACACAAAACCGCCATTTATTTTTCAGTGAATATTCGGAGAATTAATATGCTTATATCTTTGTCAGAAGTAATGACCACAAAGGATAAAGTCCTTAAAATCAATGTCCCTGTCGAGCTGGAGAAGTTTGATTACCAGGGAGAAGCTTATGAGCTTGCGCATAAAGAGCCCGTAAGCCTGACCATCACGAATCTTGGCAGCAGGAGCGTATTGATTGAGGGAAGTACGAATATCTCACTGACCTTGTTTTGCAGCCGATGCCTGAAGAAGATCAGCTATCCCATGGAGATTCATTTCCTGAAGGAGGTTGATTTTAGCCTCAGTGACGAGGAGCGGGCACAGGCTCTGGACGAAACAAATTATATTATTGGATACAATCTGGATGTAGACATATTGATTTATGATGAGGTTCTCATTGGTTTTCCCATGAAGCTGCTATGCAGCGAGGATTGTAAGGGCCTGTGTAAAAACTGCGGGACCAATCTGAATGAGAAGACATGTGACTGTGACACTTTCAGCTATGATCCCAGAATGTCAGTAATCCGAGATATCTTTAATAATTTTAAGGAGGTGTGACAATGTCTATTTGTCCGAAAGGGAAACATTCAAAAGCTAGAAGAGACAGCCGCAGAGCGAATTGGAAGATGACTGCTCCCAATTTGGTTAAGTGCAGCAAGTGCGGTGAACTCATGGTTCCTCATAGAGTATGTAAGGCTTGCGGTTCTTACAACAAGAAGGAAATCATTCCGGTACAAGAATAATAAAAGGCTTGAAAAATCAAGGGTTTGAGATGTTTTATCAGCCCTTGATTTTTTGTTTTAACCCAATCTCTGTTCCGTATTTTACCGGAAGTTGCTGATTAGTGGGAAGCGAGAGCAGATATGGGTAATAAAAACTGGCGGGAATGGGGATAGAGGCAATGAGCGAGATAGTAGAGACAATAAATCCGGCACAGAAGGAACGGATTGACAAACTGGCAATTTTGAATGGATATGCAAAGAAAGGGCAGATCCTTTTTACCGGATCTTCCCTGATGGAGCAGTTTCCGATTGACGAGCTGCTGATTAACAGCGGGCTGAATGGGATCATTTATAACCGGGGTGTGGGCGGCTTTACGACCTCGGATATGCTTGCCCATATGGAGGAAATGGTATTTGGAACGGAGCCGTCGAAAATCTTTATCAATATCGGGTCCAATGACATTGGAGCCGCGGACTTCTCAATGGCACATTTATTGGGAAATTATGAGAACATATTGAGGCAGATCAGTGTGAGGCTTCCTCAGGCGAAGATCTATGTTATGGCATATTATCCGGTGAACGAGACAGATAAGATACCGGAGGGTGACTGGGGACAAACCGCCTTTGTGAACCGGAATAATGAAACCATAGGAAAAGTAAATCTGGAGATAGAGCAGCTGGCAAAGCGGCTGGGCTGTCATTATATTAATGTCAATGATGGCTTAACGGATGAACGGGGAAAATTAAAGAAAGAGTACACGGTGGAGGGAATCCATATGTATGCCAATGCATATCAGCAGATACTGCAGAATATGACCCCCTATCTATGATAGATATTACCGGAATTCTTTCGTGATAGAATTTTAAAAGACAGTACATAATCATATCTCGATTATCGGAACATGCTTCTGCTCCGATAATATAAATTATGAGAGCAACTGCACCTGTATGGTATACCCTGATTACCGGAACACGTATTATGTTCCTGTAATATAAATTATGAGAGCAACTGAACCTGTATGGTATACCCTGATTACAGGAACGCGTATTATGTTCCTGTAATATAAATTATGAGAGCAACTGCACCTGTATGGTATACCCTGATTACAGGAACACGTATTATGTTCCTGTAATATAAACTATGAGAACAACTGTATCTACATGACAAACCTTGATTACAGGAACATGCTCTATGTTCCTGTAGTGTATCTCAGGATATGCTTCACATACTCCTCCAGCTTCTCCTCCTGTAACAAAAAGTCCGTGTGAATTTCCAGGAAGGAGAGCTTGCTCTGGTAATCCAGCCGGAAGCTGGGAGCAAATAACGGCTCATATTGCGGTGTAAACAAGCCCTTCTTTCTGGTATAGCAGTTGGAGGGCTTTGCTTTTATCCGGAACTCCTTGTCTACATATTGGGCAAGACTTTTATGAATCACACTGTCCTCTGAGGTAAGATAATAGTAATCCCGGTAATTCTCATAAAAATATTTTAACTCTCCGTCATAGATCTGTATCTCCAGGGCAGCATCTCTGCCTTCTGCCGTCAGGCGGGCCAGATCATTCCCCCCGGAAATTCTCGCGGGCAGGGAAGAGGACAGCTGAAAGCGGATCAGGAAATGAGTCCCTTCCACCTGGGCCTGAAGAATCCGGATAGGCTTTTCAAGCAAATCCGTATAGCTTAGGACGGAACTGACCAGCAGAAGGCCTCTAAGGTCATCCTCATTATGTAGCAGAAGCAATCCCAGCAATTCCTCAGCCTGGGAGGGCTCTGCGGAGTGTTCATCCGGAACACGCCGGCTGCGGAGAAGCTCATAATGTCTCTTGCCCAGATAGCTCTGGTATACCTGTATCAGTTCTCCGCCGTCAAAGAGATCCTTACGCTGAATCCCTAAGAAGGTCTCAATGGATTTCAGCCGGAGGCTGGGCAGCTGGAGCAGCTTCTTCAAGGGGAGAAGCTTCTTGTAGATATCAATGCTGATAAGATGGTCAAAGGAGTAATCCAGCTTCCACTGGGCGCATTTTTTCAAAAGATAGGGTAGATCGAAGCCGGAGCCGTTGTAATGGATCAGTATCTCATAGTCCTTCAGAAACTCGAAGAAGGAGGACAGCAGCAGCGGTTCTTCCTTAATATCCTCGGCAAACCATTGAATCAGGAAAAAGGAGGAGTCCTTATAAACGGTACAGCCGATCAAATACAGATAGGTGGAGTTGGCGGCAAAACCCGTGGTCTCTATATCAAAAAACACAAGCTTTTCAAGCGGGTACTCCCGTTCAAAGGGATATTCCGGCATTTGTTCCAGGGAAAGCTGTCTGGTGATCATAATATTCCTCCTTTTGTCGAATCGGTTTATGTCGATGAATATAAGGGTATTCTAACATAAATTCTGTTATAATAGAAGTGCCTGCACGGATATCCTGATGGAACATTCAGCCTGTAATTTCATTGAGTCAGGCCAGGGAGGAGCAGGAACACTCCCTCACTGCTATATGGCAGCCGGATAATTCGTTGAATTCTATAGCATGATTTAGTATAATATAAATATTATGGGAAATGGAGCATTATAAAAGGATGGATGTGTTCCGGTTCTGAGGAATTATCATGAGGGATGGAGGATTGCCGGGTGGGATAACCTGTTCCCAATCTGACAGCTTCAGAAGAAAGGGAGATTGCACAGCGTATGTGGAGCATAAGATTGTTCGGACAAGAGTTTTACTATATATTCTATGTGTTTGTAATATATGGGGTGGTTGGATGGATCTATGAGTCAATCCTGGGATCTGTGAAAAGCAAGTCCTTTGTAAACAGAGGCTTCTTAACGGGACCGCTGATACCGATTTATGGCTGCGGGGCCCTGCTCTGCTATCTTGTATTCTGGAACAGCAGGAATCAGTACCTGCTGGTGTTCTTCGGGAGTATGGTTCTGGCTACTGTTCTGGAATATGTTACCTCTTTGGTGATGGAGCTTTTATTCCATGCACGCTGGTGGGATTACAGTGATTATCCCCTTAATCTGAACGGCAGGGTATGCCTGCCGGTGTCCTTCTTCTGGGGAATTCTTGCCTTGCTGATGCTTCATTTCATCCATCCGCGGATGGAGCAGGTGATCGCATTACTGCCCAGAAGGACAGGGGAGATGGCGGGCTATGTCATCCTCCCGGTATTCGTCCTTGATACAACGGTATCGGCAGTGACCTCTGTGAAATTTGACCGGATTCTGGCAGGGCTTCAGAAGCTGCGTCAGGATATGACGGAATATATTGAATCCAGCAGGTTATATGAGACCGGCAGCGAGCTCAGGGAGAAGCTGGCGGGAATGCATATGCCCGCTCTTTTTTCCGAGATCCGAGCGGGTATTGAGGCAAGGATGCAAAATACCAGACAGACCCTGTCCGGTGCCAGGCTGACGATTCAGAATGTGGGAAAGGTCCGGGAGCTGATCCCTGAGATCGAGGCTAAAATGGCGGAGTTTGTAAGGCGTTATCAAAACATCCGGATACTGCCTGCTCACGTCCGTCTGTTGAGAGCCTTCCCCACCATGAAGGTGAGCAAACGGGAATCGGCACTGAGTGACTTGAGAGATAGACTGGCGAAGAAGGGTGTGCGTGAGGTGAGCAAGGATTTGAAGGAAGAGGTAACCGGAACCATAAAAAATAATCTTAGCGGGATTCTGCGGGCAGTTCTGGTAGGGCTTCTGGTTCTGGCCCAGTTTGCGCTGATTATCTATCTTTCCTTTGAATTAAGGGGCTATACCATATATTTCTATTCCCTCCTCCAGGTATTGAGTATGATTATCGTAGTGGCTCTTGTGAACGGCAACCGCAATGCTTCCTACAAGATCAGCTGGATCTGTATTATTGCCGCCCTGCCGGTGACCGGGCATATTATGTTTCTTCTGTGGGGTAACCGCAGGAGGAAGAAGATTGATAAGGAAATATTGAGAAGGCTGCGCCGGGGAGCGGAGAATCTGGAGTGCAATCCGGAGGTAGTGAAAGCATTCTCAGAGAAATATCCTACCAAGAGCAGGATGGCAAGGTATCTGGAATCCAACACCTTTCCTTTATATAAGAATAATAAGGTGGATTACTACCCCATGGGAGAGGATGTATTTGAGGCGATTTTTGATGAAATTGAAAAGGCGGAGCAGTTTGTGCTGCTGAATTTCTTCATTATCGGGGAAGGCGCGCTCTGGAGCCGCCTGCATGAGCTGATGCTGCGAAAAATAAAAGAAGGAGTCCGCGTCATGTTTCTCTATGATGATTTCGGGGCAATGCTGCGAACGCCCACGAATTTCAGGAGAAGCCTGGAGGCGGAGGGCTTTGAAGTCCGCGTATTCAATCCGGTGCACCGATATACGG
Source organism: Bacillota bacterium (assembly GCA_023395555.1). GTDB lineage: Bacteria > Bacillota > Clostridia > Lachnospirales > Lachnospiraceae > Mobilitalea > Mobilitalea torta. The sequence continues at coordinate 53,450 of JAEWYQ010000088.1, forward strand.
ATAAGCTGTATCTGAATTACCGTTCCCACCAGAAAATCATAGTAGTGGATGGGAATGTAGGATTTACCGGAGGAATGAATCTGGCGGATGAATATGTGAATCTGGTACAGCGCTTCGGTGTATGGAAGGACAACGCGGTTCGGGTGGAAGGAGACGCCGTATGGGGGCTGACGGTAACCTTTCTGCAGATGTGGGAGGTGTCCTCCTCCGCCGGAGAGCCCATGGATTACGCTCCCTATCATCCCACCAGGACATTTCCGGAAAACAATGTATTCTGCCAGGTGTTTTCTGACGGACCGGCCAACAATCCCAGGAATCCCGTGGAGAATATATATAAGCAGATGATGTATTATGCGAAGAAGCTATTGTACATTACCACACCATATCTTATAATTGAGGATGACATGAGGGAGGCTCTGATTATGGCAGCCTCCAGCGGGATTGATGTGCGGATTATCACCCCCTTTATCCCGGATAAGAGAAATGTAAAGATACTGACGAATTATAATTATGGAAAGCTGTTGGAGAGCGGGGTAAGGATTTTTGAATATACCCCCGGCTTCATTCATGCCAAGACTATTATCACAGAGGATTGCGGTATTGTAGGAACGGTCAACATGGATTACCGCAGCTTCCATCTTCACTATGAATGCGGCGTATGGATCTGTGACAGAACTACGGTTGATACAATCAAGGAGGATTTGCTGGGGACCATGGAGCAGTGCCGTGAGGTAAGCTATGAAGAATGGAAGAATCGCCCTGTGACCGTGAAGCTGCAGGAGCTGTTTCTGAATTTGTTTTCGACACTGATGTAAGGCGGAGGAGATTATGTATACAAATGTTTGTAAGCATTGTCATAAGGTGTTCCTGTCCAGGCTGAAGAGCTATTCCTGTACAGAGTGCAGACAGACGGACAGCGATCATTTCGATGATATTGAGGCCTATCTGAAGGAATATCCCAACAGCAATGCTCTTCAGATATCCGAGGCCCTGGGAATCACAGCCTTCGAAGTGCTGAACTATCTGAAGGAGGGCAGGCTGAACATATCCCGGGGGCGTTTTGAAAGGCTGCCGGATCACTATGACGAATGACGGGAGGAAATGAGTTTGATTGGATATTTGAAAGGGGAATTGGCAGAGGTTAAGGAGAATTACGCGGTAATAGAGGTGGGCGGCATAGGCTATGAAGTGTATCTTCCTTCCTCGGCCATCATGGAGCTGCCCTCCAGGGGGAGTGCCGTTAAGCTGTATACCTATCTTCATGTCCGGGAGGATGCCGTCAGTCTCTTTGGCTTCCTGACGAAGGATGACCTGGAGATGTTTAAGCTGTTAATCACCGTCAACGGAATAGGGCCCAAGGGAGCCCTGGGTATCCTGTCCGGAATATCGGCGGATGAGATTCGGTTTGCTGTTCTGGCCGAGGATACCAAGACGATTGCCAAGGCGCCGGGAATCGGAAATAAAACAGCGGGCAAGCTGATTCTGGAATTGAAGGATAAATTCAAGCTGGAGACCGCATTTGAACAGCGGCTGATCAACCAGCAAGAGAATCGGGAAGGCTCCGGCATCTTCGGAATGCGTGAGGAGGCGGTGCAGGCTCTGACGGTGCTGGGATATTCTGCTGCGGACGCTTTAAAGATTGTGAATCAGGTAGAGATTACGGAAGATATGACTTCAGAGGAATTGCTGAAGCGTTGTTTAAAGAGAATGTAAAAAGAGCGGGAAGTATTGGAGAAGGCAATGGCAAAACGAGTGATAACAACGGAATTGACAGAAGAAGATAAGAGGGTGGAGGGTTCCCTCCGGCCCCAGCTGCTGACGGATTACATCGGACAGGCTAAGGTGAAGGACAACCTGAAGATCTATATCGAAGCGGCAAAGCAAAGGAAGGAAGTGCTGGATCACGTTCTTTTCTTCGGACCGCCGGGACTGGGCAAGACCACACTGGCAGGGATTATTGCCAATGAGATGGGGGTTAATATTAAGATCACCTCCGGTCCGGCCATCGAAAAACCCGGTGAGATGGCGGCTATATTAAATAATCTGTCGGAGGGGGATGTACTGTTTGTGGATGAGATCCACCGCCTCAACCGTCAGGTGGAGGAGCTGCTCTATCCCGCCATGGAGGATTATGTCATCGATATTGTCATAGGAAAGGGATCGACAGCCAAATCCATCCGGATTGACCTGCCCAAGTTCACCCTGGTGGGAGCCACCACCAGAGCGGGGATGCTGACTCCGCCGCTGAGGGACCGCTTCGGGGTAGTGAGTCGTCTTGATTTTTATACCATTGAGGATTTGAAGAAGATCATTGTCCGCTCGGCAGAGGTGTTCCAGGTAGAGATCGATGAAGAGGGAGCGCTGGAGCTGGCCCGCCGTTCCAGGGGGACGCCCCGCCTGGCGAACAGGCTGCTGAAAAGAGTGAGGGATTTTGCTCAGGTGAAGTACGACGGAAGGATCACCAGGGAGGTGGCAGGCTTTGCCCTGGATCTGCTGGAGGTGGACAAGCTGGGCCTGGACCATATTGACCGGGAGATTCTGGTCACCATGATTCAGAAGTTTGCGGGAGGTCCGGTAGGAATTGAAGCGGTTGCAACTACCATCGGCGAGGATGTGGGAACCATTGAAGAGGTATATGAGCCCTATCTTGTCCAGAACGGATTAATCCTTCGGACTCCAAGGGGAAGGGTCGCCTCGGAATTGGCCTATCAGCACCTCGGTCTCAGAATGGAATCTTAGCTTGTCAACAAATATAATGTGGGATATAATGAAGGCGTAATGTCCAAGAGAAGCTAAATCGTCTACGGAATTCAGGGAATAGTGGGACAAGGCTGTGTAAGAATGATGCGGGAGGCTGGGAGAATGAATAAGTATCACGATATCGAGGTCATAATCAATAACAAGAGATATACATTAAGCGGCTACGAGAGCGAGGAATATTTACAGAAGGTCGCCTCCTACATCAACGGCAAGCATACGGAATTCCGCAACAAGGATGCCTATAAATTCCTGGATTCTGATTTGAAGAATATCTTAATGCAGATTAATATTGCGGATGATTATTATAAAATGAAAAATAGAAATAGTGAGCTGGAGGCAGAGAATGAAGCCAAGGACAACGAGATCTTTAACCTGAAGCATGAGATCGTTTCCGCACAGACTAATCTGGATGCCGCCCGGAAGGAGATCGAGGAGCTGAGGCAGGAGTTTTACGAGGCTCAGAAGAAGATAGTGCGGCTGGAAACGGAGATAGCGGAAGGGGAAAAGCTTAAGCAGAAAGCGGTAAAATAGCAGGAATAGGGAAAATGGGACAAGGCTGTCTAAGGTTACTTACGGCTCCGAAAGAAGCTTCGGGGAATGTGAGCGGCCGGGCAGCCGTTTCTTGTTTTCAATGTCTGTACAATGCCGGAATGCGCAGCAGGAAGCATGTGCGGGAATGGAGGAAAGGATGAAACAATCAATTGAGATACTTGCCCCTGCCGGTTCCTATGAGGGAATGCGGGCGGCAATGAATGCCGGGTGTGATGCGGTTTATATCGGGGGCAGCAGCTTCGGGGCCAGAGCCTATGCGAATAACCTGGATGAGAATACTTTGCTGGATGCCATTGATGAGGCCCATATCAGAGGCAAGAAGCTTTATCTTACGGTCAACACCCTGCTAAAGGAGAAGGAGCATAGGGGGAAGCTCTATGGTTTTCTGGAGAAGTTCTACCGACAGGGCCTGGATGCGGTTATTATTCAGGATATGGGGGTACTTCATTTCATCCATGAGTATTTTCCGGAGCTTACGATTCACGCAAGCACGCAGACGACCCTGACCATGGCGCAGGGAGCCAATCTGCTTAAGCCCTACGGAGTAACCAGGCTGGTTACCGCCAGGGAGTTAAGCCTGCAGGAGATACGGGCTATTCGTGACAATACGGATCTGGAGATTGAGACCTTCGTCCATGGCGCCTTATGCTATTGCTACTCCGGTCAATGTCTGATGAGCAGTATGATCGGGGGAAGAAGCGGCAACCGGGGCAGGTGTGCGCAGCCTTGCCGGATGACCTATCAATTCTATTCCGGCAAGAAGAAATTATCCTCCGATCAGGAGAAATATCTGCTGAGTCCCAAGGATATCAATACCTTGGCTTATATCCCCGAGCTGGTGGAGGCAGGAATCAACTCCTTAAAGATAGAGGGAAGAATGAAGAGACCGGAATATGCCGCAATGGTTTCCAATCTGTACAGAAGCTATGTGGATCTTTATCTGGAACGGGGGAAAGAATATTATAACGATCATATCCATAGCGAAAGCTTCCGCAGGGATATGCAGAAGCTTCAGGACCTTTATAACAGGGGAGGCTTTTCAGAAGGGTATGGGAAGACTTATCACGGAAAGGCTATGATGAGTCTGAGCCGCCCCAATCATAGCGGAGTGTATGTGGGAGAAGTGGCATCGGTCAAAGGTTCCCAGGTCTCCATCGCTCTGGAGGAGGACGTTAATCCCCAGGATATCCTGGAAATCTGGCACCGGGAAGAAGAGGGCTATGAATTCACCGTGAAGGATGCCCATAATAAAGGAACGCTTCTCTCAGTCAATGCGGGGAGAAGGCCGGAAACAGGGGAAGAGAAAGGAAAACAGCGCAGAGACAGATATTCTAACCCGGGGATTCAAACGGGCGATAAAGTATACCGGACAAAAAACAACCGGCTGCTGAAGGAGCTGGAGGAAGAGTATTTATCGAAGAATAAGAGAGTTGGAATCGATGGAATACTCACGGCAAAGAAGGGCGAAAGGCTGAAATTAACCTTAACCCACGGGGAGCTTCAGATCTGTGCATATGGGGATCAGGAGGTTCAGGCAGCCCAGAAGCAGCCGATGACTAAGGAAAAAATATTGGCCGCCATTGATAAAACCGGGGATACTTTTTATTATTTCAACAGTCTAATGATTGATATGGATGAAGAGATCTTCATACCTGTTTCCTGGCTTAATGAGCTGAGAAGGCAGGCGGTCGGACTGCTTATGGAAGCAGCGGCGGGAAAATATCGCAGGATTCCTGTGAAGCAGATGTCTCATTCTATACGGGAGATCCAGGCTTTGCGAGAGGGGGAGCCTAATAAAGGGAGCCGGATCTGTGTTTCGGTTCAAAAGAAGGAGCAGTTAGAGATGGCGCTGCGTTATGAAGAGGTATCCGCCATCTATGCAGACTATGACTGGCTGGGCGATTCCGCCGCGGAGCTGGCACAGAGAGCACAGGAGGCAGGAAAGGAATTTTATCTGGCATTGCCCCATATCTGTCGTTTGATGCAGTATGAAAGGTTAAAAACAGATTTATTAGAGATAATAGATTATGATGCAGTCACCGGTTTTCTTGTGAAGAATTTTGAAGAAATTGAGCTGCTGCAGTCGTTACAGTATTATGAAAAGCAAAAAAGATTACTTGCGAATTATAATATGTATATCTATAATTCGGAGGCAAAGACCCTTTTTGAAGAATTAGGCATCACCCATTATACCGCACCGGTGGAGCTGAATTACCAGGAACTGAAGGAACTTGGGATTTCAGACTGTGATCTGATTGTATACGGATACCAGCCGGTTATGGTGTCCGCCCAATGCCTCTTTGCCAACACCTCCGGCTGCCGGAAGAATAAGCAGGGAAATACGGGCAATCTGGTGGACCGCCTGGGAAAAAGCTTCTTTGTACAGGCCCGCTGCAGCAGCTGCTATAATATCATTTACAACAGCCAGGTACTGTCGCTGCTGAAATATTCCAGAGAGATAGCGGAATTGGGACCGTCCGGGCTCCGGCTTGATTTTACCCTGGAGGACGGGGAAGAGGTACGGAAGGTATTGTCGGCTTTTGTTACGGAGTTTTATCAAAAGAGAAACGGCGGGCTGGAGCTTACGGATTATACAACAGGCCATTTTAAGCGCGGGGTGGAGTAGAAAGCAGGTTATCATTATGAATCTGATCTCAGAATTAATTAAATATATGATGATATTTTTGATCGGGATCTATACCTATTACAGCTTTAATGTTTTCCGGTTCAAGAGTAAAAGGCATCAGAGCAAAACCTACGCTATGTTAACGGTTGTTACCTTTTTGCTGCATTTTATCGGCCATTTTACCCTGTTTATGCAGAGTATCAATAGCGGACAGTATTCGATTGTCATGGCAGAGAAGGGACAGCAGCCTTCCGGTGCCGGCCTTATCTTAAATAATAAGCTGTTTTATCTGTACTGCGCCGAGGTAGTGCTGTTTGTGCTGGTCTTAGCCCTGTACCGGATCATTTATCCGAAGATATCAAGGCTGCTCCTTCATAATATGCTAATGCTTCTGACCGTAGGATTTCTGATACAGACAAGGCTGTCTTTTTCCAAGGCCCTGAGACATGTGGTAATTGTGGGAGCGGTCTTTCTGGTCAGCCTGGCGGTGCCCCAGATCATCCGCAGGGTGGGAAGTTTGAAGTATTACGGCTGGCTCTACGGGGGAGTGGGAATTGCGCTTCTTCTGGTCGTCCTGATTGCGGGAACCACCAGCCACGGAGCTACCAACTGGCTGGATCTTGGCGGAATCATCAGCGTCCAGCCCTCGGAGGTGGTTAAGCTGCTCTTTGTGTTCTCGGTTGCCGGGCTTCTGGGAGAGGGAAGGAATTTCAAAAGGGTGGTGCTGATCTCCCTGCTGGCGGGCGCTACGGTTATTCTGCTGGTGCTGCAGAAGGATCTGGGCGGCGCCCTGATCTTCTTTATCACCTATATCTTCATGCTGTATGCCGCTACGGCAAAGCCTTTGTATCTGATCTCCGGGCTGGCAGCAGGGAGCGGGGCGGCTTACCTGGCGTACCAGGTCTTCGGCCATGTCAGAGTGCGAGTTCTGGCCTGGAAGGATCCGTTTTCCTATATTGATAACGAGGGTTATCAGATCACCCAGTCCCTGTTTGCCATTGGAACCGGAGGGTGGTTTGGAATGGGTCTGAACAGAGGGCTGCCCACAGGGATTCCGGTGGTTGGCAGTGATTTTATATTCTCAGCCATATCCGAAGAGCTGGGAGGATTGTTTGCAATCTGCATTCTTCTGATCTACGCCAGCTGTTTTGTTATGTTTTTAAATATAGCCTTGGAGCAGGAGGAGCTGTTTTACCGGCTGATTGCCGTCGGCTTCTCCGTAATGTTTGCATTCCAGATTGTGCTTTGCATCGGAGGGGTGATTAAGTTCATTCCTTCCACGGGAGTTACGCTTCCCTTGATCAGCCTCGGAGGCAGCTCCATGCTGTCTGTCATCGTTATGTTTATGATCCTGCAGGGAGTATCCCTGGCAGGCAGAGACGCCGTCAGGGAGGAGAGGAAGCAGGAGGAGGGAACAGGACAATGAAGCGTTGGAAGGAAGCGGTAAAGAAGATAGCTGCCGCGTGGACCAAATATTTTTCAGAGAAGAGAGCCGGTGAGCTGGCGGCGGCCAGGGAGACACAGGAGGCTTCCGGGCCGCAGGATGTGAGAAAACCGATTTTCAGAATCCTGTATATCTTTCTGGGGATTTTTGTTCTTATCGCGGGGTACTTTTCCTACTACCTCATTATCCGCAGCGATGATGTGATCAATAATGCCTATAACAGACGGCAGGAGGTATTGGAGCAGCGTGTTATCCGGGGCAGCATCCTGTCGGCGGACGGAGAGATTCTTGCACAGACACTGGTGGACGGAGAAGGCAAGGAGACCAGGGAGTATCCCTTTAAGAAGGTCTTTGCCCATGTGGTGGGGAGATATTCCAAGGGTAAGAGCGGAATTGAAGAAATGGAGAATATACGGCTGCTAACCTCCAATATAAACAGCATTGAGGTTATGTATTCCGATCTCATGGGAGAGAAGAGCCAGGGGGATAATGTGATTACCACTCTGGATTCAAAGCTTCAGAAGCTGGCCTATGATGCCCTGGGAGATAACCGGGGAGCGGTGGTGGTGCTGGAGGCTGCCACGGGCAGAATTCTGGCTATGGTGTCCAAGCCCTCCTATGATCCCAACCTGGTGGATCAGGAGTGGGAAACGATTCTGGAGAACGAGGATAAGAAAGCTCCTCTGCTGAATCGGGCAACCCAGGGGCTGTATGCTCCCGGATCCACCTTTAAGGTGCTTACGGCGCTGGAGTATATGCGGGAAAATATGACCTATCTGGAATATGAATATGATTGTGACGGGGCAATTGAATATGAGGATGAATATGGTGAAATGGTCATCCACTGCCATTTCAGCAAAGCCCACGGAAAGTTAAGCCTGCCCATGGCCCTGGCTAAATCCTGCAACACTTCTTTTGCCAATATCGGCATGAGCCTTGATCTCACCAAATTCCATGCGTTGTGTGAAGATTTTCTGTTCAACCGGAATATTCCGGTCAGGATGGCCGCCAGCGTCAGCCAATTCTCCCTGCAAAAAGGGGTCTCAGGAACGAAGGAGGCGATGCAGACAGCTATCGGTCAGGGACAGACCCTGATCTCTCCACTGCATAGTGCAATGATAGCTGCCACAATAGCCAATGACGGAATGATGATGAAGCCCTATGTGGTGGAGCGCATTGAAAATGCGGAAGGGGCTGTGGTTAAGGAGTATTCCCCGGATAGAATCGGAAGAAAGATGTCCGGCTCCGAGGCGGAGTATCTGACCAAAGCAATGCGGCTGGCGGTTACCAAGGGCACCGCAACAAAGCTGAGTGACCTGGAGGTGGCGGTGGCGGGAAAAACTGGCTCCGCGGATAATCCTGCCGGAAGGGCCCACTCCTGGTTCATCGGCTTTGCACCGGAGAAGGATTCGGAAATCGCAGTCAGCGTCATTGTGGAAAATGTGGGGACCGGCAGTGAGTATGCTGTCCCTATTGCGAAAGAGATATTTCAGGAATATTATAAAAAGAAATAGAGGGCTGCATCCTTTTCCGCGGCGTATCCCAGGGACTGCTGGGGCAATAATGCGCAGGGCGGGGACGCCGGCTGCCAGAACCTCCGGATCGGGAGTAAAAATCTGTATCAGCTGTTTGGGAACAAGTTCGAACAAGAGAATTCCGACGGACATCAGAATACCTGCATCTTGTGAAGCGGAGCGTTCTGAACGCACGAAGGTAAGGCAAGTAAAAGTGACTTGGTGGAGTGACTCCCTCTGACATATAACCTTCGGTGCTTTTTAACATCTTAATCAATAATTTCGGGTTGAAAACTTGTGCATATTGATGTATACTTCTACTAGATAAGGCGATACACCAAAAAGCAGGAGGAATTGCGATGGTAGAAGCAACGAGCTGTGGTGGTGTAGTTATATTCAGAGGAAAGATTTTATTACTGTATAAAAATTACAAGAACAAGTATGAAGGGTGGGTGCTACCGAAAGGGACCGTAGAAGAAGGAGAGGAATATAAGGAGACGGCAATCCGTGAAGTATTGGAGGAGTCAGGAACCAATGCTTCCATTATCAAATATATCGGAAAAAGCCAATATTCCTTCAGCACGCCACAAAATACAGTATTAAAGGATGTTCATTGGTATTTAATGATGTCTGATAGCTATTACAGCAAACCACAGAGGGAAGAGTTTTTCATGGACTCCGGTTACTATAAGTTTCATGAAGCGTATCATATGTTGAAATTCGCTAATGAAAAGCAGATCCTGGAGCGGGCTTACAATGAATACATGGATTTGAAGAAAAGTAATCTATGGGGTAATAAAAAGTATTTTTAACATCCGTCGTACCGGGAGGACGCAACGCACAACTTAATTCGAACAGGATGCGCTGCGTCCTCTTACTATGTTATGGGCGCCTGGGAACACAGCAATGTCAGAAGAAAAACGATACTGGGAGAGAAGAGCGGAAGGACTTGAGAAAGTGAGGACGGGGAATGATTGATATTCCAGGTTATGCAGGCTTTACCAAAATCAAAGAGATTACCAAGGGTATGTCCGGTGATAAGAAGTATTATATCGAAACCGCGGATGGAAAGCGTCTGCTTCTTCGTATTGCGGATATCACCGATAATATGTGCTATGACAATAAAAAAGCGGAGTTTGAGACCGTAGGCTGCGCTGCGGCGCTGGGCATTCCTATGCCGCAGCCGGTCTATTTCGGAACCAGTGAGGATGGTAAGAGCGTATATACTCTGCTGACCTGGGCTGACGGCGGTGAAGTGAAGGAGCTTCTGCCCGCATTATCAGACGAGGAGCAATATGCCTTGGGTGTAAAGTCCGGTGAGGTTCTTCGCAAAATTCATACCATGCCCGCCCCGGAAGATGCAGGTGACTGGGCAGAGCGGTACTTTGCCGTAATTGACAAACGGCTTGAGGCATTTCGGACGGAGGGTGCGGCTTTTGAAGGAAATGAAAAGATTCTGCAATACCTGGAAACCAACCGCAGTCTGCTGAAAGGGCGTCCGCAATGCTGTCATCATGGAGATTATCATGAAGGCAATCTGATTCTGTCAGAGGACGGAAAGCTGTCTGTGATCGATTGGCATAAAGTTGATTTTGATAACTATGGTGATCCCTGGTATGAGTTTAATCGTATCGCCTGTGCTTTTCCGCTGTTCGCATCGGGGCAGATTGACGGTTATTTCAGCGGAGATCCTCCGGAGGAGTTTTGGCGTTTATTTGCCTATTATCTTGCGGCGAGTGCAATCACCTCCATTACCTGGGCCAAATATTTTTCGCCGGAAGAGCTTGATTCAATATTACAATGGAATGCAGATATCCTGCGTTGGTTTGATGGCATGGATAATCCCGTACCGTCATGGTATCGGAAGAGTTCACTTGTACAAACGAATTCAGAGGGAAGGCATGATTATTATGAAGCTGATAAAAAAAATCACGGATAAAGAGATTGTCGGTGCGGACCGGCTTTCCAGTGCTTCACCAAGAGTAGCGGTCAGGGCAGTCCTATTGGATGACAGGGAAGAGATGGCCGTGATGTATATGGGAAAGTATGGGTTTTATACGATTCCCGGCGGCGGAGTTGAGACAGGCGAGACTTTAGAGGCTGCTTTAAAGCGGGAGATCAGGGAAGAGACCGGATGTGAGTGTGAGATTTTGCAGGAGCTGGGGTATATTGAGGAGAACCGGGCCGAGCATAATTTTACCCAGATTTCAAATTATTATCTGGCCAAGGTGATAGGAGAAAAGGGGCTTCCATGCCTGACAGAAGAAGAAAAAGGCGGAGATATCCGCGTGGAATGGCATCCCATTCGGGAGGTCTTTGACATGATTGCTTCTCCCGTTCATGAAAAATACCAGAGAAAATACATACAATGCCGGGATGTGGCGGTATTAAAAGAAGCAATAAAAAAATCCCCAAAGCTTTTGAATTTATAAAGCTCTGAGGAATTCCCATCTTACTGCGGATAGAGGGACTCGAACCCTCACGAAGTCGCCCTCGGCAGATTTTGAGTCTGCTGCGTCTGCCATTCCGCCACATCCGCATTAGTGACGAGGATTATTCTAACACAATTAGTTTTATATTTCAAGTATGAAAATAATATATTAGCTTAAAATATGAAGTATATGCTGTTCTCTGGGAAATAAGGAGTGGATTAGAAGAATGACTTGTAATAAAGCCCAAAGTATGATTATGCCATTTATCAACAATAAGCTGCGATTGAAGGAACTGGAGGAGTTTGTTGATCATATCGGCACCTGCCCGGCCTGCAAGGAAGAGCTGGAGGTGTATTATGCGCTGCTGACAGCGATGAAGCAGCTGGACGAGGATAAGAATCTGTCCTCAGATTTTGGCCTGGAGCTGAATCAGAAGCTGGACCGGATCAGGGATAGAATTTTCCATGCGAAGTTTACATATTATCGTAAAAAGGTTATTCTGATATTAACAATTTTATTTTTTGCATTTGTCATAAGCTTTGGGTATGTTAATCGAAGCACGGAAGAGGAGAGGAACATCACAGAGAGCGAGTTTCGGATGCGCCGAGCCTTCCATACGGGGCGGAATGCCTATTATGAAGGCTTGCTGCGGGAGTATTTTGAGGAGCAGGAACTATTGCAGCCCGAGAAACCCGAACTGTTTCCGTAGAGGTATCCGCATTAGGGACATTGCACTAACCGCTTCTGAGTAAATGAGGGACGGGATATCCTTCCTTGAACGATATGCCGGAATAAAATAATACGCCTGGATAATGGGAAGCAGGGCTTCATCATAAGATCCGCAGGCTATGAAAGGTATGGTTATTAATTATGAATAAGAAGCTTGTTTTGATTGACGGACACAGCATACTGAACCGGGCATTTTACGGATTGCCGGATATGACTACCTCGAAGGGGGAGCATACCAACGCGGTTCTGGGATTTCTTAATATTATGTTTAAAATACTGGAGGAGGAGAAGCCGGATCATCTGGCGGTGGCTTTTGATACCCATCATCCCACCTTCCGTCATGAGCGGTTTGCCGAGTATAAGGGAACGAGAAAGGGAATGCCGGAGGAGCTTCGGGAACAGGTACCTGTGATGAAGGAAGTCCTGAAGGCTATGAAGATTCTGATTTTGGAAAAGCCCGGTTACGAAGCGGATGATATTCTGGGGACCCTGGCCACCAGAGCCGAGAAGGCGGGGGATATTGTGTCGCTGATTTCCGGTGATCGGGACTTGCTGCAGCTTGCCAGTGAGAAGATTAAGATCCGGATACCCAAGACAAAGAAGACCGGCACGGAGATAGAAGATTATCTGGCTCCGGATGTGATGGAGACTTACCATGTGACCCCGAAGCAGTTTATTGATCTGAAAGGGCTCATGGGAGACACCTCGGATAATATTCCCGGAGTGCCGGGAGTGGGAGAGAAGACAGCCGCCAAATTGATTGAGACCTATCACTCCATCGAAAGCATCTATGAGCATATCGAGGAAATGAAACCCGGCAAGGTTACGAATTCTTTGAAGGAGAACCGGGAGCTGGCTTTCTTATCCCGGGAGCTGGCTACCATCTGTGTGGATTGTGAGCTGGATTTTGATCCGGAGGAAGCGGTGCTGGGGAATCTGTACAACGAAGATGTATACATGCTATTTAAGCGGCTGGAATTCAAAAACCTGCTGACCCGTTTTCAAACGGAGGAAGTGAGCCATTCCACGGGGATTGAGAAAGGATTTGTTCTGATCGATGACCTGGGAGAGGCAGAACGGTTATTTGAAGAAATGGGCGGAAGGAAGGAAGCTCCTCTTCCCATCGGAATACAAGTGGTTTCTGAACGCGGCTGCATTCTGGGAATATCTCTTTGTGACAGCGAAAAGAAGGCATATTTCCTGCGCTGCTGCGGCTTCCTTACGGAGGATTATCTGCTGGACCGTTCCCGGAAGCTGGTCCGCAGCGGCAGAACTATATCGGTAATAGGGCTGAAGGAACAGCTTCCCTGGCTTCAGCTTACGGAGGAGTATCCGGTATTTGATGCGGCAATCGCGGCATATCTTCTGAATCCGCTGACAGATACCTATCTTTATGATGATATTGCCAGGGATTATCTGGGCATGACGGTTCCTTCGAGAGCGGATTTACTGGGGAAGACATCCTTAACAGAGGCATTGGAGCAGAAGGAAGAGGCTTTCTTATCCTATGCCTGCCACTGTGCGTATATTGCAATGCATTGTGTTAAGCGTATGGACGAGCTGCTGTCAGGAGAAGGAATGCAGGAGCTGTTTACCACCATTGAGATGCCTTTGATCTATACTCTGTATGATATGGAAACGAGGGGCATTCGTGTCAATAAAGAGGCTTTGAAGGAATACGGCGATCACCTGGCAATTGGAATTGAAAGGCTGGAGAAGAGCATCTACCAACAGGCCGGAGAAGAATTCAATATTAATTCTCCGAAGCAGCTGGGAGTCATATTATTTGAGAAGCTGGGGCTGAAAGGCGGGAAGACGACAAAGACAGGCTACTCTACTTCGGCGGATATTCTGGAGAAGCTGCAGGGCGAGCACCCGGTGATTCCGATGATTCTGGAATACCGCCAGCTGACCAAATTAAAGTCAACCTATGCGGACGGCCTGGCGGAGTATATCAGAGAAGACGGACGGATTCACGGAAAATTCCATCAGACAATCGCGGCGACGGGCCGGCTCAGCAGTACGGACCCTAATCTGCAGAATATCCCCATCCGGATGGAGCTGGGCCGCCAGATCCGTAAGGTATTCATTCCGAAGGAGGAGTATGTGTTCCTGGACGCGGATTATTCCCAGATTGAGCTTCGGGTGCTGGCCCATATGTCCGGGGATGAGAGACTGATTGCAGCGTACCGGGAGGCGAAGGATATCCATCGGATCACTGCTTCCGAGGTGTTCCATACTCCTTTTGAGGAGGTAACTCCTGCCCAGAGAAGCAGCGCCAAGGCGGTGAACTTTGGTATTGTATATGGAATCAGCTCCTTTGGATTGGGGCAGGATTTGAATATTACCAGAAAAGAAGCAGAACGTTATATTGCAAAGTATTTTGAAACCTATCCCAAGGTAAAAGAGTACCTGGACCGGCTGGTGGCCGATGCCAGGGAGCTGGGATATTCCTCGACGCTCTTTGGGAGGAGGAGACCGCTTCCGGAATTAACCTCCAGCAATTTCATGCAGCGTTCCTTCGGGGAACGGGTGGCTATGAATGCGCCGATCCAGGGAACGGCGGCCGATATCATCAAGATCGCCATGATCCGGGTGAACCAGCGCCTGAAGAAGGAAGGCTTCCGTGCGGAGCTGATTCTGCAGGTTCACGATGAACTGCTGGTAGAAGCCCACAAGGATGAGGCGGAGCAGGTATCCGGGATTATTGTGGAAGAGATGCAGGGTGCTGCCCGGCTCTCCGTCATACTGGAAGCGGAGGTCAAGGAAGGAAGCAACTGGTTTGAAGCAAAGTAAATGGGGTAAAAAAATAATAGCAGGGATGAGGATAAATGAAAGTAATCGGTCTGACCGGCGGGATAGGGAGCGGTAAATCCCTGGTTGCCAGGATTATGAAGGAGCAGTATGGTGCCGGAATTCTCGATACGGATGGAATTGCGCGGGAGCAGATGGAGCCCGGCGGCGCAAGCTATCAGGAGGTTGTGGATTATTTCGGGCAGAGAATTCTGGCGAAGGATGGAAGAATTGACAGAGGAAGACTTTCCGCCGTTGTATTTGAGAATAAAGAAAATCGTCTTAAAATAAATGAAATTACACACCCTAAGGTACTGATAAAGGTTCGGGAGGAGATCGACCGCTGCCGGAGGAGGGGCGGAATCGCCTATCTTCTGATTGAGACGGCGCTGATGATTGAAGCAGGATATGATTTCCTCTGTGATGAGGTCTGGTATGTCTATGCACCGGAAGAGCAGCGCAGGAGCTGGCTGAAGGCGGAGCGGGGGTATACGGAAGAGAAGATAGATATCATTATAGAGAATCAATGCACGGCAGAGGAATTCCGGAGTAAATTTCCCAAAGTCATAGAGAACACAGGGGATCTGCAGTGGCTGGAACAGCAGGTGAAGACGCTGCTGGCAGGGCTGGAGTAGAAGGATAGCACTATTTACAATATAATGGACAGTAAGAGCTCTTATCATGCTGTATAATATCGATATAATAGTATATATCAAGATATTATAAAGAGATGGGGAGGGTTCATCTGTGAAAAACTTTATAAAGAATTACAAGATGTCATTGCTTCTGTTACTCTCTGTGATAGTGGGCGGAGTCCTGGGTCTGGTCATGGGGCCGGAGGCAAGGGTACTGGAGCCCTTGGGGCAGATTTATCTGAATCTGATGTTTACCATTATTGTGCCTCTGGTATTCTTCAGCATCACCTCATCCATTGCCGGAATGAAGGAAATGAACCGGCTCGGTAAGATTATCATCTATATAGCGGTCATTTTCACGGTGACGGCATTGCTGTCCGGGATACTGGCTATTCTTGGAGTATTTGCTGTGAATCCCACAGAGGGCCTGGCCCAGGATACGATCCGGTCCATCCTGGCCGGATCAGGCGAAGAACTGGTATCGGAAGCACAGCAGCTCTCTCTTGCCGAGCAGCTGGTCAAAACCATTACGGTGGGGGATTTCTCGGAATTATTGTCTCGGAATAAGATGCTTCCTTTAATTATCTTCTCTGTCCTGTTTGGAACTGCCGCAGCCATGGTTGGTGACAAGGCCCGGCCTGTAAGAGAATTTGTCGCAGCCGCCTCGGAAGTGCTTATGAAAATGATTAATATCATCATGTATTATGCCCCCATCGGTTTGGGCTGCTATTTTGCATCGGTGATCGGCCAGCTGGGATCGCAGATACTGGAAGGTTATCTCCGGGTGTTTTTATTATACCTGGGCTTATCTATCATCAATTATTTTCTTTTCTTCAGCATTTATGCCTATATTGCGGCGGGGAAGGATGGGGTCCGCAGCTTTTGGAGAAATGCCCTTGCTCCGACGGTTACCGCTCTTGCCACTTGCTCCAGTGCGGCTACGATTCCGGTGAACCTGGCTGCCACGAAGAAAATAGGCGTGTCCGGAGATATCGCCGAAACAGTAATTCCTCTGGGGGTTAACACCCATAAGGACGGCTCCGTAATCGGAGGAGTGCTTAAGGTGGTGTTCCTCTTCGGCTTGTTCGGAAAGGACATGAATAGTGCCGGAGCGTTTCTTTCCATTCTGGCAGTTGGTTTTCTGGTGGGGGCGGTTATGGGAGCCATACCCGGCGGCGGAC
The DNA here is from genome assembly GCA_023395555.1 of Bacillota bacterium. Lineage (GTDB taxonomy): Bacteria > Bacillota > Clostridia > Lachnospirales > Lachnospiraceae > Mobilitalea > Mobilitalea torta. Next base: position 70,116 of record JAEWYQ010000088.1, read on the forward strand.
TCATCGGAGAGATGCTTATTATCAGTATCTACGGGTTTCCTCCGGCAGCTCTTCCGGTTATTGCGGTCATCAGCACCATCATTGACGCGCCTGCAACGGTATTAAATTCCTCAGGCAATACGGTATGTGCCATGATGGCCGCCAGATTTGTGGACGGCAAGCAGTGGCTGAAGAAAAAAAATTAATCTGTGGCAGGGCAAAAGGCGCGGAAGAAAATCGTTCCGTATAATATACTTGCATTTCATATGGATGGCATGTATTATGTTAGAGGGTATGCGGCCTGTGCAGAATGAGATTCTGCCTGAGGCAGGATGCACGTTATGTGGCTGCATAACTCCGGAGAGCATAAGGAGACCAGCATATGAATAATTTGTTAGTAGCACAATCCGGCGGACCGACTGCTGCCATCAATGCAACATTGGCCGGTATATTGCAGGGAGTGCAGGGAAGTGAAGGAGTGAACCGGGTGTACGGTGCAAAGAATGGAATTGAAGGGGTGCTGAAGGAGCAGTTCATTGACTTGAGCGAGCTTGCGAAAGACAATCAGTCCCTCGATATCCTTGCCTGCACGCCCGCTTCGGCCCTCGGTTCCTGCCGCCGCAAAATGAAGGACTGGCATGAGGACGAAGAGACCTATAAGAAGATCATAGCAACTCTTGACCGGTATGGAGTTCAATATTTTATCTACATCGGCGGAAATGATTCCATGGATACCGTAAATAAGCTTGCCAGGTACTGCAAGGCAAAAGGACATGACAAAATCATTGTGGGTGCGCCTAAGACAATTGATAACGATCTAAGCCTTACCGATCACAGTCCCGGCTATGGCTCCGCGGCGAAATATATTGCAGCTACCATATCAGAGCTGGCCTGTGACATTGGCGTCTATGATATTCCGTCAGTGACCATTGTCGAGATCATGGGACGTGACGCAGGATGGCTGACGGCTTCCGCAGCGCTGGCCAGAGTGAACGGAGGGCGGGGGGCCGATCTGATCTATCTATGCGAAAGGGAATTCGACAGTACCCGTTTTATAAAGGATGTTAAGGAGAAGCTGACGCAGAAGCAGGGAATTCTTGTTGCTGTCAGCGAAGGAATTAAGGATAAAGAGGGTGCTTACATATCCGATCAGGTTTCCAGCGGAAAAGTAGATAATTTCGGTCATAAATATATTGCGGGAGCGGCCCGTGTACTGGAACAGCTGGTGCGCCGTGAAATAGGCTGTAAGGTTCGTTCTGTGGAACTGAATTTAATGCAGAGATCCGCCGCGCATATCACAAGTAAAACAGATATTATGGAATCAAAGATGCTGGGAGAAAAGGCATTGCGCTGCGCGCTGAGCAAAGAAGCAGGCCGTATGGCGGCAATCGGGCGGCTGAGTGACCGGCCTTACCGGGCGGAGCTCCTCTCCGTTCCGGTAGATGAAGTGGCGAACCATGAGAAAACAGTTCCCCTGAATTGGATCACCCCGGACGGGCATGATGTGACAGAGGAATTAATAAACTATATGATGCCATTAATTCAAGGAGAGACGGACGTTAAATTTAAGAATGGAATACCGCTTCAACTAAAGCTGTATTGAAAGGAAGGCTGGACGGCTGCTGAGATAACACTCAGAACAGCTGCCAGCCTTAAAATCTGATGGAATTTTCAAGGTTCCAAAATCTGTCCTTCAAGAAAATTTCTTGACAAAATGGAAGAAATGAGGGATACTCAGTTTATTGTAAATGCAAAATGATGATGACAGAATAGGGAGATAAATATGAAGCTATGCAGTATTGCAAGCGGCAGCAGCGGAAACTGTATTTATGTCGGCAGCAATCATACAAATTTATTGGTGGACGCCGGAGTGAGTGCAAAGCGTATTGAAAACGGGTTAAATGGAATTGATGTTATACCGGATTCGATACAGGGAATTCTGATTACCCATGAGCATTCCGACCATATATCCGGCCTAGGGATACTGGCACGCAGATATCATATTCCCATCTATGCCACCTATGAAACGGCATGTGCCATTAGCAGAATGAAAAGCATTGGGGATATTCCGGAGGAGCTGTACCATTATGTGAAGCCCGATGAGAGCTTTATGATAAATGATATCTGTGTGGAGCCCTTTTCCACCTCCCATGATGCTTCCAATCCGGTCTGCTATACCATGAGATCCGAGGGGCAGAAGGTGGGAATAGCAACCGATCTCGGGAAATATGATGATTATATTTTATCTAAGCTGGAGGGATCCGAGCTTCTGCTGATAGAAGCAAATCACGATGTAAATATGCTCATGGTAGGTAAGTATCCCTATGTGTTAAAGCAGAGGATACTGGGCGAGCGGGGACACCTGTCCAATGATACCTCGGCAGATCTGATCAGCCGTTTGATTCACCCCGGGCTGCATCATATATTTTTGGCGCATCTGAGTAAAGAGAATAATTATGAGGAGCTGGCGTATGAGACGGTTTGCTATGAGTTATCGAACCGGGGCAGCGCTTTTTCTGCAAAAAATGTAAGTGTGGCCCATCGGGAGCAGCCTTCCCAGATGGTTATGATATAATGAAAGCGTAGCGAACATGATGCGAGCTTGCTCGTAATCATGTGAACGGAGCCGGAGATCATGAACACGTTTTATGTTCATGATATAATGAAAGCGTAGGGAACACGTCTTTTGTACATAATAATGGTAAGGAGGAGCGAGGATATGAAACGTACGGTTATAACTGTAGTGGGTAAGGATACGGTTGGTATTATCGCCAGGGTATGTACCTATCTGGCGGATAATAACATTAATATATTGGATATTTCCCAGACCATCGTCCAGGACTTTTTTAACATGATGATGATCGTTGATATGACAAATATGAGCAAGGATTTTGAGGTGATATCGGAGGAGCTGGAGAAGCTCGGTTCCGAAATTGGGGTAATGATTAAATCCCAGCGTGAAGACATATTCGACAAGATGCATAGAGTTTAACACTGGGGAGAAGGCCATGATAAATATAAATGAAGTTCTTGAAACCAATAAAATGATTAACCAGGAGAATCTTGATGTCAGAACCATCACCATGGGGATCAGCCTCCTGGACTGTATCGATCCCGATCTTGACGAACTGAACCGCAAGATTTATGATAGAATAACAACAACAGCAAAGGATCTGGTGTCCACAGGCAATAAGATTCAGAGAGAGTACGGTATTCCCATTGTCAACAAGAGAATCTCGGTAACTCCCATCGCCATCATCGGGGCTGCGGCCTGCAGGACGAAAGAGGACTTTGTAACCATAGCAAGGACCCTGGATCGTGCCGCAACGACCGTTGGCGTGAATTTTATCGGAGGATATTCGGCTCTGGTCTCCAAGGCAATGACAGCCGGTGACGAGCTGCTGATTAAGTCGATTCCCCTGGCGCTCAGCCAGACGGAGCGGGTATGCAGCTCTGTCAATGTGGGATCCACCAAGACCGGCATCGATATGAATGCCGTCAAGCTCCTGGGAGAGATCATCCTTCAAACGGCGGAGGGAACCAAGGACAGGGATTCCATCGGCTGTGCGAAGCTGGTGATATTTTGTAATGCTCCGGATGACAATCCCTTCATGGCAGGGGCCTTCCATGGGGTCACAGAGGGAGATGCGGTGATCAATGTGGGAGTCAGCGGTCCGGGGGTTGTGAAGAAGGCCTTAGAGTCTGTCCGGGGGCAGGATTTTGAAATGCTTTGCGAGACCATTAAGAAAACAGCCTTTAAGATTACCAGAGTAGGCCAACTGGTAGCGCAGGAAGCTTCCAGAATGCTGGGAATTCCCTTTGGTATCATAGATTTGTCCCTTGCTCCTACTCCGGCTGTCGGCGACAGCATAGCGGAGATTCTGGAGGAAATGGGGCTGGATAAGGTGGGAGCACCGGGGACAACGGCGGCTCTGGCCCTGCTCAATGACCAGGTTAAGAAAGGCGGCGTTATGGCTTCTTCCTATGTGGGAGGATTGAGCGGCGCATTTATTCCTGTCAGCGAGGATCAGGGAATGATCAACGCGGTTGAGGCGGGAGCGCTGACCCTGGAGAAGCTGGAGGCAATGACCTGTGTGTGCTCCGTGGGACTGGATATGATCGCTGTACCGGGGGATACGAAGGCAACTACCCTCTCCGGGATTATTGCAGATGAGATGGCAATCGGAATGATTAATCAGAAAACAACGGCAGTCCGGATTATTCCGGTCATCGGAAAAGGAGTCGGTGAACGGGTGGAATTCGGCGGTTTGTTGGGATATGCTCCGGTAATGAGTGTGAATTCCTTCGGGTGTGACCGCTTTATCAACCGGGGAGGAAGAATTCCCGCGCCAATTCATAGCTTTAAAAATTAACCATACTGTGGAGAAGACATAAAGAATTGAAAGAAATTGTTAATGAATTACAGGAACCGGGCCGGAATCTTTGTCGTCTAATTATTATCATGACATCGGGAGACTGCTTCTCGGTTCTTTCCCGCTTTTGTTTATGCCCAAGGATCAAGAAAGACAGAGGAAAGGAAGAGTTATGGTGAATCAGAGATTGGAGCAATTGGATTATAAAGGAATATTCAGATACTTTGCTGAGATTTCCCAAATTCCCAGAGGGTCGGGAAATGAGAAGGGGGTCAGCGATTATCTGGTAGCCTTTGCACAGAAGCATAATCTGGAGTATACACAGGATGCCGCATATAACGTTATCATGATTAAGGAAGCAACACCCGGATATGAGCAGGAGCCGGCCATTATTCTTCAGGGACATATGGATATGGTGTGTGAGAAATGGAAGGACTCCGCTCATGATTTTCTGAAGGATGGGATTAAGCTCATTGTGGAAGGAGACTTTCTCCATGCCGACGGAACCACCCTGGGAGGGGACAATGGTGTGGCGGTTGCCTATATACTTGCCATGCTTTCCGATAACAGCCTGGAGCATCCAAGACTGGAAGCCATTATTACCACGGACGAGGAGGTAGGGATGGGCGGCGCAAAAGCCCTGGACCTGTCCCGGCTTCAGGGAAAGTTCCTCATCAATCTGGATTCCGAGGAAGAGGACTGTGTTCTGACCAGCTGTGCCGGAGGCATGAGATGCAATTGTACCCTTCCGGTTCAAAGGGTCGGGGCCGCAGGTAAGAGGATTAAGCTCAGTCTCGGAGGAATGCAGGGCGGTCATTCAGGTACGGATATTGTTAAGAACAGAGCTAACGCGCCCAGGCTTTTGGGACGGCTTCTGTTTGAATTGCGTGAAAACTGCAGCTTTGCCTTGGTTCATATGCGGGGCGGTTTCAAGGATAATGTTATCCCAAGAGAAGCGCAGGCGGAATTGCTGTTAGTGGGTACACCCCAGGAGACAGGGAAGAAATATAAAGAGATCAGCTCCGGTATTGCAGAGTTGATGAAAGGGTATCAGCAGGAGTTTTCAGCCAGCGAGCCCCAGCTTAAATATGAACTGGAGGAGTTGGATGAGGGAAGCTTCCAGGTACTTCATCCCCTGTCTTTTGAAAAAATGCTGTTTATGCTGATCAATATGCCCAATGGCGTACAGGTTATGAGTTCCCATATTCCGGGACTGGTGGAAAGCTCGTTAAATCTTGGAGTGTTCCAAACAGAGGAGGAGCATGTGACCTTTGTGTCAGCCGTTCGCAGTTCCGTATATAATTATAAGCATTATATGAGCAGTCAGCTGAATTATTTGATCGATTTCCTTGGCGGCGAATTCCGTGAGTATTCGGAATATCCCGGCTGGGAATATAAACCGGATTCTCTGCTGAGGGAGCATTACAAGAGAATTTATCGCGAAAGTACCGGAAAGGATATGCGGGTAGAGGCGATTCACGCCGGTTTGGAATGCGGCATCCTTGGTGAAAAGCTTCCCGGTATCGATGCGATTTCCATCGGGCCGGATTTGTTTGATGTTCATACTGTGGAAGAAAGGCTGAGTATTTCCTCTGCAATCCGTGTATATCAGCTGCTGGAGAGGGCCGTTAAAGAAAAGATCAGGGCATAGAGGGGATAAGCGATTGATTAGGAGATGAAGAAATGGGTAACGAGGGTAAGAATGATGCCGGTTCAAAATTTGATTTTGACCAGGATCCGGAATTCAATGCAAATTTTTACAGGAACATCGAGAAGGTCCTTAACGATTCCTATGTTGAGGAGCCGGATGACACCAAGGAAACAGGGCGTCCCGATACGGCGGAGACTGCCGGGGAAGCAGCTGATGCCGGTGTATTCCAGGAGGGGAAGGAGCCCGAAGACAGCGGAGCAGCCAGAGAGGACAAGGAATCGGAAGAAGATGGAACCTCTTTGGCGGACAGGGAATCAGAGGATGAGGGAAGCGATGAAAGTGCCGTGTCAGGAGGGGCGGTCCCCGCATCGGATGGGGAAGCCGTATCAGAAGACGCTGCCGGAAACGAGTTAAGAGAAGAGCAGGAACCGTCTGAGGAGACGGCGGCAGCCGTTGCCGCGGAAGATACTGACACCCAGGGATTGTCTGAGGAGGAGCTGGAAGAGGCTTTAACCGGAATTAATGCGGCACTGGCGCGGAAGATCTGTGAGGAGATGGACTGCATCGGTGCAGAGCAATCAAAGGAAGAGGAGAAAAAGAAGCATTCAGTGAGAATTCGCAACAGAATACTGCTTACCCTGCTCTGTTTGGTTGGCTTCGGCTTCTTTTTCGGCTTTACCTCACCCGGTAATATGCTGTTGATGAGAATGGGAATCAATATTTCCAGTGCCGTTTGGGGTACTTTTACAGATGATTTTGAAGAGGATGTCCCGGTGGTTGAGGATATCGATGTTCCGGACCCTATTGAAGATACTACGGATTTGGTTAAAGTAGATCCTGATACCATTGAATGGACATCCAACACTCACGGGGATGGAAGGCATGAAGAAGGGGTATACAATATCCTGGTTCTTGGAGAAGAGGCAATTGGCTCCGGTTCAGCCAGGGGCCGTACGGATGTTATTATCATTGCTACCATGAATACCAATACAAAGAAATTAATGCTGACCTCTTTGATGCGGGATACTTTAGTCCAGATTCCCGGCTACAAGGATAATAAGCTGAATTCGGCCTATGAAAAGGGAGGACTCGATTTACTCTATAAGACCATAGCCCTGAATTTCGATATTCAGCTGGAGGGCTGTGTAATGGTTAATTTCGAGAGCTTTGAGAAGATCATCGACAAGCTTGGCGGATTGGAAATTACCCTGACCCGCGGAGAAGCAAATTACCTGAATACCACCAATTATATCTCGAAACCGCAATACCGTAATGTGGTTGCCGGCACCCAGATTCTGAACGGCAATCAGGTCTTGGGTTATACCCGTGTCCGCAAGAAGGCAACCATTACCGGAAATAATAATGATTATGGGCGTACTGACAGGCACCGGATTGTCTTAAATGCTATCTTTGAAAAATATAAAACCAAGAGCAAGATGGAGCTTGCCACCACGATGCTCGGCATGCTGCCCATGATTACAACCGATATCAGCAGCAAGGATTTTGAGCTGCTTCTGAATGAATTCATCGAAATGGGCACCATGGAGATTACTCAGCTGAGAATTCCGGCAGACGGAACCTTTACCGATAATGTAGAAGTACGGGGCATGGATGTGCTTATTCCTGATTTGCAGGAAAATGTCAAGCTGCTACATAATTTTATTTTCGGTAAGAATTAAGGATAGTTATTCTGTACAAAGTGCATCAGGCATCCGGAAAGGGAGGTCTGATGCATTTGCTCGGTTATATTCATTCCAATAGAGACATATAATTAGTTGTCCAAAAGTCTTTGATTGGGGTGTGAGTAAAACATGGGGCAGGTATGGTATACTAATAAGTATGGGGACAGAAAAAAGAGAACACGAAAGGATATAAAAGTCCTGATGGTGCTTCTGATGATGCTGCCTGTGATAATTGTCACGGGGCTTCAATTGAATGCAATATCAACAACTCTGCTTCTGCGTGACATAGAGCGTCAGGGAATTGATTATGATGCCTTCCGTGAGCTGAAAATAGCGGAGGATACCCTTGAGCTGGCGAAGGCCAGGACAGGGAAGCTGATGCAGAAGCATAGCGGGCTGGGATCGCCTAAGGGAATTGATCCCATTGAATATCTGACTTTTAGTATGCTGGCCAGATCCTTTGATCTGGAAAAAGAAGAGCCGGTAAAAGAGGCTCTTTTTCTAAAAGGCATCGGCTCCATTGGTACTCTGAAGGGATATCAGCGGCTGTACGGTTATTATAGGGCGATTTTTCAAGATCTGGAGTACTTTCCGGTTCCAAGAATAGAGGGTGATGCTACGGACATTTCCTATTCGGATACCTGGAGTGAACCGAGAAGCTATGGAGGCAATCGCAGACATGAGGGGACCGACATCATGTCGGGAGATCATCCCAGGGGATACTATCCTGTTATCAGTATGACCGAGGGAATGGTTGAGAAAATAGGTTGGTTGGAGCAGGGAGGATACCGGATCGGGATACGCTCCCCTTCCGGCGGTTATTTTTATTATGCCCATCTGGCCTCCTACGCCCCGGATATGAAGGAGGGAGCCTGCGTCCTGGCCGGGCAGCTTCTGGGTTTCATGGGAGACAGCGGCTACGGAGCGGAGGGGACTGTGGGAAAATTCGATGTACATCTGCATCTCGGAATTTATGTGGATACCGCTGCAGGCGAACTGAGTGTAAACCCTTACCATGTGCTGAAGATGATGGAGAGCCGCAGGCCAAGCTATGGGGGATATCTCAGATGAAGGTGTTTTGGGAGACTTTTTATTTATAAGTAGCTTATTGATAGGATGTTATGGTATAATGTCCACGATAAGCAGATTAGTCCATGAGTTTCTAATCTGCGGAAGAGATATAAGAAATAGTCCATGATGGATGGAGTAAACAATGGAAATATATTTAGATAATTCAGCAACTACAAGAGTCACAGAAGGAGTCAGAGATAAGGTTCTGCAGGTGATGTATGAGGATTACGGCAACCCTTCCTCCATGCACCGGCTGGGAATCCGGGCGGAGCAGCATGAGAAGGAAGCGGCGGCGGTCATCGCGTCTAATCTGAAGGTGGAGCCCAAGGAGCTTATCTTTACCTCCGGCGGAACGGAATCAAATAATCTGGCGCTGATTGGAACTGCTTTTGCAAACAGGCGGCGCGGCAATCATATCATTACTACCAGAATAGAGCACCCTTCGGTGCATCAGCCCCTGGTCTATCTGGAGACGGCAGGCTTTGAAATCAGCTTTGCGCCGGTGGACAGCGGAGGAAGGCTCATTAAGGAGAAGCTTTATGAACTGATCAGGGAGAATACCATTCTGGTATCCTTGATGTATGTGAATAATGAAATAGGAGCCGTACAGGACATTGGGGAGCTGGCGGGAGAGCTGAAGAAGAGGAAGCCGGACATTATTCTCCATGTGGATGCGGTTCAGGCTTTTGGCAAATACAGAATTTACCCGAAGCGGGAGGGAATCGATCTTCTTTCCTTCAGCGGTCACAAGATCCACGGTCCCAAAGGGGTGGGTGCCCTTTATGTCAATGAAAAAATCAAAATGAATCCCATTGTATTCGGAGGCGGACATCAAAGAGGGCTTCGCTCCGGCACCGAGAATGTGCCGGGAATTGCCGGACTGGGACAAGCGGTGTCCGATCTTTTTGAGGATTTTGATTCCAAGATCAGCAGGATGTATCTTTTGAAACAGCGATTTCTCCGGGAGGTGAGCCGGCTGGAGGATGTGACAATAAATGGTCTTCCCATGGGATGTGCTCCGGATTATGAGCTGGAACAGATTAAGGAAACCGCCCCCCATATTATGAGCGTAAGCTTCCGGGGGGTGCGCAGCGAGGTATTTCTCCATGCACTGGAGGACCGGGGAGTGTATGTATCCTCCGGCTCTGCCTGCAGCTCTCACCATGCAACACCAAGTGTAACACTGGCAGCAATCGGCCTGGAGAAAAATCTAATGGATGCTACCTTGCGCTTTTCCATGTCCGGCATGACAACGGAGAAAGAGATTGACTATACCCTGGAACAGATCCGGGAGCTGCTGCCCATGTTAAGAAGGTATACCCGCAAGTAATGATAAAGCAGTAATAACAGTGTGAAAAGCACGTGGATGGAGGAAGAATGTTTAAAGCATTTTTAATAAAATACGCAGAGATAGGTTTGAAGGGAAATAACCGTTATATTTTTGAAAATGCCCTGCGGGACAGAGTAAAGGATGCCCTGGCCCCTCTGGGAGAGTACCAGGTGAGTAAAGAACAGGGGAGAATCTTTGTGGAATGTCCGCCGGTTTATGATTATGAAGAGACGGCGGAGGCTTTGCAAAAAGTTTTTGGAATCTCCTCCATCTGCCCGGTGGCTGTTATTGAGAGCTCGAAATGGGAGGATTTAACCCGTGGTGTGGGAGATTATGTGGAGGCAATGTATCCGGAACGAAGCTTCACCTTCAAGGTGGAGGCAAAGCGTGCGGATAAGAATTATCCCTATACCTCTCCGGAGATCTGTATTGAGATGGGATCCTATCTGCTGAAGCGTTTTCCTGAGCTCAGGGTGGATGTTCATGAGCCGTCTGAGAGGATTACGGTCGAGGTGCGCACCAAGTGTTATGTATATTCCATTTCAATTCCCGGGCCGGGAGGTATGCCCGTAGGCAGCAATGGGAAAGCCATGCTCTTATTGTCCGGCGGTATCGACAGTCCGGTAGCCGGATACATGATATCCAAGCGGGGAGTATCCCTTGCCGCCACTTATTTTCATGCGCCGCCGTATACCAGTGACAGGGCGAAGCAGAAGGTGGTGGATCTGGCAAAGAAGATATCCCGGTATACCGGCAGCGTGAAGCTGTTCGTGGTGAATTTTACAGATATCCAGCTATACATCTATGAGCAGTGTCCCCATGAGGAGCTGACCATCATTATGAGACGATATATGATGCGGATTGCGGAGGCTATTGCCAGACAGGAAGGGTGTATGGGGCTGATTACCGGGGAGAGCATCGGCCAGGTGGCAAGTCAGACCATGCAGAGCCTGGCGGCAACCAACGAAGTCTGCACCATGCCCGTATACCGGCCTTTGATTGCCTTTGATAAAAAGGATATTGTGGAGGTTGCAAAGCAGATTGATACCTTTGAGACCTCAATCCAGCCTTTTGAGGATTGCTGTACCATCTTTGTTGCAAAGCATCCGGTGATCAAGCCGAGCATCAAGGTGATCAGCAAATCCGAAGAGAAGCTGGAGGAAAAGATTAGCGGGATGATTGAGACAGCATTGAACTCCATGGAAGTTATTACTGTTTGACAGAACAGGAGATATGTTGCCATGAAGTGACGGGAAGCCATGGCTTCCGGAGATCTTGGAATTGGAAGGTGTTCCTGGTGTAATAAAATAGAGGCTGCCGTAAATGGCAGCCCCTAAGCTCTTCGCAATAGCATGAACGCAAGGGACACACTATGGCACTTCGTGCCGGAATGCGCATTCCCTTTGTCAGCGCAGAATAATGTCTGTTGAGATTATTCTACGATGTAAGGCTTCAGAATTGCAAGGATGTTCTCCATGTTCTCCTCGCTATGAATATTTAAGTCAATATTCTTAGATAAGTCAAGACTGAATATACCCATGATGGATTTTGCATCTATAACGTATCTACCGGAAACCAAGTCAAAATCAGAATCAAATTTTGTCACGTCATTTACAAAAGCTTTAACCTTATCGATTGAATTTAAAGAAATCTTTACGGTCTTCATTAACAATTCCTCCTTTATTCAGTATATGTATATACTATAATTTACCTAATTAAAAGTCAATATACAAAGTTCATAAAAATAGAGGAGAAAGTTGTACAGGTGTATAGTGCCTGTGCTTGTATGTAAATGGCTGATTTGAATATTTTATATGGAAAGGACAATAAGATACATGAAGAAAACAGCGGCATTTTTGACTCTCGGCTGCAAGGTGAATTCCTATGAGACCGAAGCAATGCGCACAATGTTTGAAGCGGCCGGCTACTCTATTGTAAATTTTAAAGAGATGGCGGATGTATATGTGGTTAATACCTGCACCGTAACGAATATAGCGGACCGCAAATCCCGCCAGATGCTGCATCAGGCGAAAAACCGGAATCCCCAGGCGGTGATCGCGGCGGTAGGCTGCTATGTACAGGCCGCGGAAGAGCTGCTGCTGGCGGACAGTGCGGTGGATCTTGTGATAGGCAATAACAAAAAGTCGGAAATCGTAGCCATGGTAGAACGGTGCATGGACAGCCGCCAGAAGGAAGAGCTGATAGCCCGGATCGATGAGGAGCAGGATTATGAGGAACTGCCGGTTATCACCACCATGGAGAAGACCCGGGCTTTTATTAAAATTCAGGACGGCTGCAACCGTTTCTGCTCCTACTGCATCATTCCCTATGTCAGAGGAAGGGTGAGAAGCAGAAGGGAGGAAGATATTCTGCAGGAAGTCGAAGAGCTGGCGAAGAAAGGGTATCAGGAATTCGTTCTGACCGGTATTCATATCTCTTCTTACGGAACGGACCGGATGAAGCATCCGGTGGAGAAGGAAGTACCCGCGGAGCAGCGCAAGCAAGAACAAGATCAGCAACGGGATCAAGATCGGGAGCGGGAACAAGAACCGGAAGAAGAGGAGTGGCAGGCGGATCAAGGCCCATCCGGAGAAAATCTGCCCTTGGCCCGGTTGATTATAAAGATAAGCCGGATGGAAGGCGTTTGGCGTATTCGTTTGGGATCGTTGGAGCCGGGAATTATTACAAAGGAGTTTCTGGATGCCATTGCATCCGTAGAACAGTTCTGCCCACATTTTCATCTCTCCCTGCAAAGCGGAAGCGACTCTGTGCTGAAGCGGATGAATCGCAGGTACAGCGCCAGGCAGTACCATGAGCGGGTGAGCCTGATCAGACAGTACTATCCGCTCCCCTCCTTTACAACGGATGTGATAGTGGGCTTCCCCGGAGAGACGGAAGAAGAGTTTTGTGAGACCCTTGATTTTGTGAAAAGTATTGGGTTTTCCCATATCCATGTCTTCAAGTATTCCAGGCGTGCCGGTACGAAAGCGGCTGCCATGCCGGATCAGATACCGGAAAACATCAAGAATCAGAGAAGCGAGCGCCTGATTGCCCTCTCAAATTCCATGTCGGAGGAATACCGTACCTTGTTTTTGGGCAGAATAGAGAAAGTTCTTTTTGAAGAGTCAATGGAAATAGAAGGAAAACAATATCAGGCCGGTCACAACGAAAGATACCTGAAGCTGGCGGTTTTGGAGGACCGGGATCTGTCCAACCAATTGCTGCAGGGAAGGATTACCGGGTTTTTGGAGGGGGAAATTCTCCTTTGTGAAATAACTAATTGAAATTTTCCTCCAAATAGATTAATATATAATTTATATAGATTCTTTTTTGTTCGGTAAGCTATAGGGCGAACTGTCTAATACCATAAAAGGAAGTGATGCAATGCAGAAATTAAACAATACACAATATTTTAAGGTACAGAAGGATACGGAGATTATTGTTGGTGAAGTAATCCGTACCGTCTATTCCGCGCTGACGGAGAAGGGCTACAATCCCCTGAATCAGATTGTAGGATATATTATGTCCGGAGACCCCACCTACATAACCAGCCACAAAGGTGCCAGGAGCTTGATCATGAAGGTGGAACGGGATGAGATTATTGAGGCATTGTTGCGTTTTTACATTGAGAACGAGCTTCAGCAGGAGAAGTAGCTTCGGAGGTAGGAATGAAGAGAATCATGGGGCTGGATTACGGCTCCGTAACGGTGGGAGTGGCGATCAGTGATGCTTTGGGCTGGACGGCCCAGGGTGTCGAGACCATTCGGAGAAAACAGGAGAATAAGCTACGGCAGACCCTTGCCAGAATTGATGCGCTGATTGCGGAGTATGAGGTGGGCGAGATTGTACTGGGCCACCCCAGACATTTGAACAATACGGTAGGAGATCGGGCGCAAAAATCGGAAGAATTTGCGGAGAAACTGAGGCAGAGAACCGGACTTAAGGTGGTTCTCTGGGATGAACGTCTTACCACGGTTGCAGCCCACCGGCTGCTTGACCAGGGAGGACTGGGTTATCAGGAGAAGGCGCTGGTAGTGGATAAGCTGGCGGCAGCCATTATACTGCAGGGGTATTTGGACAAATTGTATTTTATGAAAGAGGAAGAGAAGAAGAATGAATCATAGACCGGATGAAATCAATTTCATCACTGAGGATGGAGAAGAGATTATATTTCAGGTATTGGAACAGACGAGACTGGGCGGAACAGATTACCTCTTGGTCAGTACGACGGAAGAAGAGGATGGGGAAGCCGAGGCTCTTATTTTGAGGGATATTTCCCAGGATACCGATGAGGAAGCGGTATACGATATTGTGGAGGATGAAAAGGAGCTGCAGTCCGTAGCAGCCATTTTCAAAGAATTATTGGATGATATAGAATTATATTAAATGCATAGAGATAGGATTAGATGAAAATAGGTGATGATATGCCTGATAGCCAGGAACAGTTTAAGAAATTGTTGAAACAGAACGGACTGAAGGTTACCACCCAGCGGGTGGCTATACTGGAGGTGTTAAGCAGTAGGCCGGGGATGCATCTGACAGCAGAAGAGATTTATGATTATGTCAGGGAGAAGTATCCGGAGATCGGTATCGCTACTGTTTATCGTACGATTCAAGTATTATCAGAATTAAATCTAATAGATAAGTTAAATCTTGATGACGGATATGTGCGTTATGAAATCGGCAAGCAGAGCAATGAAGAGCCTGGCCACCATCATCATCATTTAATATGCCTGGAATGCGGCAGTGTGTACGCCTTTCAGGACGACCTGTTGGAGAAATTGGAAGAACGGATCATGGAAGCCATGGGATTTCTTGTGAAAGACCATGAGGTCAAGCTTTACGGCCATTGCAGTGCGTGCAGGGAAAAGGGTACCAGCAATCAATCTGTTTAGAGTCTAAGATTATCATATGCACTTAGTTAATGGATAAAGAAAGTACATAAAACCATTGGAGGTGCAATTATTTTGAAAGAGAAAGAAAAAAACATAACAAAAGCAGTTGAAATGAAAGGTGTTAAAATTATTCCGCTGGGCGGATTGGAACAAATCGGAATGAACATTACCGCGATAGAGTATGAGGACAATATTATTGTCATTGACTGCGGATTATCCTTCCCGGAAGACGAGATGCTGGGCATTGACCTGGTTATCCCGGATGTAACCTATCTGAAGGATAATATAGATAAGGTAAAGGGCTTTGTCATTACTCACGGACATGAGGATCATATCGGTTCCCTGCCCTATATTTTGAAGGAAGTGAATGTTCCTGTTTATGCAACCAGGCTTACGACTGCAATTATTGAGAACAAGCTGAAGGAGCATAATTTATTAAAGAATACAAAGAGAAAAGTGATTAAATACGGTCAATCCATTAATCTGGGGTGCTTCCGTATAGAATTTATCCGAACCAACCATAGTATTGCGGATGCGGCGGCACTGGCTATCTTTACTCCGGCGGGAATCATTTTCCATACAGGAGATTTTAAGGTGGATTATACCCCGGTATTCGGAGAGCCCATCGATCTGCAGAGGATCGGTGAGATCGGCAAGAAAGGCGTGCTGGCCCTCTTATGCGACAGCACCAATGTGGAGAGGCCGGGTTATACCATGTCAGAGCGCACGGTGGGCAAGACCTTTGATACAATCTTCTCCGATTATGCAAAGCAGAGAATTATTGTTGCAACCTTTGCTTCCAATGTTGACCGGGTTCAGCAGGTGGTGAATTCCGCTGCGAAGTTCAACCGGAAGATCGTGATCGAAGGCCGCAGTATGGTGAATATCATAACCGTGGCAAGAGAGCTGGGATATATTAAGATGCCGGATAATATGCTGATTGATATTGAACAGATGAAGAATTATACCGATGACCAGCTGGTTCTGATCACCACGGGAAGCCAGGGCGAGACCATGGCGGCCCTTCCCAGAATGGCAGCTTCGATTCATAAGAAGGTTACCATCAAGCCGGGCGACGTTGTTATCTTAAGCTCAACCCCGATACCGGGCAATGAAAAAGCGGTATCCAAGGTAATCAATGACCTGACGATGAAAGGCGCTAAGGTAATCTATCAGGATACCCATGTATCCGGCCATGCCTGCCAGGAAGAGATCAAATTGATGTATACCCTGCTCAAGCCCAAATATGCGGTGCCGGTGCACGGGGAATATAAGCATCTGATGCGTCATGCGGAGCTGGCGGAGTCCCTGGGCATTGCCAAGGAGAATATCTTTATCATATCCTCCGGCGATGTATTGACGCTGTCCGCAGAGCGGGCAGGAGTTACCGGAGAGGTGCCGGCACAGGGAATTCTTGTGGATGGTCTTGGTGTCGGAGATGTGGGTAATATTGTCCTGCGCGACCGTCAGCTGCTGTCGGAGAACGGACTGATTATTGTTGTAATATCCCTGGAGAAGTACAGCAATCAGGTGCTGTCGGGCCCCGACATTGTTTCCCGCGGCTTTGTCTATGTCAGAGAGTCCGAGAACCTCATGGACGAAGCAAGGGATGTGGTAGAGAAGGCCCTGGATAAATGCCTGAGCAGGAAGAACAATACGGACTGGGGAAAGATGAAGACGGAGATTAAGGATTCCCTGAGTGATTTTATCTGGAAGAAGACGAAGAGAAATCCGATGATATTACCGATTATTATGGAAGTATAAAGGGAAACTCCTGTGGTACGGTACAGATAGAGAGGTAAACATATGGCGACAAAATCTACGGCAGTGAAGTTGACATTGAAGGTGACAAGCTTTATCGTAAGGCTGTTGCTGAATATTATTTTCTATATCCTGGTGGTTGTTCTTATTGTTAACGTCAGTAAAACAGCCTTTGCATTCACCTATCAGATCTATGGTCCGGAAAGGGTGGATGAGGCACCGGGACGGGATATCATATTCCAGATTGCCAAAGGTGAGTCCAAAATGGATATTGCGGCCAAGCTGGAGCATAATCACGCCATAAAAAATAAGTATTCCTTTTATCTTAAGACGAAGTTTCAGGAGTATGTGATCATACCGGGGACTTATGTGATTAACTCCTCCATGACCTATGATGAGATACTGGCGGTAATCACGGATTATTCCAAAGCCATTATCAAGGACAGTGAGGATGCGGAGGAGGATGCCGGTGATGCTGCCGATGATGCTCAAAAGTAGAAGGTATGAGGTCTCTATATGATTGTGAATGAAAGAATTACAGCCTATCTTAACTCATTGGAAGCGGAATTGCCGAAGGAGCTTGCAGAGTTGGAGAGGGAAGCCCTGGAGCATCAGGTTCCCATTATAAAAAAGGAAACCCAGGGTGTTCTCCGGTTTTTACTGGGATTACAACAACCAAAACGGATTCTGGAGGTCGGAACAGCCATTGGCTTTTCCGCCCTCTTTATGAGTGAATATACCGGAACGGATTGCAGAATCACAACCATTGAAAAGGTTGCCATGAGACTGGCGGAGGCGGAGAAGAACCTGTCCGACACCAGATTTCCCGGCCATCACAAGATTGTACTGCGAAAGGGAGAGGCCCTGGAGGAACTGAAGGCCCTGGCAGAGGGGAAGGAAGGCTATGATTTTATCTTTCTGGATGCGGCCAAAGCCCAATATATGAGCTTTCTTCCGGAGCTGATGAAGCTTCTGGACACCGGTGGGATGCTGGTAACGGATAATGTGCTTCAGGACGGTACGGTGATTAATTCAAGATACAGCATTACCAGAAGGGACAGGACGATTCATTCCAGAATGAGAGAGTATTTATATACCATTACCCATATGGAGGAGCTGGATACGGTAA
This sequence comes from Bacillota bacterium, assembly GCA_023395555.1. GTDB lineage: Bacteria > Bacillota > Clostridia > Lachnospirales > Lachnospiraceae > Mobilitalea > Mobilitalea torta. The sequence continues at coordinate 87,987 of JAEWYQ010000088.1, forward strand.
TACTGCCCGTGGGAGACGGAATTGCGCTGAGCTACCGTCTGGCATAGAGGAATGCTGACATTTGACTGTTTCCAGGAGTGTTTCAGATTGGAGGTTTTAGATTGATCGAATATATGGAAAAACCGGAGCTTTTAATTCCGGCAGGAAATTTGGAAACATTGAGAACAGCGGTTATCTATGGAGCCGATGCGATCTATATTGGCGGAGACATGTACGGACTTCGTGCGAAGGCCAAGAACTTCTCCATGGAGGATATGAAGGAAGGCATCGCGTTTGCTCACTCCTACGGTAAGAAGGTTTATGTAACTGCCAATATAACGGCACACAATCAGGATATGGAAGGGATTAGAGCCTATTTCAGAGAGCTGCAGGCGTTCGGAAGGGAACGTCCGGATGCTTTGATTATTTCTGATCCCGGCGTGTTTTCCATCGCCCGGGAGGAGATGCCGGAGACCCAGCTGCATATCAGCACCCAGGCCAACAGCACCAACTATGAGACCTATCGGTTTTGGCACAAGCTTGGAGCAACCAGGGTAGTATCCGCGAGGGAATTATCTCTGAAGGAATTGACGGAGCTTCGTTCCAAGATCCCGGCAGAGATGGAGATTGAGACCTTTGTCCATGGTGCAATGTGTATCGCTTATTCCGGCAGGTGCCTGCTGAGCAATTATTTTACCGGAAGGGATGCCAATCTGGGAGCCTGCACCCATTCCTGCCGTTGGAGGTATCATATCGTGGAGGAGACCCGGCCCGGAGAATATCTTCCGATTGAGGAGAATGAGCGGGGAACCTATATCTTCAACTCCAAGGATTTGTGCATGATTGAATATATTCCCGAGCTTGTGAAGGCCGGAATCAACAGCTTTAAGGTAGAGGGCCGTATGAAGACGGCTCTGTATGTGGCAACAGTAGCAAGAACCTATCGCAAGGCAATTGACGACTTCTTTGCAGATCCCCGGCTTTATGAGAGTAATAAGGCGCACTATATGGAGGAAATAAGGAAAGGGGTGAACCGTCAGTTTACGACGGGCTTCTTCTTTCATAAGCCTGCGCATGAAGATCAGATTTATGATCATAATACCTATGAAAAGGCGTATACCTATCTGGGAACCATCTCCGGGGAGAGGGATGGCCTCTATGAGCTGGAGCAGAAGAATAAATTCAGCGTCGGAGAAAAGGTTGAAATCATAAAGCCGGGCGGGGGCACATTCGAGGTGACGGTGAAGCAGATTCAAAACGCCCAGGGTGAGACGATGGAAAGCTGTCCTCATCCCCAACAGCTTATCTATGTTGATTTTGGTATGGTAATGGAACCGTATGACATGGTACGGAGGAAAGAATAGGAAGTCCTTCTGTCCTTTTTTAAGAGGGATAGGCACTTTATGTCATTTATCATCATAAGATATAAATGAATCAATTGGGCATTGAGGGTGCTTATCTTCGTGAAGTCATTTCCAAAGCCACTGGGTACGAAGGAAGAAGCCGACTATCTGAAACTTTGCAGAGAAGGCGACAAGGCTGCCAGAGACAAACTGATTGAGCACAATCTCAGACTGGTTGCTCATATTGTAAAGAAATACAATATGATAGATAAGGAAACGGATGATTTGATTTCGATAGGAACCATCGGCCTGATTAAAGCAATTGATACCTTTGATGAAGGAAAGGGAATCCGTCTGGCGACCTATGCTTCCCGATGTATTGACAACGAGCTTTTAATGATGCTTCGAAGCGGCAAGCGTCTGTCGAAGGAAGTATATCTGTATGATCCCATTGGATCGGACCGGGAAGGAAATGAGATAAATCTGCTGGATATTATTGAGGAAGCGGAGACGGATATTGTTGATAATATTGTGCTTGAGGACGATATTAAAAAACTGTATCACATCATCGGCAAGGTATTGACAGATCGGGAGCGTGAGATCATCTGCCTGCGCTATGGACTAAGCAACCACAGGGAAGTGACCCAGCGCGAGATTGCCGGTAAGCTTGGAATCTCAAGAAGCTACGTCAGCCGTATTGAGAAAAAAGCTCTAAAGAAATTGCGGGAGTGCTTTGAGTAATAGAAAGCCCGGAGTGCAATTTCTTTGAGAAAGTTGCGGGAGTGCTTTGAGTAATAGAAAGCCTGGAGTGCAATTTCTTTGAGAAAGTTGCGGGAGTGCTTTGAGTAATGGAAAGCCCGGAGTGCAATTTCTTTGAGAAAGTTGCGGGAATGCTTTGAGTAATGAAATAAGAAGGCTGTAGAAAATGGGCTCTCTATGAGAAAGAAATTCATAGGGAGCCTGTTTTATAATTTGCATGGAAAAGGAAGAATGTCCATTGACATAGTAGGAATTACAGATTATAATAGAAGCGTTATGCTAAGCCCCTGCAGGACATATTTCATGCCAGGGCCGGATTCCCCACCGGCGTCTGAACGATGGAAACGCCTTGCAGGGGTTAATTGCGGTAAATTATGAAGGTGGATGATGACCGGGCTGGTTGTCAGACCCATTAACTATAAGTATATTGTAATAGATAGGAGTGTCATATGCTATATCTTGATTACGCTGCCAATACTCCCGTTGATCCGCGGGTTCTGGATTACTACACCTGGCATTGCAGCCGTTATATTGCCAATCCGAATTCTTCTCATTCCCTGGGCAAAGAGGCCCGGGCAAGAATGGATGAAGTGACGGAGCATATTGCAGAACTTCTGAAGGTCAAGCCCGGGGAAATTATTTATGCCTCCGGAGCCAGCGAAGCGAATAATCTTGCCATAAAAGGCGTGGTGCAGGCCTATAAGCATAACGGAAAGCACATCATCTCCACCTGTCTGGAGCATCCTTCTGTCAGCGGTGCCCTGACCCATCTGCAGACCCTGGGCTATGAAATTGATCTGGTGGATATAACCGGCGACGGATTGATTGATCTGGAGCACTTAAAGGAGCTCCTTCGGGAGGATACGGTTTTGGTATCCGTCTGCTATGTTGACAGTGAATTGGGCGTGCGGCAGCCCATTCCGGAGCTGGGAGAGCTTCTTAAGCAATATCCCAATTGCCGGCTTCATGTGGATGCCACCCAGGCGGTGGGAAAGCTTCCGCTTTCCATAGAGAATATTGATTTGCTCACCTTTACTCCCCATAAGTTCTTTGGGATGAACGGCTGCGGGATATTGATCCGCAAGGAACCGGTGGTATTGGAGCCACTGCATCACGGAGGGACGAGCACTACGATTTACAGAAGCGGAACCCCTGCGCTGGCCCTGGCGGCATCGGTTGAGAAGGCTCTGGAGCTGGCAATGAAAGAGCAGGAGGAGAGGAACCTTCTGGTACGGCAGCTTCATGATATGCTCCTGCTTAAGCTTTCCGGATATAAAAAGGTACGAATCAACAGCACCGGCTGCAGTGTTCCTCATATCATCAATCTCAGTGTACAGGGTGTAAAAGGGGTATTATTCCAGGAAGCCCTATCCCAGGAAGGAATCTGTGTATCCGTCAAATCCGCCTGCTCGGCAGTGGGTGCTCCTTCGCGCCCCGTATATGCAGTGACGAAGGATAAGAAAAATGCCATGTGTTCCTGGAGAATCAGCTTAAGCCATTGGACAGCGGAGGAGGAGCTGGAGTATTTTTATCAGGTGTTCGATCGATGCTATACAAAATTGAGCCAGTAAGGTGCGTTGACAGGATCAGTCCATGAAATATGGGAATGGAGCAATTCGATCAAATGGTGAATGGAAGGTAGAAAATAGATGGAACGATATGAACAAATTGAACGAAGCATTATAACAAAATTCCGCAAGCCCCTCTGGAAGAAGTTCATCAACGGGGTAAATGACTATCAATTGATTGAGGAAGGGGATAAGATTGCGGTATGCATCTCCGGCGGAAAGGACTCCATGCTGCTGGCCAAGCTGATGCAGGAGGTTCAAAGGCATGGGAAGGTTGCCTTTGAACTGGAATTTCTGGTGATGGATCCGGGATATAATGAGATAAACCGTCAGACCATCATTAATAATGCAAAGCTGTTGGATATTCCGATCCGGATTTTTGAGACACAGATATTTGATATTGTTGCGGAGGTGGATCAATCCCCCTGCTACCTGTGTGCCCGCATGAGAAGGGGCTATCTTTACAAGAATGCGCAGGCGCTGGGCTGCAATAAGATTGCCCTGGGACATCATTTTGACGATGTAATTGAGACGATTTTGATGGGGATGCTCTACGGGGGGCAGATTCAGACCATGATGCCGAAGCTCCACAGCACCAACCATCCCGGAATGCAGCTGATCCGCCCCATGTATCTGGTGAAGGAAGCGGACATTCTTGCCTGGAAGCAGTATCACGATCTGCAGTTTATCCAGTGTGCCTGCCGCTTTACGGAAAACTGTACGCTCTGTGACAACGGGGGCGGAGGATCGAAGCGCCAGGAGATGAAGACGCTCATAAAGAAATTCCGTCAGACGAATTCCAGCATTGACATGAATATTTTCCGGAGCATCCATAATGTGAATCTGGATACGGTGATCGGGTATCACAGTAAGCAGGGACAGTATCATTTTCTGGATGATTATGATACGAAGGGGAAGACCGGGCAGCATACATGATTTTTTATGAAACTTTATATATTTTTAATAGGAAAATGATGAAAGATATAGTATGATTCTTTTAGGCTGTAGTAGCCTATACGTGGATTATACTGGGAGGTATCTATGAATCGATTTCGTAATTTTATGTATGGAAGATATGGGTTTGACCAATTGACCAGAGCGCTGGTGATTGTTTCCCTGATTCTGTCCCTTGTCACCAGCCTTTTCCGTTTGAGCTGGCTGATTCTGCTGGCTTATATTCCCTTCTTCTATGCCCTGTACCGCACTTTCTCAAAGAATCATCCAAAGAGGTTCAAGGAGAACGCGGCATATCTTAAGATAGAAGGGAATGTAAGAGGCAATCTGAAGCATGTTAAATTATCCCTGATAGGAACAAAAACTCATAAGTACTATACCTGTTCCAAATGCAGGCAGAGCATACGTGTTCCCCGGGACAAGGGTAAGATTGCCATTACCTGCCCCAAATGCAAGCATGAGTTTATACGGAAAACCTGATGGGAAGAACCGGCGAATCAAGCTTAGAGATTGGATGAATGATATAAAATAGAAATAAAACTGCTGATCCCGGGATCTGGGCTGATCCGGGAACAGCAGTTTTATTATCCGGAAAAAGAAGCCGGAGATTACTTCTTCGTGGTCCATTTGGAGCAGTCCCAGACATTGGTTACCACATCCTCATAGAAATCCGGTTCATGGCAGATGAGAAGCAGACTTCCCTTATATGCCTTTAACGCGCGCTTCAGCTCCTCCTTGGCATCTACATCCAGGTGGTTGGTGGGCTCGTCCAGAAGCAGGATATTGGTCTCCCGGTTGATCAGCTTACATAAGCGGACCTTGGCCTGTTCCCCTCCGCTGAGGACTCTGACCTGGCTTTCGATATGCTTTGTGGTCAGACCGCATTTTGCCAGGGCGGAGCGAACCTCGTACTGGGTATAGCCGGGGAACTCCTGCCATAGCTCTTCCAGACAGGTGCGGGTGCTGGGAGCCATCTCCTGTTCAAAATAACCGATGCTGAGGTAATCGCCCAGCACCACCTTGCCGCTGAGGGCCGGAATCAGACCGAGAATACTTTTCAGCAGGGTAGTCTTGCCGATACCGTTGGCACCCACCAGCACGATCTTATCACCCCGTTCCATGGACAGGGTGAGGGGGGAGGAGAGGGGCTCATCATAGCCGATGGTCAGATCCTCTGTTTGGAAGATATATCTGCCTGCGGCGCGCGCCTCCTTGAAATTGAACTCCGGCTTCGGCTTTTCTTTGGCAAGCTCTATGATATCCATCTTGTCCAGCTTCTTCTGCCGGGACATTGCCATATTGCGGGTGGATACCCGGGCTTTGTTTCGCGCTACAAAATCCTCCAGATCTTCAATTTCTTTTTGCTGGCGGTTGTAGGCAGCCTCCAGCTGGCGCTTCTTCATCTCGTGTACTTCCAGGAATTTGTCGTAATTGCCGACATAGCGGTTCAGCTCCTGATTCTCCATGTGATAGATGATATTAACCACACTGTTGAGGAAGGGAACATCGTGGGAGATCAGGATAAAAGCATTCTCATATTCTGTCAGATAGCGCTTCAGCCATTCGATGTGGGCCACATCAAGATAATTGGTGGGCTCGTCCAGAAGCAGGATATCCGGCTTCTCCAGGAGAAGCTTGCCCAGGAGCAGCTTGGTGCGCTGGCCGCCGCTGAGATCGGTCACATCGCTGTCCAGCCCCAGCTCGTCCAGTCCCAGGGCGTGGGCGATTTCCTCCACCTTACTGTCAATAATATAAAAATCGTGCATGGACAGCAGCTCCTGTATGGTGCCCAGCTCCTCGATCATATCATTCAGGGCATCTCCCTCTGCCTCACCCATGGTGTCGCAGATCAGATTCATCTTTTCTTCCAGCCCAAACAAATAGGAAAATGCGGACTGCAGAACACTGCGCAGCGTCATTCCCTTCTCTAATACGGCGTGCTGATCCAGATAGCCCACATGAACGTGCCTGGACCATTCCACCTTACCTTCGTCGGGCATCAGCTTGCCGGTCACGATATTCATGAAGGTGGACTTGCCCTCCCCATTGGCACCGATCAACCCAATATGTTCCCCCTTCAGCAGCCGGAAGGATACCTCATGAAAAATGGCCCGGTCACCAAAACCATGGCTTAGATTGGTTACATTTAATATACTCATAAAAACTCCTTTGGTCATGTTGTGCTACGGATAACTATTTTACATGATTATTGATAAAAATACAATTGAGAACTGAAAATCTATTAATCCTTTACGAACTGCTGAAAAGCAAGTATAATGATTTAAGATATCAGAAGCTTTGTCACAGAATGATTTTTGGAGGCTTGAAATGTTAAGAGAAGAACCGCAGGAAAAACAACGGCAGGCGGCAGGCCGCCGGTCTTCCATCCAATGGAGATGGAGAAACCTTGTTGGAAAGGTGGTTAACAGGGAGACAATCACCTATATTATTACCGGAGTTTTAACGACAATCGTGAATTTCATCAGCTATGAGAGTCTGTACCGGCTGGGGGCGGGCAATCTTACGGCCAATGCCTGTGCCTGGGTGATTGCGGTCACCTTTGCCTATATTGTCAATAAGAAGAAGGTCTTCCTGTCTGTGAGTGAGAATGCGGCCGATGAGGTGACGAAGCTCTCGAAATTCTACGGAGCCAGGCTGATTACCCTGGGGGTGGAGCAGTTGGGAATGTTCCTCTTTGTTGAGAAACTTGGCTTTTACCGCCTATTGGTAAAGGCATCCCTGGCAGTGATTGTTATTGTATTGAATTACTTATGCAGTAAGCTTTATATATTCAATAAGAATTAAGGTGCCCGGGGCACCTTAATTCTTATCAGAAAGACCGGGCAGGGCTGCCCCGATTCTCTGGGCGGCAGAATGGAGATTATTATGACCTATGAAGAAGCAAGGGAATTTATTGATCATTCGAATCTATATGGGAGTAAGCTGGGGCTGGAGGCTGTCACGGAGCTGCTGTCCAGGCTGGGTAATCCCCAGAATCAGGTGAAGATCATCCATGTGGCAGGAACCAACGGGAAGGGCTCAACTACGGCATATATCGCGGCAATGCTGGCCATGGAAGGATACAAGACGGGACGGTACGTGTCTCCCGCGGTATTTTCTTACCGTGAAAGAATACAGATCAGCCGCCGCAGGGAGAAGCTCTGTAATGGAGAGGATATCTGTCATGGGGAGGCGACCTGGAACGGAAAAGAGGCAGGCTGCCTGGAGGATACTGGCAGGATCGAGGAAAAGTGGCTGGACACCGAATATATCTCCAGACAGGGAGTCTGTGATACGATGGAACGGATTAAATCCGTATGCGAGGCCATGGTAAGGGACGGCTTCCCGCATCCTACTTCTTTTGAGATAGAGACTGCCATGGCATTCCTTTATTTCATGCGGGAGCAGGTAGATTTTGCGGTGGTGGAGGTAGGTCTCGGCGGGAGGCTGGATGCTACCAATACGGCAGAGAGGCCGGTATGCTGTGTGATTGCTTCCATCAGCATGGATCATATGCAGTATCTGGGAGATACTCTTGCCGAAATCGCCAAGGAAAAGGCCGGGATTATGAAACACGCGGTGCCGGTGGTTACGATCCTGCAGGAACCGGAGGTCCTTCGGGTGCTGGAGGATACCTGCCGTGAGAAGGAAGCAAGGCTGCTGATCGCGGATGCGAAGGAAGCAAAGGTGCTTTCCTTTGGCCCGGAGGGGACAGTTTTCCGCTATAAGAACAGAGAGTACGGCATACGGCTCCTGGGCAGGCACCAAATCGCCAATGCGGTTCTTGCCCTGGGTGCGGCAGAGGTTCTTCGCCAGCAGGGCTATTCACTCGGTGACAGAGCCATGTATCTGGGGCTTCTTGCAGCCCGCTGGAGGGGCAGGCTTGAGATCCTTTCAAGGCAGCCTTACTTCCTTGTTGACGGAGCGCACAATCCGGACGCGGCAAAGAAGCTGGCGGAAGCAATCCGGGAATACTTTCCCGGGAGAAGGATTATCATGCTTATGGGCGTGCTGGCCGATAAGGATTATCCCGGCATATTGAGTTATACCGCACCTCTGGCCAGTCTGATCATCACCCTCACTCCTGATAACAGCAGGGCGTTGGAATCCGGTGAGCTGGCGCTGGAAGCGCAAAAATACTGCCCTGCAGTAATCGATGCGGTTACGGCAGAGCAGGCAGTAAAAGAGGCTTATAAAACAGCGGCGGAGGAGGATGTGATCATTGCCTTTGGTTCCCTGTCCTTCCTGTCCTCCATTTCTTTGGGTTAGCGTTGCACGGGAGCCGGCTATCTGCGCTTTGAACGGGGAGAAGGGCTGGCCGTGGCGCTCAGATTCGGGGGTTCAAAGGTACTGATATCGATAATGCCGTCTGCATCCATGATGTATGTATTGGTATTGTCGTAATCCTTAAAGAACACATAACCGCCGGCGATATGAATCTGCTTGAAGTCGCCCTCCATCAGGGTTCTGCTCTCCATGGTCTGCAGGTTCAGCCGGCAGATCCGGTTGTTCTTGCCGTTGTCCACCTGGTAGAACAGATAACGTCCATCCTCCGTTATATTATAGGTGAAGCAGCGTTCCTTCACCAGCCGGGTCGGTTCTGAGCCGTCGGAATTCATCCGGTAGATCCGGTATTTATCGTCCAGATTCATATAGTAAATATAATCCCCCTGAAAGATGGGATAATAATAATTTCCCTCGAATTTGGTATGGGAGGTATAGCTGGATAAATTCATGGCATTGATATTATGGTCCTCGGAATAACCATTATAAATCAGAGAGTTATCTATGACTGTGGAAGGGATGACGGCATCATCCACCAGCATCCGTTCCTGGGTGGCGTCAATCTGGCAGCGGTACAGGAAGAGTCCGGTGCCGACATCATAACGCTGAAAATAGATATTGTTGCCCCGCAGCATCAGATAGGCTCCGGGATTGCCGGTAAAGGCTTTCAGACCCTTGCCGTTATGATTCAGCCGGTACACACCATTATTAAAGAACATGAGGATGCTGCCGGCCTGGTTCTCTCTGGTATTATTGGCGCGCACATAGTAGATATAGTTATCATCTGCATTGATGAATACGGACTTGTCATCACTTATTTTCTTCACATTGGATAAATTGGAGTTCATAACATACAGACTGCCGTCATCCATATCATTGCTGAAAAAGATTCTTCCTCCCCGTTCACAGAAGAGCCCGCCATTGTAAATATTACCGGAAGTATTGCCAACCTCCTCTTCCTCGTTAAAATAGGTTCTGCCGGAGGAATATACAAGAAGGCCGCCCAGAGTAAGAATTGTGACCATCGTAAGAAGAATTAGGATAAGGCGAATTGTCTTTAACATAAGTACCTCCATTAATTAGATTCATTTGTTCCAACATATACTAATTATATATCGTAAGAGCGGGAAATTCAATATATAGTGTAAAAGGGCTAAAACAGACTCCCCATGCCTAACTTGATGATATTGCTCTCTGAACAGTAACCTCAAGTTAAAGGTTGCATCAGTTGTCCGATAAGGGTATAATGGGGCAAAAGAAGGGAAACACAACAGCATAGGGAGGTATTTGATGACCGATTTACAGGAAAGCAGACAAAAAATTGATGCGATAGACCATCGGATGGTGGAGCTGTTCGAGGAACGGATGAAGCTGGCGGTTGATATCGCGGAATATAAAAGGAGTGTGGGAAAGCCCATCTTTGATGCTGCCAGGGAGGAGGAAAAGCTGACGGCTCTCAGACAGCTGACCAAAGAGGAGTACAATCAGAAGGCGGTTACGGATCTTTTCAAGCAGATCATGTCCATGAGCCGCAGATTGCAGTATACCCTTCTGGAGCAGAAGGACAGTCTGGGCTTTTCCAGGATGGAGCGCAGCCCTAAATATGCGGATACGCACACAGATATGAAAGTAGCCTTTTATGGAGAACGGGGAGCCTATACGGAGCAGGCGATGCTGGAATATTTTAATGCAGGGCAGACAGGAATGCCCATGGCGACCTTTGGAGAAGTAATGAAGGCGGTTCGTGACGGAGAGGCACAATACGGTGTCCTGCCTATTGAGAATTCCTCCACCGGCACCCTGTCGGATATCTTTGATCTTCTGGCGGAATTTGATAATTATATCATCGCCGAGCATCTGGTAAAGATTGAACACAGCCTATGGGGACTGCCGGGAGCGGAGCTTTCGGGAATTACCAGGGTATATTCCCATAAGCAGGGTCTGCTGCAGTGTTCCGGATTTCTTAAGGAGCATCCCCGGATCAAGCAGATAGAAGGCGGCAGTACGGCGGGAAGCGCCCGCAGGGTTCTGGAGGAACAGGATATAACCCAGGCGGCGATTGCCAGCAGGAGAGCGGGGGAATACTATGGTCTGAGTCTGCTGAGGGAAGGGATTCATGACGAGGATCATAACACCACGCGTTTCATTATTATTTCAAACCGAAAGCTGTATGAACAGGGGGCAAACCGGACCAGTATCTGCTTTGCGCTGCCCCACCGGAGCGGTTCGCTGTATCATATGCTCTCTCATTTTATTTATAATAACATCAATATGACCAAGATTGAGTCCAGGCCCATCGCCGGAAAAGCATTTGCCTATCGGTTCTTTGTGGATATTGAAGGGGGGCTGGACGACCCGGCTGTGATGAATGCCCTCCATTGTATTAAGGAAGAGGCAATTGAGATGAAGATATTAGGAAGCTATATTCCTGTTTCGGCCTCGTAAGAAGGAGGAGAGGGATGCGGTTTTATTTCTTCATATATTTTTCAAAAACAGAACACAAAGTAAACATAATTTATTGATAAACTTCTCTTATCAAAAGGAAATACCAGGTGCACCTGATCAATAGCAGCCAAGTAATATTTGAAAGGAGAGTTTTTATGAACGACGAATACAGAAATAATGAATACATCGGCAGTGATCCCAATTCCGGGCAATTGAATGAGAATGCGGCTCAGAACAGCCAAGGCAGCCAAAGCAGTCAGAGTATTTATTCTTATACCGGCAGCGGTATTATTCAGGATTATAACCGCAGCAACAGCCAGAATTATCAGGGCTATGAGACATCAGGCCAGACATATTATTATACGCCTTCTGAGACAGTTGATGTAAAACCCAGGAAGAAGAGAAGGTTTGGCGGAATAATGAAGCTTGCCGCATCCGCGGTGGCCTTTGGGCTTATAGCAGGAGTGGTTTTCCAGGGGTATTATTCAGCGGTATGGTCCCATAAGATAGCCCGGTACCAGGAGCAGATAGATGCCCTCCAGATTACCGAGGCAGAACAAGGCGTGGGTAAGAATGATACCATCAGGACAGCGAACAGCTCCCCGGATAAGATAGTAACCGACGTATCCGATGTAGTAGCCAATGTTATGCCTGCCATTGTCGCCATCAATTCCACGGTGGAGAGCGCCTCTTATGATTATTTCTTTGGCAGGGAGTACACCCAGGAAGCTCAGAGCAGCGGCTCCGGCATCATTATCGGGCAGAATGGCTCACAGCTGCTGCTGGTGACCAATAATCACGTAATCGATGGCGCCACTGCAATTGAGATTGTATTTTCCGATAAGACCACGGCTTTTGCATCCGTTAAGGGAGCGGAACCCTATGCTGACCTTGCGGTGCTGTCGGTTGACATGGACAGCTTGTCCGAGGATACCGCCGCTGCTATTAAGGTGGCTACCTTGGGGGATTCAGAAGAGATGGTTCCCGGTGAGATGGTAATTGCCATCGGTAATGCCCTGGGCTACGGACAGTCTGTGACGGTAGGCTATGTAAGCGCTGTTAACAGGGAGATTACCATTGACAATCAGAAGATGACTCTGCTTCAGACGGACGCGGCTATCAATCCGGGTAACAGCGGCGGTGCACTAATTAATACTGCCGGTGAGGTGATCGGTATTAATTCCGTGAAGTTTGCTTCCGAGCAGGTAGAAGGTATGGGCTACGCAATTCCCATCTCCGACGCAATTCCAATGATTAACGAATTGATGAACCGTGAAGTGGTGGCATCCGAGGAGCAGGGCTTCTTAGGAATTAACACCTCCACAGCCCAGGAGGTAACCGATGTTTATGCACAGCGTTTCAATATGCCCATCGGTATCTATGTCAATGATGTGGTGGAAGATTCTCCGGCAGACAGGGCCGGCCTGATGCAGGGAGATATTATCACCGGACTGGATGGAAACAAGATTGAGACCATCGCGGATTTGAAGAGAGCCCTCAGCTATAGAAAAGCCGGCCAGACGGTACAGCTCAAGGTTCAGGTAATGGACGGCGGAAAATACGTGGAAAAGGTACTGGAGGTTACTCTTGGCGAAAAGCAGAATTAATCAGCGAAAAGAATAGCGCCGGATATTGATAGTACTGGCACACCCCATATTACCCTCCGAATATACTATAAGCGTATAGTATATTTGGAGGGTTTTATGAAACGCAGGCTTATATGCATACTGGCAATACTTACCTTAACCGTAACCATGTTTTCCGGCTGCAAGCGCAGCTCCGGGCTTACGGAAATTACATTGAATGAAGTGGCTCACTCCATCTTCTATGCACCGATGTATGTGGCATTCGAGAAGGGATACTTTGAAGAGGAAGGTTTGAAGGTGAATCTGGTGAACGGCCTTGGCGCTGATAAAACGATGACAGCATTGCTGTCAGGGGAATGTGAGATCGGCTTCATGGGTGCGGAGGCTTCCGTCTACGTCTATAATGAAGGGGCCCAGGACTATGTAGTGAATTTTGCCCAGCTGACCCAGAGAGCGGGCAACTTTCTGGTAAGCCGTGACCTGAATGAGGAATTCACATGGGATAATATCAAGGGTATGACGGTAATCGGCGGACGAGCCGGAGGAATGCCTGAAATGGTCTTTGAATACATTCTGAAAAAACAGGGGATTAATCCGAGGACGGATCTGAACATTGTTCAGAACATCGATTTTGGATTGACCGCTCAGGCATTCTCCTCCGGCCAGGGGGATTATACCATTGAATTTGAACCCGCCGCTACCGGACTGGAGCTGGCCGGAGCCGGCAAGGTAGTCGCCTCCCTGGGTGTGGAGAGCGGTAAGGTTCCTTACACCTCCTTCTCCGTAAAGAAGAGCTATCTGAAGAAGCACGGAGATATTGTACAGAAGTTCACCAATGCGCTGCAGAAGGGAATTGATTATGTTGCAACCCACACACCGGAAGAGATTGCCGGGGTAATCCAGCCTCAATTTGCCGAGACGGAGAAGGAGAAGCTGGTTATGATCGTAACCAGATATTATAATCAGGATACCTGGAAGGAAGATCTGATCTTCGAGGAATCCAGCCTTAATCTGCTTCAGGATATTCTGGATGATGCCGGTGAACTGAAACAGAGGGTGCCGTATAAGGATATTATAACTACGGAATTTGCTGAGAAGGCTGCAAAGAAATAAAATTGTGTTAAAAAAGAAGGAGCAAAGAACCGGTAAAGGGTCTTTGCTCCTTCTTTTTTCTACTCTTCCGAAGGGGCAGGGGCTTCTTCCTCTTCCTCAGCTTCTTCTGTATCATCCTCATAATCATCAAAATCGTCGTCAAAATCCTCAAGATAATTGGGCCTCATATAACGGTATACAGCATATGCAATTGCGGCTACGGCGGCAACAGCGCCAATGATTGCCAGAACGCATAGGATTGTCTGTTTTTTCTTCTCCATTGGGTCTTTTCTGTGAATCAATTCACCAAGTTTCATTGCACTTAACAGCTCATCGATTTTAGTTCCCATGAATTGCACTTCCTTTCCTATTGAATTATCATGCTTACTACGACTTTAATACGCCTTTAGTATATCACAATATAGGTCGTTTTACTATAATATTTCAGCTTTTATGAAAATTTATTCAACGGTTTCATCAATTTTTGTAAGATTGGCAAAGGCGGAGAGAAGCTTTTTGATTCCAAAGCCGGGAAAATCCACCGTTACTTCATAGTCCTTGCCGCCCATTGTAATATTGGTTACGCTTCCTGTTCCAAACTTGATATGCTTTACCGTATCACCCACGCCATAGTCCAGAGATCCCATTTTATTTCCCTGGAATTGCCTGGTCTCAGCACTAAGAAAGGGTTTATAGGCAGCCTGGCTCTGCTTGTAACCGCCGGGGATGGGCTTGTCAAAATCCAGTGAAGCAGAAGAAGGGCTTCCCTTGGAGCTCCCATAGGCTTCCTCCCGGAAGGTGTATACCGGACGGCGGGGGCCGGGGGAGGTTATCTTCAGCAGGTATCTGGGAATCTCATTAATAAAACGGGAAGGTCTGTTATACTGGGTCTCACCCCGGAGCATACGCTGCTTTGCCGCAGTCAGGGAAAGCTGCTTCATGGCACGGGTGATTCCCACATAGCAGAGCCTGCGTTCTTCTTCGATCTCTTCCGCCGGATTGTCTGCAAAGATGGACATATAGCCGGGGAAGATTCCTTCCTCCATTCCGCAGAGGTACACATAGGGGAATTCCAGCCCCTTTGCGCTATGTAAGGTCATTAATACAACATGGTCCGCGCCCTCCTCCAGATTGTCAATATCGGCCACCAACGCCACTTCCTCCAGGAAACCGCCAAGAGTAGGCTCCTCCGTATTATCCTCATAGGTTACCAGCTTGTTCACCAGTTCGTTGATATTGCCGATACGGTCCTGGGCCTCTTCTCCGTTATCCTGCTCCAGCTCCCTTAAATAGCCGGTAGCATCCAGGATATCGTCGATCAATTCCGTCAGGGCATAACCCTCCTGGTTCAGTCTGGCGCGCAGCCCTTCAATGAGGCTGAGGAAGGGAGTGATCTTGGAAGCGGCTCTTTCCACTCCGGGAATATAGCTGGCTCTGGTCAGGGCGTCGTAGAAGCTCAGGCCGTTCTCCACGGCATAATCATTTACCCGGTCCACGGTGGTCAGGCCGATGCCCCGTCTGGGAACATTGATGATACGCTTGACGGCGATGCTGTCCAGGCCGTTGTCAATGGTTTTCAGATAGGCCAGTATGTCCTTAATTTCCTTACGTGCATAGAAGTTTACGCTGCCAATGATCTTATAGGGAATATTGCGGTTAACCAGCTTCTCCTCGAAGAGACGGGATTGGGCGTTGGTCCGGTACAGGACGGCAAAATCCTGGTAAGCAGCCCGGCCGTCCTCTACCATATTCTGAATCTCCGAGGTAATGAAGTCAGCCTCTTCGAAATCTGTCTCAAATTGGGTGAAATGCACCGGTTCCCCTTCGTCGTTCTCCGTCCACATGGACTTGTCCTTCCGCCCCTGGTTATTGCAGATCACTTCGTTGGCGGCATTGAGAATGCTTTTGGTGGAGCGGTAGTTCTGCTCCAGCTTGATTACCGTCGTATTGGGAAAGGTACGTTCAAAATTGAGGATATTATAGATATTGGCCCCGCGGAATTTGTAGATGGACTGATCATCGTCACCGACAACACAGAGATTGTATTCCTGTTCGCCGTACTCGTTCTTCCCGCTTGCCAGCAGATGAATCAGCTGGAACTGGGCGGTGTTGGTATCCTGGTATTCATCCACCATGATATAGCGGAAGCGGTACTGGTAGTATTCCAGAGCCTGGGGATTCGTCCGGAACAGTTCTACCGTACGGCAGATCAAATCATCAAAGTCAAGGGCATTGCTCTGTCTCAACCGCTTCTGGTATTCTGTATAGGCCTGGGCATAGCGCAGCTGATTGGCATCCCGCCCGGCGAGCCGGGTGAATTCATCAGGAGAGATGAGCTCGTCCTTTGCCTTGGAGATGACCGAAAGGATGGCGCGCTCGTTGGTCTTCTTTGTATCAATATTCAGATACTTGCATATCTCACGCATCAGGGTCTTCTGATCATCCGAGTCGTAGATGGTAAAGCTCCGGGTAAAGCCCAGGGTTTCGATAAATCTCCTGAGAATGCGAACGCAGGTGGAATGGAAGGTGCTGACCCAGATCTGCTCCGAGCCGTAGCCCACAATGCTGTCCACCCTTTCCCGCATCTCTCTGGCGGCCTTGTTGGTGAAGGTGATGGCAAGAATGTTATATGGATTTACACCCCGCTCCTCAATCAGGTAGGCAATCCGGTGCGTCAGCACCCTGGTCTTGCCGGAGCCCGCTCCGGCGAGAAGCAGCAGCGGGCCCTTATGGTGCAGCACCGCACGCTTTTGTTCGGGATTTAAAGTGTCGTAGATACTCATAATAACCTCCGGTTTACAAACATATGTTTATTATAGCATGCGGGAGCAGGGGTTTCAATCATGTTTATTTTTGCTTTGACATCTAGTAACGAATACTATATAATAGAGCGTAGTGAGCATGATGCAAGCTTGCTTGCGATCCTGTGACCGGAGCTGGAGATCATGATACGAGGTGATACTATTGGAAATGACAAAAGAAGAGCATATTAAAAGTTTGATTGATGGTTTAAAGGATATCAAATATATTATGCCGGATGACATACCGAATATTGATTTATATATGGACCAGGTGACGACATTTATGGATAAGCATCTTACTTCCTCGAAGCGCTACAGCGAAGATAAGCTTCTGACGAAGACGATGATTAACAATTATACCAAGAATGAGCTGCTGCCGCCTCCAAATAAGAAGAAATATACAAAGGAGCATATGTTCCTTCTTATTTTTATCTATTATTTTAAGAACATACTGTCCATTAACGATATACAGAGTATCTTTAATCCCCTGACAGAGCGTTACTATGGCGACAAATCGGAGATTAAGCTGGAAGAGATCTATGAGGAAATCTTCCGCCTGGAGAAGGAGCAGACGGATGCTCTGGCAAAGGATATGATCCGTAAGATGACAAAAGCAAAGGAATCTTTTGCCGGGATAACCGAACCGGAGGATAAGGAGTTTCTGACCACTTTTTCCTTCATCTGCATGCTTTGCTTTGATGTATATATGAGAAAGCACATGATTGAGAAGATGATTGACGGTTCGCTGATGGGTTCCAGGAAGTGCAGTAAGCCGACGGAGAAGAAGGCTGAGAAGAAAAACAATACTTAAAATAAGGAACAGGGCTGGTCGCAAAAGCGATAGCCCTGGTTTTTATTTGTCTGAAAAGGGATCCTTCATTCTGGCAAATACCATGTCATATCCATCGTTGCCGTAGTTCAGAGAACGATTGACGCGGCTGATGGTGGCCGTAGAGGCGCCGGTTTTTTCCGCAATCTCCAGATAGGTCTTATGGCAGCGGAGCATCCGCGCCACCTCGAATCTTTGAGAGAGGGATAGCAGTTCGTTTACAGTACAGACATCTTCAAAAAAGGTATAACATTCCTCTGCATTCTTCAAACTCAGAATTGCTTCAAACAGATGGTCCACGGCATCCGTCTTAATATTTTTACTCATATCGATTAGGACTCCTTTCATCCCACTGGCTCTCGTACAGTATGCATGTTTTGCCCCTGTACTATGATTTTAACACTACAGAGTGGTAAAGTAAAGGACTTTTTTAAAAAGAGCCCGTCCAATTGGACGGGCTCCCCGGGGATTTAGTTGCAGCTTCCAACGCTGCAGTATTTTAAAATCTGATTTAATAAATCGCTGAAATTGCATGAGCTAAATTTAAAACACATAATGTCTGCCTCCTTTTGAAGATTACTATCTCTTAGGAACAATAGAATTGTAACATATCTGTAACAAAAT
Organism: Bacillota bacterium; assembly: GCA_023395555.1. Lineage (GTDB taxonomy): Bacteria > Bacillota > Clostridia > Lachnospirales > Lachnospiraceae > Mobilitalea > Mobilitalea torta. Next base: position 106,251 of record JAEWYQ010000088.1, read on the forward strand.
TGTAATATTTAAATGATGGTTATTCAGTTATCATATGGACGCAGCTGAAAATTAAGGAATCATTTACAAATATAGGCCTAAACCCGCCTAAATTATACGGATTTGTTTGCGAGGGGGAGGAAAAGACTGAGAGAAGACAGGGACAAGGGGTTATTGTTGAATTATTAGCCAAAACTTGACTTTCCGTGGGTTTGAGATTATCATATACATAAATGTTATTTGACATAATAAGATTTTTGTCAGGAGGACTGCATGAAAAGAAGTAGAAGGCGCAGAAGACGTATTCTAAGGAGAATGATTCTGGGACTCAGCACAGTGCTATTCGTCTTTATTATAGGAATTTTTTATTTTGAGCTGCGGCCGGTGGTGGCGAAGGAAATTACGGTAGAGGCCGGAGACAAAGGAGTCCGTGTTGAGGACTTCCTGAAGCATAAAAAGCAGAAAGGCAGATTTATAACAGATATCGAGAGTTTGAATACCAGTATTACAGGGAACTATGAGGTGAAGATCCTGGTGGGCAATAAGACCCATACTTCTATGCTGAAGGTAGTAGATACGGTGGCACCGGTCATTACTCTGCAGGATTATGTGGCTCTGCGGGGCGAGGAAGTGGATCCGAAATCCTTTGTAAAGGATATTGCCGATGCGACCCAGGTGGATATATCCTTTGAGATCTCCCCGGACACATCAAAACCGGGCGAGCAGGAGGTAGTCATTATCTGCAAGGACGGCGGCGGGAACACCGTCTCCGGGAGAGCCGGGCTCACTGTGTTGGATGTCCGCAGCTCAGTGACCATGGAAGCGGGCAGCAGGATGAGTCTTACATCGGCAGATTTCGTGAATGACAGCAGCTATGATATCGCCTTTGTCACTGACTTAAGTGCATTGGATATTAGTAAGCCGGGAGTTTACCCCATTGAATTTACGGTGAATGGGAAGCTGGTTACGGGACATCTTGAGGTGGTAGACACCACTCCTCCCAAGGCAACCGTGAAGACGCAGGAGACATGGACAGGAGAGAAATTGGAAGCCATGGAGCTTCTGGAGAATATCACGGATGCTTCTAAGGTTACGGCTGATTACAAGACACAGCCGGATTGGGACAGGCCGGGCGTACAGGCGGTTATTCTGGTATTAACGGATGAGGCGGGCAATGTAACGGAGCTTCCGGCCTCCCTGACGGTGGTGGCGGATACCGAACCTCCGGTTATTAAGGGAGCATTGGATAAGACGGTCTATATCGGGAATTCCGTTTCATATAGGAAAGGGGTAACGGTAACGGACAACAAGGATGGAGAGCTTTCCTTTGAGGTTGATTCCAACGGGGTGAATCTGAAAAAGGAGGGGGAATATACGGTCACTTATACCGCGGTGGACTCCTCCGGCAATGTGACCCGCAAGGATATTACGGTAAGAGTGAAAACATTTACTGTAGCAGAAGAGAAGGTAAATGAATTATGTGATGAAATACTGGATAAAATTACAAATAGCTCCATGTCCCAGCGTGAGGTGGCCTATGAGATTTATAAATGGGCCAAACGTAATATAAGCTATACCGGAGATTCTGATAAATCGGACTGGCTTGCGGAAGCCTATCGCGGAATGACGGATAAGAAAGGGGACTGCTTCACCTATTTTGCGGTATCCCAGGCAATGCTCACAAGGGTGGGGATTGAAAATATGGAGATCAACCGGGTAGGAGGAAACACCAGGCATTACTGGAGCCTTATTAACTGCGGAGACGGTTGGTATCATTTTGATTCCTGTCCTAATAAGGATCATGAGGAAACCTTTATGATGACAGATAAAGAGGTGGATGAATTTACCCAGAAGCGAGGAAACAATTACTATACTTATGATAGATCCCTGTATCCGGCAACACCGGAGCAATAAGCAATAAGCCGGAGGGAAGGATACAGACACAAGGGAAGCAGACAATGAATGGACAGCCGGGCGGAAGGGAGATGTTAGTACGAAGGTTTTAGGTGTTATAGGCGGATTGGGACCCATTGCGACAGCGTATTTTTACCAGCTTGTAATACAGATGACGCAGGCGGAGGTGGATCAGGAGCATATTGAGATGCTGATCTACAGTAAGCCTTCCATCCCGGACAGAACGGATTATATTCTTGGCAGGAGCAAGGCCAACCCGGTTCATCCCATGGTGGAGATCGGAAGGAAGCTGGTGGAAATGGGAGCGGAGAATATCGTTATTCCCTGTGTTACGGCTCATTATTTTCATGAGATCTTGTCAGAGGGGATTAGCGTTCCGATTATTCATGCCGTTAAGGAGACGGCAATGTATTTGAAGGAACGGGGCATCCGCTGTGCGGGTATCATGGCCACGGAAGGAACCGTTCAGAGCGGACTCTTCCAGGCAAAGCTGGAGGAATGCGGAATATCCCCGGTGATACCGGATGCCGTGCATCAACAGGCGGTAACGGATCTGATTTATAAAAATGTAAAGGCCAACAAGCCGATCGACTATGCGAAGTTTTGCCGGGTATCCCGGCAGCTCAGGCAGGAGGGAGCTCAGGCAATTATTCTGGGCTGCACGGAGCTCTCTTTAATAAAGAGGGACTATGCCCTCGAACCCGGCTATCTGGATGCCATGGAGATTATGGCGATGCGCAGTGTTATTGAAAGCGGTGCCGGATTAAAGGAAGAATACGCCGATCTGATTACAAGATAATAGAATAAATGACGGAAGGGCTTTGAGAATGCAAAGAAATGTAATGGAATATTTGGAGCAGATTGTGGAGAAGGTTCCGGATAAGATAGCTTATGCTAATGAGGAGATGGGATATACCTTTCGGGAAGTATATACCGGTTCCCGTGCAATCGGAACCTTTTTAAGCAGGAAGGGTCTGTCCGGGGAGCCGGTTGTGGTATTCATGGGCAAACATCCCAGAGAAATTGTTGCTTTTTACGGAGTGATTTACTCCGGTAATTATTATGTTCCCATTGATGAAGAGATGCCCAGGCACCGGATCGAGCTGATTTTCGAAAGTCTGGCTCCCCGCGCGGTGATCTGTGACAGAGATACCTGCGGGCTGTTGGAGAATCTGCCCTTTGAGGGAGAGGTCTTTCTCTATGATGATATGGTATCGCAGCAGGCCGATACGAAGCTGCTGGAGGAGATACGGGACAGGCAGCTGGATACGGATCCTATTTATATTGTATTCACCTCCGGTTCCACCGGAGTGCCCAAGGGAGTGGTGGCCTGCCACCGTTCTGTAATTGATTATGTGGATACCCTCTCGGATATTCTTAAGGTGGATTCCGATACGGTGTTCGGCGTTCAGGTACCTCTTTATGTGGACGCCTGTCTGAAGGAGCTGTATCCGACCCTGAAATATGGAGCTTCTGCATACCTTATCCCGAAGAATTTATTCTTATTCCCGCTGCAGCTGGTGGGATTTCTGAATGAGCATAAGATTAATACGGTTTGCTGGGTGGTGTCCGCCCTGACGATGATCTCCGCCTTTGGCGCCCTGGAAAAAGAGGTGCCCGGATATCTTCGCACGGTTGCCTTCGGAAGTGAAGTGTTCCCCATCAAGCAATATAATCTGTGGAAGAAGCATTTGCCTGAGGCACGCTTCATTAATCTGTACGGGCCGACGGAAGCCACCGGAATGTCCTGCTATTATGAGGTGGACCGGGAATTTGCGCCGGACGAGACCATACCCATCGGACGTCCTTTTAAGAATAAGGAAATTCTTCTGCTGGATGAGAACAATCAGCTTGCAAAGCCGGGAGAAGAAGGAGAGATCTGTATCCGGGGGACCGGGCTTACCCTGGGGTATTTTAATAATTTTGAAAAAACCGCAGAGGTATTTGTACAAAATCCTCTGAACAAGCATTATCCGGAGCTGATTTATCGCACGGGAGATATCGGAAGGTACAATGACCGGGGCGAGCTGATGTTTGTCTCGCGTAAGGACAATCAGATCAAGCATATGGGCCACCGGATTGAGCTGGGAGAGATTGAAAGCGCGGTGAACCAGATAGAGGAGGTGAAAAGCGCCTGTGCTATCTTCGATCCGAAGAAGAAAAAGATTGTCCTGTATTATGTGGGAGATCTGACTGGAGCCCAGGTTGCCCTTGCTTTGAAGGAGAAGCTCCCCAGATATATGATTCCCAATGTTCTTGAGAAGCTGGAGGAGATGCCCCTGACGTCCAACGGTAAGATCAATCGGGTTTTATTAAAAGAGAAATATAATAACAAATAATCTGTGTGCACATGGAAGCCCCGCTTCATTGCTTTGGAACAGGAGCATTCCGACAAGACACAACGAGGAGGACAATATGGAAATAATATTAGAAATTTTAAGCGGACTTCACCCGGAGGTGGATTTTGAAACCTGCAACACACTGATTGATGATAAGATTATCGATTCCTTTGATATTGTATCCATCGTATCGGATATCAGCGACGAATTTGACATCACCATTCCGGTAGAAGAGATCGTTCCGAAGAATTTTAATTCCGCCAAGGCTCTCTATGCGATGGTAGAGCGTCTGATGGAGGATTAATTTAAGTTATGCTTTTCACATCATATCGATTTATATTGTTTATTCTGGCGCTGTTTCTGGTATATTATATCATACCCAGGAAGTTCCAGTGGCTTCTGCTTCTTGCGGCCAGCTATCTCTTTTACAGCATGGCAGGAGTAAAATATCTGATTTATATTGCAGCAACCACTCTATCCACTTATTTCATCAGCCTGCGCCTAAATCAGCTTCAAATGCTTCAGTCCTCCTATCTGAAGGAAAATAAGGAGAGCCTGAGCAGGGAAGAGAAGAAAGCATACAAAGCAGGAATGAAGAGCCGGCAGAGAAAGTGGCTGGTGCTTTGTCTGGTGTTTAATTTTGGAATTCTGGCTGTAATAAAATATGCGGATTTTACCCTGAGCAATATCAACGGGGCCTTGAGCTGGTTTAATGCAAAGCCCCTGCCTCTGATCGGGTTTGTACTCCCTCTGGGAATATCCTTTTATACCTTCCAGACCATGGGCTATCTCATCGATGTGTATCGGGAGAAATATTCCTGCGAACGCAATCTGGGCAAGCTGGCCTTGTTCATTTCCTTCTTTCCGCAGCTGATTCAGGGACCCATCAGCCGTTTTGACGACCTGAAGGAGACCTTATTTTCGGAGCACAGAGCAGATATCAGAAATATCTCCTTTGGCCTTCAGAGAATTCTGTGGGGCTTCTTTAAGAAGCTGGTCATTGCGGACCGCCTGCTGGCGGGGGTGAATACGATTGTGAAAAACCCCGAGGAATATCAGGGAGTCTATGTGCTTGTGGGCATGTTTTTCTATGCCATTACCTTATATGCTGATTTTACCGGCGGCATTGATATTACGATTGGAATCGCACAGGTTCTTGGGATTCGCGTTACGGAAAATTTCGAGCGGCCCTATTTCTCCAAATCCATTACGGAGTATTGGAGAAGGTGGCATATTTCCCTGGGAACCTGGTTCAAGGAGTATATGTTTTATCCCATTTCCCTCAGTAAATCCATGCTGAATCTGTCCAAAAGCTGCAAGAAGCATGTGGGAGAATGGCTGGGGCGAAGAATCTCAATTTATATCGCATCCATCGTTGTGTGGTTTACCACAGGCATCTGGCATGGCGCCGCCTGGAACTTCATTGTATGGGGCTTACTAAACTGTCTGGTAATTCTGGTATCCGAGGAATGCGCGCCGCTGTATGAGAAATTCCATGCGAGATTCAACGTCGGACATAAATTCTGGTATCGTTTATTTCAGGTGGGAAGAACCTTCTGGCTTATGAGCTTCCTGCGGACTCTGGATTGCTACCGGAATGTGGGAACCACCTTCCGGATGTATACAACCATTGTGACCCGGTTTAATTATGACGAATTGTTTACCGGAGGCTTGATGAAGCTGGGGCTGTCAGGTGCGGATTACCTGGTTCTGATTGCGGCAGTCGGTATCATGCTGGCGGTCAGCCTGCTGGGACGCTCCGGCAGCGTAAGGGAGAAGCTGGCTTCCAAACCGATGGCGCTCCGGTACGCGGCGTATTTTATGCTGCTGTTGGTGACACTGATCTTTGGTGCCTACGGAGTAGGGTATGATGCCAGCCAGTTTATCTATAGTCAGTTTTAATAATAGGAAGAATGAGATGTTTGTTATGAAGAAAGGCCGGTTTGCATGAAGAAACGAATCATAATTAATATAGCTGCCGTTGTTCTGGCAGTTATGGTACTGGCATTGCTGCAGCGGTTGTTTATGCCAAAATACATGTCCTCCATTCATGAAGGAAATCTGATTGAGGAATACTATGACGAGGTGAAAGAGCATGATGTCATATTCATAGGAGACTGTGAGGTGTTCTCCAATGTTTCTCCGGTTACCCTGTGGGAGCAGTACGGGATCACCAGCTATATACGGGGAAGTGCACAGCAGCTGATCTGGCAGTCGTATTATCTTCTGGAAGAGACGCTGAAGTACGAGAAGCCCAAGGCGGTGGTATTCAATGTATTGGCGATGAAATACAACGAACCCCAGAAGGAGGCCTATAACCGGCTGACGCTGGACGGGATGAGGCTATCCATGTCGAAGCTGGGTGCCATCCGCGCCTCCATGCTGGAGGAAGAGGCCTTGATTACCTACCTTTTTCCCCTTCTTCGATATCACTCCCGCTGGAGAGAGCTTTCCGCGGAGGATGTAAAATATCTTTTTCGCAAGGATACTCTTTCCCATAACGGATTTCTGATGAGAGTGGATACCCGGCCCGTCACTGTAGTGCCGAAGGGAAAGAAACTGGCGGATTACAGCTTTGGTTCCAACAGCTACGATTATTTGAATAAGATGACCAAGCTCTGTAAGGATAACGGTATAGAGCTGATATTGATGAAATCTCCCAGCGTATATCCTTATTGGTATGAGGAATGGGACAGCCAGATGGTGGAATACGCAAAAGAAAATGATCTGACCTATATTAACTTCCTGAATTACGTGGAGGATATGGAGATAGACTATAGTATGGATACTTATGACGGCGGTCTGCATATGAATCTGGCCGGCGCGGAAAAGTTCAGCAGGTACTTGGGGAAAATATTAAGGGATCAGTTCCAGCTTCCGGATCACAGGGAGGATGCAAAGCTGGCGGCTATCTGGAAGCAGAAAGAAGAATTCTATTATGCAATGAAGGAAGATCAGGAGAGAGAGCTCCGGGAATATGGCTATCTGAAAAGCTACGGGGCAGTCGCTCAGTCAATAGAGGAAGACCAGTCACAAGAATAACGGTAACAGTTCAGCCTGTGGCAGTGAGGAGAGCATGGTATTCCCTCACACACAGAATGGAAGACAATTTGATTAGAGGAAAGGTAAGGGATTTGAAATGAAGAAATTATTGATATTGATAGCAGCGGCGCTCCTGCTGACAGGCTGCGGAGCAAAGGGAACAGAGGGAACAAAGGATGCGGATAAGCCTGCGGTCAATAATCCGGGAACAGAAGCACCGGCCAATCCCGGCAACAGCCAGGAGGGATTTTCCTTTGAGAACGGCGGAGTTACGGTTCCGATGAATGTGGATGCCGCTCCGGTGGTAAAGTCCCTTGGGGAACCGGTGGAGTACTTTGAGGCCGCCAGCTGTGCCTTCCAGGGGTTGGACAAGATCTATTATTACAATGGCTTTGAAGTAGGCACCTATCCCAATGGAGATAAGGATTATGTATCCTATGTGAATCTGTTGGATGATTCGGTCGCTACAGATAAGGGAATCTATCTGGGTTCCACCAAGGAGGATGTAATCGCTGCTTATGGAGAAGACTTTACCGCAGAGGGCTCCTCTATGGTATATCGCCTGGGAGAGACAAAGCTGACCTTCATCCTTGAGGATGATGCTGTGGCTTCTATCACATATGCTGCCATTGTAGAAGGATTGAATAATTAAAAGGTGCCTGACACCCAAATAGAGAAGAAAGCCAGAATTATGAGACTTCCCATGTAAATAATATTTTACGGAAAGTGCTTATAATTCTGGCTCTCTTCGATTCTGGCTTTCTTGGTCTTTGACAATATTGGTGCATCAGTGTTTTAGAGCAGCAAGTTCTTCCCGGTATTGTTCCAATTTGCTTTTAAGTATAGTCAGTGTTTCCTCAGCAGAAACAACCATATCACTATTCTTTAGATAGCTAATAAAACTGATAAAGGATTTTTTTATACTTAATTCATTAAAAACAAATTGCATAAGTCCTTTTTGCGGATGAATATAGAAAAAGACGAGCATATTCTCAACAAGAGAGAATATGATAAAATTGTTTGGTATTTCGATACGCTCAGTACGGATCAGGATAGTATGATAGGAGGAAGTGTCAGCCAGATTAACCATCCGTTCAATCAATGCCAACCGATCACAGGGTTCGAGCGGAGAATAGAAGTCTTCGGGTACTTCTTGAATCCTGCCGGTACGCCAAAACTCATCAAGGCCGCTCAGAGTAAAATGGGAAGTATAGACATATCCATTTTTGATGGCATTAAAGTATAGATCACTTCTTGCAGCATACAAATCAACGACCTCATCCTTGCTTGGAAAGGAATACATGTATTTATCATAAAAGTACCGGTCGGCGCAGAAGATAAGGCATGGTTGGGTAAAGATGGCAAAAGAAAAAGAGGGTATATTTTTAGTTAGATTTTCTTTCTCATAATGGGCTAATTCAAAGTATAGTTTAATAGGATCTTCTATCTTTATAAGGATGGAGCTGCATATGTTCCGAAGATTATGGAATTGTGTTTGGTACAGTGCATGAACAGCTGAATCCAAGTACAGAGTGGCATAGGATAAATCAGATGATAACATAGGACATATAGCCCATGACACCAGTATATAAAAAATGCCAAGAGATTACAATAGACTTTTATCTTATAGATAAATGTTTCATCACAATCATTATCACAGATTAAAAATTATGATTGGAAGGAATAAGATGTACAAAATATGCTTATTAAGTGTTTTCTATATCCTGTTTCAAGGGAAAGGTCGTAAGAATAGAAGCAGCTGAAAACTATGCCAATACAGTTACCTTTGATGTACAAGGGGAGAATGGCTGTAAATTCTTAAGTGCCCTTAATGAATATGAGGAAGAAAAACTCCACATATCAGCCAATATGCACTTTTGGATATCGATTCAACATTTGCAGGAACAATGCTGCAATACAATAAAGAAGAAAAGTGCATTTATGCAAGTGTTATGAGCCGTTATGAAAACGCGTCTGTTTATATTGTAAAAGACGGAGAAGTGGAGGTACATAATTTATACAGTTACGCCGTTCCATCGGAGGATGGTTTTATATCATACTATCAGTATAATGATAAAAATATTGATAAACAGGAATTTCAATCTCTAACCAGTGTCACGCAAATTAATTAATGTCTGACATCCAAAATAAGTTATCACATTTGTTATCACAGTTTGAAATGAATATGTAATAGTGATAATATGGTGATTGTTGGATTTTGGGATAAGGTTCAGCAATCGATCATTTTCCGGATTTTCAAATGCAGATATCTGCTGCACATATTTTTTTATGGTTATTCTTGGAGTGTTGCCAACGAATAATAGAGCAAAAAATATATTTAAAGAAAAGGAGAAAAGCATTATGAGACTCAAAGTAAAAATGCTTAAACGATCAATTGCATTTCTGGTCGTCTGCATGGTACTGGTGTCAACGCTATTGACGGCTCCGCCAACGACAGCTTTGGCAGCTAAGGCGCCTGCTATTTCAAAAACCTCCCGTACAATTTTGGTGGGTGATAAGTACGATTTTAACATTAATAACAAGATCAAGGGATCTACTTATTATTGGGAGTCGAGTAACAAGAAAGTTGCAACGGTCAATAAAAAGGGTGTTGTAGAGGGAATTAAAAAAGGAACAGCTACCATTAAATGTACGATTAAGACGCCCAAAACTTCGTACAAGGTTTCTGCAAAAGTTACAATCCGGGTACCTGCATCTAAATTCATCATTAATAATAAGATTACTGCTCTGTCCCTTGGGCAAACTTATGATTTGAACAGATGGCTTTATCCTGGCAGTTCTAATGATTTAACAACCTGGAGCAGCAGTGATGCCAGTATTGCCAATCCCGATTCCAAGGGTGTTTTTAAAGCTCTTTCCCTGGGAGAGGTTACGATTAAGGGAACGACGGGAAGCAAGGCGACAGATAGCGTTACAATTCGTATTTTTGATGAAAACGGAACCGTTACCAACAGTGAGGATTTGTCGGTTGCACTCGGAAGTCCGATGCCTGTGATAACAATAAAAACAGAAGAAGAAATTAAGATTGTAATCCCTCAAGGTGATTACAGCCATCAGAAGTTAATTGTTGACGCTCCGAATGCTGATATCATCAACAATGGAAGCTTCCAGTCAGTTGATATACTGCAAATCAAAGCAAATACCTGGTATGAGCAGGCTGTAAAAAATGTTATAAATGTATCTGCTCCGAATGCCAGTATCCGCATTGAACGGAATGCCAGTGCGACATTAATCGTCGACGGGAAAAACAGCAAAATCAATATTGTTAATAATGGAACCATTGAAGATTTGCAGATTAATACTGCTTCGCAGGTCAATATATCAGGAAGTTCTGCACAAAATATCCCGGTTACTGTGAATTCGGCAGGCGCCAGTATTAAAACAAGCGTGCCCATGGTGCTTAATTGCAATGCTATAGTTAATTTAGAGATCATGCCGGGAGCAGAAAATACGGTAGTGCATGTTGCCAGCAGTGATCTGATGCCAATTGTTACAGGGAGTGGTTCTATTACTGTTATAGTTGGTACGGGGGATACGGCGAGAAGTATTACAGTAAATACCAATAATAATTCTCAGAATTCAAGTTCAGGTCCCAGCAATCCCACTAATCCGGTAGATCCGGTTGACCCGGTTGACCCGGTAGATCCAGTAGACCCGGTAGATCCGGTAGATCCGGTAGACCCGGTAGATCCGACAGAATACGGAAGTATTCGGGGGCGTACATCAGTCGTTAGCGGAAGTGCGGTTAATCTGTCAGCAGTCTCAGGAGCCGCCATTTATGTTTTAAAATACGATGGGGATGTTATCTCAGCAGTTGAATCTATTATGACTAATCCGGATACGGTTCTTACTGTCTCTGATGAGAACGGTGATTACATGGTAGACAAACTGACCGTTGGTGATTATATTGTAGCAATTGTGAAAGAGGGTTATAAGGCTTTAGTGCAGCAAACCAGGGTTTCTGCGTCAGGAACTACAGTTGTCAATGGCCTGCTGATCCCTGTTACGGATGTTTCTGACACAAAAGGATTCGCTTCAGGCTCTTTCATAGATGCTGTTAGTGGAAATTTGGTGGCTTCCGACCTTCAATTTACTGTTAAGATCTATCGCGGCCATGATAATACATTGGGGAGCAATTATGTTACAGGAGGAACAGTCAGCGGATCCGCCTTTGCATTTGAGTTAGAGGAAGGGTATTATACGATCCAGGTGACGGATGAACGTACTCCGGTAGTTGGAGCAACCTATGCAACATCTACGAAAAATATATTTGTGTTAGGAAATGCTACTGTTTCGGAACAGGATATATTTCTTACTACTCTGAAACAGGATGGGCAGGTGACCTTTGTACTTACCTGGGGAGAATATCCGGCAGATTTAGATTCTCATTTATTAGGTCCGGTAGAAGGGAAAGATTACTTCCATCTTTATTATGCAGATCTGGACTATCCTACGGATATTGGTCATGATGATTTAGAGAATTTACATTTGCGTTTGGATTTAGATGATGTAACCTCCTTTGGACCGGAAACAACTTCGATTTATAAGTCGGTTCCTAACGGGATTTATTATTTCTATGTATACAACTATACAGGTAATCACCACGGTGATACCTTAGTAAAGTCAGGTGCAAAGGTAGTGGTTAACACCGCATCCGAAATGAGAACATATGATGTACCGTCAAGTCTTGGCACCGGTCTGGAACTCTCATGGCTGGTATGCTCTTATAATAGTGGTACGGGTGAGATAACAACCATCAACAAATTATTTGAAGGTGATTATTTGTATACATATTTAGAAGAGCATGGTTTTAGCGTTGAGGATGATTTTGAGGAAGAAGATATGAATAGTAGGGCTATGTTTAGAGCATTACCGGGATCTAAGTTAAAGAAATAGCTATTTGAGCTGAAGGGTTCCAGTTTTGGAATCGGAAAAAGATAGGCAGATACCTTTAAATGGGTAATCTGCCTATCTTTTCGCTAAAGTGCCTGACACCGAGTCGAAAGTGCAGCGAAGCCAGGGGTCTTGCTCTGGGCGGCTGTCTGGGCCAGTTCCTGCTGATATTGGCGCAGTTTCTCTCTTAAAAGCTGCAGTGTTTCCTCTGCAGGAATGACCATCTCGCTGTTTTTCAGGTAGCTTATAAAGCTGGAGAAGGATTTTATAATACTTAATTCGTTAAAAACAAAATGCATAAAGCCTTTTTGCGGATGAATATAGAAAAAGATGAGCATATTTTCGACAAGAGCGGATATAATAAAAGTATTCGGCACATCCATTTGATCCGGGTTGATTGCAATTGTTTGGAATGGGCTGCCGGCGGCCAGATCTATGATTCGTTCGATCAGGAGCAATCGGTCATCAGGTTCCAGAGGTGAGTAAAAATCATCCGGTAATTCATTGATTCTTCCGGTTCTCCAGAACTCATCAAGGCCCTCCAATGTAAAATAAGTGGTATAGACATATCCGTTCTTGATTGCATCAAAATATAAAGTACTCCGGGCAGCATATAAATCAACAATCTCATTTTTACCCGGCATCGGATACATATATTTATCATAGAGATATCTGTCGGCACAATATAAAAAGCAGGGCTGAGTGAAGAGGGAATAGGCAAAGGAGGGCGTATTCCTTCTTAAATTCTTCTGCTCATAATCAGCCAGCTGAAGAAATAAGGACATTGGATCCTCTATCTTGGTAACGATAGCCCTGCATAGATGCTGAAGATGAGTAAACTGTGCCTGATAAAGCGAATGAACAGCGGGATCCAAATACAGCGTGGCATAGGATAAATCATAGGAGATACAGACGACTTTATCAGAGGTCAGTATCAGATATGGAAAAACCGAAGTATTATTTATATGGGAATCTACGTTATCGTAATAAACTGCGGGATTATAATTGCATCCTGACAGCATCAAGGGGAATATTTGTTTTAGGCACTGCAGATTGTAGAGCTGGTCGGGAGCGGCATCCGTATCCTGGTGCATACAAAAAACATGCTCTATGGGCAATGCCGGATTGCCATTACCGATGGTCAGGAGCAAATCCAGGAGGAAGGAGTACTCCGGCTGAATAATGAGCTTGATGAAACCGGAATTTGCAGAGCATTCTGTCTCTAAAACAGCTTTTATTACAGAATTGACATTATGTATACCGGTGATGGCGTTGGCGACAGAGGAAAAGGGGAATACATGATTATAACTGGTGTTATAAATGGGGACTGCAGGCTGATTTAATGTATTCACACTTTCCAATATCGTTTTGATATATTGATGTCTCTTGTAAACATCCTCTCCTATTCGTGCAATATGATACAGGTGAAGCAATTCTTCCCTTTGCATCGGAGAAAGGGTCATGGCGTTTATGACCTTTTCGACAGCTTCCACATTGGCCGGCACATACTTGCCGGTCAGCATATGCTGGAGGGAGGTGCGTTCCATTCCACTGCTCTTGGATAGGAAATGGATGGGAATGTTTTGCTCGGAAATGTGCTTTTTTAAGGTTTTTGAGAATTCACTCATAACTCTTGTCTCCTTAATACAGTAGTATTATGCCATATAGGGCATATAGCCCATAACACCAGTATATAAAAAATACCAAGAGATTACAATAGCATTCTATATAAATATAAATATTTTATCACATCTGTTATCACAGATTGAAAGCTGTGATTGGAAAGAATATGATATACACAATATATAGAAACAGAATGGGGATTTTATCGGTGTTATATAGCGTTTTTTGCGCATAAACCGATAAAATAAATATATAATGGAGGTACATATGAACAAGAGGATGCGAAAGTTAATTTCATGCTTTTTGCTGGTGAGTATGCTGGTAAGCCTGGTATCACAGACCACCGTGGCATCAGCAGCAAAGGCAAAGTCTCCGGCTGCTTTAACTCGGGGACAGGTCTACAAAGTAATGAATGGGCTGCTCGGGGCGACAAAAGAATCCCCCAATATGAAGAACATTAAGAACTATAAGGAAGGAGACGCTTATTATTCTGATCTATCAATCGGATATCAGGCGGGATATCTTGCGCCGGATAAGAAGATGAAGCTGGATAAGGCAAGCGAGAAGGCTTCTTATAATTATGTAGCTAATCTCTTATCAAAAATATTAAAAGAGCCCCAGTCAAAGCTGATCGGAAAGCATAGCAAAACGGACTTTGTAACAGCGGACGGGCTTAAAAAATATCTTGCCGAAGTGTTTCCAAACCGTATCACGAAAAATCTGTCCGATAAGACCTTGGAGGGTAATGCAATTATCACTAAGCCAAACCTTACCCTTAAGAACATCACGATTAAAGGAAATCTTGTAATCGGTGACGGTGTTGCAGATAAGGATGCAATTCTGGATAATGTCAAAGTGACCGGAAAGCTGATTGTCCGCGGCGGTGGTGAGGATTCGATTAAAATAATCGGAAACTCCAGCATATCAGTTGTTGAGATTATACAGGTTAATAATACGGTCAGAATCAAGGTGTCCGGCGATGCGGACGTACAGCTGGTGTACATAAGCGATGGATCGAATGATGTCATTCTGACCGGTCCCATGGGAACGGTTAATGTAACCGGCAGTGATATTAATGTGACCGCAGCAGAAGCCTCCATATCCAATGTTGTTCTGTCCGGCGCGAAGAATTCTTTTTCCGTATTGGATGGTACTGAGGTGGATCGTGTGGAGATACTGGACGGAGCACAGGATACGGGCGTAAACATCCAGGGCAGTGTAAATGAAGTGTTGGTAAAGGCAGAGAATTCTACTATCAACGTGGACAAAGCCGGAACAGTTCAGAATATCACAGCCATGAATACGGCCGAGGGTGTTAAAATGC
The DNA here is from genome assembly GCA_023395555.1 of Bacillota bacterium. Classification (GTDB taxonomy): domain Bacteria; phylum Bacillota; class Clostridia; order Lachnospirales; family Lachnospiraceae; genus Mobilitalea; species Mobilitalea torta. The sequence goes on from JAEWYQ010000088.1 coordinate 121,386, forward strand.
AGGTATCTGGCACTGCGGTGGTAAAGAATATAACCAGTGATGCGCAGGGGACGATCATTGCAGGAGACGGTAAAGTAGAGAATGCTGTTTTAAATGGCAATGACAGTGAGATATCAACGGCTAATACCGTTGTAACGATAGGAAAGAACGCAACAGGGGTTAAGGATAGAGGAAACAGCGCGGTTACTCCTGAGCCTGTATCACCTCCTTCCTCTTCCGGCGGCTCAGAGTATCCAAGGCCAACTGAATCACCGAGACCGACAGCAACGCCGAGGCCGACAGCAACGCCGGGACCGACAGCAACACCGGGACCGACAGCAACGCCTGGACCGACAGCAACGCCGAGACCGACAACAATGCCGACACCAACGGCAACCCCCATTCCGGATGATGATTATGCCTGGGATGACCGCTTTGAGACGGGGTATCCGATCATGACAATTGGAAGGCAGGATGGCGGTGCAAGCAATGTAAAAATTAAACTGAAGCTGAAAGAGGGCGTAGCCTCCCAGCAGGCTCCGGCGAGTATTTATTATGTTGTTGCTTCTGGTACAGGTACCATGCTGGCATCCAGTGAATCAATCATACATGGACACCTTGGTAAGGATTATGTAAATGGGGATACAGTGGAGCATATGATCACGCCAGCGTCTGAAAATGGTGCTGTCAGGATTGGCGATAACTCTGAAATAGAGATACCCCTGAGAATGTATGCAACAGAAAAAAGTAAGTTGAGTGCATTCTTTGTGATCAAGACGAATGAAAAAACTTCTCCGGTTCCTTACCGGATTCAATTTGGAGAGGAGACCGGCTCCAGTTTTCTCGATCAATATCCGCCGAGCATTTATGGAACCTACTGGTCCAATCCGGAACTGACAGGGGACGGAACGATTCAAAGGAAACTTCGCATCTTTCTGAGTGAGGGACTGGACGAGCAGTCGCTTCCTGACATAAGTGCATTCACAACCACAGTATCGGGAGGAAGCATTGCGGTAAGCGGAGGCGTAATTGCTTTATCCGTACACAATTATGAAAGAGAAACGGATGATTACGATGAGGACTGGCTTGAATTGACCTTAAGCTATGCAGAGGGGACGGATGTAAGCGATATAATCATAACCTATACACAACCGAATCAGGGAGGGCTGCAGGATAGGGCGAACGTTCCTAATCGCATGGAGAGTTTTTCTTTATATCGTATCCTTCCTACGGATTCTTACGTGTTTGAAAATTGTAGGATTAAGGATGTACTATCTCTTGATATCGATAAGATTTATTTGTCCTCTGACAGAAAGTATATGACAATTCGCCTGTCCACCGGAATTATGAATAAAAGACAGGTCGTGGGGTTGTATGAGATATTCGTGGATGGAAACAAATTGCAGAATATTGGAGCTCGTTGGAATTATGAGTTCTTTGAACTTAACATCAAGAGTGATAGCGCAATAGAAAGAAAAGGCTCCTATAATATCACGATATCGAAAATAGACGGCAGTAAGATAATGGATTTTATAGGGCAGGAGTATGATGGGCTTGCAGGAGAAATAAGCAATGTGAAGGATGTTATTGTTAAAGCGGAAGACCCTGTACTGGATATCAACAACAAGACCCTGAGCTTAAAGCTTACAGCAGAGGATGATTTACGCGGCTATTCGGACAGCAGTTGCTTATACTGGTTGATTATCGATGGAGTATCCTATCGGTTAAGAGGCCGTATAAGTCTGACGGGATATCAAGGCATAGGAAAAGAAATTATATTTGATGCTAACAGCTTATTTGATGTTGACCTCTCTGCTATTAAGGAGAGTTCAGAGATAAAGCTGCGCTATGAACCTGTGAATTGGGCTAGAATAGAGGATATTACCGGAAAGCCATTAGATGGCTTTGAAATCCCTGTGACAGTAGTCAAGTAGGATATATTCCCATAACATTTCCCCATGCAAATGCGATGGAAAATCTATTAAATGATTTTCATTGCATTTGCACGGGGGAATATTTTTTGTTCAAAAATCGCGCTTCGCATATGCCTTTCGTGACAATGGATATGAAATTACGAGGATGAAGGCTGCCGCAGCCAATATGATTAAGGTTACCCACACCGTATTTGCAAACGACCATTCAATGGCTGAAATTAACCATGTTTGAAATGCGCTGTTAAACGACCATACCATAATGAGTATGAACACCACTATGCTTGCTGTAATAATAGGGATATAAAATCCAAGGGCTTTCCCTTTGGCATATCCGATTTTGAACAAGATCGGAAACATTGACAGGTTCATAAATCATCCCTTCATGGATTAATCCATAAAAGCAGATAACCAGGGGTGTCCAGTCCTCTTGAAAATAGGGCTGGTCGAACATAACGCCTATGTGCAAAACCGGGGTATTGTTTGCACAAGTCTTTTATTTCAATCGCATGTGTCATTGAATTGTTCCTCTCACGATTGCTATCACAGTTTGAAAATTGCTATCAAAAGATATATAATATTTAGGAAAAAATACAAGGTGCCTGACACCGGAAGGGGTTTGCTATGAGAAGAAAATCACTAAAAGGAATTATTTTCGTTGCTCTGTTGATGGCAGCAGTATTTGTAATATCCTCGGATAAGCTCATGCCGGGAATGAGTAGAACTGCTTATGCCGATGAATTAAAGAGCGGGGATTATAAATATGAGCTTCTTGAGGACGGAACCGTATGGATATTAAAGTATACAGGAAAAGCAACGAAAGTGAAGTTCCCCGGCACCCTGGCCGGCAAGAAAGTAACCCGGATTATGTCTCGCGGCTATAGTGTTTTTGAAGATAATCATAAAGAGAAGGTTACGAGTGCGGAGATTCCGGAGGGCGTCATCGAAATAGGAGATACGTTTAACGGTTGTACAAAATTGAAAAGCGTTATTCTTCCGGGGAGCTTATTAAGAATAGAAACTGATTTTGGAAACTGTACATCATTAACGGAAATTAAGCTGCCAGCCAAGCTGGAATACATAGGAAATCAAGCGTTTTGGGGCTGTACTGGATTAAGAGAGATTAGCATACCGGATAGTGTGGTAGAAATGGGAGGTGGAGCTTTCTATCATTGTACAAATCTGAAGAAATTAAAGCTATCAAAAAATGCTCCAGTGGTGGACTTGTACGGGTGTGAATTTTTAACTAATCTCATAATACCCAATGGGGTAACGGAAATTACCCTTTCTGATTGCTTCCGCCTGAATAAATTAAACCTTCCGGGCTCACTCAAAAAACTTAGCATTAGTAATAACGATAGTCTGGAGAGTTGTACAATACCGGAAGGGATTGAGGTGATTTCATTATGGAACTGCAAGCGTCTTATAAAAGTGAATATTCCTTCCAGTACGGTAGATGTGGTGTTGAGATACTGCCCTAAGATAAAGAGTATCAAACTGCCAAACACATTGACGTATATTAAGGATGAGGCTTTTTTGATGTGTAAAAGCCTGGAAGATATTAATATTCCCAGTAGTGTCAGGTCTGTGGGTGAAAATAGCCTGCTGGGTACAGCCTGGTATAATAAACAGAAGGATGGATTGATTTATAAGGATAAGTGGTGTATCGCTTATAAAGGCGATAGAACAAAGGTTAAGAGTTTGTCCTTTGCTAAGGGAACAAAAGGTATTGCGGATGGACTGACTGCAGAGCGGGTGTTGACGATATTGCCAAATGGGTCGCTCATGGATGAGCCTTGTCCATTTGATTCAATTCAGGAGATCATACTTCCTGATAGTGTGGAAATCATAGGCAGGGGGGCCTTTAGCAACTGTAAGAACCTGACAGGCATTACACTTTCCCCCAATATAAAGGTAATAAGTGCAGGTGCATTTTCAGGATGCTCCAAACTCAAGAACATTGTACTGCCGGATAGCGTGGAAATTATTGAAGAGGGAGCATTTGGCTGGTGTATAAATTTAACAGATATTAAACTCTCAAAAAAACTCAAAATCATAGAGCCCGGTGCGTTTGTATGCTGCTCTAAACTCAAGAACATTGTGCTTCCGGACAGTCTCGAGGCCATAGGGAGAGATATGAGAGACGATGAGCAGGTAGGTTTTTTTGGAGTATTTATAGGGTGTGAGAGCTTAACAAGTATAAAACTTCCCGAAAATTTAAAGCTGATAGGCTATCGTACATTTGAGGATTGTATTAATCTTAAAAGTATTGTGCTACCAAACAAATTAGAGAGTATAGGTGATTCTGCGTTTAAGGGATGTGTAAAGCTGGATACCTTTACGGTGCCAAAGAGTGTACAGCGTATCGGGGTGGAAGCTTTTGACAATACAGCGTGGATGAAGAAACAAAAAAATGGAGTGGTTTATAAGGATGGATGGGTGATTGATTACAAAGGCACAATGCCAGACAAGGCCTCTGTTACCATAAAGGAAGGAACAATCGGCCTTTCTGATTATTCCCTTGCGGAAAAGGAATTTACAACAGTTCGGGAGGATTATGGATATGTCCATGCTGTCAGCCATAAAAAGCTAAACAAAGTGTCAGTCCCTGATACGGTTAGGTATATAGGCAAGGGTGCCTTCGCGAACAGTGGATTGGAGAGTATTATATTAACAGGTAATATAGAAAGGCTGGATAGAACGTTTTATAATTGCAGTGAATTGGAAAAAGTGCAACTGCCCGAGAGTATAAAGTATATCGGTGAATCTACGTTCATGTATTGTGATAATCTTACCACTGTAAATTTGCCGGAGGGATTGTTGGAAATTGGCGACATGGCTTTCTACGGGGGCGCTGTATTAAAAGATATTAAGATACCAAATAAATTGCAAAGGATCGGAATGTTGGCTTTTTATGGATGCGGGTCATTATCGGGTACCATTATCTTTCCCGAAAGCATGATTTCCGTTGGTGAAGAAGCATTTTATGAGTGTTGGCTGGGTTCGGTTACAGTTTTAAGTAAAGATATGAAAATAGGTTCCTATGCTTTTGGATACACAGCCGAACTCTTATTAACGGTTGGAAAAAACTATGGATATAAAAAAATATCTGACATGAAAATATCAGGATATTCTTCTTCTACAGCTGAGAAGTATGCAAAAGAGAATGAATTTGACTTCATAGAAATTAATGAAGGGGAGTTAAAGCTACAGGAAGGAACGAAAGCCATTTCATTAGAAGATTTAGAATATAAGGAATTTATATTTGAAATTATAATTACGAAGTATAGAGGGCTGGGTGGAACGGATGTATTAGTGCTACCTCGGATGATTAACTATATGGAAGTTACAATAATAGGTGACGGTGCATTCTCGGAATGCAGTACCTTGACAGGTATCATATTGCCCAAGGGGATAAAACATATAGGTAGCAGTGCGTTTTATAAATGCAGTAATCTGAGAAGGATAGAGATGCCGGAAAGTGTAACGGAGATAGGAGAGGGCGCATTTTTTGGGTGCAATGCATTAACTGAAATAACACTGCCCAAAGGCTTGGATAATATAGGGGATACTGCATTTTACGGATGTACTGGTTTAATTAGCATAACGATACCAGAAGGGGTGACCTATATAGGTACGGATGCCTTTTATGGATGTCAATCTCTGACCAATGTCACGATTCCAAAGAGTGTAAAATCAATAAGTGGAAGTGCATTTGCGGGCTGCAGCAGCTTGAAAGAGATCAAGCTGCCGGAAAGTATGACACGTTTGGGAGACTATGCATTCTCAGGATGCCGTTCTCTGACCAGTATCACAGTTCCAAAGGGGGTGAAGACGATAGAGGAAGGAACCTTTGCAGATTGTGTGAGTTTGAAAAGGATAGAGATATCTGAAGATGTGACGTCAATAGGTGATTATGCTTTTGCCGGCTGTACGGCTCTAACTGACTTAGTTATACCAAAGAGTGTAACCGGAATGGGAGAAGATGTATTTGGACTTGGAGAAGATACCATTGGAGAAGGATGTATTAATCTGAGAAGTATTACTTATCTTGGCGGATGTCCGGAAGGTATTAACGACAGTTCCATACCGCCGGAGTGTACGGTTTACTATAAGAAGGAACACGCAGTTTCATGGGAAAGCTATCACGGGAAAAAAGAAGTGCAGGGTGCTTGATATAAAATTTATTAAGCAAAATAGAATGGAGGTACGTATGGAGAAGAAGCTACGAAAGTTAATGTCATATTTTTTGCTGATAAGTATGCTGGTAAGTCTGCTTTCACAGACCGAAGTGGCATCAGCAGCAAAAGCAAAGTCTCCGACAGTGTTAAACAGAGGACAAGTCTATAAAGCAATTAATGAATTACTCGGCGCGACAAAAGAATGCTCCAATATGAAGAACATTAAGAATTATAAGAAGGGAGATGCATATTACTCTGATATGTCGATCGGATATCAGGCGGGATATCTTGTTCCGGATAAGAATATGAAGCTGGATAAGGCAAGTGAAAAGGTTTCCTATTATTATGTGGCTGCTCTATTATCAAAAATACTAAAAGAGCCCCAGGCTAAGATTGCTGGAAAACATAACAAAACGGATTTTGTAACAGCAGACGGGCTTAAAAAATATCTTGCTGAAGTATTTCCAAATCGTATTACGAAAAATCTGTCTGATAAGACCTTGAAGGGTAACGCAATTATCACTAAGCCAAACCTTACCCTTAAGAATGTTACGATTAAAGGAAATCTTGTAATCGGAGACGGGGTTGCAGATAAGGATGCAATTTTGGATAATGTCAAAGTGACCGGAAAGCTGATTGTTCGCGGCGGTGGTGAGAATTCGGTTAAAATAACAGGAAACTCCAGCATATCAGTTGTTGAGGTTATACAGGTAAATAATACGATCAGAATCAAGGTGTCCGGTGACGCGGATGTGCAGTCAGTGTACATAAACGATGGATGTAATGATATCATTCTGACAGGTCCTATGGGAACAGTTAATGTAACCGGCAGTGATATTAATGTGATTGCTGCAGAAGCCTCCATAGCTAATATTTTATTGACCGGAAATAATAATACCTTTGAGATATCGAAGAATACAAGTGTGGATCACATTGAGATTACTGGTGATAATACAGAACTTACTGTAAACAAAGACGGCATAGTTGAGAATGCGGTTGTCAGTGCCAACAGTGTTATTATTAACGGTGACGGAACTGTTAAATACATCAAAGTCACCCCAAAAGCCCAGAACGGCGTTGAAATCCTTACTGTGCCGACCACTGTTACAGTAGATGTAAGAGCCGGGGCTGTTAAAGCAAAGGATGGTATTATTTTGCCAGGAACTACTGTAACTACTGGCAATTTGCAACTATCCTCCGGTAGCTACTACAGTACCGGCAGTGGAAGCAGCGGTGGCAATAGAGATGGTGAAGGTTCCGTTGCTTTGACGCCGATCCCCACTTCACCACCAATCCCCACTTCAACACCGACGCCTACTTCAGCACCAATCCCCACTTCAACACCAATCCCCACTTCAGCACCGATACCTACTTCAGCACCAATCCCCTCTCCAACACCATCACCTACTCCGACACCAACGCCGTCAAGTGAAGGTGGCGAGGATGGTTTCTATTCTATAACAGGAGTTAAAAAATCTGATGTAAACTCTATTTCGGTTGAGGTTACAGCTATTGATGCTTGCTATTTGGAAGCAAAGGTGTATGCGGATGTTACAGGAATCAGTACAAATTGGACAAGTGGACCAGAGATTGCAAGGGGAAGAATCCAGCTTGACGGCAGAAAAGAGATGGATTTTGTTGATGTTGCTGTATCTGATGTGTTGCCGCAGTATTTTGTTGTTGTGGCTTCTCTAATAGACAACGATGGAAAGGAATTGTGCGAACAATATGTATCAATTGAAAATACAAATGCATATGCACAATATGAAGCAAAAACAATAGATGATTTTGCTCAAGAATCAGTTGTGTCGCTTGATGGATCAACGGATAATAACTTTATGGTTGCCAATGACGACGTAACAAAGATTGTTGCAGGTGAAAATCAGAAGAATCATGTTACCTGGATTGCAAGTAATAAATACCAATTCACTGATACCAATGATACAATTAATAAATTGATGGTTGGTGATAAAGTTATCGTTGTCAGTGAAGATGGACAAAATATTTATCTGATTCAGGTTTTAGAGAAAATAGAAGATGGAACAGCAATAATCATTGTCACGGAAGATGATTTATTGTTAACGGATTTTATGAATTATATTAAAATTGATATCACAAAAGATATAGACCGGGCTGCACTTGATATGTCGGAAGCCAGCTCAGGAGTAGAGTATTTACCGGATGTAGATGCGGATGTTAATGGAAACAAAAAAGCACGGTTAGCTGGCTTTGCAGATGAGAGTGTTGGAAGAAACCCAATTGATATAGATTTCACTGTGAAGTCTGGTTTCGGTATCTCATATGGAAACAAAGATTACGATATGTCCGGAAAGATTTCCTTCAAAATAAGGGTGACAGTGAAGATACAATTTGACGATACCCTGCTTGATGGCTATTACTGCAGTAAGTATTCGTTAGGATACGATACGGAATATAAAATAAGCCTAAAAGGAAGAATTGAGGATAATGAAAAAAAGAATTCTGTGAGTGATTGTATCTATTTGGGCGAAATTTCTTTTCCTTTAGGAATTACCGGATTTACAGCAACAGCAAAATTAACATTTCCTGTGGACTTTGAACTTAGCGGCTCTTTAAATGTTACAGGAAAAATTATTACAGAGAACGGTTTTGAACATAGCGTGGAAAACGGTTCTCGTCCATTCAGTAAAAAAGAACATAACGTAACTTTAGATATCACAGGTGAGGGACGGATTGCGATTGGACCTAAAGTGGTATTCAGTGTAGAATTTTTAAAAATTCCTCTTACTGATAGTTGCCTATGTAAAGCTGCGATAAGTGCTCACGCAGGTTTTGAAATCAAAGGAACTGCAGTTGTCAAACTCCCGGGGGGTTATACGGATGCAGATTCGGTTCATGCATGTGATATATGTGTTGATGGCAGAGTTAACGGATTTTTGAAGGTTGCTTTTGAATTAAGCTATGAAATAACAAAGCTTGTAAAAGGGAAACCCGTTGACGTTACCCTTACTGAGTATCGAATTACCCTTAATCGTTTTTATTTATCTATAAAAAACCATGCTGACAGCGTACATCAGGGACATATGGCATTTGGATGGGGGAAATGTCCAAATGAAAAATATAAGACAACATTTGAACCCAGGGACGAGGACGGCAATATCGTGCCGGAGGCCGTTATAGTTATAACGAAGAATAATTCTGATGGTACAATAATCAGTACAGGACAGGGACGTTATTTTGAACATTTATATCCAGGTAACTATATAATATCAGCCATGGGAAATGGAGTTGTTTTTTATAACAGGGAGTTTAAAGTGGATAGAAGCACGCAACTGGTTGTTATTTCACAGGAAAGCAACTCGGGTGGAGGTACTCCCGGCGGTGAGACTCCGGGTGACGAGACGGTAAGTATTCCTATCGCGGTGCCAAACGGGGGGATATTTACCTCATATCAAAGTGTGATACTTACATGTGACACGCAGGGCGCGGAAATTTATTATACGCTAGACGGCAGCACACCGACTGAAGAAGCGATGCCTTATACTGGTGAATTCCAAGTGGATGATACAGTTATTGTGAAAGCCGTTGCAGTGAAGAATGGGAAATTTAGCGAAGTATTGGAGGTCGTTTTTATTAAGAAACCATCTGTAAGTACTCCTGACGAGGACTTAATTAGTGGAGAATGCGGGAAATATGGAGCAAACCTGATCTGGACATTGGATCAGGAGAACGGTCTGCTAATAATTAGTGGGATAGGAGAGATGGAGGATTATTCCAGAGACACTATGCCATGGTCCTCGTATGGAAACGATATAAAAACTGTTGTTATTGAAAATGGAGTTACCAGTATCGGCGATTGGTCATTATATCAGCTCTCATTCATGACAAGGATTACCATTCCTGTTGGAGTGACTAGGATTGGTGAAAATGCGATTGCGATGTGCCCTGAACTTACAAGTGTAAGGATACCCAATGGAATGCTCTGTATTGGTAATGGCGCATTTAGCAGTTGTGTTAATCTGGCAAGTGTTATAATCCCGGACACTGTGACAAGCATCGGTGATCATGCATTTGGGAACACCGCAATTACAAGTATAAATATTCCAAGTGGAATATCCCGTATCGGTGAGGGGGTATTTGGGTCTTGTGCTGCTCTTACAAGCGTAATTATACCAAATGGAGTAACCAGCATTGGCAAATGGGCCTTTTCTGATTGTATGGCCCTTGAAAGTGTTAATATACCAAATGGAGTGACCAGCATCGATAATAGTGCATTTAGAAATTGCAGGGCTCTTACAAGCATAACCATACCAGGCGGAGTGACCAATATGGGGGAAAGTGTATTTGCGTCTTGTGTGTCTCTTGCAAATGTCACTATTTCAGATGGAGTGACCAGCATCGGCAGTCTTGCATTTTTGAATTGTATTTCCGTTACAAGCATAACGATACCAGATGGAGTAACCAATATTGGTGCGCAAGCCTTTGCCCATTGCACTGCACTAACAGATGTTACTATTCCGGATACTTTAATGGATATAGGTTATGGTGCGTTTTCAAATTGCAGTGCTCTTACAAGCATTACGATACCAAGCGGGGTGACCACTATAAGTAGTCATGCATTTGAGAGCTGCACTTCGCTTTCCAGTGTTATTATTACAGACGGTGTATCTTATATCGGGGATCATTCATTTTCAAATTGCACTGCTCTTAAAAGCATCAACATTCCAAATAGCATTGATGATATTGGCAGCGGTGCGTTTGAGTCCTGCGCCCTTGAAACGATTATCATTCCCAATGGTGTGACTATGATTGGTAATGATGCATTTTCCAATTGCAGTGATCTTACAAGTGTTTTTATGCCAAATAGTATAAGAGTGTTCTATAATGCTTTTTCCGGATGCGAGCAGCTAAGAGATGTTTATTACGGCGGCAGTGAAACCGAGTGGGGAGAGATGGCTGGAGATGGGGTATATTCATTTGATTTTAATAAAGTAACAATACATTTCAGTAGTAATGACAGCTTTTCTCCCAATAATCTGCTTGACCTCGAAGAGGAAAATGATGTAATAACATCTACCGCGATAACTAGGGATAGGGTTGCATAGATTCTGACTACGGTAAAGCACAGTGGTAATTATGGTATTAAAATAGAATAATAGCAGGCTCTAGCGTGAATTGCTTCATAGTAAAACTTACATTAGAGTCTGCTATTATTTTTGCATTATATAGGGATATCTGATAAATAATAATAGTAAATGGCAATAAAAATATGAGAATATTTGAACTTTTGCAAACAATAGTGTATTATTCTAATGGAGATGAGCTCAGAGAAATCAGGAGGAAGTCGTGCAAAGAGCTTATATTAAACTACTACTATGGAGGAGCAGGAAAGTGATTTACAAAAGAAGAAACGGCGGACCGGAATGCCGTGTGAAGTACATTCGGACAGCCGCATTTGGTATGGTATTATTTTTAATATTGGTCGGAGCGGTTTACTTGCAAACACGTTCGGCGGTGGTGAAAGCAGTGCAAATGGAAGCCGGTGATGAGGAGATTAAGATTGAAGATTTTATAAAGGATAAGCATGGCAAAGGTGATTTTATAACAGATATTAAGAGTTTGGATACCTGTGTTGTAGGGAAGCATGAAATAAAAATCAAGGTAGGCTCCAGAACGTATAAATCACTGCTGGAGGTGATTGATACAAAGGCACCGGACTTTATTGTTACAGATCAATTGGCATTGCCTGGAGAAGAATTAGATCCCAATGCTTTTGTATCTGAGATCATGGATGCCACTCCTGTGAAGGTGTTCTTTGAGAGCCTTCCGGACACATCAACACCGGGAGTGCAGGAAGTGACTCTAATCGGTGAAGACAGCGGTATGAACAGAACAGAGAAAAAAGCAAAGCTCACTGTATTGGAGGTCCGGAATGCAATAACGATAGAGGCCGGCTCCCAGGTGAAGATAACGCCGGAAGATTTTGTGAAGGGCGGAGGCGGCAGTGTGTCCTTTGTCACGGATCTTGAGAGCCTGGATATAAGTAAGCCCTCCGTTCATTCTGTAGAAATAAAAGTAAACGAAAAATCAATCATCGGGAGTATTCAGGTGGTCGATACGACACCTCCTGAAGCAGCCGTGAGAGCGCAGCAGGTCTGGAAAGAGGAAGAACTAAGTGCACAGGCCTTCTTCGATCACATAGAAGATGTATCTGAGGTTTCAGCCTCTTATAAATCACTGCCGGACTTCAATAAACCGGGAGAGCAGAATGTTATGCTGGTACTCACGGATGCATCGGGGAACACGGCTGAGTTTTCCTCTGTCCTGACGGTGCTTCAGGATGACGAGCCTCCGGTTATCCAGGGAGCATCGGATAAGCTGGTGTATATAGGCGATTCGGTATCTTACAGAAATGGGATATCCGTATCAGATAATAAAGATAAGGGCCTTGTTCTTGAGATTGATAGCAGCAGGGTAAATCTGAAAAAAGAAGGAACCTATAAAGTATATTATTCGGCAGCCGATACCTCCGGAAATAAGACAGTGAAAGAAACTAAAGTAAAAGTGGAAAGATTCGTGGTATCTGAGGACACGGTAAATGAATTGTGCGATAAGATACTGGCTAAGATAACAAACAGCTCTATGACAAAGCGGGAAATCGCCTATGAGATTCACAAATGGGTTAAGCGGAATCTGAGCTATACCGGATCTTCTGATAAATCGGACCGGCTGGCGGAGGCTTACCGTGGGATAAAGGGTAAGAGCGGCGACTGCTTCACTTATTTTGCAGTTGCCAAAGCCTTATTGACCAGGGCGGGAATTGACAATATGGATGTAGAACGCGTGGGGGGTAAGACCAGGCATTATTGGAGCCTTGTTAATTGCGGTGAAGGCTGGTATCATTTTGACACCAGTCCGACGCTGTATCCATTTGACACCTTCATGATGACTGACAAACAGACGGAGGAGTACACTGCACAACGCGGAAATAATTATTATGATTTTGATCATTCCTTATACCCGGCAACGCCGGAGGAGTAATACGGTGCTATAATTTCTGAACTCCTTGATTCTCCTGTATCCTGAAAATAATGTAAATTGTAAATACTTACACAACATAAAAATTGGATGATTGAAAAGGCCGAAATAATAAGAATTGCACTCAAATCCAAAGAAATGAACCTTGTGTTTTGGCTATATTTAGTGCTAATATCGATTTGTCATTAAAGATGTTGTGCATATTTGATAAATGCGATGCGATAAGGATTACGATATGGGAAGCGTGAATATGGCATCGCTGGGGTAGTGTAAATAGCACAAACAGATACATGTATAAGGAGGATTTATGAAAATGAAGAGAAACATGAGTAAGACCTGGGCTTTGATCCTTGCCCTTGTAATGGTACTATCCATTGCACTGACAGGCTGCGGTTCGAAGCCGGCTGCCACATCGAAGGATCCGGCTCCTACCAAGGCAGCGGATGAGGGCAAGAAAGAAGAGAAACCCGCTGATACCACTGCCGATGCACCCGCAGAGTCCGAGGTTACCAAGCCGGAGAAGATTAAGATCATGGTTGACGGTACTCTGGTAACACAGCAGAATGCAAGAGATGCATTTGAAGCAAAATGGGAAGAGCTTACCGGAATTGATCTTGAGATCATTCAGCCGGACCATTCCGCATATTATGATGTTGTCGGGCAGACCCTGGCAAGCGGTGACTGGCCGGATGTTATCTTATTAGGAAGTACATATTATGCAGGTTATGCCGCCGAGGGAATTCTCTGGGATATGACCGATGCCTGGGAGAATTCTGAGTTAAAGGCTTCCGGCAGGGTGAAGGATGAGAATCTGGTGGAAGGCCTGAAGGTTGACGGTACTCTTTACGGCATCGCTCCTACCCGCGGTAACGGATGTGTTACCTATGTTAAGAAAAAATGGCTTGATAATGTGGGCATGTCGGCACCTACTAATTACGCTGAGTATATTGCCATGCTGGAAGCCTTCACCACCGGCGATCCTGACGGCAATGGAGTGAACGGGGATACCTACGGTGTATCCAGCGCAGGTATTGTAGGGCCCGAGGCACCTTGGACCAACTACCTTCCTGAGTTTTATCAGGATGCCACTCCCGGCTTTGTAAAGGATTCATCCGGTAAATGGGTGGATGGCTTTACGCAGGATAATTTTGTAACTGCTCTTGAGAGATTGCGGGATGCTTATGCAAAAGGCTATATTGATAAGGAATCCTTGACCAATGCCACCAGTGACTGCCGTAATAAGTTTTATGAGGACAAATTCGGCGTGTTCACCTACTGGGCAGGAACTTGGGCAACCAATTTAAAGACCAATTTGGAGACAAACGGTCTGGACGGCGAGTTAATCGCACTTCAGCCCATTGCAGAGGTTGGCGCTTATCTTGAGAGACAGTCACCCGCCTGGGCAATCACAACGAAATGCACGAATCCGGAAGGCGTATTCAAATACTTCTTTGAGACCATGCTGGACGGCGGAGAGGTTCAGAAGCTCTTCACCTATGGTGCGGAAGGCTCCCACTGGTCAACCAAGGCTGAGACCATCCTGGATAAGACCTATGAGGAAGGTGTATTCCATATGCTGGAGAGCCTTGAGAAGCCCGGCACACCGTATACCAAGAACCATATTGATCCCATGCTGGCAATTTCAACCCTGGTAAACGATCCCGGTCTGGAAAAGATCGCAGCGGAAGCAAAGGCATCCCAGGAAATGTTTAACACTCATTCAAAGCTGGTGGATCTGATTCCCTCCAATGAGGCCATGAGCCAGTACAACGGTGATTTAACCACATTAAAGAATGAGATCGTGGCGAATGTCGTAGTATCCGGCATGTCCATTGAGGACGAGATGAAGAGATTTGAATCAGAGGGCGGAGCAGAGTGGTCCAAGATGATCGTGGATGCATTAAACGCCAACTAAAAATACAAAGGAACAGAAACAGGAATTAATAAAAGGGCGGAGCAAAGCTCCGCTCTCTTTTGAAGGAAGGTAGACTTTGGCAATGAGTAAAAAAAGGAATGAGAGGCTTCGCAGTACAAAATCCCTGAGCCAGAGGATTTATACTTATCGTTGGTTTTATGTAATGTTTATACCCGTATTGATTTTTGCGGCGGTATTTTATTATGCGCCGATTCTGGGGATACGATATGCTTTTTATGATTATAAGGGAATTAAGGAGCCGGTATTTGTCGGACTAAAGAATTTTGAAAAAATGTTTTCCATGAAGACCTTCTGGTTTGCATTTCGGAATACCCTGGTGCTTAGTACGGCGAATCTGCTGATTAAAACCTTCACAGCAGTATTGCTCTCCTTATTATTAAATGAAGTCATAAATTTAAGATTCAAAAAGCTGGCACAGACCGTGGTTTATCTGCCCCACTTTATGTCCTGGGTGGTAACGGCTTCTGTATTTGCCCTGATCATGTCACCTACGCAGGCGGGTTTGGTGAATTCTATTCTGACCAGTCTGGGCATTGTGGAGAAAGGCTCGGAGATTTATTTTCTGGCCAGTAAGACCTGGTGGACTCCGGTGTATTATCTCATCAGCATCTGGAAGGACGCGGGCTGGGGAACGATTATCTTTATGGCGACCCTTTCCTCCATCAGCCCGGAATTATACGAGGCGGCCTCCATCGACGGTGCGGGCCGGTTCCAGAAAGTACGTTTTATTACCATGCCTTCCTTGGCGAATACCATTATCGTTGTGTTGATTCTGAACCTGGCAAAGGTAATGAATCTCTTCGAGTCTGTATTCGTACTGCAGAATGATGCGGTAATCAGACAATCGGATGTAATTCAGACCTATATCTATTATCAGACCTTTAACAGCGGTGCGCTGCCAAATTACGGATACACCACGGCGGTTGGTCTTGTAAAATCCATCGTCGGCTGTATTCTGGTTCTGATCTGCAATCATGCCAGTAAAAAAGTACGCGGCAGCGGAATTGTGTAAGGGAGAGTGGCATTATGAAAAAGAAAATAACTCCGTTTAATATATGCTTGACTTTGTTTTTTATAATAATATGTTTGCTTACGATCATACCCCTGTGGAAGGTCTTTGTGGATTCCCTGGATTTGAAAACCGCCTATGGAATGAGGCTGTGGCCGAAGAAATTTGGTATTGACGGTTATAAATCTGTCTTTGTTAATCCTACCCTGTACCGTCCGCTTCTGGTCTCCGCAGTCACTACCCTGGGAGGCACCGTGGTTGGTCTTGTGTTATCTACTTTGGGAGCTTATGTATTGATCCAGAAGGAGATGCCCGGGCGTTCCGTATTGTCAGCTATGCTGCTGTTCACCATGATCTTCAACGGCGGTATGATTCCTACCTATCTGGTGGTGAATGATCTGAGCCTGACCAATACCCTCTGGTCTGTTATCTTGCTGCCGGGCCTGAATGTGTTCAATCTGGTCTTAATGCGGAATTTCTTTGACGGCATACCGAAGAGCCTGTTTGAGGCTGCCTCCATCGATGGGTGCTCCCCCTTCGGCATTTTCTACCGGATCGTGCTTCCGCTGTCGAAGGCGGCTCTGGCGGCCATTGGGCTGATGTTTGCCGTAAGCTATTGGAATGATTATACCAATTTTAAATTATATATCACGAATTCGGATCTGTATAATTTCCAGATGAAGCTGCGCAGCATTATTATGGGAAGCGATCTGCCCCAGTCCCTGGGCGGCGCTACGGATAATACGGTGAAGAATGCGGCCACCATGGTTGCGATTATTCCCTTCATGATTTTGTACCCTTTCTGCCAGCAATACTTTATACAGGGTGTGAATGTGGGCGCCGTGAAGGAATAATAGAGGACAAAGAATGACAGAGAAAAAGGAATGGTGAAGAAGTGACGGGAGAGAATGAAAATGTCGTTTAAAATATACTGGGCCGGAGATTCTACGGTAAAGCAGAATGACTTTACCACCTATCCTCAGGCGGGGATTGGACAGGGAATGCGGTTGTTTATCAAGCCGGAGGCGGCAATCTTAAATCATGCCGAGAATGGAAGAAGCACGAAGAGCTTTATTGAAGAAGCCCGTTTGGCGGCAATTTATAATGAGATGACGGCGGGGGATTTTCTGTTCATTCAATTCGGACATAATGACAGCAAGGCGGAGGATCCCAACCGGTATGCCGAGGCCTGGAGTGAATACAGGGCAAACCTGGAGTGCTTTGTCAATGCCGCCAGAAACCGCAAGGCGAAGCCGGTCTTCCTGACCCCGTTGTGCAGAAGGTGGTTTGATGAAAATAATCAATTAAAGGAAAGAATCCACGGAGACTACCCGGAGGCCATGCTTGCCTCTGCCAGGGAGCTTGAGGTTCCCTGCATCGATCTCTATGGCAGGAGCAGGGAGCTGATAGAGCGGCAGGGACCGGAAGCCAGCAAAAGATATTTCATGCATCTGGTACCGGGAGAGTATCCGAATTACCCGGAGGGGCTGACGGATGATACCCACCTTAGATATGAGGGAGCGGTTGCTTTTGCAGAACTGATTGCAAAGGAGCTGAAGGAGTTGGGCGGCATCTATGAGGATTTGCTTCTGCATCCCGAGAAGCTCTAAGGAATTATGGAGGGAATCATGGACAGTGAGATATTATGGAAATCAGATCTGGGTGACGGGACCTACCAAAACCCTATCCTTTACGCCGACTATTCCGATCCCGACGTAATAAGGGTAGGGAATTATTTTTATATGACGGCATCCAGCTTCAATTATACGCCCGGATTGCCGATCCTGGTATCCGAGGATCTGGTAAATTGGGAATTGAAGAACTATGCTATCCGGAATATTGGCTATGATGAATATAAAAATCCTAATCATGCCAGGGGGATCTGGGCTCCTGCGATCCGATACCATGACGGGAGGTTCTGGATCTGCTACGGAATGCCGGATGAAGGGATATTTATGATCCATGCGGAGGATCCCCTTGGAGCCTGGAGTGCACCGGTGCTCCTGTTAGAAGGGAAGGGGTATATTGATCCCTGTCCTTTTTGGGATGAGGATGGCAAGGCCTATATCATCCATGGATATGCAAGAAGCCGCATCGGTTTTAAGAGCTTTCTGGGAATATTCCCGATTTCATCCGACGCCTCCAAGGCAACCGGGGAAGATAAATTCCTATATGACGGAACGAAGAGCCAGCCTACCATTGAGGGACCCAAGGTGTACAAGAGGGACGGCTGGTATTACATCTTTGCGCCTGCGGGAGGGGTGAAGCAGGGCTGGCAGACCGTGCTTCGTTCAAAGCATATCGAGGGACCCTATGAGGAGAGGATTGTCCTGGAGCAGGGCAGCACGGAGATTAACGGGCCGCATCAGGGCGGGCTGGTAGATACATCTGGCGGAGAGGAATGGTTTATCCACTTTCAGGACAGGGGCTTCTATGGGCGGATTACGCATCTTCAGCCGGTGTGCTGGTCGGACGGCTGGCCGGTCATTGGAGTGATTCGGGAAGAGAGGCGGTTGGAGCCGGAGGCCGCAGTATCCGAGGCGCGCGGAGAAAAACAGGAAGCGAAGCGGAAGGAAGCGGTATGCGGGGAACCCTGCCTGAGATATCGAAAACCGGGAGGGCTTCCAAAAATGAAACCAATGTATTTGCAGGCCTCGGATGATTTCCGGGGTAGGGAGCTGGGCCTGCAGTGGCAATGGCTGGGCAATCATGAACGAAGCTTCTATTCCCTTACTGCCAGAGAAGGCCGTCTCAGATTATACAGCCTTAATCCTTCGGGAAGCGATCCGGTGATCTTATGGAAATCCTCTAATGTGGTTACGCAGAAGTTTGTCTGTCCGTCCTTTAAAGCGGAGATAAAGCTGGATATACAGGGATTGGGATACGGAGAGCAGGCCGGCTGTGCTGTGATGGGTGGTCAGTATATGCTGCTTGCCGTAAGAAAACAGAAGGAGGGTCTGTCCCTGGTCTATGGAGAATCGATGGGAAGCGGGGACAGGAGAAAAGAGAATATACTTATGGCGGCAGAGCTGCCTTCTGATGTGCAGGAGGTAATCTTTCGTCTGCTTCTTCATAAGGAAGAAGACCGGTTTGTTATTCGGAGCTTCTATTGTCTGAAGGATGATTCCTTTAAGGAGACCGGACATCTCTTTGTTCCGTCGGATCATA
Source organism: Bacillota bacterium (assembly GCA_023395555.1). Taxonomy (GTDB): domain Bacteria; phylum Bacillota; class Clostridia; order Lachnospirales; family Lachnospiraceae; genus Mobilitalea; species Mobilitalea torta. The sequence continues at coordinate 140,607 of JAEWYQ010000088.1, forward strand.
CCTGGGTGGGAGCCAAGATCGGATTGTTTTCCGTTGCATTGGATACTTTGCCGGGCCATGGTTATGCGGATTTCAAGTATATTAAATTAAAGGCTTTGGGGCCGGGGCAGTAGAATAAGAAGCAAAAATATAGTATACTTAGGTAAAGGAGGGATGATGCGTTGAGAAATCTAAAGGAAGCAATCGTAAGGCAGGATCTGGAGCTGGTAAAGGAGATCCTGCTTCGGGATCCTGCCTGTATTGAGGATAGGGACGAACAGGGGATTCCCATGAGCTTTGCGGCGGCCGGAACCGGTAATCTGGAGCTTGTAAGATATATTGTGGAATATTCCAGGGCAAGTATGAATGAAACGGGGGACCAGAACCGTAATATCCTGCATTTTGCCGCGATGTCAGGAAATGTTGAATTGTCCAGATATCTTATCGAGAAGGTTGGAATGTCGCCGGTGGCACCGGACGTCCGGCTGGTTACGCCCTTCGATATCGCCCATACTATGGGGCACAGGGAGCTGGAGAAATATTATGAGGAGGTGTGCCGGGCTCCCTTAAGCGGAATGTACCGCAATCCGGTGCGGACCGGTATGTTCCCGGATCCCTCCGTTGTGAGGGTGGGGGAAGATTATTATATGGTCAACTCCAGCTTTATCTATTTTCCCTGTATTCCCATCTCCCATTCCCGGGATCTGATACACTGGAGAATCATCGGACATGCCATTACGAATCCCCAATGGGCCGGTCTTGACGGGCTGGAGGGCGGCAGAGGGTATTGGGCACCGGACATTTCCTATTATGAAGGAAGATTCTATATTGCGGCCACATACCGTCTGAATGATACCGGGACGGTATACCGCAGGCAGATTGTGGTATCCTCTGACAGACCGGAAGGTCCTTACAGCAAACCGGCTTTTATAGAGGAGGACGGGATCGATCCCTCGATTTTTAATGATGACGACGGAAGAAGATACCTGCTTTTAAACCGCGGGGCAAGAATATTGGAATTGGATTCTTCGGCAACAAGGCAGATTTCAGAAGCAAAGCTGTTATATTACGGGGATCAGAAGAGAGCGCCGGAGGGACCCCATTTGCTGAAGAAGGACGGATACTATTATCTGTTCCTGGCGGAAGGCGGTACCGGGTTGGGACACAGAATCACAGCGGCAAGATCCCGGAGTCTCTATGGGAATTATGAACCATGCCCCTATAATCCCATTATGCGGCAGCAGGATTCTAAGGCGGGAATTCAGCGCTGCGGTCACGGCAAGCCTGTTATGACCCAGCACGGCGAATGGTATATGGTGTATCTCTGCGGAAGAATGGCGGAGGGAAGCTACAGTATTCTTGGAAGAGAAACCGCCCTTGATCCGATTACCTGGACAGCGGATGGCTGGCCGTTGGTGAATTACGGAAAGGGCCCCAGCGCCTTGCAGGTGAAGCCGGACTTGCCGGAATGCGTGTGGGACAGCAGTGATTGGGATGAATTTGATTCGGAAACCTTGGGCACCGAGTGGATGTTTCCGAGACCGCCGGAGGAGGACGGCTGCCGGCTGGAGGAAGGGAAGCTTTGGATCAAAGGGAGCCAGGCGGCCCTGGAATCGGCGGACGCCCGCAATATTGTGCTGCGGAGGCAGAAGCATTTTTGCTTTACAGCGGAGACCCGGTTTGGACTGGAGGATATAAAACCCGGGCAGGATGCGGGGATGATTTGCTTCTATGATGAGAATACCTGGCTGAAATACGGGGTATTTGCATTGCAGGAGGGCGGCTTGCGGATTAAGGCAGCGGAGCATGTCGGACATCTGGACAGGGAGCATGCCGGAAAACCGGAGCATGCCGGAATACCGGAGGATACAGGAGACCGGAAGAAGGAAATCTATCTTCGTATTATTACAAAATATCTGCGCCGTGAATTTTATTACAGTTATAATGGTGTTGATTTTAAGCTGTTTACTATATTGGATAATGTATACTACCTGTGTGATGAAGGAATACAGATGGGAAAGCGTTTTACCGGGGCCATGGTAGGAATGTATGCCTATGGGGGCGGTGATGCTCTTGAGGTTCCCTTTGAGTACTTTCATTATACGGAAAATACAGCAGGATAAAGGCTCTTATCTGCAGAAAAATAAGCGCGTCTGACTTTGTTTTGGAGGAGTACCATGAAACAGACTTCATCAGAAGATATTTTTATCGAAAGCTATGAGAAACATAAAAATCATAATATAAAGATTTTACTTTCCATGTACCGTGGGAATTATCATAGATTTCTATTGTCCGCGTTTTTTTATACCGTCAAGCACAGTCCGGCCTGGGCAATGCCGATTGTCATTGCTAACATCGTGAACTGTGTTACAGTCCGGGCAGACAACACCCTGCGCGTGATTACCCTGAATGCGGCGGTAATTGCGGCATTGGTGATTTTAAATATCCCGATGAACTATCTCCACGTCCATTACCGCAGCCGTGCCATTCGTCAGGTGGAGGCGGGGCTGCGAAGCGCTCTGGTGAGAAAGCTGCAGCAGCTCTCCATATCCTATCACAAGGAGATGGAGTCGGGGCGGCTGCAATCCAAGGTGATGCGGGATGTGGAGGCAGTGGAAACCCTTTCCTCACAGCTCTTTGTAAATCTCCTCAATATTCTGATCAATATTACGGTGGCCCTTGGAATCACGGCTGTCAGCAACCGGATCGTGTTTATCTTCTTTCTGCTGACCATCCCCGTAGCCGCGCTGACCATTGTAGCCTTCCGCAGCCGTATCAGGAAGCAGAATCACAGATTCCGCAAGGAGATGGAGGCAACCTCCGCCAGAGTCATGGAGATGGAGGAAATGGTTCCGGTGACCAGGGCCCATGCCCTGGAGAATGTGGAGGTCAGGAAGATGGAAGCCCTGGTCCGAAGCGTTGCGGAGGAGGGATACCGGCTGGATATGATACAGGCTAATTTTGGTTCTGTCAGCTGGGCGATCTTTCAGATCTTTCAAATAGGGTGTCTGGTCTTCACCGGTATGCTGGTGCTGAGGAACAAGCTGCTGGCAGGGGACATCATACTCTATCAAAGCTATTTTACCACCATTGTTACGCAGGTATCGGGTCTCCTGACGCTGCTTCCCGCCATTTCCAAGGGGATGGAATCTGTCACCAGTATCGGTGAAGTATTAAATGCCCATGATGTGGAGGAACATAGTAATAAGCCAAAGATCGGGGATATCAAAGGAGATTATGAGTTCAAGGATCTGAGATTTCAATATAATGACTCCTCCCGGGATGTGCTCAGGGGGTTAAATCTGAAGGTGAAGGCGGGAGAGACGATAGCTCTGGTAGGGGAATCAGGCGCCGGCAAATCCACAATTTTAAATCTGGTAATCGGTTTTATCATGCCTTCCGAGGGTGAGCTTCTGGTGGACGGCAGGAATCTGAAGGAAATCAATCTTCGCAGCTACCGCAGGCACATTGCGGTGGTTCCCCAGGAAACCATTCTCTTCTCCGGATCGGTAAGGGATAATATAACCTACGGTCTGCCCTCCGTTACGGAAGAAGAATTGGAGGAGGCCATTGATGCGGCGAATCTGAGCGATGTGATCGAAGGTCTGCCGGAGGGGCTGAACACCCTCATTGGGGATCATGGGAACAAGATGTCCGGCGGGCAGCGCCAGAGAATTGCCATTGCCCGGGCTATCATACGAAATCCCAGGGTGATCCTCTTTGATGAGGCAACCTCCGCCCTGGACAGTGTTTCGGAGGCGGTGATTCTGGATGCCTTAAGTAATCTCATCAAGGGAAGAACCACTTTTATTGTAGCTCACCGGCTCTCTACGATCCGTAAGGCGGACAGGATCTGTGTCCTTAAGGACGGTGTTTGTGCGGAGTTTGGCACTTATGAAGAGCTTATGGAGTTACAGGGTGAATTTTACAGGATGAAATCATTACAGTGAGGCTGGGAGAATGAGGCGGGGCAGGATAAGGTGCAGAGAATTAGGGGAGTGTATCTGAGTCGTATACTATAGAGAAAGGCAAGGTTAGAATCATGAACGGGATTGAGAATAAAGCAAGGCAATATATCGAATATTGCCTAAAGCATTTTAAGGGCTATAAAGAGAATTGGAATTATGAGGACGGCTGTATATTAACAGGCTGTGCGCAGCTTTATGAAGCCACCGGCGATCAACGTTTTCAGAAGCTGGTATTAGAGTATCTGAAGAACTTTATCCGGGAAGATGGTACAATTGCCAATTATGAAGAGGAGAAGTATAATATCGACAGCATCAACTCCGGTAAGGTGTTATTTGCGGCTTACGGTTGGACCGGCGAGGAGAAATACCGAAGAGCCATCGAGGTGCTGATGAACCAGCTCAGGCATCAGCCAAGAACCAAATGCGGCAGCTTCTGGCATAAGAAGATTTATCCCAATCAGATATGGCTGGACGGATTATATATGGCACAGCCTTTCTATATGGCTTATGAGACCCGGCTGGGTAAAAAGGAGAATTATAATGATATCGTCAGGCAGTTTAAAAATGTAAGGCAGTATCTCTATGACCAGCAAAAGGGCCTGTATTATCATGCTTATGATGAAGCCAGGGAGCTGTTCTGGGCGGATAAGACAACGGGCACTTCGCCTAACTTCTGGCTGCGTTCCATGGGCTGGTATCTGATGGCGCTGGTGGATGTAATGAGTGAGATGGATGAGACTATCTTTGAGCAGTACAAGGTTCTGGAGGATCTGCTGAGGGAAGCAGTGCGGGGGATTTTGCAGTACCAGGATAAGGAAAGCAGCCTCTTCTATCAGGTGATCGACCGGGCGGATGCAGAGGGAAATTATCTGGAGACCTCGGGAAGCGCAATGATAGGATACGCAATTCTGAAAGGCTGCAGGCTGGGAGCGCTGTTAAAGGAGAAGTATCAGCCCGTGGGCGAGGCTATAGCAGCATCCCTGACGGAGCGAAGGATCATAGAAGAGGATGGAGCCTGGAGGCTGACCGGAATCTGCTCTGTGGCAGGGCTTGGCCCCGCGGATAACCTCCGCCGTGACGGGAGCGTGGAATATTATCTGTCCGAGCCGGTTGTCGGTGATGATCATAAGGGGATGGGAGCCTACCTGATGATGATTGCAGAAGAACTGCTCCTGCATTCAAGGGTTGAACCTTAATGACAGGGAGGCTCCGGGACAGGACGATGATAGAAAGGGCAGAATAGCAATGGATATTAAAATAATACATCAGACCTCCCGCAGCATAGGGATTGAGATCTGTGACGGAGGCATCTTCCGCACCCGGGAGAGGTATGATATTCTGGTTAACGGAAGGGAATACGGCACTACGAACCGGGTAGTTACCGGCATCTATGAACTTAAGCCGGATACGGAATATATTCTTACGGTACGGGGAAGGGCAGAGGAAGCGGAGGTTGCTGTCCGCACGGCAGTGGAGACTTATTCTCTTAATGTACGGGATTTCGGGGCAAAAGGGGATGGAATGAGCGATGATACCTGCTGCATCCAGGCGGCAATTATGGCCTGCCCCAGGGGCGGAAGAGTATACCTGCCCGAAGGAATCTACCGGATTACCAGCCTGTTTCTGAAAAGCAATCTCAATATCGAGATCGGGAAAGGCGCCGTACTGAAAGCAGATACCGAAAGAGAACGCCGGCCGGTTATGCCCGGAAGAATTCAGAGCTATGATGAAACAGGTGAATATAATCTGGGAACCTGGGAGGGAAATCCCCTCGACATGTTTGCCGCGGTAATCCATGGAATAGATGTGGAAAACGTGACAATCTACGGCCAGGGTACCTTGGATGGCAGTACGGATGGGACGAACTGGTGGCTGGAGCCCAAGAAGCGGAGGATCGCCTGGAGGCCCAGGCTGGTTTTCCTAAGCCATTGCAGGAATATTACCATGGAGGGAATTCATTTACAGAACAGCCCCAGCTGGACCGTTCATCCGTATTTTTGTGAGAATCTGAGGTTTGTCAATCTGAGCATTGTCAATCCGAAGGATTCGCCCAATACGGATGCATTGAATCCGGAATCCTGCCGGAAGGTTGAGATTCTTGGAATCTATTTCAGCGTGGGAGATGACTGTATTGCCATCAAATCCGGTAAAATCTATATGGGAGCCAGATACAGGACACCCTCCGAGGACATCACCATCCGTCAGTGCTGTATGCGGGACGGGCATGGTTGTGTGACCATAGGAAGCGAGATGGCAGGCGGTGTGCGCAATGTAACCGTAAGGGACTGCCGTTTTATTGATACGGACCGGGGGCTGCGGATTAAGACCCGGCGGGGAAGAGGAAAGGATGCCATTATTGACGATATCCTCTTTGAGAATATCCTTATGGATGGGGTTAAGACGCCGCTGGCAATCAACTGCTTTTATTTCTGTGATCCTGACGGGCACACCAGCTATGTGCAGAGCAGGGAGCCGATGCCGGTGGATGAAAGAACCCCGGAGATAAGAAGCCTGGCCTTCCGGAAGCTGGAATGCAGAAACTGTCATATAGCGGCAGTCTATATTCAGGGACTGCCGGAGCAAAGGATTAAGAAAATATCCCTGGAGGATACCAGTTTCTCCTTTGCGGGGGAAACCCAGCCGGGGCTGCCGGAGATGCTGGACGGCATTCTGCCGGTAAGCAGCCAGGGGATTTGCATTAATAATGTGGAAGAGCTGGTGCTTGACCGGGTATCCGTAGAGGGGCAGAGCGGAGAAGCCTTTCTCTTGCAGAATATCGGAAGACAAGAAGTGCATCCTTAAAGGAATGTTGTAAATACTTCGGATGAAGCCTTAAAGAGCCGCTGCAAAATGAATTTATCATGTTGGATCTATTGCGATTTTCTTTTACCGAATCGCAATATGCAACAGAGAAATTGTTTTGCAGCGGCTCTATCTTCTTGCGGCTGTCAGACAGCGGTTCCATGAAGATAACCTGTAAATTCGTTAAAACAGTGCTCCTCAACCTTCTTCATATATACCGTCACCGTATTCTCACGGAAGGCTAATTGAAAGCGTACGGAACCAATGGCTTCATCAATAATATGACTGTTAATATAAAGCAGATCCTGGGACAGCCAGCATCCGGAGCTGGCGCAGCGCTGGGAATAAATCGGAAAGGAGCCGGTGACCGTCCGGCCAAACCCAAAGGCAAGGGAAAAAGCCTTGCCGCGGAAAGTAAGAAGCAGTACGCCTTCCGTGCCATCCGGGGCAAATTCCAGCGACAGTCCGGTAAACCCTGCCGGATTCTCCGCCAGATGATAGCTCCTGGCATGCAGCTCCTTCCTCCTCGGGGAGGAAACTCCACCCTGTAAGGGCTGTATACAAAGCCGGCTAAGATATTCCTCCAGCCTGGCCTGCGCGGAAAAATCGGCAGGGAGGGGAGTATCCGACAGATAAGGAAGAATTTCTTCATACAGGCAATGATAGATCATCTGATTGCCTCCCTGGATTCCCTGGGTATCGGCAGTGGTAACACAGATCAGATCCTGCTTCGGAAGACAGATAGCCAGCTGGCCGCCCATCCCGTAGCAGGCAAAGCCCTCCTGCCGGGTTCTCCAGAACTGATAGCCGTAGCCCTGGCATTCCTCCAAGGCGGAGCCGGTCACCAGAGTGGAGGTCTGACAGGAGACAGCGGCATCCACATACCATTTTGGAAGGTACTGAGTTCCGTTCATGGCCCCCCCATTCATAACCAGCATGGCGAAAATCATCAGATCCATGGGGGTGGCCATAAGTCCGCTGCCGCCCATGGATACTCCGAAGGGATCCCGGAGCATATAGGCTCCCTTGCTGAAGCCCAGCTGATCCAGACAGCGGTCCCGCATATAATCCAGCATCGGCCTACCCGCCAGGCGTTCCACCAGGGCGCAGAGGGTATGGCTGGCGGAGGTGTCATAATAGAATACCGTACCGGGTTCATGGCTGGGCTCCGTGGTGAAGAAGCTTTCCACCCAATCCTTATTCCGGTTCAGCTTATAGGTGGTCACGGACCGGCAGGTCTCCATCTTCAGCATATGGCGGATGGTCATCTGGGCGACCCAGGGATGCACCTTCTCCGGTACCTTGTCAGGAAAATAGTTTATAATAGGGTCGTCCAGGGACAGCCTTCCCTCCTCTGCCATGAGCCCCACCGCAATGGAAGTAAAGCTCTTACTCACGGAGAACATGCGGTGCAGGGTGGAGGCATCATAAGGAGAGTAATAGGCTTCTGTCACTAATCTGCCATGCCTTGCCAGCAGTATGCTGTGCATGGGAATCTGGCAATCCTCCAATTTCTTGATAAAACGGTAAACAGCGTCAGAGGGTATCCCGGCATCAGCAGGCAGAGCATGCGTTAACAAAGTATTAACTATCGGTAATGTATGAGGTGTGGTGTGCATCAAAAGGTCCCTTTCTAAGATTCATTCGCCGAGCTGCGGAAATCCTTCGGGGACATTCCGTAAATCTTTTTAAAGGCCCGGCGGAAGCTGTTGGAATTATTATAGCCCACCTCCTGGTAGAGAAGGGAGACATTGATATCGGTTTCCTTCAACAGATGCAGGGAATGCTCCATGCGGATACGCTCCAGGTAGCTGGAGAAGTTCTCCCCGGTCTCTTCCTTGAACAAATAGGAAAAATAACTTTCAGAGATGGAAAATTCATCGGATATCTTCGTCAGGCCCAGGGAGGGATCCATATAATTCTTGTTGATATAAGCTTTGATATTGGTAATCAGTTCATTGCCGCCGGAATTGGTCTCGGACAGCTCGCACAGCAAAAGTGCGATATCCTCACAGAGCTTCAGGGACATATGCTGGTCGAAAAGGGCATCAACGGAATTCAGTCCGGCTTCGTTTTTCTCCGTATTCTTAAGGCTGAAACGGATTCTGTATAGGGTGTTATGAATATCCGAGATCAGGTATTTAATAATATTAATGGGAAGGGAGCGTTTCTCCATATTCTCCTGGCGCAGCAGCTCAAAGATCTCCAGTACCTGGCTCTTATTCCCCACTGTGATAAAGTTGGTAAGCTGTCTGGTGAGCTCGATGGGATAATAGAAGCCTCCCTGCTCCCGTTCAATCTTGGAATAAGTACGGATAATATGCTTTTTCGTGGTATAGGTGACGGCCTGTCTGGCCTGCTGGTAGGATTTCCAGGTGACCATCAGCCCGCTGTTCCAGTCGCCCAGTCCGGCAAAGGTCCAGATGGAGTGGGTGCTCATGAGATATTCATGCAGCGTCCGGAACTTCTCCTTTACATTGGAGCTGGAGGAGGCATCGGGCTCTTCCAGGGGGCTGGACAGCAGGATGGCGTATTCCCTGTCGTCGGAGCTATGGATATAGGCCGCTTCCCCGAAGGTGTGTGCGACTGCCTTTTGAATAATTTCTTTATAATTGGTGGTGTCCGGTCCTGTAACCGCGGAATCCGCCACATACAGCTCGAATTGATTGACATAGGCCACGATATACAGAACGGTGAATTTGCGCTGTTCCGTGGAAATATTCAGATAGTGCCGGGCATACTCCAGCTCCTCCTGGGTAGAAATACCGCCCTGCATGATCTTGGCAAGATAGGAGAACTGGATTACGGGGATCTGCTCCTCTGCCATTTTCTGCAATGACTTTTGTGTGGTCAGGATGTCCTGCAGTTCCTTGCCCAATTGAAGAATTGGCTTTACATTGCTCTTGGACAGGAAGAAAATCATAATAAACTCCACCAGCAGGGCGGCGAATATGATGAGCAGGAAAAGATCACGGTATTGTATCAGGGAATAGAGAGAAGCATCCACCGGCTGAATCAGATAGTAATTCCAGCCATTATACCGGGAACGGGCATGGGTGACAAACATATTCTCCCGATGCCCGGCAGTATATTCTGAGAAACCATTCTCATAGGGCAGGGAGGTCAGACGCCCGGCATCGGCTTCCTCGCTCTTTTCTCCCAACAGGGTGAAGGCGGGACTGCCGTTTTCATCGGTAACATAGAGATGGCCGGATTCGTAAAAATTCAATTCACTGAACGCATCCGCAAGCTTTTGATGATCAATCACGAAGCAGATGGTGGCAGGTACGTTTTTCAGGGTATAGGAATTCAGGGGAAGAATATATAAGTAGGAGTATGCGGGATAGGGGGTATAATAAGGAGCCAGCGGTACAAGATGCTTGTAGGAAGCGGAGGCGTTCATCATGTCTAACCATTCCTCATACTTATCCTTATGATACCATTCTCCTGTGTAATAGAACCTGGATTGCTGAAACTGGCTGAAGGACAGGATATAATCCGGCTTCTGCAGATAGATGAAATAAGTGCTGCTGGGCAGGAGGGATTCGGTAAACACATAGACAGACAGGTCGTTCTTTGCACGATAGGCTTCTATGTAATAATCACTTTCATTGGAGGACTGCCAATTGGCAAGGCGTATGACATGGGAATTGGCGGCAACCTGTCCCGCCAGCGCGTCCATAGTTTCAAATTTGCTGTCCAGATCGCTTATGGTCTTTTCAAGGGTGAACTTTGTCTGGGTCCGGATTTCAGTGCGCACATTTTTTATACTGATACTATATAAATAACCGCCCATAATCAGAATTACAAGGAGCAATGCACTGTATGAGATTACAAAACGCCTTAGAAATCGGTTATTCTTAGTATCCATGAAAAAGCTCCTTATCTCTGTTTTAATTGTTTTGATTTTGTTAACAGTATACCACGTCTTCCATATAACGGCAAATAAAAAGGGTGCTACAAAACCCGAAGTGTTACAGTCAATGTCATTAAGTTAAAGCCCGCAGCACTTCATCGAGCCACTTTTACTTGCCTTACCTTCGTGCGTTCAAAACGCTCCGCTTCACAAGATGCACTCAGCCGGTCAGCGTAAAAGTGGCTCGATGAAGTGCTGCGGGCTTTAACTTAATGACATTGGGTTATAAGGTTCAAGTTTTGTAACATCCCTTCAAGGATTTTAGTTTGCGGTAAACTGGAAATAGTTCAGGGTATTGTAATAGGAGATGCCCTCCACGATTTCCTTTAACAGGCCATAATCCGCGGGATACTCGCCGTTCTCCACCCAGCCGCCGATAAGGTCGCACAGGATGCGGCGGAAATATTCATGCCTGGGATAGGAGAGGAAGCTTCTGGAATCCGTCAGCATGCCGATAAATCCGGCCAGATATCCTAAGTTAGCCAGATTGGTCATCTGCTCCATCATACCGGTCTTATTGTCATTAAACCACCAGGCACTTCCGTGCTGTATCTTCCCTACGGAGGAGCCATCCTGGAAACAGCCGATGATGCTTGCGATGGAAGCGTTGTCATGGGGGTTCAGGCTGTAGATGACAGTCTTTGGCAGAGCGTTCCTGCTCTCCAGGGCATTGAGGAAGTTGGCCATATGGGCGGAGGGAGCATAATTATTAATACAGTCATAGCCGGTGTCGGGCCCGAGGGACTGGTACATACGGCCGTTATTATCCCGTTTGCAGCCGTAATGAAGCTGCTGCACCCAGCCCAGCTCATGATAAAGCTCTCCCACATACAGCATAAATGCGGTCTTGAACTGCTGTACCTGGAGAGGGGTGAGGTCTTCTCCCCGGAGTCTCTTCTCAAAGATGGACTGGATCACATCGTCAGAAGCGGGCTCATACATAATATAATCCAGGGCGTGATCGGAAATATTGCAGCCGCAGGAAGCAAAATAATCCATCCGCACCTTCAGAGCCTTCTTCAATGCGCTGAAGCTATCCACGGTTAGCCCGGATGCGGCGCTCAGCCTTTCCAGGTAGGCCGGATAGTCCGGCTTATCCAGGTTCATAGCCTTGTCCGGCCTCCAGGCAGGAAGAACTGTCACATTAAAATCAGAATCCTCAGCAATCTGCTTGTGCCATTCCAGGGAGTCGGCCGGATCATCGGTGGTGCAGATATGGGTTACATTGGAATGCTTGATAATATTGCGGGCACTCATGGAGGGCTCTGCCAGCTTGGCATTGCAGAGCTTCCATACCTCCTCGGAGGTCTTCGGGCTTAAGGTGCCATAATAGCCGAAGTAGCGCTGAAGCTCAAGATGACTCCAGTGATACAGAGGATTTCCGATGGCTTTGGACAGGGACTCTGCCCATTTCTCGAATTTCTCTCTGTCGGGAGCGTTGCCGGTGATGTAATACTCGTCGATTCCGCAGGTGCGCATGAGCCGCCATTTATAATGGTCGCCTCCCAGCCATACCTGGGTGATATTGTCGAAGCTTTTATCCTGCGCGATCTCCTGAGGATTGATGTGGCAGTGGTAATCAATAATGGGTAGGGGAGCCGCATACTCGTGAAAAAGCTTCTTCGCGGTATCGGTGGATAACAGAAAATCCTTGTCTAAAAATTGTTTCATAAATAAGACACCTGCTTTCGTTAATTTATCTTTCCTTTGATTTATCTTTATGCGGCGGATTAAAAACGGGTGGTACCCCGCTTCTTAATCTCCGCAGGATAAACAGTCTTCAGAGGGACGGCCTGGCCGTTGAATACGCCCATCAGTGTTGTAATACAATTGGCGCACAGCGCTTCCAGCTTGTTATCAATGGAGGTCAGCTCCGGCTCGCTGCACAGGGCGACGATGGAATTATTATAGCCGATGATGGAAAGCTGGCGGGGCACCTCCAGGCGGTGTTCCTTGGCATATTTCAAAGCCCCGATTGCCAGTGTGTCATCCGAGGCTATGATTGCCTCCGGATGAATGCCCTTTTTCCTTAAGGCGGTGAGATAATCCCTGACCTCCAGGATGCCGCCGTGGATATAATGGGTCAGCTCCTGCAGCTTCGCCGGATCGGGGCAGACGGCTTCCATCGCCGTAAGGAAACCGGATATCTTCTTATTGCCGCTGTAGGATTCCGAGTTGTACAGATAGAGAATATTCTTCAGCCCGTCCCGGATCAGAGCGCTGGCGGCATCATGGACAGCACGGTAATCGTCGCACAGAGTGCAGTAGATATTGCTGCCGTCCAGAGCGGCATTCAGTATCATGATGGGCACCTGCCGGGCGGCATGTCTGATATAGTCATTCCTGGCGGAATCGGCTTCGACAAAATTAGAGCCCACCAGTATGATGGCATCGGTCCGCTTGGACAGGAGGAGTTCGAGGTATTTCTGCTTCTCGGAAAGCTCGTACCCGGTGCAGCACAGCAGAACATCGTAGCCGTTGCTGCGAAGCGCCTGTTCAAGATAGTAGACAGCGCTGGCAAGGTAGGGGTCGGAGGAATCGGCGCACATAATACCCACCGTATGCATGGAGTTCAAACCCAGGCCCCGTGCAAACGCGTTGGGAGTGTACTGGCATTCTTCGATCACCTTTAATACCTTTTCCTTTGTCTTTTCGCTGACATAAGAGTTCCCGTTGATCACCCTGGAGACGGTGGCGATGGAAACTCCGGCTTTCTTTGAAATATCATAAATATTCATGGAAGGGGAAACCTCATTTCTGTAAATGCTTACAGGAGAAATAATATCATGAACACGGAGTGCTTTCATGCTCTGCGGCCTGGATAAGGACCACGGGCAGGCCGGTGGTACGAGTATCTTATTCACACACTGTTTATATCTGTTTTATTATATAATATCCGGGGGGCAAAAGCAAGGGCAAGTTATGGTCAATCCTCTGAAGAGGGAAGGGTAAAAGGAGCAGGCATACCCACCGGTTAAAGCAGAATAAAATTAATATTGACGTTTTAGCAATAGAATAGTACAATGAAATGTGTAAGCACTTACAGAAATTTTATAGGGGATGAATGAGATGAAAACAATAAGCAGAGAAAGTGTGAGAAAGACGAAGCGTCCTGTTCGGGTGGTTCAATTTGGAGAGGGCAATTTTTTGAGGGCCTTTGTCGACTATATGATTGACATTGCCAATGAAGCCGGATGTTTTGACGGTGATATTGTACTGGTGAAGCCGATTCCCTATGGCAATCTGGACTATTTCCGCCAGCAGGAGAATATGTATACGGTGCTGCTGAGAGGATTGGAGAAGAATGAGGAGAAGAGCGTAAAGCGTGTGGTGACCAGCGTAGCGGATACGGTGGCGGCCTACGAAGAGTATGAACGGTATGCGGCTCTTGCCGCATTGGATACCCTCCGCTTTATCGTATCCAATACAACAGAGGCCGGAATCGTATATGATGCGGAGGATTCCTTTGAGCTTACTCCGCCCAGAAGCTATCCGGGCAAGCTTACAAAGTTCCTGTATGAGAGATTTGAGCATTTTCACGGTGACATAGGGAAGGGCCTGATCATACTTCCGGTGGAGCTGATCGATGACAACGGAATTCATCTGAAGGAGATTGTGGTACGGCTGGCAAAGGAATGGGGGCTGGGAGAAGCCTTTCTGGCCTGGCTGGCAGAGGCCTGCGTGTTCTGCAGCACTCTGGTGGACCGTATTGTCACCGGATATCCGAAGGACGAGGCAGAGCACCTGTGGGAGGAATTCGGATATGTGGATAACCTTATGGTAACAGGGGAGCCCTTTGCACTGTGGGTAATTGAAAGCGACAGGGAGATCAGAGAGGAATTTCCTCTGGATAAAGCAGGACTTCCGGTTATTTTTACCGATAACCAGAAGCCTTATAAGAAGCGGAAGGTGCGCATCCTGAACGGTGCCCACACCTCCTTTGTACCTGCCTCCTTCCTGGCGGGGAATGATTATGTAAAGGAATCCATGGAGGACGGGGATATTAAGGAATTCATGGTGAAAGCCATATTTGACGAAATTATTCCTACCCTGGATCTGCCCAGGGAGGATTTGCTGAGCTTTGCCGAAGCGGTAATTGACCGATTCCAGAATCCGTTTATCAAGCATGCTCTGCTGTCCATTACCCTGAATTCGGTATCCAAGTGGAGAGCCAGATGTATGCCCAGCTTTCTGGAGTATATGGAGCTGTATCATAAATTGCCGGGACACCTTACGTTCTCCCTGGCAGCAATGCTTCAGTTCTACTGCGGGGATGAGCAAAGGGACGGCGCCCTCATCGGCCATAGAGGGGAAGAGGAATATAAGATCATGGATGATGCCAGGGTTTTAGAGTTCTTTGTTGCACATAAGAATACAGAAGCAAGCGAATTGACGAAGCGGTTCCTGTCGGAGGAAGCCTTCTGGGGCCAGGATCTGTCCGCCCTTCCGGGGGTGACGGAGGCGGTTGCCGGATATTTGTCCGACATCAGGGCCTATGGGGTTCGGGAAGCATTAAAACGCGGCGGCTTAGTGTAATCGCCGCGGCTGGAAAGGAGCAGGATACAGGGAAATGGGTAAGGAAGTAATTAGAATTCAAGATAATGACAATGTTGCAATTGCGCTGAAGGATTTGTGCTCCGGCCAGGCGGTCAGGGTCGGGGAAGAAGAGATCATCCTCCGGGAGGATATCCCGGCAGGACATAAATTTGCAGTACGGGAGATCGGAGCAGGGCAGCCGGTGATGAAATACGGATACTCCATTGGACTGGCGAAGGAGCCGATTCTCAAAGGGGCCTGGATTCACACCCACAATGTTAAAACCGGCTTAGGGGAGCTTCTGACCTATGAGTACCAGCCGGTTCAGGAGCCGGTGAAGGCTGATGAAGAGCCGGTTTATTTCCAGGGATACCGGAGAGAGGACGGCAAGGCGGGAATCCGCAATGAGGTGTGGATTATTCCGACGGTTGGCTGTGTGAATGATATCGCCAAGACATTGGAGCGGATGGGGAAGGAGATACTTCCCCCTGAGGTGGATGAGATCATTGCGCTGACCCACCCCTACGGCTGTTCCCAATTGGGAGATGACCAGTTAAATACGCAAAAGATACTGGCGGGGCTGGTGAAGCATCCCAATGCGGCCGGAATTCTGGTGCTGGGACTCGGCTGTGAGAACAACAGCATTGAGGAAATGAAAAAGCAGATCGGTTCCTATAACGAGGAGCGGGTGAAGTTCCTGATCTGCCAGGATTGGGAGGATGAGATCAACCAGGGCATGGAATATGTCAAAGAGCTGCTGCAGCGAGCCTCCCGGTTCAGACGGGAGCCAATACCTTCCAGTGAGCTGATCGTGGGATTAAAATGCGGAGGCTCCGACGGATTCTCCGGAATTACTGCGAATCCTGCGGTTGGTGCATTCTCCGACCTGCTGGTGGCACAGGGCGGAACCACGATACTGACGGAGGTGCCGGAGATGTTCGGTGCGGAGACCATTTTGATGAACCGGTGTGCCGATGAGAATTTATTTGCTCAGACCGTGAATTTGATCAATGATTTTAAGCAGTATTATATGGATTACAATCAGCCGATTTATGAGAATCCTTCTCCCGGCAATAAAAAGGGCGGCATTACCACCCTGGAGGACAAATCCCTGGGCTGCACCCAGAAATCCGGCAAATCCCTGGTGAAGGGTGTGGTACGCTATGGGGAGCAGGTGACGGAGAAGGGCCTTAATCTGTTAAGCGGCCCCGGAAATGACATTGTGGCGGCTACTGCTCTGGCGGCAGCCGGAGCTCATATTGTACTGTTTACCACGGGCAGGGGGACACCCTTTGGCTCCCAGGTGCCGACGGTGAAGATTTCCAGCAATACGCCCTTGTATGAGAAGAAAAGGAACTGGATTGATTTTAATGCCGGAAGACTGTTAGAGGATACGGATATGGAGGAGCTTGCCGCAGAGCTGTTCCGGTTTGTATTGGAGATTGCATCCGGGAAGAAAGTAAAGAGTGAGGAAAACGGATACCGGGATATGGCGATTTTCAAACAGGGAGTGACTCTATAGTCCGGCGGACAAAACAGTGTTAGGGAAAAGCAAAAACGGGCATGGAATTGTCCGGAAAAGAGTTATGGTGTTCGTCGAACGCCGGCTACAATTAATAAGTTAATAAGCGGATCTGAAACGACGCGGAAAATGTAGCAATCCAGCCTGTGAAGGGAAGGAGGGTGTGGAACCCCCTGGATTGCATTGTATGGAAGAGATGTAATTGGAATTGATATGTCACAGACGAACATAATTATACGTTTGTAACATACCAATCCAGTTATATGTCTTCCTTTTTTGTATGCAGGGGCCTATGTCCTTTTTTCTTCCGAGGGGAGTATCGCAGGGAAAGCAGAAAAAGTACAAGGGAGGAATAATCTACCGCTTGGCTATTGTAGAATGGCCCGCAACATGCTATGATGGAAGAGCAACATAAAATGGAAAGGGGTCTTGGTATGAAGTATAAAGCAGTTGTATTTGATCTTGACGGAGTGATCTGTCATACGGATCATTATCATTACCTGGCCTGGAAGCACTTGGCTGATAAAATAGGGGTATATTTTGATGAAACCATTAATAACCGGCTTCGAGGTGTAAGCCGGATGGATAGTCTTGAGATTATTCTTGAGCGGTGGGAGAAGGCACCTTTGTCAGAGGAGGAGAAGCACAGGCTTGCAGAGGAAAAGAATGATAATTATAAGGAACTCCTAAAGCAGATGTCGGAGAAGGATTTAAGCAGGGAGGTAAAGGAGACGCTGGAGGGGCTTAGAGCTATGGGGCTGAAGCTGGCTATCGGGTCTTCCAGCAGAAATGCACGGTTTATTCTGGGGCAGATTGGACTTGGAGATTATTTTGATGCCATTTCGGACGGTAATAATATTACGAGGTCAAAGCCTGATCCGGAAGTGTTTCTCATGGCAGCGGAGTATCTGAAGGCTGATCCCGGGGACTGCCTTGTAGTGGAGGATGCCAAGGCAGGAATTGATGCCGCCGTTGCAGCAGGGATGGACAGTGCGGCGATGGGTGACGCGTTGGATTACTCGGAGGCAACTCATCATTTGTCGGCGTTCTCACAGTTGGTACAGATCTGCGGGGAATAGAGAATAGTATGGAAGCAGAGCTTTGGCAGGGCAAGATCTGGGAATGATCTGGAATTGGAAATCAGAGCGGAATAGGAAGCTGTGATGGATTGGATTGTGAATTGCTGTATATAAGTTATATATAATAAGTATATGTAATAAGTATATGCAATTATTATATGCAATAATGTAATGAGTACATGTAATGGGTATATATAATGAGAAAAAAGAAATTCCCATGATTACGGGCGGAGGTATGTTCGTAATTGTGGGAAGTTTTTTGTGTTTTTAAGTAAATTTTAATGGTTTTCACAGAATAAAAAGCTATAATAGAAGCAGTGACGTGATCTTTATTTTGGAAATATAGTTCATAGTGATTTTGGAAGGAGAGGCAAAGATGAATCAGGAGATGAATCAACAATTGGAGGAAGCCCGGCAGGGGATTTTTCGGTATAATAAGCTGAATTCCACGCTGGAGGCGCTGCATGTACAACAGAAGGAGCTGCAGGAGCGTGTTTCAACACTTAAGAAAGCCATGGATGAAGAGATGGGTGATGTGGAACGGCTGGAGCAGCAGGGTATTGTTTCTCTGTTTTATACTGTTCTTGGAAAACTGGGAGAACGGGTGGATAAGGAGCGGCAGGAAGCTTTGGCTGCAAGATTGAAATATGAACAGGCATCCGGTGAGCTGGAGCAGCTGAACGGGCGGATTGAAATTGCGGAGAAGGAACGCCGTCAATACAGAGACTGTCAGAAGGTGTATGATGATTTGTTCGAGAAGAAGAAGGAGCATATGCTGAATTCCCATTCCCAAACAGGCGAGGAGATTATGATGCTCCAGGAGCAGCTTAGAATATCGGATAATAACCGGAAGGAGCTGGAAGAAGCAATTAGTGCGGGGAAGGATGTGTTAAGGCATATTGAAGGGGCTTTGAACAGCTTGAATTCAGCAGAGGGATGGGGAACCTGGGATCTGCTGGGAGGCGGGCTGCTCACCGATATGATGAAGCATTCCCATATTGATGACGCGAAGGAACAGGCGGAGCAGATTCAGAGAAAGCTGTCCCGGTTTCGGACGGAGCTTGCGGATGTACGGATTCAGAATGAAATACATTTTGAGACGGATGGGTTTGGAAAGTTTGCGGATTTCTTCTTTGACGGACTGATTGCTGACTGGTGCATGCAGTCAAGGATTAGTGAATCGGCAGAAAGCATCAAAGCTGTCAAGGGGCAGGTGAATACGGTGATGCATAAGCTGGAGGGGATGACAAGGACGGAGGCGGCAAGGTACGGAGAGCTGCAGAGGAGGATGACGGAGCTGATTATTCAGGCGTAGGTAGACAGGAGAAGGATTTGTTGTTATAATTTGATCAAATGTTTTTAGAGGGATTTTGATAAGTATATGATGAGTGCTATGCGGAATGTTTGATTAATAGGACTTGGACCTCTGAATTGTTATGTTGGCAGATGTGGAAGGAGGAAGAACGTATATTATTTTTTCGGTGGGGATTCGTTGGTGGAAGGAATGGTATGGGTTCAGATATAGATGAAAAAGGGACAGATTTATGAAGGAGTAGTTACCAGAGTTGATTTTCCTAATAAGGGAGTTGTGGAGCTGGAGGGGGAGAGTGTTCGGGTCAAGAATACCATACCCGGTCAGAAGATCCGCTTTGCTGCCAGCAAGATTCGCAGCGGGAAGGCGGAGGGACTGCTGAAGGAGGTTATAAGTAAATCTCCTCTGGAGACCCGTGAGGCGGCCTGCAGAAGCTTTGGAGTCTGCGGGGGATGCAGTTATCAGACAATGTCTTATGAGGCACAGCTGGAGCTGAAGCTGGGACAGGTGAAGCGTTTGCTGGATCAGGTGTGTGAGGGATATGTTCTGGAAGGGATTCTCGGCAGTCCGGTTGAATGGGGATACCGCAATAAGATGGAATTCTCCTTTGGAGATGAATATAAGAATGGGCCGTTATCCCTTGGACTTCATAAGAAAGGGAGCTTTCATGATATTATCAACGCGGATGATTGTGCGATTGTGGATAAAGACTTTAATTTGATACTTAGCTGTGTATTAAGTTATTGCACCGAGCTGGGGGCTGGGTATTTTCATAAGGTTACACATGAGGGGTATCTTAGACATCTGCTGGTGAGGAAAGCAGCTAAGACGGGGGAGATTTTAATTGATATTGTGACAAGCTCACAGGAGGAAGGGTTAAAGAGAGATGAACGAATAGGGGAAGAACGGAATGAGGAAGAACGGAAGGAAGAGGATGTTTTTCAGCCTTTGGTTAAGCTGCTGCAGGAGTTGGAGTTAGAAGGGAGTATTGCAGGAATTCTTCATACTTATAATGACAGTCAGGCTGATGTGATTAGGAATGATAGGACCGTGTTGTTGTATGGACGGGATTATATCTATGAGGAATTGCTGGGGCTGCGGTTTAAGATATCGGCATTTTCTTTCTTTCAGACGAATTCGCTGGGAGCTGAAGTGCTGTATTCTAAAGTAAGAGAATATGTGGGAGAGACGAAGGATAAGAATATCTTTGATTTATATAGCGGTACTGGGACTATTGCACAGCTTTTGGCACCGGTGGCAAGTAAGGTGACTGGAGTGGAGATTGTGGAAGAGGCTGTGGAGGCTGCGAAGGTGAATGCGGAGTTGAATGGGTTGAGTAATTGTGAGTTTATTGCGGGGGATGTATTGAAGGTGATTGGTTCGTTGGGGGATGATAAGCCGGATATTATTGTTCTTGATCCACCACGGGATGGAGTACATCCGAAGGCGTTGGAGAAGATAATTGAATTTGGGGTTGATAAGATGGTGTATATTTCTTGCAAGCCGACATCATTGGTGCGGGATGTTGTGATATTACAGGAGAAGGGGTATAAGGTAGAGAAAGTGTGCTGCGTTGATTTGTTTCCGGAGGCTGTTCACGTTGAGTGCGTGGTATTGATGTCGAGGGTAAAAGAGTGAGTATGTGAGAAAGGCTTATATATCAAGGGCACTGAAAAAGTCCATCTACTTTCCAGTAGATGGACTTTTTCGTGTATTTATGGTATAATTATGCATATAAACGAGGCAAGGGAGAGGCAAAAAATGCTGAAAAACAACGATCAAATGA
>JAEWYQ010000004.1 GCA_023395555.1 Bacillota bacterium
AAACTATACTATTCATATGTGGCCTCCTATTGTATGCGGTAATCCCTGTTACCATTAATCTCTTCAATTAATAGTTTACAGGTAAATCCACGAATCTACAATTGTGAGGTCACTTCATATTATCTACATATAGCTTCCTATATATCTTCCTATTATACCGCAACAAATACATCCTTTTACGGTTTTCATTACCATTCCTTTGTCTATTTCTCTTAATTTACCACTCTTTGTTTACCGCTCCTTATTTACTACTGTTTATCTGCTGCTCTTCATTTGTTGCTTTTCATTTGCTACTTTTCATTTTCCGCTCTTATCCACTGCTTCCCACAATCCGTTCAGATATGCCACACCCAGGGCACGGTCATACAGGCCATAACCCGGTCTTGCCTGCTCTCCCCAGATCATTCTTCCATGATCCGGACGTATCACCCCGTCAAATCCTGTTTCATACAGCGCCTTCACAATTTCATACATGTCAAAATTGCCGTCCGAGGACAGATGGGAGCTCTCATGGAACACGCCCTCCCCGTCAAATTGCATATTTCTGAGATGGGCAAAATGAATCCGTTTACTGATCTTCGGGTTGCGGATAATCTCCGGCAGATTATTCTTCAAATTGCTGCCCAGAGAACCGGTGCAGAGAGTAAAGCCGTTATAAATGCTGTCATTTAAAGATGCAATCTTCTCCAATGCCTGCTGGCTGGTCACAATCCTGGGCAGACCGAATACGCTCCAGGCCGGATCGTCGGGATGAATTGCCATCTTAATCTGATATTTTTCACAGACCGGCATAATCGCATCCAGAAAGTATTTCAGATTCTGCATCAGCTTCTCTGCGGTAACATCCTTGTATTGCTCAAAGAGTCCCATAATCTCATCCCTGCGGTTCGGTTCCCAGCCAGGCAGAATAAAACCGCCGCTCTCCTTCTCCATGCGATCAAACATGTCCGCAGGCTCAATGCCCTTGATCCTGTTCTCATCGTATGCCAATACATAGGAGCCATCCTCCAGCTTCATGGCCAGATCCGTCCTGGTCCAGTCAAAGATGGGCATAAAATTATAGCATACCAGATGGACATCCGCTTTTCCCAGGTTCTCCAGTGACTTCTTATAATTCTCAATATATTGCTCCCTGGAAGGAAGTCCGATCTTGATGTCCTCATGGATATTCACGCTCTCAATCCCGATCAGCTTAAGTCCCCCTGCTTCCACGGTTTTCTTCAGCTTCAGAATATCCTCCAGCTCCCAGGCTTCGCCTGCCGGGATATCATGAAGGGAAGAGACCACCCCGCTTACGCCGGGAATTTGCCGGATATGCTCCAGCGCAACACTGTCATGCTTTTCTCCAAACCATCTTAATGTCATTATCATAGCTTTCATCCTCCTTATCAAACAACTCATCTTATGTTTACAACGATGAGTCATAAATCATTCCTCTTATTACTCTCAACAGCGAGTGATAAACCTCCCCCTGCGTCCATATCCTATCCCCCTATACACCGAGGGACAGGAAAACAACAATTCCGATTAAATTATAACGGTTATTTGACTTTCTGACCATATAATATATAATTATATTTGTACTATCTCACTATTAATATTAAATTATGATCGGAGAATGGTTATGATAAGAGATCCCAATGAACACCTCAATAAAATATCTCCCAAGGTATCCTCATCTCAGGAAAATAATCCGGGGATCTCTTCCGAAACGTATCCGGAGATATATCCGGAGATACTATATGCCGTTGACAGAAATGCCACCCCCTCATGGCGGATTGACGATTATATCAAATGCTATAACCTTATGCTGATCTATGACGGCAGTGCGGAATTTGAATATGATTACGTGAGCTTCCGGGTCTCCCGGGGTGACCTGGTCTTTTGCAGACCCGGCACCCGCCGCAGGATGCACACCTTCCCCGATAACCTTATGAAAGCCTATGCCATTGATTTTCAATACATCTGCCCTGTTTTCAGGGACAATGCCTGGGAACTTCTCCACCCGGAGCTTCCCTTTTCATCGCTGCAAAGGATCGAAGATGAATACCTTTTGCTAAAGCTGTTTGACATGTTTTCAAAACTCACAAAATCCTCCCTGTCGGGAAAAAGCTATGATCCCTTCCGGAACCGCGCTCTCCTTGCGGAGGTTCTGACCCTTCTGATTCAATACAAGGGAATCAGCCAATACAACTACTCCAGCCTCCGAAAAGTGAATGCGGTAATCAATTATATGACCGAGCATTACTCCGGCAGTATTACCCTAATGGAGCTGGCGGATTTTGCCCGGATCAGTCCCTCCTACCTGGGCAGCATCTTTAAGAAGGTGACCGGCAAACCGGTGATCGATTATCTGATCGGAATAAGAATAAATAAAGCAAAAGCCCTGCTGGCAGACGGTTTTTCCATAACCGAGACAGCAAGGCTGGTAGGCTTTAACGATATCTTTTACTTTAGCAGGGTTTTCAAGAAACAGGAAGGCATCAGCCCTTCCCAATATAAGTCTTCGCTGCAGATATGATCTTATCTATAAATTAAACATCTATGCCAGTACAACAGTCTGTCCGGAATACAAGGTCTTGCAGTACGGCTTCCTGCCCGTCAGCTCAATACTCCTGGTATCCGGCTGACAGCTGCCGATATACAGCTCATATTCTCCTTCTCTCAGCACCAGCTTCCCATTATTATCATATAATCCGAAGGCTTCATCCTTCAGCGTGACAGTAACCGTCTTGCACTCGCCCGGCATCAGGAAAACCTTCTTCAGCCCCTTTAACTGATGATTGGGGGCTCCCTCTGCCTTAACCTTCACATATATCTGAACCGTCTCCGCTCCGGCAACCTTTCCCGTATTCTTCACATCCACACAACAGGTTACAGTCTGGCCCGGCTTAAGCTCATCCGCATCCACAAGGATATTCCCCATCTCAAATTCCGTATAGGATAACCCATAGCCGAAGGGATACAGCGCTTCTCCGGACATGTAACGGTAGGTTCTGTCCTTCATGTTATAATCCGTGAATTCCGGCAGTTCCTCGGAGGTGCGGTAGAAGGTCACCGGCAGCTTGCCTTCCGGAGAATATTCCCCAAAGAGCACCTCTGCGATAGCCCTGCCGCCCTGTGCTCCGGGATACCAGCCCTGTACGATGGCGGGTATATGCTCCTCTTCCCAGGGAATGCTGATGGCGCTGCCGGACAGCAGTACTAAAATCACCGGCTTACCGCTTTTCCACAGCTCCTGAATCAACTGGCCCTGAATTCCGGGAAGGCTTAAATTAGGCTTATCACCGCTGGCAAATTCATTCCCCTGGTCGCCTTCCTCTCCCTCCAGCCCCGGATCCAGACCGAAGCAGGCAATAACCACATCACTCATATCACATACGGCACGGGCTTCCGCAAGACGGTCATTCTCCGTACTAAGTCCCTGAATGCGATTTTTAAACAAATGGCAGCCCTCGGAATAGTACACCCGGACATCCTCTCCAAGGTAATCCTTGATTCCCTCCAGAACCGTAATATATTCAGAGGCCGTGCCCTCGTAATTGCCGACCAGTGCTTTTCTATTATTGGCATTCGGCCCGATCACGCCCACCGTCCTTATTTTGCTCTTATCCAGGGGCAGCAGATGATTTTCATTCTTTAACAACACGATGGACTTCCTTCCGGCCTTGCGGTTCAGCTCCTTATGCTCCTCGCAATCCACCTTCTCATAACCGATGGTACTAAAGGGCACCTTGCTCTGGTCATCAAACAATCCCAGCTTCATGCGGGTGGTGACCAGCCTTGTTACCGCCCGGTCGAGGGTCTCCTCCTTGACCAGACCGTCTCTTACGGCATAGAGCAGATTGCTGTATAAATTGCCGCAATTAAGATCGCAGCCGTTGTTCATCGCCAACGCTACGGATTCCACCGGTGTGGAGGTTACCATATGCCCTTCATGGAAATCCTTGATTGCCCAGCAGTCGGAGGTCACATGCCCCTCGAAGCCCCATTGCTCTCTCAGGATATCCTGAAGCAGGGTCTTGCTGCCGCAGCAGGGTTCCCCGTTGGTCCGGTTGTAAGCGCCCATCACCGCTTCCACCCCTGCCTCCTGAACACAGGCCTTAAAGGCCGGAAGATAGGTCTCATAAAGATCCTGGACAGATACCTCCGCATTAAAGCTGTGTCTGATATCCTCCGGCCCCGAATGCACGGCAAAATGCTTTGCACAGGCCGCCGCCTTCCTATATTTCTCATCATGTCCCTGGATGCCCTGGACAAACCGGATGCCCAGCCTGGAGCTGAGATAAGGATCTTCCCCGTAGGTTTCATGTCCCCGGCCCCATCTGGGATCACGGAAGATATTCACATTGGGGGACCAGAAGGTCAGCCCCTTATAGATATCCATGTCATTATATTTCTGCTGCATATTGAACTTTGCTCTGCCCTCCGTGGAAATGGCATCCGCCACCTCCTCCAGCAGATCTTCGTCAAAGGTGGCCGCCATGCCGATGGCCTGAGGGAATACCGTAGCCACTCCTGCACGGGCCACTCCATGCAATGCCTCATTCCACCAATTATACGCCTTAACGCCAAGTCGCTCAATTGCCGGAGCCGTATAAAGCGTCTGGAATACCTTCTCCTCCAGAGTCATTCTGGATACCAGGTCCTTCGCTCTTTCCTCAAAGCTCAAGGCTTCGTTCCTGTATGCCATATTATCCTGCATTTAAACACCCTCCTATTTCCGTTTCTATGATGATGTACCTGTTATTTTCCGTTACAATTCAGTTAAACCTTCCCCATAATCGGCTGATTTGAATCAAAAAAGTAATCCACACTGTAAGTTTAAATTAATTTTTTCTTTTTAGCCAATCATATATTGCTGGAATAATCTCATTATTTGCGTTTTAAATGGTGTCAGGCACCGAATTATAAAGTAACTTGATTTTATAAACCCACTGTTATATAATAGTCTTAAAATTAAGTATCAAATGCAACCATAGTATTCATTATCCTCTCTTACAGCATTCCGGTGCCAAAGGACAGGATTTATTAAGGAGGTATCCCAGGCATGAATCTCTTTACCGGCAATATCAGTTTTATTTTAGTATTTACAGAAGGAATCCTTTCCTTCTTCTCTCCCTGTGTCATTCCGCTGATTCCCATCTATCTGAGCTATCTGGCCGGAGGCGCGAAGCAGACCGCGGAGGACGGAACCATCACCTATAAGCAGAAAACCGTATTTTTCCATACCGTATTCTTTATTCTTGGAATATCCTCGGCGTTTTTCCTTTTGGGTCTGTCTTTCACTGCGCTGGGAGGCTTCTTCAAGACAAACCAGATGCTTTTTACCAAAATAGGAGGAATTCTGATCATCCTTCTGGGTCTGGTACAGATAGGATTTTTAGAAATCAAGTTTCTTCAGCGGGAACGCAAGCTTCCCTTTAACCTGGGAGATCGCCGGATGAACCCCTTGATCGCATTTGTAATGGGCTTTACCTTCAGCTTCGCCTGGACCCCCTGTGTCGGTCCGGCACTCTCCTCCGTATTGATTATGGCCTCCTCCAGCACCAGCCCCATGCTGGGCAACCTCCTGGTGCTCCTTTATGCGGCAGGCTTTGTTATCCCCTTCCTGGTTCTGGGGCTCTTCACCACCCAGGCCCTGAACTTTTTGAAAAAACGCAGAAACCTGCTGAAATACACAGTGAAAGCAGGAGGAGTGCTGCTGATTATAATCGGTATCATGACCTTTACCGGCTGGATGAATACGGTCTCCTCCTATGTAAACCGTTTTGTGCCGCAGGTTGGCAGGAACAGCCAGACCTCCGGGGAGACCCCTTCGGAAGGCACCGGCAACAGCGACGGCTCTAAAAATAATGCTTCCGGAAACACATCAGGTAATGCGGATAAGGATACTCCAGATGATAAAACAGGGACGGCGGACGGCGCCGAAAATAACAGCCCGTCTTCACCGGATTCCGGCGGAACAGCTTCTTCCGAGGGAGGTGCTCCTTCCGATGATTCCTCCAATGACACCGCGGAGCCAAAAGTAATTCCTGCCTTTGATTTTACCCTCACGGATCAATACGGCAACGAGCACACTCTGTCAGACTATAAGGGCAAGATCGTATTCCTGAATTTCTGGGCTACCTGGTGTCCTCCCTGTCAGAAGGAGATGCCGGATATTGAGGAATTCTATCACGATACCGGAGCAAATCAGGAGGATATTATCGTGCTTGCCGTAGCCAATCCGGCGAGTGCCGAATACCCCAAGAACAGTGATGTCTCCAAGGAGGAGGTTATCGCCTTTCTCGATGAGAACAATTATACCTTCCCTGTAGTATTTGATGAGACGGGCCAGGTTCTTGCGGATTATTATATCTCATCCTTTCCCACCACCTTCTTCATTAACACGGACGGCAATATCTTCGGCTATGCCCCTACCATGATGACGCGGGATATGATCGACAGCGCCATCCAGCAGACCATTGATTCCACAAAATAAGAGAGGTGCCAAACGATGAAGAATACCTATCATCTTCCATGCAGTATTGCACAGACCCTGAATCTCATCGGTGACAAATGGACTCTTCTCATACTCCGCCAGCTTAAACTGGGGCATGACACCTACAAAGAGATTCAGGAGCGATTGGAGGGAATCCCCTCCAATCTGCTCTCGGAGCGGCTGAAAACCCTGGAAGCGGACGGATTGGTCACCAGCCGCCTCTACCAAACCCATCCTCCCAGATACCAGTATATTCTCACACAAAGCGGCGATGATCTTGACGATATTTTCCACAGTCTCATGCTATGGGGAGAGAGGCATCTGAAGGACTGTCCCGGGAGCCTGGTACACCGCCAATGCGGGCACCCTGTTGAACAGCAGTATTATTGCAGTCATTGCGGGAGAACCATTCTGAGGGAGGAACTGTCCGTAGAGGAACGGGAAACATAATTTTATTCTTTACACTCATAAGGTATTATGATACAATTTATTCTGTAAAATAAATTAAACCATTTTTAAGTTTGGAAAGGACGGTTTTGATGTCGGTATTATCTGTAAATGAGGTTGATTTTAGATAGCTGCAGGCTGTTTAAATTTGTGCCGGCTGTCAGCTATATCAATGGACGCTGACAGGCATTCAATTAAACCAGTTTGGATACACTTGCTGTATCCTGCGTTTTGTTGTACTTTTCTTTATTAAAGCAAGGTACATCCTATTAACGTATACCCAGCTTCCGCCTTTACAGTAGATACTCAAAGCTGTCTTGTAATAGAGAAAAATCATCGGATTCGCCGATTTTCTTTTGAATGTTGCAAGGCATGGCAGGTTATTGCCGTGCCTTTCTTTATTCTATTTTCTGATCATGTAATGATGTGAGGATGCAAGACATACATGCAAACCGGAATTTGCGATTTGCCCCAGGAGTACTCTACCCATTTATATCGGCGGAATATTCTACGGGCTTATTTTATTGCAAAAAAGTGAAGATTAGGAGAATAGAAAGTGACTGAAAAATCAAATAATGCATTGGAATTTAATAAAATACTGGATAGGCTGAGCGAATATGCACTATCCCAGAAAACGAAGCAAAAACTTCTGGAGCTGAAGCCCTATCTTAAGGAATGGGAGGTGAACGCCCGGATCAAGGATACCACGGAAGGCCGCAAGGTATTGGATCACCTGGGAACTCCTCCGCTGACCGTTATGAAGGACACCGCCATGCTGCTGGAGCTGGCGGAGAAGGGCTCCATGCTGACACCGGAGCAATTAACCGATATCCTTCTCTTTATAAATGCCTGCCGGCGCATGAAGCTCTTTCTGAAGCGCGCCGAATTCCTGTCCGTGGGTATTGCAGGCTATGGCGGCTCCATTGACGATTTATCCTCCCTGGCAGGCGAGATCGAAGGAGCCGTCCGTAATAACAGAATCGAGGATAACGCCTCTAAGGAACTGAAAGAGCTCCGGCGCAGGATGGAACAGCTGCGCACGGAGATGAGGGCAAAGCTGGAGAGCCAGCTCCGGAGCAAGAAGGAATGGTTTACCGACGGCTATGTTTCCACAAGGAACGGGCATTTTGTCCTTCCGGTCAAGAAGGAATTTAAACACATGATCAGCGGCTCCGTCCTGGACATTTCCTCCAGCGGCTCCACCTATTTCATTGAGCCAATCAGCGTCGGCAAGCTGAGAGAAGAGCTGTCCCTCCTTGAAATTGCGGAGAGCAATGAAGAGCGCAGAATTCTGTACACTCTCACGGCCCTGGTAAGCGATGAGGCGTTTCGGATTCGCCTGAATATGGATGCCATGGAGGCCTTAGACTTTATCTTTGCCAAGGCGAAGCTCAGTGCGGATATGGATGCAATTCCTGCCGCATTCAACACGGACCGTTGTATCCGTATCCGGAACGGACGGCATCCCCTGCTTCCGGCAAAGGAATGCGTTCCCCTGGACTTTGAACTGGGCGGCAAAATCTCCGGCATTGTTATCACCGGACCCAATACCGGCGGCAAGACCGTCGCCTTAAAAACCGTGGGCCTGCTGCAGCTGATGGCCCAGAGCGGTCTTCATGTTCCCTGCGGGGATGCCCTGCTGTGCATGAACAGCCAGGTTCTGTGCGACATCGGGGATGGGCAGAGCATTACGGAGAACTTATCCACATTCTCCTCCCATATCACGAATATCATCCACATTTTACAGCACGCTAATGTGGAAAGTCTGGTTCTTCTGGATGAACTGGGTTCCGGCACCGATCCTGCGGAGGGAATGGGTATTGCTATTGCTATTCTGGAGGAATTAAGGCAAAAGGGCTGCCTGTTAGTGGCTACCACTCATTACCCTGAGGTAAAGGAATATGCAGCCAAATCGGAGGGCCTGGTTAATGCAAGAATGGCATTTGACCGGGAGAGCCTGAAGCCCTTGTACCGTCTGGAAATCGGTGAGGCGGGCGAGAGCTGTGCCCTGTATATCGCAAAGCGTCTGGGCTTCCCCAGGCATATGCTGGAACGCGCCTATCAGGAGGCCTACTGCAGGGAGGAGAAGAATTCACAGACCGGCACCAATCGGGATATTTTAGAAAACATACTGGAGGGTCCGGAGGAAAGGCTCTCTCCCGCCGCTGCTCCCTCCATCGAAAAAACCAGGCCGCCAAAGCCTGCCAGCACCCGGAGTCAGCGTTTTCAGATCGGAGACAGCGTGGTGGTATATCCACAGAAAAAGGTCGGAATTGTATTCCAGACAGCAAATGAAAAGGGGGAGGTAGGGGTTCAGATTCAGAAGGGAAAAGATTATTTCAATCATAAGAGGCTTCAGCTCAAGGTAGCCGCTGCTGAAATGTATCCCGAGAATTACGACTTTTCCATCGTATTCGACAGCGTTGCCAACCGCAAGGCGAGACACAAGATGGAGAAGGGGCACCAGCCAGGTCTGGAAATCAAATATGAGAATATTGCTCACAAGCATCAGAAAAATGCAGAGTAAAGCAACGAGGGGTCCTGTCTTAAGGACCCCTCCAGGCAGCCATTGTGTCCAGCCGGCTTAATTCACGCTGTAAAGCATCTCCCCATAGGTGGGCAGGGGCCAGTGCTTTTTGGCAACAAGGGTTTCAAGCTCATCGACCACCAGACGCAGTTCGGACATCGCCCCAAATACCTTCTCACGATACAGCTTTGCCAGCATGAGCCAGTCGCCTTCGTCCTCTGTTTCCAGAATTGCCCGTTCAAGGACATCCAGCTTCTCAATCAGACCGGCGGACAGTCTGGAGATCTTGCCAAGGAAACGCTCCTCTAACGTGCAATCATATTCCCCGCAGGACTTCTTGCTGCAAAGGAGCTGGGCAAGCTCGCTCTGATAGCCGATGCAGGCAGGTATAATTTCTTTCTTTACCATATCCGCCATTGTAAGCGCCTCAATCCGCAGGGTCTTGCAGTAGCTCTCCAGCAGGATCTCATATCTGGAATGAAGCTCCGCTTCGGTAAACACATGATGCCGGGTAAAGACCTCCCTGCTCTTCTCAGAGACAAAGGCCGGCAATGCATCCACCGTGGTCTTCAGATTGGACAGTCCGCGCTTTTCGGCCTCCTGCACCCATTCTTCGGAATAATTATTGCCGTTAAAAATAATCCTCTTGTGCTCACGGATGCTTTTCTTAATCAATGCGGAAAGCTCGCTCTTAAAGTCCTCCGCATTTTCCAGGATATCCGCAAATTCCCGCAGTACCTCGGCCACGGCGGTGTTCAGGACGATGTTGGGACCGGCGATGGAGAATGCGGAGCCCAGCATACGGAACTCAAATTTATTGCCGGTAAAGGCAAAGGGAGAAGTCCGGTTACGGTCCGTCGTGTCCTTCGGGAAATGCGGCAGCACCGTAACCCCGATTTCCATCTCATGCTTTTCCCTGCCCTGGTAAGCTGTTTCATTATCAATCGCTTCCAGAATCTCCGTCAGCTCATCTCCCAAAAACATGGATACAATGGCCGGAGGCGCTTCATTGGCACCCAGCCGGTGGTCATTCCCTGCGCTGGCAACCGACACCCGCAGCAGATCCTGATATTCATCCACCACCTTGATGATGGCCGTGAGGAACAGCAGAAACTGGGCATTTTCATAGGGTGTTTCCCCCGGCTCCAGCAGATTGACGCCGGTATCGGTGGAAATGGACCAGTTGTTGTGCTTGCCGCTGCCATTTACTCCTGCGAAGGGCTTTTCATGAAGCAGACAGGCCAGCCCGTGCTTATTGGCAATGCTCTTCATCAGCTCCATGGTCAGCTGGTTGTGATCGGTTGCAATATTGGTGGTGCCGAAGATCGGAGCCATCTCATGCTGCCCCGGAGCCACCTCATTATGCTTGGTCTTGGCCAGAACACCCAGCTTCCACAGTTCTTCCTCCAGCTCCCTCATGAAAGCGGATACGCGGGGCTTGATGGTTCCAAAATAATGATCGTCCAGCTCCTGGCCCTTGGGAGGCCGTGCGCCGATCAGCGTCCTTCCGGTATAAACCAGATCGGGACGCCGTAAGTAGACTTCCTTATCAATCAGAAAATATTCCTGCTCCGGACCTACTGTTGTAATGACTCGCTTCGCCGCCGTATTGCCGAAGAGGCGGAGGATACGGATTGCCTGCCTGTCAATGGCCTCCATGGAACGCAGAAGCGGCGTCTTCTTATCAAGAGCCTCTCCGCTGTAGGAGCAGAAGGCTGTGGGTATGCACAAGGTGCCATCTTTAATAAAGGCATAGGAGGTGATATCCCAGACGGTGTAGCCTCTGGCTTCAAAGGTGGCGCGCAGTCCGCCTGACGGAAAGCTGGAGGCATCCGGCTCGCCCCGCACCAGTTCCTTACCCGAAAACTCCATAATAATCCGGCCGTCCTTATCCGGAGTAATAAAGCTGTCATGCTTCTCCGCGGTAATTCCGGTCATAGGCTGGAACCAGTGGGTAAAGTGAGTGGCCCCCTTCTCAACAGCCCATTCCTTCATAGCGTTGGCTACCACATTGGCAATATCCAGCTCCAAATGTGTCCCCCGTACCATGGTCTTTTTCAGTGCTTTATAAGTATCTTTCGGTAATCTGGCCTGCATGACCGTCTCATTAAATACCATGCTGCCAAACAAATCAGGAACATTTTTCATCCTAAAACCTCCTTGTGCTCATTTTAATTTCATAAAAAAAAAGGCGCTGCGGATTCATAATCCACGGCACCTTTGCTGTTCATGCGAATTACACTAGCACATTGTTTTTCAATTGTCAATCCTCTTTTTCACTTTTATTTTGTCCTTTTTCATTTTTATTTTGTCCTTTTGGCTGCCCTTCGTAACAGCTCAGACGGGGTCTGTTCTCCTCCCATACCCCGTCTGAGCTGTTACTGCCCTTTTAATTTTTTGCTTGACAAATTCTCATCCAAGCTTTATAATTACGCAAATTGAACGAAGGCGTTCATCTATCATGTGCACCTCAGCAAAGGAACCGGCTCTCCATCCGGTCTGCAGCTGTCCGCATGATACGATGTACGCTTTTTCTTTTTAAATGATTTGTGTCTGCAGCCCAAGGCTCTTGCAGGCTGTATCACAGGCGAAACAGCGGCAGAAGGGACATGGAAAATCTATGAATATCATCGACAACAGACTTAATCTGATCCTGGAAAACGGCGCGGTTTTTGAAGGACAAAGCTTCGGCGCAGCCGGCGATATTACAGGTGAGATCGTATTTACCACCGGCATGACCGGTTATTTGGAAACCCTTACGGACCAAAGCTACCACGGCCAGATCGTCCTTCAAACCTTCCCCCTCATTGGAAATTACGGCATCATTCCCTCCGATTTTGAAAGCACCTCTGTCGGCCCTCTGGCCTATATTGTAAAAACGCCCTGCCAGGACCCTTCCAACTTCCGAAGTGAGGGCACCCTTGGCACTTTTTTAAGGGAAAAGAACATCGTGGGGCTTTGCGGCATTGATACAAGAGCTCTCACAAAAATCATAAGGGAGCAGGGTGTCATGAACGGCAGAATTACAAAGGAGCTGCCGGATAAAGCCATGCTCCGGCAAATCCGCTCCTATGAGATCAAAAACGCCGTACAAAAGGTTTCCTGCACGGAACCGGCCCTCTATAAAGCAGAGGAAGCAATCTACACAGTGGCTATGCTGGATTTCGGCCGAAAGGAAAGTATGATCCGCGAGCTGACAAGGCGGGGATGCGACGTGTGGCTTCTTCCCTGTGACTCCCCTCCTGAGGAAATACTTCGCCTCTCCCCCGACGGTATCCTGCTGTCCAACGGTCCCGGCGACCCTGCCGGTAATACGGACATCATTGATCATCTCAAGACCCTGCTGCAAACCGGAATTCCAATCTTCGGCATCTGTCTGGGCCATCAGCTCCTCGCTCTGGCCAACGGATTTAAGACCAGCAAGCTGAAGTACGGGCACCGGGGAGCCAACCAGCCGGTGAAGGATCTAAAAACAGGCCGGGTCTATATCAGCAGCCAGAACCACGGATACACGGTAACCCCGGAGAGCATCGACCCCGGCATTGCGGACCAGTGGTTCATCAATGTCAACGACCAGACCTGCGAGGGGCTATGCTACAGGCGGTCACCCTCATTCTCGGTGCAGTTTCATCCCGAAGCATGCGGCGGGCCGCAGGATACCCTGTTTTTATTCGATTTATTCATAGAGAAGATGGAGGCCGGAAGATATGCCACTGAATAAATGCATTAAAAAGGTTCTGCTCATCGGCTCAGGGCCGATTATAATCGGACAGGCCGCGGAATTTGACTACGCCGGCACCCAGGCCTGCCGCGTACTGCGGGAGGACGGCATTGAAATCGTGCTGGTGAACTCCAACCCCGCCACCATCATGACCGATAAAAGCAGCGCGGATAAAATATATATCGAACCGCTGACTCTGACCACCCTTAAGCGGATTATCGAGAAAGAGCGTCCCGACAGCATTTTATCGGGGCTGGGGGGACAGACCGGACTAACCCTTTGCATGCAATTGGCAAAGGAGGGCTTCCTTGACCGGATGAATGTGCGGCTCCTGGGAAGTTCCCCCCAGACCATTGACAAGGCGGAGGACAGACAGCTTTTTAAGGAAACCATGGAGCAGATCGGCCAGCCGGTGGTTCCGTCCGTCATTGCCACCGATGCAGGCGCCGCCCTTGCCTTTGCGGAGGAAAACGGTTATCCTGTTATTATACGGCCCGCTTTCACTCTTGGCGGCAGCGGCGGCGGTATTGCAGAAGACCAGCCGCAGCTTCTGGAAATTGCCATGGGCGGCCTGGCATTGTCCCCCATCCATCAGATTCTTGTGGAGAAATCCATCGCGGGATGGAAGGAGATCGAATTTGAGGTCATGAGGGACAGGGCCGGCAATGCCATTACCGTCTGTTCCATGGAAAACTTTGACCCCGTAGGCATCCATACCGGCGACAGCATTGTGATCGCCCCCGCCGTCACCCTGGCCGATAAGGAGTACCAGATGCTGCGCACGGCGGCTCTGGACATTATTCAGGCCCTGGGCGTCGAGGGCGGCTGCAACTGCCAGTTTGCACTGAATCCCCGCAGCTTTGAATATGCGGTCATTGAAGTGAATCCCCGCGTCTCGCGTTCCTCCGCTCTGGCCAGCAAAGCCACCGGCTATCCCATTGCAAAGGTGGCCGCCAAAATTGCCATCGGCTACACCCTGGATGAGATCATCAATGCCGTCACTGGCAATACCTTTGCCGCCTTTGAGCCGGCTCTGGATTATGTGGCGGTGAAGCTTCCCAAATGGCCCTTTGATAAATTTGTCTATGCCAAAAAGGAGTTAGGTACGCAGATGAAGGCCACCGGCGAGGTCATGGCCATTGCGGATACTTTTGAGGAAGCCCTTCTGAAAGCCGTCCGGGGGGCGGAAATCGGACTGACCTCTCTTGAGCTTCTGCGGCTTACTTCCAAGACAGACATGGAAATCCGGGATCTGCTGCGCACCGTTACCGACGAGCGCCTGTTTGTGCTGTACGAGGCAATCAAACGGGGGATGGACATTGAGGAGCTTCATGCCATGACCATGGTTGACCGTTGGTTTCTGTACTGTCTGAAGAACCTTGCCGCGGGACCGAAGCCGTCAAAGCCGCTTATTTACAAGATGGTGGATACCTGCGGCGGGGAATTTGCGGCAAAAACCCCTTATTTTTACTCCATTCAAGGTGCCGGAGAAAACGAAGTCCTCAAATTTATTGAAAAATCAGAAAAGCCCCGGATCATCGTTCTAGGCAGCGGGCCGATCCGCATTGGACAGGGAATTGAATTTGACTACGCCTGCGTTCACTGCGTTCGTACACTGAAAAAGCTTGGATATGAGGTAATTGTCGTCAATAATAATCCCGAAACAGTGTCCACCGACTTTGACACCGGAGACCGGCTGTATTTTGAGCCGCTCTGCATCGACGATGTAATGAGCATCGTTGAAACAGAAAAGCCCCTGGGCGTTGTGGCCGCCTTCGGAGGCGGCACCGCCATCAAGCTTACTAAAAAGCTGCAGGAGCGCGGGGTTGCCATTATCGGCACATCAGCGGACAGCATTGATATCTGCGAGGACCGGGAACGGTTCGACCTGCTTCTTGCACAGCTGGGCGTACTGCGCCCTCAGGGCTTTTGCGTGACCAACGAGGCCGAAGCGCTGGACGCCGCGGATAAGCTGGGCTTTCCCGTCCTGATGCGTCCCTCCTATGTCCTGGGCGGGCAGAACATGATTATTGCCTTTGAACCCTCGGACATCCGGGAGTATATGGAGATCATCCTGCGTCAGAAGCAGGAAAGCCCCGTGCTGATTGATAAATATCTCTCCGGCCGGGAGATTGAGGCAGATGCTATCTGTGACGGCACCGATGTGCTGATCCCCGGCATTATGGAACACATCGAACGCACCGGCATCCATTCCGGGGACAGCATCGCCGTCTATCCCGCAGTCAATATCGAGGATGAACTGGCGGAGCGTATCTCCCGGGTTACCAGGAAGCTGTGCATGGCGCTGAAGGTCAAGGGACTGGTCAACATCCAGTATGTGCTTTACCAAAACGAGGTCTATGTCATCGAGGTCAATCCCCGCGCCTCGCGGACTGTCCCCTACATCAGCAAGGTCACGGGCGTTCCCATGTGCGAGCTGGCTGCCAGTGTCAGTGCGGGCAAGCGGCTTGCAGATCTCGGCTACGGCTCCGGGATTGCTCCCATTCCTCCCTATGTGGCGGTTAAGGTACCGGTATTCTCCTTTGAAAAGCTCACCGATGTGGATACGCATCTGGGGCCTGAGATGAAATCCACCGGCGAGGTGCTGGGAATCGGCAAGAGCCTTGAGGAAGCGCTGTATAAAGGGCTTGTGGCAGCCGGTTACCGGCTTTTGAAGCACGGCGGTGTACTGATTACCGTGCGGGACGGTGACAAGCCGGAGATCCTCCCCATCGCAGAGAAGTTCTGCAAATGCGGATTTCAGCTTTATGCCACCAGCGGCACGGCAAAGCTGTTAAAAAGCAAGGGCTTTGAAGTGGAAACCGTGGGAAAAATCCATGAAGGCATCCCCAATAACACGGCTGCCCTGCTGGCCAGCGGCAAGATAAGCTATATCATCTCCACCTCCGCCAAAGGCAGGCATCCCGCTTCCGACGGCGTAAAGATACGAAGAAGGGCCTGTACCCTGGGCATCCCCTGCCTGACCTCGGTGGATACGGCAAATGCCCTGGCGGACAGCCTGCTTTCGGGGTACAGCGAAATCAACACCGAGCTGGTTGATATTAATCACTTAAGAACCCGCCGCATGGAACTTAATTTCACTAAAATGCAGGGCTGCGGCAATGATTACATCTACATCAACTGCTTTGATCTTGAGATCAACTCGCCGGAGTCGCTGTCCGTCCTGCTCTCTGACCGGCACTACGGCATAGGCGGCGACGGTGTTGTGCTAATTCTTCCTTCGGATACGGCGGATGCCAGAATGCAGATGTTCAATCGGGACGGCAGCGAAGGAAAGATGTGCGGCAATGCCATACGCTGTATAGCAAAATATCTTTACGATAACAATATTGTACGTAAGCTGGACATGACAATCGAAACCCTCTCCGGCATCAAACGGCTGAAGCTGTATACCAGGAACTCCCTGATCTCCACGGTCCGGGTCGATATGGGCAAGGCGGAGCTGCATCCCGGCCAGATTCCGGTCAGACTGGCCGGGGACTGTGTTGTGGCAAGGCCGGTAACCATCGGCGGGAAAAGCATGGATATCACCTGTGTGTCCATGGGTAATCCCCATTGTGTTGTATTCTGCGATGATGTGGCACGGCTCAATCTGTCCGAAATCGGCCCCCTCCTGGAGAATGACCCGCTGTTCCCCGACCGGGTGAACGGCGAATTTGTGGAGCTGATGGGAAGGAATTACTTGAAGATGAGAGTCTGGGAGCGCGGCAGCGGCGAAACCCTGGCCTGCGGCACAGGTGCGTGCGCTTCGGCAGTAGCCGCGGTATTGAACGGATATTGTGACAAGGATGCTGACATCCGGGTCGTGCTGCCGGGGGGCGAGCTTACCGTCCGCTATACCGATGATGCGGTATTCATGACCGGGGACTGTAAAAAGATATTTGACGGAACGGCAGAAGGTTAAAAGAAAGCAGAAGGTGAATGATATGACAAAATACATTTTTGTAACAGGCGGAGTGGTATCCGGCCTTGGAAAGGGAATTACCGCCGCGTCACTGGGCCGGCTCTTAAAGCAGAGGGGCTTAAAGGTGGTGGCGCAGAAGCTGGATCCCTATATGAATGTTGATCCCGGCACCATGAGCCCGTTTCAGCACGGGGAGGTATTTGTCACCGACGACGGTGCGGAAACGGATCTTGATCTTGGGCATTATGAACGGTTTATCGATGAGAATCTAACCAAGCTCTCCAATCTCACCTCGGGCATGGTGTATTGGAATGTATTAAACCGGGAACGAACCGGCGGTTATCTGGGCGAGACGGTACAGGTGATTCCCCATATTACGGGAGAAATCAAGGATTTCATTTACAAAGGCGCTAAAAATAGCGGAGCCGGCATATTGATTACGGAAATCGGCGGCACCACCGGCGATATTGAAAGCCAACCGTTTTTGGAAGCGATCCGTCAGATTTCCCTTGAGGTAGGGCATGAAAATTGCCTGTTTATCCACGTAACCCTGGTTCCGTACCTGAAGGGCTCCGACGAACACAAATCTAAGCCCACCCAGCACTCGGTGAAAGAGCTGCGTTCCATGGGCATCTCCCCTAATATTATTATCGCCAGAGCTGATGTGCCCCTGGATGAGGGCATTAAAGCGAAGATCTCCCTCTTCTGCAATGTGAAGCCCGATTGCGTCATTGAGAATCTGACCGTGTCCTGCCTGTACGAGGCACCTCTTATGCTGCATGAAAACGGGCTGGATCATGTGGTCTGCCGGGAGCTTTCTCTTGATACTCCCGAACCGGATCTGCGGGAATGGAGAACCATGACTGCAAAGGCCACCGCGAGAAAGGAAGATGTAACTATCGCCATTGTAGGTAAATATGTACGGCT
Source organism: Bacillota bacterium (assembly GCA_023395555.1). Classification (GTDB taxonomy): domain Bacteria; phylum Bacillota; class Clostridia; order Lachnospirales; family Lachnospiraceae; genus Mobilitalea; species Mobilitalea torta. The sequence continues at coordinate 18,032 of JAEWYQ010000004.1, forward strand.
CCATGATGCATACCTCTCCATCATAGAGAGCCTGAACCATGCCGGATACGAGACCGGAAGCAAGGTGAACCTCCGCTGGGTTGACAGTGAGGAGGTAACCCCCTCCAATGCAGGGGATCTGCTGGGGGGAAGCCAGGGCATCATCGTACCGGGCGGCTTCGGTGACCGGGGTACCGAAGGAAAGATCACAGCCTGCCAATATGCAAGAGAACACAAAATACCCTTCTTAGGTATCTGTCTCGGCCTTCAGATAGCTGTCATTGAATTTGCCCGCCATGTCTGTGCCTTAACCGACGCCCACTCCGGCGAATTCAAGGAGACGGCTTTGCACCGCGTGATTGATATCATGCCGGAGCAGGCCGGAGTGACACAAAAAGGCGGAACCATGCGCCTCGGCGCCTATCCTTGCAGCACGGTGTCAGGCACCCTGCTGCACAATCTGTATGCCTCCGATGAGATCAGCGAACGCCACCGCCACCGTTTTGAGGTGAACAACGAGTACCGGGATATTCTGGCGAAAAACGGCCTGTGTCTCAGCGGCACCTCGCCGGACGGAAGGCTGGTGGAAGCCGTGGAGCTGCCGAAGGAGGCCCATCCCTTCTACATCGGCGTGCAGTTTCACCCGGAATTCAAAAGCCGTCCGGACAAACCCCATCCCTTGTTCCTTGGACTTCTCCGGGCCGCCTTAAACATAAAAAACCAGTAATCCAAAAAAGGAAATAAAAAAGGAAAGCATATTTCTGGCCGAACCATGGCAAGGGTATGCTTTCCTCTTAATATGATTTTCTTACAATGCGGCCTTCTCAGTATGGCTCCTGCAATACGGCCTTCCTTTCAATATAACATTTCTCTCAATATAATCTTCCGGATCATATCATTTCTTTACCAAATTCTATAATTCCCGCTCAATGCCAGATATGCAAACACATACAGGCAATTATCATAATACCTTCGCTCACCCTTGCGCATGGGCTGGTCCCAGAACCTCTGTGCCCACTCCCTTGCCAGCCGGCCCGCTTCCGACAGCTCAGAGCTGTCCAAACGTTCCTGAATGGCCAGGGTTCCCTGGGCAGTCGTTGCCAGAATAGCAACCGGATGCAGGGCCTCCTTTTCCAACGGGGTTCCGTCCACTTCAAAGATCAGATACGGGTTCTCCCGATGTACCGCACCAAGAGTGTACTGCAGTCTCTCAACGGCAATTCTCTGCCCCTCATCCACACCGCACCATTCGTAATCCAAACCGATATTGGCAATTGTGCGGTAGGCATCGCTATAGAACCAGTCATGACGTTCCCCGGACCAGCGAAGGGGCCTCCTCATAGGACCACAATGCAAAGAGCTCATAGAAATGGGGAAGATGATAGGAGGGATCGGTAAAGTCGATGCCGGGAACAAACAAAATCTGCAATCTGTTCCAGCCTTTCGGCAATCTCTTCCTCCGTCTTGCCCAGTTCCAGAAATACATTGCGATAATACTGCCTATCCCTCATTTCCATTGCTCTCCCCATTCCTTCGTATTGTAAATTTTCTATGCTTCCACCCTATTTCCGCCGTTTCGTTTTGCCTCTTGAAGCTTCTGATTCGCTTTCTTAACGAGTTCCTCCACGGTAAAGCCCAGCTCCGGAATCACGGAAGCCGCACCAAAGCTGACGGTAATAGGAATTTTTGCTTCCTCGCATTGGATCACCACCTTCTCCAGGCTTGTCCTGATCTTCTCCGCCATCTCCATGGCAAAGCCGAGAGGCGCTCCCGGCAGACAGACCAGAAATTCCTGGCTGCCGTAACGCGCCGCCCAGTCATTGTCCCGTTTCAGACTGCTCTTCAGAAGCTCCCCAACCTTCTTCAGCACACAGTTCCCCGCCGATTTCCCGTAGGTCTCCCTGATGTCCTCGAAGGAATCAATATCCGCCATGATAACCGATATGCTGCAGCTGGTCAGATTTGCATTGACCAGATCAATCGGAAGCTTCTCCTCCAGATAGCCCCGGTTATAGAGGCCGGTCAGGGAATCCTTGCGCGCTATGTAGTTCAGATTGCTCAATACTGCATATAGCTCACTGTTTAAGCCACCCTCGTTGAGATTGTTGAGATTCACGCTGATGCTGTCCGTGGCATTCTTAATCAGCTCCAGTACCATCTTCTGGTCAGAAAACTCGATGGGAATGGCAGTTACCAGATATATCTCATTCATGTTATATTCCAGCTTTATAAAAGTCCTCTGCTCCCGGTAGGACTGCATGGAGATACAATTTTCACATGCTTCCTCCCTGCTCCAGAAATCATAGCATCGGATTCCAGAATCAAGGGGGGTGTTCTCCTGAATATAAATCATCCTATTTTTCACCGGGTCTACAATCCGGACATTATCATAAGCATTGGAAAGAATGTTTATCTTATCCAAGACCTCATTTATTTCCTGGTCATACATTGTTATTCCACCCTTCTGCAGTGCGAAAATCAAATGCTCTTCTGCCTCCGATAAAATCGCTTATTTTTTCTTTATATTAACAGATAAACCTAGATATGTCAAAAGCATACAAACAAGGCATTCTTTGCAATCAGATATAGGACTGCTGCAAACAACAAGCCGGCCGCGTGATGAGCCGCTCTTATGTTGAATAAATACTGCAGCAGTCCCATATTTTACAAACACAAGACCAATATTTTACCCCCTGCTGTCCTGAGTACAGGCGGGGTCTGAAAACAGTTCTTCGTAATACTTTCCGTATTCTCTGATGCTTCGCTGCCAGGAGACGTCATAGTCCATACAATTCTTCACATATCCGCTCCAGGCAGAAGTTCCATATGCCTCCAGCGCCCGGCTCAAAGCCTCCTTCAGGGCCTGTCCGCTCTGTTTCCGGACAGAAAAGCCGTTATTCGCAAAGTCTTTTAATCCGCCCGCCGGATATACCACCGGCACCGCCCCATAACGCATGGCATAAAGCGACCCCAGACTGCAGGGCTCATGCCGGAAAGGCATAAGATAAATATCCGCACCGGCATAGATTCTCTTTGCCTTGTCCGGGCTGTATTGGCAGTCCACAGCAACACTTCCGGAATAACCTGCGGTAACCCCCTTCAAAAGTTCTTGATAATAGGAAGAATCAGAACCTCCGGTTCCCAGAATCACCAGTTGGATTCTGCTAAAATCAAGAAAGCTGATCACGTTTAACAGAGCATCGATTCCTTCCGAATCCTCCAGCCGGGTTATCATCGCAGCCAAAGGGCGGTCATCCTCCGGGAGGCTGTAATGCTGCCGCAGCGACCCCCGGTTCCTCTTCTTAAGCTCCCATCCATCCCGGTCATAGGGATATTCTACCTGTCCCCCGGCCTCCGGATCATAGTCCCTCACATCAATTCCATGGGAAATACCCACCATGGGATGCTTGCGCTGCTTCAGCAGCGGTGTCATTCCACACCCCAGCTCCGGCTGCATAAGCTCTTCACAATAGCCTGCGCTTACCGTCGTCAGCAGATCCGCATATAGAATTCCCGCTTTCATAAAGTTCAGCCCCTCCGGCCCTCCAAGAAAATACTGCTCCGCCGCAGTCAGCTTGACCGCCAGACAGGAGGCCGGGATGCCCCCCTGATAGGATATATTATGAACCGTGTACACGGTTTTAATCTTCGGGAACTCCTTCTTCAGCAGAAGGGGCAGCATCCCGGTATGCCAGTCATTAACATGGACAAGCTCCGGCAGGTACGGGAGCCTGCGTATCAGCTCCAGCACCGCCTTGCAGAAGAAAAAGAATCTAAGCCCGTCATCCTCATACCCATAGATTTGATCCCGGTAAAAATACCGGTCGCAGGTGATAAAATAGGTCTGTATATCCCCTGAAGCCTCTGTCTTAACCACGCAGGTATCAAAGCCCTGTCCCATTTCCACAGGATAATCCATCCGGTAGCACAGGTCTGCGCCCGTGGATTTGTAACAGGGCATAACCCGGCTCACCTCATAGTCCCCATATTCCGCCAAACTCTTTGAAAAGTCCCTTCCAACCTCCCCCAGACCTCCCTCGCTGGCATAGGGGGCAAGCTCTGCCGTCACATAGAGCAGCTGTCTCTTCTTCATTCTAACTCCCCATATAACTCCATATATTTGCCCGCCGGCACCTCCCAGCTGTTATTGCAGGACATGGCAGCCTTCATCAATTTGACACGCAGGGTCTTCTTACGGTAGATGCCCAGCGCCCTCTGGATTGTATAAAGCATATCGTGTGCATTATAATTGGTAAAGCTGAAACCATTGCCCTCTCCTGTCACTTCATTATAGGACTGGACCGTGTCCCGCAGGCCGCCGGTCTCCCGGACGATGGGCAGGGTTCCGTAACGCATGCTGATCAGCTGGCCCAATCCGCAGGGTTCAAAGAGGGAGGGCATCAAAAAGAAGTCGGAGGCCGCATAGATTCTCTGTGCCCTGGGATCGCTGTAGGCTATCTTTACCGCAACGCTTCCCGGATACCGGTCTACGGCATTTTTAAATAATTCTTCATATTTTCTATCGCCGCTTCCCAGAATTACAAACTGGACGCCTTCCTTCATGATCTCGTCAAAGACGCATTCAATCAGCGCCAGCCCCTTCTGATCCGTCAGCCGGGAGACCAGACCGATCATGGGAAGCTCCTCGTCCACCGTCAGACCCAGCCGTTTCTGCAGCTCCGTCTTATTCTGCTTCTTTTCCCGGATGGTAGACTTGGTATAATTATGATAGATAAAGGGATCTGTCTTCGGATTGAAGGCCTCGTAGTCAATGCCGTTGACAATTCCTCTCAGCTCCTGTTCCCTGGCCTTCAGCAATCCATCCATACGCTCCCCGTAATAAGGATCTTTGATCTCCTGGGCATAGGATTCGCTCACTGTTGTGATCCGGTGGGAATAGGTCAGCCCGCCCTTCATAAAGCTGGCGGCCCCATAGAACTCCAGCTTATCCGGAGTAAAGTATTCCTCCCCCAGTCCGAACCATTCCTTCATCTCAGAAACTCCGCAGACTCCCTGGAATTTAAGGTTATGAATGGTGAAAACCGTCTTAATGTTCCGGTATTGCTCCAGGCCCCGGTACTGTGACTCCAGCAGCACCGGAATCATTCCCGTCTGCCAGTCATGGCAATGCAGAACATCCGGTATGAAATCCAGATAGGGAAGAACCTCCAGCACGGCCCGGCAAAAGAATGCAAAACGCTCCTCATCATCCCCATAACCATAGCAGCTGTCCCGTTTAAAATAGAATTCATTATCAATAAAATAATAAGTAACGCCCCGATACTCCGTCTGCTCTATTCCGCAATACAAGCTGCGCCAGCCCAGCCTTACATAAATCTCACCTATATGCCGGAGAACCAGATCCTGTTCCCACAAGAACTCGGACAAAGACGCCCTGTCTTCCGTCTCCTCCAGCTCCCCTGTTGCCTCATCCCTTACAATCCTTTTGGATTTGCCTGCATATTCATATTTGGGCATAATCACCCGGACATCCGCACCCAGCTGTTTTAACGCCTGGGGCAGTCCCCCGATTACATCGGCCAAGCCTCCCGTTTTTGCAAAGGGGCTGGCTTCCGATGCTGCCATTAAAATTTTATTCATCATATCACGGTTCCCTTTCTAATCACCACCGGATAGCATTCCTGCCCTACCAGATGCTTTCCTTTGCGGACAATAACTTCCTTATCCAGAATCACATTCTCCAGCACGACCCTTTCCTGAATCTCCGCATCCTGCATGATCACACTGTTCTTCACAACAACTCCTTCTGCGATTTTCACTCCCCGGAACAGAACACAGTTCTCCACCTGTCCGTTGATCACACAGCCATCGGCCACCAGAGAATTCTCCGCCTTGGCATTCATGCCGTATTTGGCGGGAACCTCATCCCTTACCTTGGTATAGACCAGGCCGGAATCATGGAACAGCTCGTAGAAATTCTCCGGCTTCACCAGCTCCAGATTATGCTTAAAATAAGACTGGATATTATCCATGTTGGCCAGATAACCGTCATAGGGATATCCGTATATCTTCAGCTTATTCAGGTTCCGTCTCAGCGCGTCCTTGATGAAATCAAACCTTCCCCTTGCCTCACACTCATCCACCAGATACTCAAACAGTCTTTTCTCGATGATATACATTTCCATACACAGCTTGTTGGAGACGGGGTTGGTGGGATTCACCTCCAGGTCGGTAATCCGGTTGTCACCGTCGGTATTAATAATCGTATGCTTGGACAGCAATTCCTTATCCGCCTTTTTCATTTCCTTGTAGATTATGGTAATATCCGCGTTATTGGCCTTATGAAACTCCATGGCTCCGTAGTAATTCAGATTGCACACCATGGAACTGCCGGATAGAACCACATATTTCTGAGGACTCTTGCGGATATAGGACATATTGCTGTGAAAAGCCTCAATATCCCCCCGGTACCAGCCCCGGTTCTCATGGCTGACATAGGGCGGAAGAATGAACAAGCCGCCTTTCTTCCGGTCCAGATCCCAGGGTTGGCCGGTATCCAGATGATCCATCAGGGAGTGGTAATTGTTCTGTGTGATGATTCCCACATTATTAATTCCCGAATTCACCATATTCGATAAAATGAAATCTATAATACGGTATCTTCCCCCAAAGGGCAGCGCCGCAACGGACCGCTTCAGTGTAAGCTCCTGCAGGCTCACATTGCTGTCTCCGGTATAAATAATTCCCATTGTGTCTCTCATAAATCCTCCATTCTGCCATTTTTTACAGCATTCTTTATTCTTCTGATCAAAATACTATTCTAAGATGCCGCATTTTCCCATCCTTTTCACACTACGGCCTGATAAGACTGGTAATTATCCGCATCAATCATGCTTCCCTGCTCCAGACGGAAGCCGGAGGCAATCACCAGATTTTCCCCAACCACGGTAATCTCTCCCTGATTTTCTCCCTGCTCCGTCCCGATATCCGGCTTCATGGAACAACCGATGCTGCAATTGTCTCCAATCACTGTGTTCTCGGCAATAATAGCGTTTTCGATCACCGTATTCTCTCCGATCTTTACATTGGGCATAAGAATGGAGTTGCTGATTTTGCTGCCCCGTCCTACGGTTACACCGGCAAACAGCACGGAATGATTCACATCCCCGTATATAATTCCGCCCTCCGTTATGATACAGCGCTTTACATTGGCTCCCATGGCAATAAAATGAGGCGGTTCCACCGGATTCCTGGAATAGATCTTCCATCCGGTATCATAAAGATCCAGTTCGGGCTCCTCTTCCAACAGATCCATATTGGCTTCCCACAGGCTCTGGATGGTTCCCACATCCCTCCAGTAGCCCTTGAAGGGATAGGCGTACATGCGCTCCCCCTCCTTCAGCATCTTCGGGATGATATCCTTTCCAAAATCATTATGGGAGCCGGGAGTGTTCATATCCTCCACCAGATAATGCCTCAGCTTCTTCCAGCTGAATATGTAAATTCCCATGGACGCCTTGTTGCTGATGGGCTTTTTAGGCTTCTCCACGAATTCATAGATTTTATCGTCCTCCCCCGTGTTCATGATACCGAAACGGCTGGCATCCTCCCACGGCACCTCTAGAATCGCGATGGTAACATCCGCCTTCTTCTCCTCATGGTAGCTCAGCATGGCGTTATAATCCATCTTGTAGATCTGGTCACCGGAAAGGATCAGAACGTATTCGGGATCATAGGCTTCTATGTATTCAATATTCTGACAAATGGCATTGGCCGTGCCGGAATACCATTCCCCGACGGTCTGCTTCATATAGGGAGGAAGAATGGTAACGCCGCCGTTGAGACGGTCCAGATCCCAGGGCTGGCCTATTCCGATATAGGAATTTAATTTTAAGGGCTTATACTGGGTCAGAACCCCAATCGTATCGATGCCCGAATTCGTACAATTGCTGAGGGGAAAATCAATGATTCTATATTTTCCTCCGAACGGAACCGCAGGCTTTGCAGTGTTTTTCGTCAGTACTCCCAATCTGCTTCCCTGCCCTCCCGCGAGCAGCATGGCCACACATTTTTTTGTTACCATAACAAGTCCTCCTTTACTCTTCTTTCTTTACAGCCTCTTTTTTAACCGATCTTCTCTTCTGCTTCGCCGGCTGGTAAAACACCACCGACAGGGAGGGCAGTCTTACTGTGATCGACTGCTCATACCCGTGGCAGGGGATTTTCTCAACCTTGACAGCTCTGTGCTCTCCGCAGCCATCCCCCCCGAAGCAGGCATCATCCGAGCTGAAGACCTCCTGATAGCTCTTCGCCGCAGGAACCCCAATCCGGTATTCCGGCCTCTCAACCGGGGTGAAATTTATCGCTACCAGAAGATAATCCCCGGCATCCCTGCCCTTTCTTAAAAAGGCCAGCACGCTCTGGTTGTTATCCTCCGGGCAGATCCATTGAAAACCGCTCCAGCCGTTGTCATCCTGCCACAGGGACGGCTGTCCGATATAAAAATGATTTAATGCTCTCACATAATCCTTCATCTTCTGATGCATCTCATAATCCAGCAGCAGCCAGTCCAGTCCGGCATCATAGCGCCACTCAATGAACTGTCCGAATTCTCCGCCCATAAAGACCAGTTTTTTGCCGGGATGGGACATCATGTAGCCGAACAGCACCCGAAGCCCTGCAAATTTCTGCCGGTATTCTCCCGGCATCTTATTTAACAGAGAACGCTTTCCATGCACCACTTCGTCATGAGAGAGGGGAAGGATATAATTTTCAGAAAAGGCATAGACTAAGGAAAAGGTCAGCAGATTATGGTTCCATTTACGGTAAACCGGATCCATTGAGGTATATTTCAAGGTATCGTTCATCCATCCCATATTCCATTTGTACAGAAAGCCCAGTCCTCCGCTGCTGGTAGGCGCGGTAACCAGCGGCCACTGGCTGGAATCCTCCGCAATCATCATTGTTCCCGGATACTGGGAATACACCACCTCGTTCAGCCTTCTGAGCAAAGCGGCAGCCTCCAGATTCTCATTGCCCCCGTACTGGTTCGGCAGCCATTCCTCCCTGCCGAAATCATGGTAAAGCATACTGGTAACCGCATCTACCCGGAAACCGTCCACATGATAATACTCCAGCCAGAAGATGATGTTGGAGATCAGAAAGCTCTGGACCTCATGCCGTCCATAATCAAAGATCAGAGTTCCCCACTGGGGATGCTCCCCTCTTCTCGGATCAGGATGTTCATAGATAGGAGTGCCGTCAAACCGTGCCAGTCCGTGAGCATCTCTGGGAAAATGCCCCGGCACCCAGTCAAGGATGACACCGATTCCCTTCCGGTGGCAATAATCAACGAAATACATAAATTCCTTCGGTGTTCCGTACCGGCTGGTAACGGCATAATATCCGGTAACCTGGTATCCCCAGGAGCCGTCAAAGGGATGCTCCATAACGGGCATCAGTTCAATATGGGTATATCCCATATCGGCCACATAATCCACCAGCTGGCCCGCCAGTTCCTTATAGCTTTGGAAGGACTGATCCTCCTTCCTCTTCCATGATCCCGGGTGTACCTCATAGATCAGCAGAGGCATATTCAGGGGAAGCCTTGCATCCCTGTTCTTAATCCACTCCTCATCCGTCCAGGCAAAGCCCTCCAGCTCATAGACAACAGACGCCGTCTTCGGACGAAGCTCGCTATAATAGCCGTAAGGATCGCTTTTATAGAGTATCTCTCCCCGCTGGGTCCTGACCGAGTATTTATACAGCTCTCCCGGCATGATGCCCGGAAGGAATAATTCCCAGATATCCGTCTCTTCCTTCCTCTTCATCGGATGAAGTCCCGGATTCCACTGGTTAAAATCTCCCACAACACTGACTCCTTCGGCATTCGGAGCCCACACGCTGAAACGGACTCCCGCCTGACCGCCCTGTTCCATACAATGAGCTCCCAGCATACGGTAGCTCTTGTAATTGGTTCCCTCATGGAAGAGATAGATCTGTTCCTCCCTTATCTCCTCCGCCGTCTTTCCGGCGGTCTTCCCGACAGTTCTTCCCGCTGCCCTGCTCTTTGCTGCTCTGCCTTTCGCCGCCCGGCCTGCAGACGTGCCATCCGCCCCTGTACCATCACGTACTATGTAATCTTCCTCCATCCGCCTTTACCTCCCAATATTCTGCCGCCTGTCATCCGCCCCGTATAATTTCAACATTCAAAATATATGACACTGAAGTCAAAATTATTCCTAAAACTTTTCCCGGAAAAATGCGTTCCATGGGATCAAAAGCCCCGCCCACCCCGCACTTAAATACCTGCTGTATTCCGGCATACACGCATAAATGCATGGGTATAATGTCTATCAACATTATACCATAGTTGTCGGAATTTGTAATGGTTTTTTTTCATTATTCTAAATATTTTATCTATTTTTTTGTTTTGTTTCTAGTCAATAAACTTTTACAAACAATTTTTATGTAATTCCCGGCCCTAATTCATAAAAACGTAAATAAATCTTAACATATATTGTCTTTACTTCTCTCTCTCTCCTATTATATAATGGAGGCGTAGGCAAACAGTGCGATCCTTGACAGAATTAGATAAAGGAGTTCCCCTTATGAAAAAAAAGATGCTGATCATCGGTGCCGCATTAGCAGCAGTTCTTGTTATTGCAGCATCCGTATACTTTATATTTTTCCGGATGAAATCCGAACAGGTGAATAATCCGGAGCCCTTTCCCGACCCCACCGAGCTTCCCTCCCCCACGGTCTCTCCCACGGCTTCGCCGCTTCCGGAGGATGCCGCACAGGAAGTGCAGTTATACCCCGCATACACAAAATCAGGATGCGTCACTAAATTTGGTTATATAGACCGAAGCGGCAATTTTGTCATTGAACCCGCTTATGATCATGCCGAGGATTTTGCGGAAGGTATGGCAATTGTGATTCAAGACGGGATTTATAAGGTAATTGATTCAAAGGGTACCGTAATGTATGAAAATGATAACCAGATACGCTCTTTCCGTAATGGAATGGCGGCTTTCCTTCGCTCGGTGGAAGACAACATGCTCTATGGCTATATCAATCGGAAAGGGCAGGAGGTGATTCCTCCCTCCTATCTCTTTGCTGATGATTTCAGTGAGGACGGCCAGGCTTATGTGGCTCTTCCCGACGGAAGCTCCTTCCAGCTCATCGACCGGACCGGCAGCGTGCTGGAGAACAGCCAGGTAACCCTGGGTAACGGTTATGTGAGTGATTTTCAGGATGGATATCTGATCTATTATGATTCCGACGCCATGCTCTATGGTGTGAAAAGGGTGGATGATACTCCCGTATTTGACCCCATATACAGCAGCATTGACTACCTGGGCAGCAATCTCTTTGCCATTAAGGATCCTTCCGTGGAGTCCTATAAGGCCTCCTTTTATCCGGCCGCTATTTTTAATGCCCAGGGGGAACAATTAACCGAATACAACTTATATGACCTGCAGCCCTTTAACGGAGATTATTCTTCTGCTGCCGATGAATCTGCCGTGTTCTTCATTGACAAGACCGGCCAGGAGGATTCCTCCCTGCCCAGCTATGACGGCGGCGGCAGCCTTACCCTTTTGGGAGATATCGTAAAAGCGGAGATTGACGGTGATCTTGCATATTATAATTTGGATAATACCGTGCTGTGGAAGGCTGATACCACCTTCCGCCTGGACTCAGGCATTCTGGTAAAGCAGCTTCATTTCAAGCCCCTGCGGTCTGTGATGGTTCGCTACCCCAAGGTAGAGGGCTTGCCCGACCCGGCGGTTCAGCATCAGATTAACGAACATCTGGAGAGTATTTTCACAGATGCAAGAGCCAATATTACAGCGGAGGATTATCTGTCCGTCGATGACCGCTTCCAGGCCTCTCTTCTGGATCAATTGCTGGTCATTCAGATGAACGGCTATGATTATTTTGCCGGAGCCGCCCATGGAATGCCTCTCAAGGAATACTATTATATTGATATTGCAACCGGCAGCTTCTACGAATTAAAGGATTTATTCCTCAAGGACAGCGGCTACAAGACTGCAATTAATGAAATCATTCAGGCCGAGCTGGAAGAGGCCTCCGAGGATAACCTCTATCTTCCTGACAGCTTTACAGGAATAACCGATGCACAATATTTCTATCTGACGGAAAACAGCCTTGTCATTTATTTCTATCCCTATGAGATTGCCCCTTATGCCGCAGGCTTTCCGGAATTTGAGATTTCCTTTGACGACCTGGCGGAGTATCTGAATACTAACGGAGACTTCTGGAAGGCATTTCATAACAAATAATAACCACCGCTATTATCTTCTTTTTCATATTTCTTAAAACAGATTCCGCCCGGCCGGCCTGGATACAAGGTATCATTCAGGCTGACCGGGCGGAATCTGTTGTTTATACCAGTGCCACCTTATCCAGAATATCACTCAGATAAGCGATGGTAATCCCATAGTTGGTCATGGGAACATTTTGAACCTTGGACTGCTCTACACGGTTCATTACATACTTGCGGTTAAACATACAGGAACCGCATTGAATAACCAGATCATAAGGGGTGAGATCCCGGGGGAAATCATTTCCGCTGACATTGACCACCGTCAGTCCCTCTCCTGCTTTCTTTCGCAGCATGCGGGGCAGCTTCTCCCTTCCGATGTCCTCCTCCAGAGGCACATGGGTGCAGGCTTCCGCAATCAATACCTTAGAGCTTTCCGTCAGTTGATCCAGAACCTTTGCACTCTTTACAAAATAATCAATATCTCCCTTATGGCTTGCAAACAGCACGGAGAAAGAGGTTAGCAGGCTTTCTGCCGGTTTTTTCTCATATACTGCGGGAAATACCTGGGAGTCCGTGATAATTAATTTGGGCGGCCGCGCCAGGCTTTCCAATGCCTGCTCCAGCTTATCCGCGGTACTGCTTAGTACAATGCATTTCTTGTCCAGCAGCTCCCGCAGGGTCTGAACCTGGGGCAGGATCAGACGTCCCTTCGGCGCCTGGATATCCTGGGGCATGACCAGAAGAACCGTATCTCCCTCTCTTACCAGATCGCCGGTAATGCTCTTTGCCTCAAAATCCTCCGGCAGCCGGCGGATGATCTCTTCCCGGATTCTTTCCATGCCAAGCCTGGATATGGCGCTTATTTTCACCGGCTCCTCTCCCAGCGCTTCATATATTTTATTCCGAATGCGATCCGTATTGCTGATCTGGTCAACCTTATTGATTACCATGATCACCGCGGCCTTATGCTTACGGAAGGCCTCTGCCCATTCCAGCTCCTGGGCAATCTCCTCATTGCTGCATACAATCAGTGCCACATCCGTCTTCTCCATGGCGAGACGCGTCTTTTCCACCCGCATCTGGCCCAGGTAGCCGCTGTCATCAAAGCCTGCCGTATCAATCAGGACACAGGAACCGATACCATGGATTTCGATGCTTTTATAGACCGGATCCGTGGTGGTTCCCGCCACATTGGACACCAGCGCCGTGTTCTGCCCTGTCAGGGCGTTGATCAGGGTGGACTTTCCGCTGTTGCGTTTTCCGAAGATGCCGATATGGAGCTGATTTGCTCTGGGGGTGCCGTTTAAACTCATATAATAACCATTCCTTTCCTTAAAATCTGAAATCCCTGCTGCCTCCCGCAATTTTCTGCAAGTTTTCCTTCGCTAACCGCAGCACCTTTTCATTAGGGATATTGCTCAGTTCCCGCTCAATCAGGGCTTCCCCCTTCGCCTTTGTATCCGGGGAAGCGTAATCCTCCAGATACTCCTTCAGTGTCATCAGTGCGTTGGGCTGACAGCAGTTGGCGATCTGCCCGGATTTCACCAGGCTCATAAAACGGTCGCCGGTTCTGCCCTCCCGGTAGCAGGCGGTACAGAAGCTGGGAATGTGCCCAAGGGACAGAAGCCAGTTCACAATCTCATCCAGTGTTCTGGTATCCTCCACATCAAACTGTGCCGAGCTCTCTTCCTCCGGCTCCGGCGTGTCGTAACCTCCCACGCTGGTCCTGGAACCTCCGCTGATCTGGGATACTCCCAGCTTAAGGGCCTTTTCCCTGCTCTTCCGGGATTCCCGCGTCGAGACTATGATTCCGGTGTAGGGTACCGCAATTCTAAGAATCGCTACAATTTTCTCAAATATCTCATCGGATATGGAGTCCTTGAAGCTGGAGGCATCAATATCATCCGCCGGGCGGATTCTGGGCACGCTGATGGTATGGGGCCCCACACCCATGGCCGCCTCCAGATGCTCCGCATGCATCAGAATTCCTGCGAAATCATAGCGGTACCTATTCAGCCCATAGAGAACTCCCAGTCCCACATCATCAATCCCTGCCTCCATGGCCCGGTCCATGGCCTCGGTATGGTAGGCATAATTATGCTTTGGCCCGGTGGGATGAAGCTTCTCATAATTCTCCTTATGATAAGTCTCCTGGAAGAGGATATAGGTTCCGATGCCGGCCTCCTTCAGCTTCCGGTAATCCTCCGCCGTGGTTGCGGCGATATTGACATTCACTCTGCGGATAGCGCCGTTCTTATGATGAATGGAATAGATGGTGCGGATGCTCTCCAGAATATACTCCAGCGGATTATTCACCGGATCCTCCCCTGCCTCCAGGGCAAGTCGCTTATGTCCCATGTCCTGGAGGGCAATTACCTCCCGGCGGATCTCCTCCTGGGTCAGCTTTTTCCGGGGAATGTGCTTATTGGTATAGTGGTACGGGCAGTAGACACAGCCGTTGACACAGTAATTGGACAGATAGAGGGGAGCAAACATGACAATGCGGTTGCCATAGAATTTCTCCTTAATCTTAACCGCCAGGTCATACATACGCCGGATCTGGTCCTCCTGCTGACACTCCAGAAGGACACTGGCCTCCCGGTGGGTAATGCCCTTCAGCTCCTCTGCCTTGGTCAGAATGGCATCGATCAGCTCCCGGTTGTTCTTATTGGCGCTTGCGTATTCCAACGTGGACAGAATCTCCTCATGATTGATAAATTCTTCCGCTTTCTTAGACCTTACATCATACATACTTCCAGCTCCTTTTCTTTATAATCACCGCGGTCAACCGCCAGCTCATAGCCAATCTTCTTCATCCGCCGGTCAAGGCAGAAACGGCATTCCGCCGCTTCGTCCCCCGTACAGATTTTATTGTCATACAGCTCATAATTCTTGCGCATCGAGGTGGGGGAGAGATTTGGCATAACCACATTGGCTCCGGACAGGATTCCCTCTTCTCTTCCATTGGGATGGATGGTTCCCAATGCCGTAGTGGCAGGGAGCAGTGAGTCGGGCAGCATCAGTCTCAGAATACTGATCAAAACCAGGGTCAGCTCCATGGAGCCCTTCTCCTCCCGTGCAAAGGGTGTATCATGATGAGGGAGAAACGGGCCTATTCCTACCATCTGCGGGGCAAGCTCCTTAAGGAAGAACAGGTCATCCACAATATACTCCGGCTTCTGTCCGGGCGAACCCACCATGAAGCCCGCTCCCACCTGGTATCCGATCTTCTTCAGATCCAGCAGGCACTGCTTGCGGTTTCGTAAGCTCAGATTGGCCGGATGAAGCCTGGCATAATGCTCCTCATTGGCGGTCTCATGCCGGAGCAGATACCGGTCGGCTCCTGCCTGGTAATACTTCAGATAGCTTTCATAGCTTTTCTCGCCGATGGAAAGGGTCAGGGCACATTCCGGGAAGCCTTCCTTGATCCCGCGAATCATCTCCAGTATATCCTCATCCCTATAGCCGCCATCCTCCCCTCCCTGAAGCACAAAGGTACGAAAGCCCAGCTCATAGCCATCCCGGCAGCAGCTTAAGATCTGTTCCAGGTTCAGCCGGTAACGGGTGGCCCGGAGGTTACTCCTTCTTATTCCACAGTAATAGCAATCATTTTTACAGTAATTTGTGAATTCAATCAGGCCTCTGGTATAAATCCGGTTTCCGAACCGCCGGAGAGTGACCTCTCTTGCCTTTTCCCGGAGATACAGCTTCTCCTCCGTGCCCATACCGGTCAAGAGGGCGAGGAATTCCTCCCCTGTGAGCATTCTCTGTTCCTCCAGCCGGTCAATCAGCTGAATGCATGATGAGCCGTTTTCTGTTCTTGATTGTTTTTTGATATCAGACATAATCCTCTCCATTTTCCTTATAAATCAGCGGACAATTTACATCCGTTGAGGCATAAAAATTCCTCACGTCATTGCGGCTGTAAGGAATCCTTACGCCCTAAGGTCATAAAAATTCCTCACGTCATTGCGGCGTAAGGATAGAGTGTTCCAATAAGGATAATGCCTCACCCGAGAGCTTTAGCTTAATGCTCAATGCTTCGGAGGATTCACAATCCCAATCAGCGATGTTCTATTCTTCGCCTTTCACGCGGGTGTACCCTGGTGGTCAGAACGATTTTATTTTTTTGTTACTTGTTTAACAATTATAACTCAATTATCATTTTTCGTAAACAAGATTTTATATTTAGCTATTGACAAATATATAAGGTTCGGATATAATCAACCGCAAGAACAGCAAAAGCGCTATGGGTGACATACCCGCAGCGCTTTTATTTTGCACAGAAAGGACGGGGATAATAGGAAGGAGTACTCCGGAGTCTTCCGGCGGACTCTGCTCTGAGGAGAAAAGCAATCTGTTTTAGAAAGGTTAGGATAACTGTTGGAAACAACGTACACAAAGGTGTGTGTTCTATTGATTGGCATCTGCTGATGCGAGCAATAAAATACACACCCATTTTTTATGGGAGGAAACGTCTATGAATATTACAATGATTATTGACACTCTATGGGTACTGCTTGCAGCTGTGCTGGTATTTTTTATGAATCTCGGCTTTGCGGCAGTCGAGTCCGGCATGGCCAGATCGAAAAACACTGTAAACATCCTGTCCAAGAACTTTATCGTGTTCGCCGTCTCTTCGCTGGGCTTTATGCTTCTGGGCTGGGGGCTGATGTTTGGCGGGGATAACCCCTTTATCGGCACACAGAACCTGTTCATCCTGGGCAATTCAAATCTTGATTTCTACCAGAATACCTTGACGCCCAATGTGCCCTTCTGGGGAAAATTATTCTTCCAGCTGGTATTTTGCGGCACCGCTGCCACTATCGTATCCGGTGCGGTTGCAGAGCGCGTCAAATACCTATCCTTTATCCTGTTTTCCTTTGCGCTGACCCTCGTCATCTATCCCATCGTCGGTCATTGGATCTGGGGCGGAGGCTGGCTGGCAGACCTGGGCTTTCTGGATTTTGCCGGTGATACCGTCGTCCATTCCGTCGGCGGCTGGGCAGCCCTCTCCGGTGCTCTTTTGCTCGGACCCCGTTACGGAAAATATGACAAGAATGGGGAGCCCAAGGCTATTCCGGGCCACAACATGTCTCTCGCAGTAATCGGTCTTTTTGTACTTTGGCTTGGCTGGTTCGGCTTTAACCCCGGCTCCACCATGAGCTTTCAAAATCCCGCAGATGTGGTACATATTCTCGTGACCACCAATACCGCTGCCATTGCCGCTGTTCTGACCGCTACTGCCACATCATGGATCTTCATCGGCAAGCCGGATCTCGGCATGACCATCAACGGCTGTCTGGCCGGTCTTGTAGGTATCACCGGCAGCTGTGCCTTTGTCAGCGTAGGAAGCTCCATGATTATCGGTGCCATTGCCGGCGTGATTGTAGTATTTGCCGTTATTATCTTTGACCGGGCCAAGGTGGACGATCCGGTTGGAGCCACCTCCGTTCATCTCGTCTGCGGCATTTTCGGAACCATCTGTGTCGGCCTGTTCGCCCAGGAGGGTGTGACCAGCCTCTCCACCGTCAACGGTCTGTTCTTCGGCGGCGGCTTCCGGCTCCTTGGCGTGGAGCTTCTCGGCATTGCCGCCGTCGGCGCATTTGTATTTGCATCCTCCTCTCTGGTTTGGTTCCTGCTTAAAAAGACGGCCGGTATCCGCGTCACCCTTGAGGAAGAAATCCAGGGACTTGATATCGGCGAGCATGGGAATGCCGCCTATCCTGACTTTTCCATTATTGCTCCTGTGATGGAAATGGATATCGGAAGCGAAGCTACGGTGACCGCCCCGGTTAAAATGCCGGAGCATTTATTCGGCCCTGTTGCACCGGAGGTTGCCATCCCCGTAGTGAACCGCGCACAGCCGGGCGCAAAAATGACCAAGGTCACCATCCTCACGAATCAGGATAAGTTCACGAAGCTGCAGGCCGCTCTCGACAAGCTTGGCATCACCGGCCTGACGGTCACCAATGTCCTTGGTTATGGCATGCAGAAGGGACATACGGAATACTACCGCGGTACGCCGATCAAAACAAGGCTTCTGCCGAAGGTACAGGTTGACATCGTTGTATGCAAGATCCCCACGAAAACACTGATTGACACAATAAAACAGGCACTGTACACAGGAAAAGTAGGAGACGGTAAGATTTTCTTATACGACGTGGAAAATGTCATCAAAATCCGTACAGGAGAAGAGGGGTTCGATGCTCTGCAGGATGAAGAGGGTGAATAGGCAATCTCTTTCCTGAATCGGAGAAAGCCCGGGATAAGCACATTGCTCCTCTTCCGGGCTTCCTCTTTATTCCTTATATTCCTGTCTTGAAGGCAGACAGGAGTAAATCATTTTTCATTTTTGGCACTTTCCAGACAGGATAAAACATAGGCATCCAGCATTACATTGCAGGTATAAGCGTCTCCCGACGCAACACCGGATAGCCCCATCCTCATAAGCACTGTCTCTTTCTCTATTGGCCAGTCTTTCCTGCTTTTCTGATAAAACGCCGCAAGCCGGCCATACTCCTCCTCCGGCAAAGTATCAAGCCTCCATTTATCGCTGTAATATATTTTATTAAAGTAGTCCGGAGCGCCTTTTTGCAGATCCGATTCGAGCTGGCTGGTTTTCTCAACTAAGCTCCCGTAAATTGCGGAAAGCTTCTTAATGGTGGCTTCCTTCGTTGTTTTATCAATTTTCATCTCAATAATACTGAGCCCCTTGGGCGCTGCTTCCTGTATTTCAACAGCTGCCACGCCGCTCCCTATATGCAGGATTATTTCCGAGCAAGCGCCTATTTTGCCGGAAACCGTATTATAGGTTAAAATATCTTCATACCCCTTATTGTCTTCCATCAAGGCCGGTTCTCCCATCACGGTTATAATCTGCTCTTTGCTCATTCCCCATCTCAGCTTTCCGCCTCCAACCGGAATTTGATAACAGCTATACGTACTCTCCTTCTGCTTATGCAGCACCAGCAATACCCCAATTAGTATCAGACATACGCACAATAGCGAAACAGCCCCAATTTGTACTGTTTTTCTCCTCATGATGCATTCCTCCTTATTTAAAAGATGGTGAACAGGTTAGAGAGCAGCCCTTTTACTTGAAAATCAAGCAACCATTTATTTCATTGAGCTTCTAACTTATAATAATACTATTATTTTATTTTTCGTCAATCTATTCCTCCTGCCCCAGGTAAATACATTTACAATACTTCCTCTGACAATCGTTTGATGTAAAACGCCGCAGTCCCGCTGATAGAAATACCTACCGATGTTTATCATTTTGCTCTTGAAGCATTGTCCTTATTATGTTAATCTTTCTTACATACTACTGAATAAAAATGCTGACAGATTCATTGATACAGCAGGAGAAAAACATGCAGGCTAAGATTGAAAAAATAAACATACCTTCTAACAGACGAATGATTGTTATCAGCGATATTCACGGCCATTACGATCATCTGAAAAATATCCTAAAAAAGGTAAATTTCATACAAAACGATATTCTATTTATTGTAGGGGATATTCTTGAAAAAGGGCCTTTCAGCCTCAAAACACTTCGTTATGTGATGCAGCTATGTAACAGCCATACCGTTTATCCCCTCATGGGAAATGTAGATGCCGCCAGACTTTTAATGCTGGATCATAATACCGCCGACGACAGCGAGTCACTTTTTCAATATACGGAATGGATGAAAAAGCATTACGGCGGCTGCTTCTTTTTGGATATGTGCCATGAGCTGGACATAGATATTCATAGCCCTGCGGATGTTCCCAACGTAATGGAACAGGTCAAAGAAAGCTTCCGGGAAGAGCTTGATTTTCTGCGCAGTCTTCCAACTGTGATCGAAACCCAGAACTACATCTTCGTTCACGGCGGTCTGCCGTCCAATGGTCCTGATCTCTTTCATGAAACCGATGCATTTCCTTATCTGAAAAACGATGCCTTCATGGAAAAGGGTCTGGAATTTAATAAATATGTTGTTGTCGGCCATTGGCCGGTACCCCTGTATAACGATAAGATTGCATCCTTCACCCCCATTATCAATAAAAAGCAGAAAATTATAAGCATCGATGGCGGGTGCGGAATCAGACAGGACGGACAGCTCAACGCCCTCATTATTTCCGATATTGACTCCGGGGATATTACCTTTGCAGCTTATGATGATTTTCCCGTGGCTTACGCCCGGACGCCGCAGAAAAAGTCGGAAGACTCCATCAATATCCGCTATATTGACAACAAAATCGAGATTCTCGAAAAAGGCGAAGAATTTTCATTTGCCCGGCATAAATCCACCGGCTGCCGCCTTTGGATTCACAATGATTCTATCTACAGCTTCGATGAAAACGCGGGATGCTATAATTATACTGATTACAGACTGCCCGTAGACATTGGAGATGAATTATCTATAATGAAGAAGACATCAAGAGGCTATTTTGTAAAAAAAGATGGGATCAGCGGTTGGTATCACGGAAGCATTGATTATAAAAGCCAATGACAAGGATTAGCCGCACAGGAGTTGGAATTGGTAAGATCAAAAATAATATAGGAGGAGTGCGCTGGCATTATCTTGACGAGGAAACGAAGAAATCTCTAAAGGAATTCTACAATGAGCACAAAATCAGCGATGGCGTCCTATTCTCTCACGGAACTGGATATGATCTTGATTTTACTGCGGGAAGCCAGGATGGAAGGAAATAAAATATAGGAATAAAGGGGGGTATCCATGCCGGTATTTTTATGACAATTTGTGCAGTAAAGGGCATGGACACAATTATGACAATACGGAAAATGAACATTTCAGACTATGATGCAGTATATGAACTATGGCGTAATACTCCGGGAATGGGGCTGAATGATATTGATGACAGCCGCGAGGGCATTGAACGCTACCTGAAGCACAACCCCTCCACTTGCTTTGTTGCCGAGCTTGAGGGAAAAACGGTGGGAGTAATCATATCCGGCCACGACGGGCGGCGCGGTTATATCTACCATACCTGTGTTGATCCCCGGTTGTGGGGCAAGCAAATCGGAACGCAGCTTGTGAATGCCGCCCTGGATGCTCTCCTGGCAGAAGGAATCACTAAGGCCGCCCTCGTTGTATTTGAACGGAACGAGCGCGGCAATGGTTTCTGGGAGCGGATAGGCTTTACCTCCCGCACCGACCTTGTTTACCGGAACAAAGCCCTTGTGCAGCTGGAGCGCATCGACACATAGAACAAAACATCCTAGAAAGGTAATATTAGTATGAATATCGAGATAAAACAGGTTGCCGCCGACGAGAAGGAAATATTAAGAAACCTCCTGGAGAAATACGATTATGAATTTTCACAATGGAACAACCGCGATGTTAATAAACTAGGTTTATACGGATACGATTACCTTGATAATTACTGGACGGAGGAAAAACGATGGGCCTATTTTATTTTGGTTGATGGTTATCTGGCGGGTTTTGCAATGGTGAATGATTATCCCGAGGCTTCTGAGGCCACTGATTACTCCCTGGCCGAATTCTTCATAATGTATAAGTATCGCCGGAAGGGTATCGGAAGAATAGCCGCTTGCAGGATTTTTGATTTATTCCATGGGAAATGGCAGTTGAAAAGGCATCCGCATAATATTTCCTCGGTTCATTTTTGGAATAATATCGTCTCGGATTATACAAAGGGAAATTATCGCGTAGTGGAAGCCTGTCCGAACACGGAATATGAAGACGGAACATTGGGGGATGTATTCTTTTTTGAAAACTGATTTTGATTCAGGGTGAGCAAATGGCCTTTGTGCGTTCGGTAAGCTTCTTGCTTTTTTGGCTGGCAGCAGATTATACAGGGGCCATTAACAGTGCAAGCAGCGGAACAATATCCAATATTCAAGAGGCAGGTATGTAGACCGCGGAATTATAACCCTTCCAAAAACTCCAACGCTTCATGCACCGTAGTAAATGTCATGTCTCCCATGAACAATATTCGATTTCGTTCATCTGTATCTTCCAGAGTTGGGAGCTCTGATTTGTTTTGCTGAAGGCTCCATTTTCCATTCTCAATTGCTTCTTTATACTGTTTTGCAATCTTCCAGATACTATTTCTGTCACCCTTTTCATAGGTCGAAATAATCTTTGTTACTTCTTCCAGTATCAGCTCCTTTTCACTGGTCAACTCAATGCGGGGAGCTGTCTTTTTATAATGCAGAAGTAAAAAATATTCAATACAGGCTTTTGTCATCAATAGCCTGATTCTAATATACCGGTTCAGTTTACGAAGACGTTTTATCACAGAATAATATTCATTCCACTTCTCCTTCAGTTCAACCTCCGTATCAGAACAGCCATATCTCATCAATCTCAGAAGAAATACTCTTATACTTCTGGTTATTGATAAATGCTTTATCCGCCGTATGAAACACGCCTTTTTGCGGGTGAACCGTAATGGCAGCTTTATCTTGAAAATGGCTCTTCATATATTTTATATATTCCCGTTCGCTCTCTCCCTCCCAGAAAACAAAGATAGCAGGAAGTCTGCTTTTCGCCTTTCTCTGAATTCTTGCCATAAACTATCCCTCCTCAATATGCGGAATTGCTCCATACTTTCCAATGATGTATGACTTGTATATATTTTCATCCTTTCTCGGGGAAAAATCAGATAGGGAATACAATTCAGATGCACCCGTATTCCTATCCTTATCAGCAAAATAAATCTGATCCCGTCTCAGCAGTTCACGGCTCATGATCTCAGTACTGTGGGTAGTAAAAATCAGCTGCGCTGCATTTTTATTATTTTCGGGATTCTGGAACTTGTTTATGATATATTCTACCAGAAGAGGATGGAGTTCCTTTTCGATTTCATCAATAACCACAACCCCCCCATTTCGTGTTGCCTGCTCGATTGCCGGAGCGATTGCCATCAGCTTTCTTGTACCATCAGATTCATCACTTAATCCTAATGTAAAAAACCCTTGATTTCCCTTCTGATCCACTCCACTGTGATAAGATATCGTTTTTATCTCATTTACCAACAGCTTCCCTTCCGCTACATTGGGGCCGCTTTCTAATGCTGCCTTCATCTGCACCAACGCTCTGCTAATTGACTGTTTTACATCATCACTGATCTCTTTGGAAATATCCTCAAGATTCCGTATCTCCATATTGTTGATTTCAAATTTCATATCGGTAATTCCTACATCGGCGATCTTAGCCGTCGACACAATGGATTGCAGCATCTTAGAGTCTTCCTGGTATTCAAGGATATTACTGCCGATATCAATAAAATCTCTGGAGAAGTATATTTCGTTCCGGAACCACCCCATTGCTTCTATACAAGGCTGATAATTCATCACACAGGCGACTGAAAAGAAAAGTTGGTTTACTCCTACTGCTTCCTTAAGCAGTTCTTTCTTCGCTTTTTCCTTATCCTCAGGAAATGTGAAGCTCTGGCTCTCTCTGGAGAAAATCATCGCCTTCTTCCCCTTGGGAGAGGCATATAAATATTCCTTTACAATATATTTCCTTACGGCCGAGAAGCCATATTCGTACTTAATTCCCTTATAGACATAAATAAACTCAAACTCTGTAGGCTGTTCCCTGGAGTAATCGTCAAGTTCAAACGGCCTTACGGGTATCTCCGCCTTTTCATGCTGTGTCCTCTGCGCATTCCGAATAAATTGCACCGCTAACCAAAGGGCACGAACCAGGTTGGTTTTTCCCCCGCCATTCTTTCCATATATCGCAGCTGCCGGCAGGTACCTATTCTTTTTGAACGGGATTAAGCTCTCGTTATACTCCTTCAGCCCCGCCGCCTCTAAATCCAAAACGGCTTCATCCCGGAATGATCGATAATTTTTCACTCTAAAATTGATCAGCATACCATGCCCTCCTTTTATCAACATAAGTCTATCTATCTATTATAACCATAATCACGGATAAATACAATTGATATTACCGAAATTTTCTCATATTTATCATTTATTAATTGTGTATTCCTGATAAAATAATTAAACAAGCAGGATTAAAGCCTGGATCCGATATCATATGGTTGTATGATGAGGGTATGGGACAGATTATATTAATGAAAAAACCCGAGAACTTTGCAAAGTCCCTAAGAGGCTTAGGAAAATAACGAAGAATATGCAGATAAACTGGAAGGTGTTTTTGGAACCCTTCAAACTGGTTCATAATTGACCAGTTTGAAGGGTTTGTTATGACTGTGTTCCCTATTTCATGCTCTTAACCGGTCTCATCTCGATATAACCGCGCCAGCCCATGGGAGCAAGCTGCATTCTCGGCGCTAACTCATTGGCATATTGATAGCCATAAACTTCCGGATTGAACTTCTCAATATGCCTCATGCAAAGCCCCACCGCATCCTGATAATATTCGTCATCATAGGACTCACCTTGAAACACCAGCAGCATACACGGTTCCAGCTCGATCACGTCAAACCCGTCCGGTATCTCTCCTGCATAATCATAAGGAACCTCAACCCCGTGGGCATATATTCCTGTTCCGGCAGGCCGCATATTCTCCGGCAGCCATACGCCAACGGGCTCATAAAGAGCCTCCCTGATGCCGCAGAGAATATCCCAGGGAGCCGGCGACTCAGGCGTTCCGCAGCCAACCTCTTCGCAATAAGCGAAATATTCATCTGCCTGTTTGCTGCGCCGCAGAATGAGCTTGCGCCTCGGACGTTCGATAATTTGAGTAAAGATAACCGCTGTTTGTTCTTTCATAACTGATCCCTCCGTTTTTAATTTCTGGCGGTTGAGATAACGATAAGGGATCTGCCAGCCTTTAGGGACAGTATAGCTCGCATACCTCTTAGGCGTAATGCCGAAGGCATTGGTAAAAGCCCGGGTGAAGCCCTCGTGACTGTCGAAGACAAAGTCCAGCGCAATATCAAGCACTTTTGTGTTACCGCTTCGCAAAGCGTGTGCGGATTGAATTAACCGCTGGCGCCGGATGTATTCAAAAGGGGACAGACCCGTCTCCTCTTTAAACAGCCTTGCCGCATGATACTGCGAATATCCCGCCGCCTTCGCCACATCCCTTGCGGTAATAGAAGCTTGCAGGTGTGAAGATATATATGCCTGCATCATTTTCACAGGCGGGGAGATATCCTTCTTTTCCTCACTCATCGTTTCTCACCTCCTGCAATCCATTATCCAGGAAATCAGTTCAATTTTCTTGACTTAAAATGCTGCGTTATCAATCATCCTCGTCCTCTTCTCCCAATTCGGAAGCAGGGCAATGCAATAAGCAAATTCCAGGAACTGATACAGGCGGAGCAGCCGGTGCAGCATCCGCTGCTTACAAAATCATCAATATTATTCATGATATCAATCCCCCATGCAGATAGTTATCATAAACCATAGTTCAGGCTCATAATTACCAGACCGGCACCTGCACTGACCAGATTAGCCGTAATTGCATACAGAACCCTTTTCAGTCTCCCCTGTCCTTTCAGCAGCAGGGCAAATACAATGCTCTCCACAATGATAATCACAATTTCAACCGGTACAAACAGGAAATACGCCGACAGACTGCCCTCCCTGGCAAAGATAATTCCGACGGTGGCAGTCAGTGCCAGCTGGGTGAGAAAATTAATAAGCAGAAATACCTTCCAGTTGGCTTTCAAGGAAAAACCGAACAGGAGCAGCAGTACGCCTTCTATCAGCAATGTGGAGATACAGGTCTCCAGAAACTGCTTGAGATACGCCAGCGTAACATTTTCCATTGATACGGAGTTCGTCAGATAGTCATAGGTTACAACAGTCTTCAGCGTCTCCCTGTGAATCTCCTCCGATACGACAATCTGCTGATCCGGTGTCACCAGAATCAGTTTAAAATCATCCGGCACACCCATGTACCAAAAGCGGTGCTTCATTCCATAATCCGTTTTCTCACCGGTCAAAGCTCCCCACATCGGCCTGGAGGTGCCGTGAACCAGAGCCGCTTTCCAGCCATCCTCCACATAATTCTCCAACAGGGCCAGCTTGGCCTTGTCATAGCGCTGTGTCTGCAGGCTCTGATATCCGTTTTCTTCCTTCGATAATAAATCCAGATAGTATTCCCCTCCCGGAGGATTCAGCACCCTCACCTCAATCTCAGGTTTCGGCCCCATATCAGCATTTGCCGTAGCTGCCGGAAGTAAAAGCAATACCGATAAAAGTAATATAAGTACGACAACTAATCTTACTTTCCAACTGTACTTTCCCATAAAACCCCTTTCCCCAGATACAGTTTTATCTTATTGCTTGTATTCTATCATTTTCCGGCTGGGTTATGCAAGAGCCTCCGGATAGCTTTAAGAAATCCTTAAGATTTGCAATCTCCCTTATTTGCACCTCCATCGCAGCACATTCCAGGAGTGTTTCTTCAGGACTACCTCAATCCTTCCGTCCTGGGTGCCGGCAAGCTCTTTTTCACGGGGGACCACCCGGAATTCATTATCAAAAGTATTTTTTGCATAGGGATCCTCGTCATACAGCTCCCTCCATACGATCCCCTCCAGCGTTCCAAAGGAGCCGAAATTCAGCTGCAGACCCAGTTCCTCCTCCATATCACAATTCATGGCAAATACCGTGAGTTCTCCGTCTTTCTCGTTATAGACGCAGGCAACCGCTGCTGTTTCCTGTTCTCCGTGATGGTTGGTCACGCGCTTCGGCAGCCGGGCATTCCCCTTCAGCGCGGTTCCCCGGCCGTATTTTGCCGCATCCTGGAAGGGATAATAAGTGGTCTGGCGAATCGCTTTTCCCTTTGGATCCGTGGTAATCATCCCGCCTTCGTTCACCAGCAGGGACTGACAGGCTATCTTAACACGGTCCGCATAATTCAGGAAGGTACAGAGCAATCCTCCGTAAATCACCGCATCCAGCTCTTTGAAATTGGCAAACCCGTATTCCTGAGCCACGCCTCCCGGAACAGCGCCCGTATCCGTGATCACCCCCCATTCGTCAAAGGAGATATGAATCGTCTTATCACTGCGCTTCTTTCCCTTCACAAAATCACACGCGCTGATGATCGTATCCAGGAAATTCTTCAAGTCCCGGAAGAAGAAAGGGATATCCGTTTCATCCTCATGCATGGGATAGAACAGATGCTTCCCCGGATCATAGTTAAAATAGCGGTGCAGGGACAGATAATCAATATAGTCATAGGTTTCCTCCAGGACCGTCAGATCCCATTCGCCAAAGCTGTGATGCCCCTCCTCATTGGTACAGGTTCCGCAGGCAATCAATTCAATGGAAGAATCCATCCACTTCATCATCTTCGCCGCTTCCTTTGCCTTCCTTGCATATTCGCCGGCCTTCAGCATGTTAATCTGCCACTCGCCGTCCATCTCGTTGCCAAGGCACCACACACGAAAATCATGGGGCTCTTCCTTCCCATTCTTTCTTCTTAAATCGCCCCAATAGGTTCCTCTTTCCGTATTGCAATAGTCCACCAGCTCGGCTGCTTCCTTCGGCGTACCGGTTCCAAGATTGGCCGCCATAATCAGCTCCACGTTACATTCCTGTGCAAACCTGGCAAATTCATCGGTTCCCACCTCATTGGTCTCCAGCACATTCCAGGCCATGTCCTTGCGCACAGGCCGCTTTCTCTTCGGTCCGATTCCATCCTTCCAGTCATAGCCCGACACAAAATTACCTCCGGGATATCGTATGGCGGTCACCCCCAGCTCCTTAATCAGCTCCTTTACATCCTCACGGAATCCGTTCCTGTCCGCCGACCGATGCTCGGGCTGGTATACGCCGTTGTATACGCAGCGGCCAAGATGCTCGACAAAAGAACCGTACATCCTCCTGTCCACCTCGCCGATCACGAAATTTCTGTCATATATAACTTCTGCCTTCTTCATTTTTCTAATCACGCCTTTCTTCCGTATTCACTGTACCTATGCTCTTACATATACATCCGCAACTGCTGCTTCAATGAGAGCAAGCCGGTCTGAAATCTGCCTGGGGCAGAGATTTAAGATCTGCCGTCCGCCGTGGAGGGGCAGGATGCACTGGCTGTATCCGCTAAAGCCTCGGGTATTGTCGATCTCCACCAGGCTGTCCATTTTCACAAAGAAGCCCTCTCCCATGTTGCTGTTGGCCAGGATGTGGGAGAAGCCCCTTCCGGTCACCAGAATGGTTCCCTGCTCCCCTCCCTGGGGAATCCAGGTGACATAGGGAGTTCCCGTCAGATAACTGCCATCGGCTGTGCACACCGGGTTCCCTATAAAATCAAGCTCTCCCCAGTCCTCGATGGATTCTGAGAGACGGAAATATACGGGAATCCTGTCCTGATTTACGATCTCATATACCATGATGAACTTTCCTTCCGGCAGAGCCGCCACGATCGGCATGCCCGGCCGTAGGTGACCGTCCGCAAATGCAACGTCAATCTTCTCCTCACCCCAGGTGTATCCGCCATCCTCCGAGACCTTATGGGCAAGCATCTGGTTGTATTTCCTGCCGGATGCGTAGCGTTCATCGGAATAAAAACAGATGAGCTTTCCTTCCGGAGTAAGACTTAAGAAGGGTTCCCAAACGGGGCGGTTTTCGTCCGGCTCCTTCGGGTCTACATGGGCACGTCCTCCGGTGATAATCTCGCTCATGAACTCCCAGCTCTTCCCGCAATCGGTACTTTTATAGAGATGCAGGGCCGAGGAGGAGAAATCACCGGGAATAATATTTCCCGCACACAGAACCGTTCCCTTTCTCAGTTCTTGGCAGTCTGCCGGCAGCTCGTACAGATGGGGCTGGAACCGGCAGCCGAAGCCCTTTTCCTCGTCTCTTATTTCCGAAAGCCTGTGCCAGCTCCTCGCATCGTCCCCGCTTTCATAGATGGGAAACACAGGGGTATCATGACTGTAGCATTCAAAGGAGGCCAGAAGCGCTCCGTTCTTCTCCCCGTTATGCTCCAGGCAGATGCAGCGCGGATACATGGCTCCGGGCGCCTTTTCATCCTCCTTCGGACAATAAACCACACTGCTGCGGCGTTTCTTCAACAGGATGCCGCATTCCTCTTTCGTCATTTTAAAATTGCCGTTTTTCTCAAACAATGTGTCATGTACAGAATAATTCTTCATCTCTTCTTATTCCCTTTCTCCGCTTTATCCCTTCAATCCGCTTGTTGCCTGACCTTCTACAAAGTACCTCTGTCCGAATACATAAAGAACCAGCATGGGAAGCAGTGAAATTGCCGCTCCCGCAAAGGCTGCACCGTATTCAATGGTACGTGCGCCGACAAAAAGAGCAAGACCGTTGGAAAGGGTTCTCATGGACGCATCCGATGTGATGATCAGAGGCCAGAGCAGATCGTTCCAGTTGCCGTTCACACTTAGAATAATCAGGGTAATCATTGCCGGCTTAATTAAAGGCATCATGATACGGGCATAAATCCCGAACTCGTTCAATCCGTCAATCCTCGCCGCCTCCTCCAGCTCTCCCGGCAGTCCCGAGAATGCGGACCGCATCATAAAGATCCAATAGGCTGACGCAATTCTGGGAATGATTAATCCCGCATAACTATCATACATCCCCAGGGCATGGACTTCAAGAAAGGAGGGAATCATAATAACCTGAAAGGGAATCATCATGGTCGCAAGAAAAATCACAAAAATAATATCCTTTCCCTTGAAGCGGTATCTGGCAAATGCATACCCTGCCATGGAATTAACGATCAGAGATGGGATTGTGGCTCCAAAGGAATAGACCACGGAATTCTTCAGGTACACCCAGATATCAATACGCTTCGTACATTTTATAAAATTCTTAATGGTATAGGACGACGGAAGCAGGGTGGGAGGATAACGTATTATCTCACTGTCCGGCTTAAAGGAGCTGAACATCATCCAGACAATCGGAAGCAGCATTATAACGGCCAGGCAGACAAAGACGAGCAGAATGGGAATCTGCAATAATCTTCTGTTTAATTCTCTGCTTTTCATACCTTTTTCCTCCTTTAATATTCTGTTTTCTTCATAATCCGGTACTGTATCAGGGTAATAACCATGATAATCAGAAACAGGAACTCAGACATGGCTGTGGCATATCCCATCCGGTTGCCCACATCAAAGGCACGGTTATAGACATAGGTAACCAGGGTCTCCGTCGTAAAGTTCGGTCCTCCGTCCGTCAGGGTGAATACCAGATCAAATACCTGAAGGGAGCCTATGACTCTGGTCATAAGCAGGAACCAGAAGGCAGGCATGATATTGGGCAGCGTAATGGAGAAGAACTGACGCACCTTCCCGGCTCCGTCAATATCCGCCGCCTCATAATAATCCCCGGGCACATTCTGCATCGCTGAAATCAAAATGATGGTGGAAATACCAAAGGTCCTCCACACGGACACAAAGATAACAACACCCAGGGTAAGCCCGGGCGTGTTGAGAAAATTCACCTTTCCAAAGCCCAGCAGTCTCACCCAGTAAGTAATCAGCCCCACATTAGAATGCAGAATAATCTGCCACATAATGCCGATGGCTGTAGCGGAACAGACGATGGGCAGGAAATAAATGCTCCGGAACAGCTTATTGGTAAAGGTATTCTTCGTAAGCATGGCGGAAAGCGCCAGGCCTAGCACCATCTGAATCGGTACCTCGATTGCGGTGAACTTAATGGTCACAATCAGACTGTTGATGAATCTTCTGTCTGCCAGGGCTTCCTTAAAATTGGCCAGCCCCACAAATTTTGCGCTTTGAAAGGAAATCCCCATATCCAGCGTACTGATGACAAAGGATACGAACAGGGGCAGCACATTGAACACCAGAATCAAAAGCGCAGCCGGCAGCAGGAACAGATACGGCGCATGCTGGGGCTTATTCCAATAAGAACGGATATTGCTGAATTTATTACTCACAGACGCTCCTCCAATCATAATCTATTTTTAGAAGAAAGGGAGAACCGGGCAGCGCCTCCCGTTCTCCCTTCCTAAGTTCTTCTTTCTCCCTCGGCCGGTTATGCCTCAGCGCCACTGACCAAGCTGCAGTTTTGATTATTTCACAAGAGCGCCTTCTCCCTCGTTGGTGATAACCGCTTTCTCCGCGTCTGCCTGCGCCTGCGCCATTGCATCATCGATGGGTGTGTCAAATACGATCGCCTGACTCATATTTCCAATGATACCCACCAGCTCGCTCCAGCCTTTGAACTCCGGAGATGTGGTAATCCAGATAGACTCCTTGCTGTTGTCATCCAAATTTAAAGCTGCAAGTCTTTCATTATTTTTATAAGCGTCACTTTCCGCGGTAGGAGTATAGGTAGTAGGGAAGCCCAGCTTCAAGGACCAGGTGGAGACAGCGGTGTCTTCTACCGGAGTGCCTTCCTTGCCCTGATACCACCATTGCAGGAATCGTTCACAGGCGAGCTTCTCCTCGTCCGTCGCACCCTTTGTTACGAAGAAGCCGGCTACATCGCCCAGGGGCTCCT
Source organism: Bacillota bacterium (assembly GCA_023395555.1). Lineage (GTDB taxonomy): Bacteria > Bacillota > Clostridia > Lachnospirales > Lachnospiraceae > Mobilitalea > Mobilitalea torta. The sequence goes on from JAEWYQ010000004.1 coordinate 49,669, forward strand.
TGCCGAAGATCTTGCACATACCAAAGTTGATTCCCGCTTCATCCGCACCGGGAGCAAGCCAGGGGCCATTGACCATAATACCGATCTGTCCGGCCTTGAACATGGAGTCAATCTCATTCTCCTGCGGGTTGTTCCCACTGGTATACATCGCCTTCATCCATTCCAGATATTCTTTAAAGCCTGCATTTCCTGCAATATTAACCTTATATTTGCCATCCTGTTGACGTTCTACCGCAAGACCGCCCTTTTGCTGCATCAGACACATTTGATGGGTACCGTATGCCATAAATAATCCGGATCCATAGACATTGCTGCTGGCATCCGTAATCTTTGCCGCCATCTGAGTCCATTCTTCAAAGCTCTTCGGAGGCTGTTCCGGATCCAGACCGGCCTTTTCAAACAAATCCTTGTTCCAGTACATATAGTAGAGGGAATTCTGGAAAGGCAATGAATATAAATCCTCTCCTATCTTACCGGTATCAAGGGAATTCGCATTGAAATTCTCAGCCTTCAAGGTCGTGTTAGTCCATACATCATTGATGGGAAGCAAATATTCCTGATACTTGAACCGGTCTCCGTTCCCCATGAGAATCAGCGGACTTGCATCACCTGTGGGAAGGGAGGTGGATAATTTCTCTCCGAAGGAAGCGCTGATATCCATTTTCACCGTGATCTTCCAGGGATTCTCTTTGTTAAACCGGTCTACTAACTCAACCAGGGTGTCACCATCCGGTCCTGTCCAGGAATTCCAGAATTCAATGGTGATTGGTGTTGCCTCCCCGGCACCATTCTGTGCGCCTGAAGTCGGCTTCGGAGTTGCTGTTCCGGATGGTCCGCCTTGCTTATTGCCGCACGCTGCAAGAGAAGACACCAGTAGGGCCGCACATAATAAAATAGCGAGTTTTTTCGTTCTCATGATAATTCCTCCTCTTTAATTTTCTTCATCTGCTTCTGTAATATTATAGTATGGACATACTTTCACCTCTTCATCCGTATATGGATGAGTGTTCACGTGAACATTTTAAAATAAAATATAAATCGCTATACAACAACGATTATTGTACATTATGAACAATTATTTATAAATTGTTCACGTGAACTTTTTGGTTTATGTATAATATATATCATACAATATGTCTCATGTCAACAACTTTTTAATAATATTTTTAAGCACAATGTATAATTAAAGCCCTGCTTTCCGCAGGGCCTTTATACGTATTTATCATGCAGCATCCGTCATATGGTCTCTCCCTCTACAATGGTTGCGGATATTTTTCTATTCAGAGGAACCTCTTTCCCCTCGATCATGTCGATCAGCATTCCGGCCGCTTCATACCCCATCCTCTCCACATGATTATCCACTGTAGTCAGCTGAGGTATAAAATCCTGATACATCTGTATCTTATCAAAGCCCATAATGCCGTAATCCCTGGGAGGAATCAATCCCTGTCTATAGAAAGCGCTCATTACATTACCGGCAAAGACATCACCGGAACAGAGGAAGGCAGGTTTGATACGGCTCTCCTCCTTCCTGTATTTTAAAGCCTGCTCCGCGTAATTCTCCCCGTAGATTACCGTACAGCGGCAGCCAAGCTTACCGGCGGCCGCTTCCGCTCCTTCCTTCCGTTCTCCGTGTCCGGTATTCAGACAGCCTTCCCGATCATACAAAGGAGGAACTACAAACACCACCTCTTTGTAGCCTTTGGATACGACAAACTCCACGGCCTCATAAGCCGCCTCATACTCATCCACGCCAACGGTATGGCAGTCTTCAAACAGCCGGTATCCTAAAACCACATAGGGAATCCCCAGCCCCTTCAGCATCTCACGGAAGGCCTCATCCTTGTTAATACAATTCAGAATTAATCCGTCGGCGCGGTAACCTGCCAACGCACGGATCAGGCGCTTCTCTTCCTTCTTATCATCCCCGTGCAGGGAAATATTCAGAATATATCCCGACTCCTTGGCACGTCTTACGATTGCATCTATCATCTCAGGGAAGTACTGGTTTTTCAAATCCACAATGACGGTGCCAATCATCTTGCTCCGCCCTTTTACCAGGCTCCTTGCCATCAAATCCGGCTGATAGCCCAGCTCCTTTGCCGTCTCCAGAATCTTCTGCTTTGTCTCTTCTTTAATGCTGCCGGTGCCGTGGAGGGCTCTGGTGATGGTTGCCCTCGATACACCGCATATCCTGGCCAGATCTTTCGTTGTCACTCCCATAATACGGTTCCTCCCGGCTTAGCTCCCATAATCTTCAAAGCCCTATCCTAATTCTGTAATACAGCCTCGATTGCCTTCCGCTCCTCTTCCGTGAACTTAGCATGGCAGGCAGCCTCCGCATTCTCCTGAATCTGCGCCGGGCTGCTGGCTCCAATTAATACCGTCGTCACGGCCCCGTCACGCAGAACCCAGGATAAGGCCATCTGGGACAGCTTCTGTCCTCTATCCGCAGCAATCCGGTTCAGTCGATTCAGCTTCTCAATCATTGCCTCATTCAATTCATTTTTAATCCAGGTGCTGCCCTTACCGATTCTGGAATCTGCCGGGATACCGTTCAGATAACGGTCTGTGAGCAGTCCCTGGTAAAGGGGCGAGAATACCGCCAGGCCAAAGCCTTCCTTCACCGCAAAATCCTTCAGTCCATCCTTCTCCACCCATCGGTTCATCATGGAGTAGGAGGGCTGGTTCACAACGAAGGGCGTGTGCAGCTCCCGGAAGATCTTCAGGATATCCGCCGTCTGCTGACTGTTATAGTTGGAGATTCCCACATAGAGCGCCTTTCCCTGCCGTACCGCCTGATCCAAAGCCAGAGCCGTCTCCTCCGGCGGAGTATTGGGGTCAAATACATGGTGGTAAAAAATATCCACATAATCCAGCCTCATTCTCTTCAGGCTCTGATCCAGGGAAGAGAGCAGATATTTGCGGGAACCGTTCTTATCGCCGTAGGGTCCCGGCCACATATCATATCCCGCCTTGGTAGAGATGCACAGTTCGTCCCGGTAGACTCTCAGGCCCCGGTCCAGAATCGTTGCAAAGTTCTCTTCTGCCGAACCGTTATAGGGATGTCCGTAATTATTGGCAAGATCAAAATGAGTGATGCCCAGATCAAAGGCAGTATGGCACATGTTCTCCATATTCGCCAGATTGTCCTTATAGCCGAAGTTCTGCCATAATCCCAGGGATACGGCCGGAAGCTTCAGGCCGCTTGCTCCGCAGCGGTTATAAACCATTTTCTCATATCTTCTTTCATTGGCTGTATACATTATTTCCTCCTGTCCGGCTCTGCTTTGCCGTATGAATTTATTCTATGATATATACAATTGTCTTCTCCGTCCATCGGCACAGCACGACCTGCTATGCCTGCATCAATCCGGCCACACTTGCGTGAATCCGCTTCGCAATATAGGAATTGTTCATGGTATACAGATGGATTCCATCCACGCCCTGAGACATCAGATCTACGATCTGGTCAACGGCATAAGCAATCCCGGCATCCCGCGTCGCCTCCGGCGAGTGTTCAAAGCGCTGCATCATCTTCGTGAATTTGGCTGGCAAACTGGCGCCGCACAGCGTAACCATGCGCTCAATCTGCGCCTTATTGACCACCGGCATGATTCCCGCCTCAATCGGCACGGTAATTCCTGCAATCCGCGCCCGCTCCAGGAAGGAATAGAAATAGCTGTTATCAAAGAAAAGCTGGGAGATCAGATGCTGCGCCCCTGCATCCACCTTGTTTTTCAGGTTATGAATATCCGTAATCAGATTATCCGAATCAATATGCCCTTCCGGGTAGCAGGCCGCAGATACATGAAAACCGCCCCGTTCCCGGATATAGGATACCAGCTCCTGCGCATACCGGAATTCATGCTTGGGAGGAACAGCCGGATTAATATCTCCCCGGAGAGCCAGAATATTTTGAATCCCATTCTCCCGGAGAAGATCCAGAATCCGGTCAATCTCCTCCCTTGTATAGTTCACGCAGGTGAGATGCGCCAGCGGTTCTATCCCATATTTATGCTTAATTGCGGAGGCAATATCACAGGTGGAAGTATCCCCTGCATTCCCTCCCGCTCCATAGGTAACACTGATAAAATCCGGCTTCAGCCCCTGCAAATCATCCAGGGTCGCATAGATGGTATCGATGGAACTGGTCTTCCTGGGGGGAAACACCTCAAAGGACAGCACTGTCCGCTCTTTTGTAAATAATTCTGCTATCTGCATCAAAACTCTCCATTTCCTTTCTCTATGGTTCTCACCCAGCAGCGGCGGCGTTTATGCTGCCTGGTATCATAATGCTTCCACAGAGCCTGCACCTGATAGTTATTCTCCAGCTCGGGACCGGTCTCCGCGATTTCAAAGCCGTTCTTCCTGGCGGATGCTGCCATGGAATTCATTAAAACCGCCGTCATACCTTTATTCTGCATGCTCGGCAGCACTCCGATCAGATACAGGTCCAGCACCTTTGTCGTCTTTGCATAGGGAGCCCGGATGATCCGGTACCATCCAAGGGGCAGCAGCCTGCCGTTGCTTTTCTTCGCCGCCTTATTCAGAGACGGCATGGCAAGGCCAAAGCCCACCACCTGCTCCTCCTCATCCACCAGAAGCTTCAGATATTGGGGATTAATCATTAGAATAAACTGTTTATAATATTTCATGATCTGCCGGTAGGACAGCTTCACCGTACCGTATAGATTCTCATAGGTGATATTATATAAATCAAAAATCTTTGTAAGATAAGGCTTGATTTCACTCCGGCTCTTGGGTTCGATCAATCGCACCTTATACTTTTTAAGTACCGCGGCAGAAAGCAAATCGATCTTCTCATTGGACTCCTTCGGAATCTTCACCTGAAATTCCACCCAGTCGGTGTCCCTTTGAAATCCCATGGCTTCCATATGCTTTACATAATAGGGATGGTTGTAGATCGTAAGGAACATCCCTTCCTCCTGAAAGCCCTCCACCAGCATTCCTTCCTGATCCATGTCGGAGAAGCCCAGGGGTCCGTGAATCTCTGCCAGCCCTTCCTGCCGGCCCCATTCCATCACCGCTTCCAGCAAGGCTTCCGAGACCTTCGGATCGTCGATGAAGTCCAGCCTGGAGAAACGAATTCTCCTGGTATGCCATTTTTCATTGGCCGCTTTATTAATAATACCTGCAATTCTTCCGACACACCGGCCGTCCCGGTAAGCCAGAAACTGCTTCGCCCTGCAAAATTCGTAGGCAGGATTTTTCTTCGGACGAAACATGTCCCGCTCTTCCGACACCAGATCCGGAATGGCCTGCGGAACCTTTCCGTACAGCACCTTGGGAAATTCAGCAAATATCTTCTGTTCTTTCCTTGTTGTAATTTCTCTGATCTCTATCATCGCTATCCCCCTATATTTCGCTAAGCCCTATGTCCTATTTTATATCAGGAACGACAATCGTGCAATCCTATGTTGATTTTTGTCTATAAAAATTATTTCCGTCCGGCATTTCTTCCTTATTTGACTTCCAATCCCTGGAACTGTATAATTTGTACTAATCTGATCTAAATTTTTTTCAAAAAATCTGTAAGATATTTTTCTTTCCATAGTCTTATAAACAAAGGGGTGAGAAAGTGACTGACATAGAACAAATCTATAAATCCTACTTCAACGACGTATATTTCTTCCCATAACCATTACAGAGGATAACAGCTCCGTTATTGTACATTTTAAAACTTCCGGGGCCAGATATCGAATTAGCAAATCCCGTGCGGAGGATAATTCCGGGTATGTCTATTCCATTTCGCTGTGGGACAGTGTATGGATTAGAAGTGTGTATATAGATCCTTTTAAGGATTTTATATTAAATCCAAATGGGGAAACGGTATCCGGCGTATATTTTTCTTCCAACGATGGCAGTGAGGATATTTTAATATACGGCAAAGACCCGAATCCGGGCGGCAAAAGGATTACACTGCCCCGTTTGTTTTTATCCTATTACGCTCTCCTTGCTGCTTTCCTTGCCGCGATAGCAGGGACTGCCATGTTCTTTTTCCGCAATCATCAAAGGATAAAATCGATTATATATAAATTTTTTGCTTTGCCGGCGGCATATCTTTTGGGACATCTTTGTATTAAGGGCTCCTCTTTCCTCTCATACTCTGCTTCTCGTGATTTTTTTGCAATATTATTAGCAATGCTTCCGATTTACTGCATTATGCTGATGATTGAAAAATTACGGTTCGCCAGAAGGTTAAAGCGAAGCAAAACAAAGCGTGATACCATGCTATAACAGGCGGCTCTTCGATAGAAGGCAGAATAAATGGAAGAATGCAGCTGCAGCAAATAAGACAGGGACACTCAGCCCTGTCTTATTTGCTATCATTTCAAATTAATTCTATCCATGTTATATAGCCTTCCGAATATCAGTCATTCCGCTGTATCAGTCCCAGTCCTTATCATCTGTCTCATAGTCTATGATCGCACCGGTAACAGCATTCACCTCATATTCATACTCGGTTCCGTCAATATAAAACTCTATCTCATATACGGAAACACCGTCTTCTTTATCCAGCTTGGACTTTGTGAAGGTCACCTGGGATGCCTTATATCCGGCATGGCTCAGTACCTTTTCCTTTGCCTTGGTAATTCCAATCCGATCGGAGGTCTTGGATTTCGATTCTGCCTGTTTTGATTCCTTCTCCTTTTCCTTGGAGGCGGACTTCTTCTGCTTCATTTTCTCTTGGGAATACTCCGTGATCCTGCCATTGGATGCATTGATCTCGTACTCGTATTTCTTATTGTCCCAGGTGAACTTGATTTCGTATTCCTCAGTTCCGTCCTCCAGCTCCAGCTTTGCCTTCGTGAAGGTTACCTCTTTCGACGATGCTCCCGCGTGATCGAGAGCCGTCTTCTTCGCTGTCTCCAAACCGATGCGGGAGGGAGCGGCAGATACGGAAAAAGCCGGAAGGCTGACACACAGCAGGAGCGCTGCTGCAAATGCATATATTTTTTTCTTCCTGTTATTCATAAAAAACACCTGCTTTCTATATGATTTATACTGATAGCATATCCTACAAAGATTAAAGCTACATTAAAGCAGATATTTTTTATGTTTTTATTTTACCGGAAGACGGAAGGTGAAGGTACTTCCTTTTCCCAGGGTGCTTTCCACCCCGACCTCACCCCCGTGGAGCCTGGCGATCTGTCTCACCATAGCCAGCCCCAGCCCCATGCTGCCGCTCTCATCCGCCGTACGGGCAGGATCGGCCTGATAAAACCTGCTCCAGATCCGATTCAGATCCGCGGTGTCGATTCCAATTCCGTCATCCGCTACAGAAAGGAGGATATGGCTCTCCTCCCGTTCCAATGTCACCCGGATATTTCCCCCTTCTCTGCCGTATTGGTAGGCATTGCTTAGCAAATTACTGAGCAGCCTTGTGATCAGGGTACGGTCAACCATGGCATGAATGCCCGGTTCCATCTCCGCAAAAAGGCGGATCCCCTTTTTACCGCTTCCGGCCTGCTCCTCGCAGATCATCCCGGTAAGCTCGCTTAAATCCGCTTCCCCTTATGGTATGAATCAGCTTCGAATCAAATCCGTCATCAATTTTCTTGCGCAGATACCGGATATAGACATCCACCACATTGGAGCCGCCCTCGTAGTCGAAGTTCCAGATATGGTTTTCAATTTTTTCTCTGGAGAGGACGGTGCCCTTATTCCGGATCAAATATTCCAGCACGGAGAACTCCTTGGCCGACAGAAAAATCTCCTGCCCGGCCCGCTTCACCACATGCCGGGTGCAATCCACGGATAAATCAGCCACCGTATACACATTGGTTGACTCCCCTGCGCTTTCTCTTGTCAACACACGGATTCGCGCCAGAAGCTCCTCAAAGGAAAAGGGCTTCACCAGGTAATCGTTCGCTCCCGCGTCCAGCCCGGACACCCGGTCGGATACCGCGTCTCTGGCTGTCAGAAACAAAACCGGAGTCTTGTCACCTCCAGCCCTCATATACTTCAGAACAGAAAGCCCATCCCTTTTGGGCATCATAATATCTAAGATCACCGCATCATATTCCGCCACTCTCAGGCAGTCAAGAGCCTCCTCTCCGTCAAAACAGGCATCCACGCCGTAACCCTCCGCGGTCAGCTTCTTTAAGATAAGCCGATTCAAATCCCGCTCATCCTCCGCAATCAGTATTCTCATAGGAAGTCTCCTCTCCTGTGTTCTTTCCTGTGTTCTTGATTCATTATAACGTCACACAGCAATAAATTCAAATATTTGTTATAATTCAGCTTGCCGGGGCAGTTGTAACAAATATTTAATTAAAAAACCCGTTTTTTATTTACTTATCACCAAATTGTGGTACAATATTTGGTAAGGGCTGCAAAAATAGCGACAAGTAAGAAGTCCTTTAATTCTATCTAAAAGCAAAGGAGTGGAATGATTGTATGGTACTTGAAGGTAAAGTAGTTGTAGCACAGGGTGGAGGGCCCACTGCAGTAATCAATCAGTCTCTGGTCGGGGCCGTGCTGGAATCAAGAAAGTTTCCACAGATAACAAAGGTATATGGCGCAGTAAACGGTGTATCAGGCATTATCAACGAAGACTTCCTGGATCTGACCCAAGAAACAACCCATAATCTGGAGCAGGTAGCAATCACCTCCTCCTCTGCTCTGTTTTCCACCCGGGACAAGCCGGACACAGCCTACTGTAAGGAAATCTTCCGGGTATTCCAGGCTCACGGAGTCCGGTATTTCTTCTACATCGGAGGGAATGACTCCGCTGATACCGTCCGGATTGTTAATGAACAGGCGGAATCCTCCGGCTACGAGTTCCGTGCGATTCATATCCCCAAGACCATTGACAATGATTTGATGATGAATGACCATACCCCCGGCTATCCTTCCGCCGCCAAATTCGTCGCACAATCCTTCATCGGTCTGAACCTCGATAACCGGGCGCTTCCCGGTGTCCATATCGGCGTTGTCATGGGACGGCATGCGGGCTTCTTAACCGCAGCGGCCTCCATTGCACAGAAATATCCCGACGACGGCCCTCATTTGATCTACCTGCCGGAACGTCATTTTGTAATAGAGAATTTTGCAAGGGATGTAAAGGAAGTCTACGATAAATACGGACGCTGTATCATAGCAGTCTCCGAGGGAATTCAGGATGAGAACGGAGTTCCCATCGTAACCCGTCTGGTTAAGAGGGATACCGATGCTCACGGCAATACCCAACTGTCCGGAACCGGCGCCCTGGGCGACCTGCTTGCCCAGGAGATCAAGAACCGCCTGGGCATCAGCCGGGTGCGTTCCGATACCCTGGGCTATCTCCAGCGTTCCTTCATGGGGTGTACCTCCGAGGTAGACCAGCATGAAGCGCGAGAGGTGGGGGAGAAAGCGGCACAGTTTGCTATCTGGCATAATATAGACGGCTCCATCGTCATTAACCGCACCGGTTTTTATTCCGTGGATTACAAGATGACAGATCTTCGCAATGTTGCAGGCAAGACGAAGCTGATGCCTGATAACTTCATCAATGAGCGGGGCAATAATGTGACGGATGCCTTCAAATATTATCTGCAGCCTCTGCTGGGCAGTGATATGCCCCAGGCTCATATGCTCCGTGCACCGAGAGCAGAGAAGATATTGAATAAATAATAGACAAAATTCCCTCTTTTATCTGTTAAAAGAGGGAATTTTTCAACTTATTTCTTCTTTGTGGAACCTGCTGCCGCTGTTGCACCGCCTTTTTTCTTGGGGGCCTTTTTCGGATTCTTATCTCCCATGATGCCACCTCCTTTGTTTGATTTTATGCCGTACATTAAGGCTATTGTACCTTCAATTCAGCATAAAGTCAAACAAATTTTACACACATAATTCGCCAAGGTGTCATCGGGTGTCAGGCACCCTTCCTCAGCTTGGCGGCGATATACAATATTACAAGAACCACAACTGAAATAATAGTCCTGACCAGAAACTTTTCCTTTGTTCGTGTCCCTATTTCTCCATGCATTGATCGATTTATACCGGCAGAAAAATTAAGCATTGGATGTACTAATAAGGTTTATACAAAATGGTACTTGTTATTATGAGATTGCTATACAAAATAAAAATACCGCACCCTCTGCCGGGCTTACTTACAGCACAGCCAGAGGTGGATTTTATTCCTCCTCCGGCTGCAATTTTTCGTTATTTTAAGCCTATGCTTTGCCTATTTTAATAACCACATCACCATCATCCGCTTGCACCGTCACCGTTGTCAACGGATCAGCAACACCTTCCAGCCTGCTTAAGGTTTCCCTGCAGATATATTCTGCCCAGCCTTCGGGGAATTCACCCTCCGGCTCGATCAGAATCGTATCCATGATATCGCATCCCATCTGCTTTCTGGCATCCTGGATATTACGAACGATGTCACGTGCCAGACCTTCCCGCTTCAGCTCTTCTGTAATGGTCAGGTCTAGGGAAACCACGATTCCCTGATCGCTTGCCACATGCAGGCCTTCCTTCGCCTGATAGGTAACAAGAATAATATTTCCATCAAAGCTTTCTTCCTGTCCATCAATATTTAGAAGGACTTCACTGCCTCTGAATTCAAAACGCCCGCTTTTCACCGCCTTAATGATTTCAGGCAGTCTCTGAGGGTATCTGCTGCGAATCTCATTGAAATTAGGATCATACTTCACAGCCGCAACGCTTCCGATCTCATCCAGTATTTCTACATTCTTAACGTTCAATTCCTCCGCTATCACATCCTTAAATTCCTCAATCGTAGTATTCATGGCGGAATCTGCCACAACGACCTTGAGCACGCTTAAGGGCTGACGGTTCTTAATTCTGTTCTTATTACGAATGGTTCTGGACAGATAGATGATTTTCTGCGTCAAATCCACCTGCTTTATTAATGCCTCGTCCCTGAATGCCTCCGGAATTGCCGGCCAGCCCTCCAGATGCACAGAGAAGCCTCCCGTCAGGGTCTTATAAATCTTCTCTGCCATAATGGGCGCCGCGGGTGCAAATAATTTTGTCATATTGACCAGCACATAATAAAGAGTCTCGTATCCGTTCCGCTTGTCCTCCGACATACCGCTGCCCCAGAATCTTCTTCTGGATCTGCGGATGTACCAATTGGTAAGGCCATCCACCAGGGTTAGCAGTTCGCCCACATACCGGTTCACCTGATAAGCATCCATGTTGGCAGTAACCGTCTCTGCCGCATTATAAAGCATAGCCAGAATCCACTTATCCAATTGGTTATTCGTCTTCGGTTCAACCAGGGCGTCGGGCTTGAAGCCGTCAATATTAGCATAGGAAATATAGAAATTACATGCATTCCAAAACGGCAGGATAATCTGCTGGTATGCTTCCTGAATTCCGCTTTCATCAAAAAGCAGATCCCCGATCAGCATGGCATTGGTCTGGTACAGATACAGCCGGAAGGCATCCGTTCCGTGGGTTTTCATTAATTCCATGGGGTCCGTATAGTTCTTGGAGGACTTGGACAATTTCTTGCCGTCCTTCGCCAGAATTGTTCCGTGTACGATACAATTCTGGAAAGCGGGCTTATCAAATAAAGCCACCGCCAATACATGGAGATAATAGAACCAGCACCTAATCTGTCCCGTATACTCTACGATAAAATCACAGGGGAAATGGGATTCAAACCATTCCTTATTCTCAAAGGGATAGTGTTTCTGTGCAAAGGGTACGGAGCCGCTCTCGAACCAGCAGTCCAGCACCTCCGGCACTCTGCTCATGGTGCCGCCGCATTCGCACTGGAAGGCCACCTTGTCCATATGCTGCCTGTGAAGATCCGTCAGCTTCACCCCGCTGGCCTCATAGATCTCCTCGATGCTCCCGAACACCCTGCGTTCTCCGCAGTTATCGCATTCCCAGATAGGAATCGGGGTGCTCCAGTATCTGTTTCTGGAGATATTCCAATCCCTGGCATTGGTCAGCCAGTTTCCGAATCTGCCATGCTTTACGGTGTCAGGCACCCAATTGATTTCTTCGTTTCGCTCAATCAGGCGTTCCTTCACCTTATCAATATTGAAGTACCAGGCGTCCATTGCCTTATAGATCAGAGGACGCTTACATCTCCAGCAGTGGGGATAATTGTGCTCAATGGTGCCGTCCGCAACCGCTTTGCCGCTATCATATAGAAAACGGATCAGAGCCGGATTCGTCTCAATTACATTTTTCTCATTATCCACAGAATAGAAATCCCATACTTCTTCTGTGAATCTGCCCTTTGCATCCACCGGATTCACCAAGGGAATATTGTTTTTCTTACAGGTCCAGTAGTCATCCTCACCAAAGGCCGGAGCGGTATGCACAATACCAACACCGTCCTCGGCATCTACATAATCCGCGGCTACCACCCGGAAGGCTCCTTCCGCCTTCTTATCTGCAAAATAGGGGAACAGCGGCTCATAGCCCCAGCCTAACAGCTCGGTACCCTTGCACTCCTTTACGATATCCGGCGTCTCTCCGAAGATCTTAGGATATTTGGACAGGGTGTTTTTACAGGAAATAAGGATCTCTCCGCCCACATTTACGAAGGCATAGTCCAGCTTCTCCCCTACTGCCAGACACAGGTTGGAAGGCAGGGTCCAAGGTGTGGTTGTCCAGGCAAGGAGGTGCACATTCTTCCCGTCTGCCACCTGTTCCGTCTTGAACTTCACGATAATCCAGCGGTCCTGGCGCAGGCGGGTGGAATCCGACTCTCTGGTGTCCGAGATGGACAGGGAGGTCTCACAGTGCATACAGTAGGGAGCCACCCGGTAATCCCGGTAAATGTAGCCCTTGTCATAGCACTGCTTGAAGGCCCACATAACACTTTCCATAAAGCTGGTGTCCATGGTCTTGTAAGCGCCTTCATAGTCCACCCAGCGGGCCATCTGCTCTACGTATTCCTTCCATGCCTCGTTGTTATTGGAAACAATCTCATAGCATTTTTCATTGAATTTATCAATACCGAGGCTCTTTTCTATCTCATTTTTGTCCTCAATGCCAAGGGAGATCTCCGCCTGGTTCTCAATGGGAAGTCCATGACAGTCCCATCCCCATACACGGGGCACCTTATAACCGCGCATCGTCCAATAGCGGGCGGTCATGTCCTTGATAAAGGATACTAAGACGGTACCGTGATGCGGTTTTCCCGTAGGGAACGGAGGGCCGTCATAGAATACTACTTCCCCTCCTTCTTTTTCTGCAACGGATTTCTCAAAGACCTCATTATCCTTCCAGAATTGCAGAACATCCGGCTGCATTTTAGCATACTCCGGTTTTCCTTCCAGTTCTTCATATTTCATGTGCTTCACCTCTGCATCAAGTTTTGATTTTCATTCTACCATTTCTGCCAAGGAGTGTCAATCTGCTCCTATTTCTGATTGTTAAACCGATTGTTGAAAATGATGCCTGACCAATCCTTCGTCTTATCACCGGCAGTCTACAACCGGATATAATACAGAATAATATCCGAATAATTTCCATCCCCCAGAAGAAATCCTCCCGGGATCACACCAAGCCTGGTAAAACCGATCTTCTCATACAAATGAATTGCCGCGTGGTTGGTGCTTACCACCGCATTGAACTGCATAAGCTGAAAACCCTTATTCTTCGCTGTCTCCAGGCTGTGGCAGACCAGCTTTTCCCCGACCTTATGTCCGCGGCAGGCGGAGCCGACCGCATAGGATGCATTGGCAATATGACCGCAGCGCCCGATGTTATTAGGATGCAGGATATAAAGCCCCACAACCTCATTCTCTAAAACCGCCACCCCGGTATACGTTTGAGAAGCGAAGAACTCCGCCGCCTCCTCCAGGGTCAGGCGATTCATCTGGGGAAATGCATTGGCCTCATCCACCACCCGGTTCCATATTTCTATCATAGAAGGCAAATCTTCTAACTGGTAGCCTCGAATTATTAACTCCATTTGTATTCTCCTGTTTCCGTAAGATAATTAATCTCCGATAAACCATGAAATTTCATAAAACGCTTGAAGCAGCGATCCATTTCCTGATATAGCTTCTTCGTCGGGCGGACTCCCTGCTCCAGCCAGATATTCTTAACCTCCAGCCGCTTCTGCTTATAAAGGGCGGTTACCTCCACCCTGGCTATAAAACGCTCCCCCTGGATCATCGGAAGGACATAATAGCCGTACTTGCGCTGCTCCTGGGGAGTATAAATTTCCCATTTATAGTCAAAATCAAAGAGCTCCTTGATCAGCTTTCGATCCCACATCATACAATCCAGCTGTGCAATCAGCTCCATCCGCCCCTTCCCCCCACCGTTCTCCAACACCTGTCTGAGCAGGTCTTCATCAGAACGGACGCAGTAAAGCCGCTCCTTACACCCTTCTACCTCCAGGCCGATTAGACGCCCCTCCTCCAGCAGCTCTGCAAAGGCGGCATTGCGTTCCGGTGCCTTCAGATTCCAGATATTCAACCATGCATCCGAGGGTCGGTTCCACAGAAGCCCGACTGCGGAGATACGTCTGAGAATGCGCCATTTCAAATGATCCAGCTCTCTGGGATAAGGCTCCTGTGCCTCCAGAAGCTCCTTCGGTATATAATCCTCAGAAAGGGCATAGTATTTGTTGGTTCCTTTCTTATGGTGAACAATCAGCTCCCCGCGAAAATACAGGCTTTCCAGTGCTACCCTGGACAGCTTGGAGCTGCTCCAGTACCAGTCCACCTTCTCTGCAAAGCCGATGTCCTTGGAGCTGACAGCACCCTCGCTTCTTATAATTTCTCTAACCTGCGGCGCAATCTTATCCACCTCTTCCCGTCCCCGGCCCCACTCCCGGTAGCCCTGACGAATCCGCTCAAAATAAGGCCAATCCTCTATAGGAAGAATGGCCAGGTTCTTATCAAAGAAATCAATCAGCCTGCGATCCTCATATAAGAGCTCATAAAGCATCTGCTTGGTGAAGCCCCGAATTCTCGACTGTAATACCAACTCCGCATTTTTCCCGCATACATCAATGGGATCAAACTGAATGCACCCGCACTGACGGATGTATTCCAGCACCCCTCCCTTTCCGACAAAGCGATGCTCTCCCATTAACCCCTGCTTATATAAAATAAACTTCCTCGCCTGCTGTTTCGTGAGCGCCGTAATCATCCCTTCTCCCCTCATGTAACTTCTGATTTTATTTTCTGTAAACATATTCTATTAAGAATGTTAATAAACGATCTTCTCCAGATACAATCCGCAGGCTTCCGCCAGATCTCCCGTGCGGTTCCTCTCTTTCGAAGCAAGGATCTCCGGTATCTCCTCTGCTTTCATCTGCCCTTTCCCTACCGCAATCAGTGTTCCCACCATCCAGCGAACCATATTGTAGAGAAAGCCGTCTCCGCGCACACGAAGGAAGAGGAACCCCTCTTCCTGGGACATCTCAATGGAATAAATTGTCCGCTCCATGGTTTTCTTTTTCGATTTTGCATTGGAAAAAGCCGTGAAATCATGAGTTCCTATAAAATACCCGCCTGCACGCCGCATCTCCTCCAGACTCAGTTCTTCCGCCACATGCAGGCTGTATTTCCTCATGAAGGGATTGCCATATTCCCTATTCCAGATTTTATACAAATAGATCTTCTCCTTGGCATGATATCTGGCATGAAATTGCTCCGTGACCTCTTCTGCCGCCAGAATACTGATATCCTGCGGGAGATAGCGGTTCATGTAACTCATAAGCTCACGGCAGCTATATCTCTTCCCTGTCTTGAAGTTAGCAATCTGACCAAGGGCATGAACTCCCGCATCGGTTCTGCTGCAGCCCGTCACTTCCACCGGCTGGCCATCCATCTGGGAGAGTACCTGCTCCAGCTTGTCCTGTATCGTAGCTTCTCCCTGACCCAGCCGCTGCCAGCCCCGATACCTGCCGCCGTCATACTGAACCGTCAGTTTGTAATTGTACATGAATGCTTCTTTTCCCCTTCGCTTTATTGTTTTTCATCCTTTCTTATTCGCTCAGCCCATCCCAGTCAATTTCCAGCGGCTCTATGATAACATCGTTCTGATTTGATTTGAAGGATTTCGTCCATTCAGGCTGCGGAGGAAGATCCTTCGAAGGCTCACCTATCTCCGGGAAATCAGCATAATCATAATGCTGGATGGTAATTCCATTCAGCTCCCACCACTCTTCATCCGTAAGCCTCTTGTCACTGACAAATTCATAATGGGAATAGACGCTTCCTCTGCTGAGATACAGCTTCTCCTCTACCGGAACCACCACGTAGATATCGTCAAAATATCCTGTTCCAAGGGAAAGATAGATCCCTGTGCTGGAACTGATATCGGATATCAGCATATCGCTGAGTTCCATATTAGGATAATCCTCCTTTACAATGGCATCGAGGAAGTTAATAGAAATATTCTCCATGGTGCCGCCATAGCGGAGCAAACTCTCCTTTTCCTCCGCGCTCAGAGGTTCATCCTTCAATATCTTCTTAGAACAGGTAATTAACAGCTGCAGCAGGTCCATGTACTCCTTCGCCCCCTCCTTTAAGCTCTCGTTCATCATATGATGCTTCTCTAAGAGGGAAATGGTATACTCCGTCAGATAATACAGCTTGCTGTAAAGCTCCGGATTCGGCTCCACATACTGGCATTTGGAGTATTTCACCGGTTCGCCCATCTCTGCCATGGCCTGCTTGCCATACAGAACGGTATCATGCTTCAGCTCCGTATAGGAGCCTAACGCTGTATTCAGAGCCTTGTTCTTCCAGGCCTGGGTCGTCATAAAGAAGGGCATCCCGGAATCGGGTTCGTATTCCTTCAGGGCATCCTGTAAGGTCCAAAGCCAGCCGGAATAGAGATTGGAGGACCAGTCCTCCGGCTGCATAGCGGCAATGCTGTCCTTCCACAGCTTATAATTCTCCGTATACTTCGGCCAGTCATCCTGGGGCCTGTATACCTCGAACTGAAGCTGTTCCGCCAGGCCGCTTCCCAGCACTCCCATGACATCCAGGCCGCTGGGGATCGGGCGCAGGATGGGCTCGATGAGATCCTGGAGAATATCGCTGTCCAGAATGTATCTCTGCCCCATGAACCGGAACTGCTTTTCCGTCTGCAGAGTGGTTTCTACCGTCTTCCCCTGTATCCGGGGATCGGGCAAAGCCTTCACTGCCTTCTCCAGCTTCGCCGCATATGCTTCATCATGAAAGATTTCCGGGTCCTCCTGTTCCCCGAAGACCCCACGCCTCAGCCCATTCAGGGTAAATACATCGATATCATCGGATAATCCCACATATTCCGAGGTGGGAAGAAAGATATTGGACCAGAGCTGCGCATCACATATCTGCTCCGACTCGGCAAAAGCAGTATAGGCAACCAGCAGCGACTTCAGTACATTCTCATATTGATATATCCCATCGATGTAAAAAAG
Organism: Bacillota bacterium; assembly: GCA_023395555.1. GTDB lineage: Bacteria > Bacillota > Clostridia > Lachnospirales > Lachnospiraceae > Mobilitalea > Mobilitalea torta. Next base: position 67,043 of record JAEWYQ010000004.1, read on the forward strand.
ATAGGGAACGGTGCCAAACCACATCATGGTACGGAAGAATCTTCCCAGCTCTTCCGTCCTGGTATAATGCCCCCGCACAGTGAACTGGGTATAGTCCAGATCATGTTGGAGCAGCGGGGATTCTGCAATGCTGCCGGCCTCCTCGCACAGCTGGTATTCCCGCCGGGCCAGATCCGCCAACTCCCCGTCCACGGCAACCGGCGGCTCCGGGGTCTGGAGCAGGAGCATCCTTGCCACCAGAAAATACACCACATTGCTCTTTTGAAGCTCCTTCAATTGCTCATCCTTAAGCTGCTGATACAGCTGGATGGATTTCTCCAGCATCTGCCCCGTCATGAGCTCTAAGTCCTTATAAAGATAATCTGCCTCTATGTGAATAAGGGATTTGTCATAAAATTGATGATAGAGGTGGAGCACGCTGTCTGCCGTGATAAAATTAGGCACGCCGCTGTATTCATTATTATCGTAGGTGTAGTGCATCTTCGTTCTCTGCGTCGGAAGCACCACAAATCCATTATTGGCCAGCATTCTGATCTGTTCCTTGGTAAAACCGGAAAACTGATCTATATTCTCGATGTTGGACAGGTCTTCTGCGATCCGGTAAGACGGTACCTTTGCCTCATATTGGGGTACAGTATACACCATTCTCTCGAGCTTAACTGTATTTACCGATGCCCAGTTTGCATCCAGCTTCATCCCTGCTGAAGCCGTATTCTCGTCCGCCGGACTCTGGGACACCTGGTTCTGAAGCTCTCTCTCCTCTTCTGCCGCAGCCTCCGTCGGGATCGCTGTAATATCCTCCGCCGGGTCCTTTGGCTTTTTATTCTGGCAGCCGGTCAGAAGCAGGCAAAAACACAAAAGAAGCGCAGCTGCCCTGTTGGTTATTCTTTTCCAATTCTTCATCATGATTCCCCCCTATTCCGCTCTTACTATCTGATTATTCCTGAGCATAAGGTATTCCTTCCCTTGCCCATGGGTCAGCCGGATGCGGTTCTCGCCGCATAGCCCTACCCCGGTGATCTCCTGGTATTCCTCACTTTGTGCCAGCATCAGAAAGCCAAAATCATACCATGCATAGACAAACAGCTTATCTCTTCCCTCTTTCGTCCGGGAAAGGAATACAATTTCCTCTCCTCTGGTGCTCACCAGATCACCGATCTCAAAGTCCGTCCAGTTTCCTGCAATCTGTGAACCGGTCCACTTTTTCACCAGTCCAGCCTCTCCGTAATTAAAAACAAACAGCCGGTTCCTCTCTTCCCTGTCATAATAGGTGGTCTTTCTTACTGCAGTCACAATCTCGATCATCCCGTCGCCGTCCACATCCCCAAGCTCCAGCTTCCAGGGCTTCAGCCCTGTGAAATCATTCTCATACATCCTTGCCCATTCCCCACTGTCCTCCCGCTCCAGCACCAGAAAAAGGTCGCCGTAATCCGGTTCCTCCTTCCCTGTGCCGACCAGCAAAAAGGCTCTGCTTCCGTCCATTGCATAATCAATGATTTCTTCCTTTTCTTCCAGAGCTTTTCCCAGTTCCTTCAAAATCCAAAGCCCTTCTCTGTCCGCCTGCCTGTGAATACCGGCTCCCAACAGGATTGCTGTTATGCCAAGAGCCGCTCCGGCTGTCAGCAGCATCGCCCTTTTCCGCAGCATAATCAGCCTCCTCATTTTACCTATATTTTACTACGCTATCCCATCCATGGCAATAGATGGGATAGCCAAAAAATCTTAAGTTTTTCATAAGAAAAGCATCCGCCTGTTAGATAATTTCCAGCCCGTCCTTATCCGGAAGGGAAGGGAATTTCCTAGCAGGCAGTGTCTGATACCAGAATGCCGTAGATGCAATATCATCCTGCAGCGGCAAGTAACGGCCCCCGCTTCTCCATCCCAGCGCCTGGATCGTAACCCGGATTTCCTCCTCAAAGCGGATGGGGTCCGTCAGATGGAAGCGGTACATGCCAAAACGCTTCTGCGACTTGTACAGAACATCCTGCCTTACCACCTGGAGACCGGTATAGGGTGTACTGAAGGATACGTATTTATCATGGGTTGCCGGATCTTCAAAATTATAGGAGCCGCAGAAATAATCCTCCGTACCCGTTCCGCAGATGGTGGGATACTCCCGATCCCCGTCCATATAAAATTTAATCTCCCCTTCTCCCCACCAGGAGTTGTTATTCACTCCCCAGGCAAGATAGGTTCCCACATAATGGCCTTTTCCCTTTACACCATCCAGAATGGTATATACCTCCTTATAGGGGAGGGGATTCACCCGGCGGAACTGCGCATGGAAATAAGCTGCATCCTCCGGGATCTGTGTCAGCGTGTAATCAATCTGATAATAGATCGTCATTTCCCTGTCATCCAGATTCTCCAGCTCCATCCGGCAATGCTTCCGGAAGGGCATACTCCAATAGCAGTTAAAAGCGCTGCCCGGATTCACACAGACGGCCAGTGAAGACAACTGGAAATATTCCTGCCAGCCGCAGCAGAAGAAATCACCAATGGGACACTCTACCGACGGGTTCTCCGAATGATCCCAATAAATGCGAAGTATCGTGTTCCTCCATACTCCCGTAGGCGTCATCCAGATATGCTGAATGGCTCCCGGCCCTTCGATGTCGGCAATAACCAGCTTTGATGCCGGCGGTATCACAAAATACGGATTTACCTTCCAGCCCTTCCCCAGGTCCCTGGCTGCTCTTCCCGCCGTGCCCTGCTCCAGTTCACAGCTTCCGCCCTTCCCCTTTTCTCCGGTAATGTTCTCCGGGCTGATGGAACGGGTTACCGCATCGGACAGCCTTGTAAGATTCTCCATGTTGTTAAAGCTAAATGATTGATACATATGCTCTCTCCTTTTATTGTTATTTCATTTCATTAATACTCTTCCGTAAAATCCACTTGATTCTGAAGGGGCCTGTCTTTTATATAACACTCCAGGTTGTGCAGAAATATACTCATTCTTCTCCTGTCATTGGTGGGGGACCCGCCCGATGTGTGGGGAGTAAGTATGACATTGGGCAGTTCCCATAACGGGCTGTCCTCCGGCAGCGGTTCCGGATCGGTCACATCCAGTCCCGCGCCTCCGATCCAGCCTTCTGTGAGCGCCTTGATCAGGGCTTCCTGATCAATCAAGCTTCCTCTCCCGATATTAACAAGAAATGCCCCCGGCTTCATAAGACGAAGCTTTTCCTCCGATATCATCCCTTTCGTCTTATGGGTATTAGGAAGCGCCAGCACTACATAATCCGATTGGGTCAGTACCTCATCCATCTCTTCCATGGTATACAATCCGTCCACATAGTCCGGGGCCGGTGTCCGGCTGCGCCTGATTGCCAGCACCCTGGCTCCCCAGACCTTCGCCCGCTTTGCGATCTGGCTTCCGATATCCCCAAGGCCTAGAATACCTATGGTAGAACCGAAGAAATCCTTGGTTTCCCAGCCGCGCACCCATCTCTTCTCTGCCTTATAATAGGCATACTCCTGCAGATTACGGTTATGGGACAATATCATGGCAAATACATGCTCTGCGATGGGCTGACCGAACACTCCGCTGGAAGTGGATATCCGGATATCCTTATTGCAGTATTCCTCCGGCTGAGTATACCCATCGGCTCCCGCACTGGGCAGATGAAGCCAGCGCAGCTTCTTTGCCCAGCTCTTCTGTTCCTTCGTCAGCCATCCGAAGATAATCTCCGCATTTTCAATCATCTCCCTGGTTACTTCCCTTGCATCGATAACGGTAATCGAGATGCCCGGTACCGTATTTATGATCTCTTCCTGCTGTTCCTCATTCATTGGGAAAATTGAGGTTGTAATAACTAACAACTCCAGTTTCTCCTTCATATGCCTCTCCTCCTGACAATTACAATCATAAAATTTTTTGATCCGCTGATTCCTTTCACTTCTGACTTCTTCAGTCTAGCATGACATGCTTTCCTATGCAAGCAATGAAAATCTATTGCAAGTAATTTAAAGACGATGCTTTCTTCCTGCCTTATACTCCGGGAAAAAACAGGGCATACTAATAATCATTTCTTACACTCATCTTATGAAGAGGCATAGGGAGGCATTCAAATGCGCACAAACAACCGCCTGACCAAGGCATATCAAAACGCAAAGCTGGAATATTTTGATGAAAATTCAAAATATATTTTTTTCAGCGATACCCACCGGGGCGACGACAGTGTCTCCGATGAATTTGCACGAAACCAGAATCTCTTTCTCCATGCCCTGAACTATTATTACAGGGAGGGTTATGTATATGTGGAAGCAGGGGACGGGGACGAACTCTGGGAATATCCGACTTTTAAACATATCCGCCTGGCTCATACGGATGTTTTCATCGTTATGAAGAAATTCTTCGATGCCGGGCGCATGATCATGCTCTATGGCAATCATAATATTTATCTGAAATCAGAGCAGTATGTGAAGGATAATTATTACACCTTTTATGACGAATATAATCAGGAGCGGGTGGAATTATTCCGGGGGCTGGTTCCCCTGGAGGCCCTGATATTAAAGCATAGAGAGACCGGCCAGGAGATTCTCACGGTGCATGGACACCAGGGGGATGTGATGAATGACCAATTCTGGTTTCTTTCTATGCTGCTGCTGCGTTATTTCTGGCGTTTTATGCATGTCGTAGGTTTCGAAAATCCCTCCAGCCCCGCCAGAAATCTGTATAAACGCCACAAGGTAGAGCGTGCCTATAAAAAATGGATTCAAAAGCATAAGATGATGTTAATCTGCGGACATACCCATCGCCCAAAGTTTCCAAAAAGTAAAGAGCTGCCTTACTTCAATACCGGCTGCTGCATTCATACCAGGGGCATATCGGGCATTGAGATTATGAACGGAAATATCCTCATGGTGAACTGGAGACTGGTTGCGGATGAGGATGGCGTTGTACGGGTTAAGCGGGTGGTCGCCCGCGGTCCGGAGCCCATTGAAAATTATGATTGTAAAAAACACCCGTATTCTTCCAATTGCGTGAGCTGCGATGAGGATGATATTTAAATCCTGCTGTTTAATAAAAGTAAGAGATCAGGGGCACGCTATTTCTGGAGGTAATTAAGTTGGACTTTGCAGGCCGCCAAAGCGGCAGATGGAGGTTAATATGAAGATAAGAGATATTATGACGAAGGATGTTGCCTGCCTGCGCTGTGATGATTCCATCGAACACGCAGCCCAATTAATGAAGCAGTATAATTGCGGTTCTCTTCCGGTATGTACCCAGAACAAGCTGATTGGGATCGTAACTGACCGGGATATCGCAGTCCGCTCTGTGGCCTCCGGCGAGGATGCCTCTTCCCGGCTAGTTGGGGATATTATGACAAGGGATGTTGTTTTTGCCAATCCGGAAACCAATGTAGACGATGCGGCCAGATTAATGAGTGACCGTCAGATCCGCCGGCTTCCCGTGGTGGAGAACAATAGCCTGATCGGGATCGTTGCTCTCGGTGACATTTCCTTAGAGCCTGCTTGCCAGGACTGCGCCGAGGATGCGCTGAAGAACATCTCCATGCCAGGCTAGTACACCTTATTCGCCAAATATTGCAGAAAGAGAGAAGGAGGCGGCTGAAATCAGCTGCCTCTTCTTTCTTTTTTATATCTTATGGTGATGATGAATTAAATGATTTTCTCATGGATTTGATTAAGTCTTCGGAATATTGAATTGATATTGAAACTGATACAAGAAACAACGCTTTAGTTTCTAATTATCATCGGCTGGCAGACTTAATCCGGTATATGCATGACATTGAAGCCTCACTGATTTATTCTCCATTGCCACAGCTGGATAGTTATGATTGTACAATATAGGAAAGTGCTGTATAATAAAGTGAAATCTTCACCTGTCAAAATGGAATCCCTCCATGGAAAGGAGCCGGAAACATGAATGCTGCGTCATTATCAAAAGCATGGGAATGGAGCAAAGAGAGTAATCCATTCTGGTTGAATCCAAGCGAAGAAAGTTACTATATGGCACAACGTTGGAAGGAAAGCAACTTTAAAGAAGTTTTGGATTTCGGCTGCGGTTTAGGCCGGCATTCCATTTATTTTGCAAAGCAAGGTTTTCATGTCAGTGCCTTTGATTTATCGGTGGAAGGAACGGACCATTTAAGGCAATGGTCCGGCAGGGAACACTTATCTATTGATATAAAGGTAGCCGATATGCTGAACCTGCCTTATGAAGATAATTCATTTGATGCAATATTTGCATATCATGTCGTCTCTCACACCAACACTATGGGAATGGAACAGATACTGGGAGAGATTTCCCGAATATTGAAGGTAAACGGTGAGATCTTTATTACTTTGTGTTCCAAAGAAACATGGTCATTTAAAGATGCAGGATATCCCAAATTAGATGAAAACACGGTAATCAAGTCCAACGAAGGCCCGGAAAATGGAATTCCTCATTTTTATGTTACGCTGGATGATATCATAAGCCTATTCCACAATTTTGAAATTGATAGAATACGTCATACGGACGATTGCTATTTCGAAGGAAAGAAACAAAATAGCAAACACTATTTCATTATAGCAAAGTTGCGGACAAAATCAGGAGGGGAAGCAAATGAAGTACACAGAAGCCCAGATAGCGCGGATCAGTGATTTTTGCTCCATCGTAGACAGGCCTGAGATACATCTGGTGGGAATCGGTGTTCCGGTGAATTTTGAGAGCCAGGGCTACGCCGATGGGGGACAATTTAATGACTACACCTACAATGACTACTTTATTGCCAAGAAATATATCTCCGACGGCACCATAGCTTTTCTGGCGGAAACACTGGGTGTATGCCTTGGGGATACTGAAATCGTCAGCGCGCGGTATGATATCCATGGGGACGGCAATTATAAGGTTATCATCGGCATAACAACCGATGCCTCCGCTCCTTTGCCGGAATTTGTACCGGAACATACGGTTACTCTCACCCTTCCGGCCTGCCGGTATGCAAAGTTTCTGATTAATGAACACAAGCAGGAGGAGAGACAGGGTTACGAGGAACGTATGCAGGCTGACGAATATTTTATAGGAGATTTCCGCAAGTCTTCCGGATATGTATATGATGTCTCCGGATATCCGATGAATACCTGGGATGCCTCCGGCGATCTATTGACCAAATACGAACCGGTCCGGATTCCGGAGGATGACAGCGGAAGGTTTGATACCTTTACCCTTACACCGGTGCTGCTTCCACCTATGAAGATTGCGTGCTCCATCCAGCCTCCCGGAGACGAGGATTTTGTGATTTTCAAATATTTCAAGATACAGAATAAGGTTTATAAAACCGGCCTGGCACGGTATTACAAATCCGATTATTATGGATTTCCCATAGATGTTGAAGGCGGATACGCCAGCTGCTTCGGCTCCCGGGTCATCTCCTTTGACGGCCTGCCGGACTGCGTAGAACAGATTACTCTGCCCGGCGGAATGTATGTGCATGTTACCCAGCTTGAATTCAACGGAGATAACCCTTCCATGCCTTATGACGTAGCTTTCAACCACATGGATAAGCTATATTTTACAGCGCATCCATATCTTGAATTCGATCACAGCCGCAAGGTGATCGCCCGCTTCCGCCAGGCCAATTGTGCTTCCGTCTTTGTGCCTGTCAGGCAGAAACAGGCGGCCGGGCAGCCGGTCGGCTGATCGTTGACAATTTACTGATCAGCCGCAATTTACACAGAAGGAGGACCGGAATGAAGAACACCAAGTTACAGCCCGGAAAGAAGATAAAATGGCTGTCCATCGTATATCTGCTGCTTCGTTTATCCGTAATCATCGTTATTATTGACCAGATTAAAACCAGGGACTATGAGAACATATTCCTTTGCATCTTAACCTTAATTCTATTCACGGTGCCCAGCTTTATAGAGAAGAGAGTCCATATTGATATTCCCGATACCCTGGAGGTAATCATCCTGCTTTTCATCTATTCCGCTGAGATTCTGGGAGAGATTAATTCCTACTATCTGATTTTCCCCTATTGGGACACCACACTGCACACCCTCAACGGCTTCCTTGCAGCCGCCATCGGTCTGTCGCTGATTGATATTTTAAATAAAAACGATAAATTTGCCATCTCCCTCTCCCCGGTATTCGTGGCCCTGGTGGCCTTCTGTTTCTCCATGACCATCGGTGTGGTGTGGGAAATGTTTGAGTTCTCCATGGACCGGTTCCTTGGCCTTGACATGCAAAAGGATACCTACCTGACCTCCATCCGGTCCGTGCTGCTGAATGAACAGGGGGTAAATGTACCGGTGAAGGTTGCCATTGACAGTCTTGTGGTCAACGGGGAACCCTGGAAGGCATATATCGACATCGGACTCATTGATACCATGATGGATCTGGTGGTTAATTTTATCGGCGCCGCCGTGTTCTCCACCTTTGGATACTTCTACATCAAGCAAAGAGGGAAGGGGAATTTCGTGAAACGGTTTATTTTAAAATCCAATATCCAGGCACACCGCAAGGAGAAGGAAGGAGAATCGTAAGATACAGGGGGAGGTGATACCTTGCAGCAATACTATACCATCGGAGAAGTTGCCAGAATATTTGATCTTTCCATCGATACCCTGCGTTTCTACGACAAAGAGGATATCATAAAACCGTATACTGTCGGGGATAATCAGTACCGCTACTACCATGTCCGTCAGTTTGAGATGCTTTCCACCATCAATCTGCTGAAGGGGCTGGGAATGTCTCTGAAGGAAATCAGAAAGCTGACCCGCCACGTTGAGTGCGTCACATTGATGTCGAGGATACGGCATAGCCTGCCATCTCCTTAAATACAGTAAAAGGACGCGCCCGATAACGGGTGCGCCCCTCATTTTCTCGCTCTTATAATCCTATCATAAGAGCCGCGTGGCTTTCTATTGTTTAACGTGGCGAATTTGGTTTTCAGTCGGCGTCCACTAAAACTTATCGGAATGGTATCTAATGTTTTTTGGTATAATGGTTGATATTATTCCGATAACATGGTATACTATAAAAAAGATTGGGAGGTGAAGCGATGCAATACATGACTGTAAAACAGGCTTCGGAGCGGTGGGGCATATCAGACCGGCGGGTTCGTCTGCTTTGCGCCGAGGGGCGGATAGAGGGAATTGTCAAGAAGGGCCGTTCCTATCTTATCCCGACGGATACGTTAAAACCGATTGACGGGCGCAGCCTACGCGGCAAGGAGATACCGGAACAATACGCCGCGCTTTTCGCGTCTGTTGATGAAAGAAAGGCGGAACTTGACCGCCGGCGTCCCCTGACCGCGGGGGAACTGAAGCGCCTGCAGGATGAATTTCTCGTGGAATTCACCTACAACTCTAACGCCATCGAAGGCAACACGCTCACGCTGCAGGAAACCGCGCTGGCGCTGGAGGGCATGACCATCGACAAAAAGCCGCTGAAAGACCATCTGGAGGCGGTGGGGCATCGCGACGCATTCCTTTATGTGATTTCTCTCGTCAGCGATAAGGCTCCGATTTCGGAGAGAATCATCCGTGAAATCCACTCCCTTGTTTTAATGGATCGACCAGAAGATAAGGGCGTGTACCGGAGAATTCCGGTTAAAATTATGGGCGCGCACCACGAACCGCCGCAGCCTTATCTTGTTCCGGTTCAGATGGAACGGCTGGTTTCGGATTTATCCAAAGGCAATCGGCACACCATAGAAACGGCGGCGCTGTTCCACCTGAATTTTGAAGGCATCCATCCGTTCATCGATGGCAACGGTCGAACCGGGCGGCTGATATTAAACCTGATGCTGATGCAGGCGGGCTACCCGCCCATCGACGTGAAGTTTGCCGACAGGAGAAAATACTACGCCTGCTTTGACAGCTATAACCGGGACAACGACGCGTCTCCGATGGTGAACATGGTGGGAGAGTATGTAAAGGAAAGGCTTTCACAGTACTTGCGCCTGTTACAAGATTAAAAGCGGCCTCGCGGAGAAACCGCGAGGCTGTTTTTATGCCTCGGCGTGGCGAATCGCGCCAATTTCGTTCAAAGCCTTGTTGTGCAGCCGGTGCACCCAGCGGATGTCGAGATGAAGTGCTACGGAAATTTCCTCCCAAGTGTTGAAGCACAGGTAGCGAAGTTCCACTTCCTTTCTGTTAATTAGTCAACTTATAGATTTAATAATAATTTAAGCTTAATCACTTAAAAGATTATCAACCTCGACTTGTTTGTCTCCGTTTACGATTAAGGTACCAATTCTTCCCTTTGTCTCAATTAGTTCAACATATACCAATGGTGAATATTTAAAGCCTTCCTTCAGGCTATCATATCCAGGTTGGCTGCCAAATCTATCAGATAGAAGCTTCATCAACTCTTCATAATCTTTTCGATCAATTACCCGTTCTGAATCCCAACGAATTCCATAACTTGGCTGTTGTCCACTGAGATACGCTTCATATTTTTCTTCCAGCTTGTCTTTTAAATCCGGTATATTGAATTCATCACAGGTTCCTTCGAATCTAAAAAGCCCCATATCCTTATCAAAGGTAAGCTTAATCACCATATCAATTCCGTATATTGTATTACACTTTTCACCAATCGACATTTCGGTTGTTTTATTTGCATTAGATATTGCGGCAGTTTTATCATCAAGTACTTTTTTCGCTTCATCCATTGACATGCCCCACACCAGTCCTTTAATTGGAGGATCCCAATCTGTTTCATTTTTGTCTTTTGAACAACCAAAAGAAAATATACTTAGACCTAGGATTGCAATAAATAATATTATTTTCTTCATAGCTACACCCTTTCATATCTATCGGAACTTATTTCACTCACTAACCCAATTTTCCAGCTCAAGGCCATCCACTCGCTGGAATTCACGAACATTATTTGTGACAATAATAAGCCCTCTTGCTTTTGCATGCGCTGCAATTAACATATCCATGGGCCCAATCGGCGTACCCTGCCGCCGCAATGCCGCACAAATTTTCCCGTATTCTGCGGCCGCTTCATCTTCGAAGGGCAGGATATCCACAATGGACAGAAATTGATGCAGTGCAAGTGCATTTTTTTCCGGGTAAGCGCTTGCTTCTACACCATGCATGAGTTCTGCAAGGGTAATTGCAGAAATAGCAACACCGTCTCCCATACTTGAATGAAGCTTTATGAGTACATTTTCCGGTTTTTTCTTAATGAGATACACACAAATATTTGTGTCCAGCATATATTTCATAACGTATCCCTCGGCGCCTGGACATCTTGACTGCGTCCGTCTGCAAAAAAATCATCTGTAAAGCTATTAAGACCGTTAAGAAAGGTTTCCCATGCATGCTCTTTGGGAAACAGCATAACAGCATTACCCACTTTTTTAATATATACTTCATTGCCTGAAAAACGGCATTCTTTTGGCAGCCGGACAGCCTGGCTCTGACCATTAACAAATATTTTTGCAGTTTCCATTTTCTGATCACCTCATTTATAGTATATACTTCAGTATATACTATGTCAATATTTTAATACTAAGATCCCCTATTATTTTTTCATTTTACCTCTTCCTCATCTCTTTAATCCCAAACTATCTCCGGTATCTGTATTATAAATTCAGAAAACACCTTCTCATAACCACCATAAAAGGCGGTCTCAATCCTGGGTTAGCTCTTGTAATAAATTTACGATTATGCTATGATTTAAGAAGATAGATCGTAACTACATTTCATTATGCTTCAGAAAGGAGATCGAGTGATGCTCTATATTTTTCATATTGTCAGTTCTTTTCTAAATGTCAATGTGATTGAGACCTATAGTTACAGAATGAATGATACTACAATTATATCCTTCCAGTTTATTTTGCCTTATATTTTATTAGCTCTGCTCCTTGGGGCCGTTATTCTGATTTATAAGAAATTGAAGAAGCACAGACACTAAAATAAAAATAGAGCCGCTGCAAAATGATTTTTTATCCCTTTCATTTTACAGCGGCTCCACTATTTTATAACCAATTCTGTTTCTCTGCCATGCCTCTTTTCACTTATATCCGTTCCACCGGCACCCATATCTCACTGTAGGTATCCGCAGGGTTTTCACAAGGCGGAGCGTACATCTCAATGTTATAGCTGCCTCCAAGCTTATATTCCTTACAATTGGGCAGCCACTCATTCCAGATTGCCGTGTTCACATCCTGGAGAGCCTTAGGCAGGGCTCCCCGACAAGGAAATACCGCCCATGAGCCTGCGGGAATTGTTCTCGTAACATACCCCTCCGGTATCTCTTTCCAAGGCACATAGTTGTCTGCGATAAGATAGTCAAACTGCTTTCCATCGTCGTCAATACAAACACCGTACATTCCGCAGACCGGCTTATCCTCTTTCGCCATGTGTTCCTGCCAAAACCCAGGAATCTCCCGGTAAGCCGTCTCCATAGAGAAGGTTCTTAAAACTCCCATTACAGTAAATGCCGCTTTTTCTACAATTTTGTACTCGATCATGTTTCCGCCCTCCAAGGTTAATTTTATTCTTACGGGTGCAAAGGCTTTCAGCTTTGCCCCTTTTTCCTTTGCAGCGGAGGGTGAGATGCCATGAAACCGCAGGAAAGCTTTTGCAAAGCTGTCGGGAGAATCATAGCCGTATTTCAGTGCCACATCAATCACCTTCCTGTTGGAGCGGGAAAGCTCCTGTGCCGCCAGGGATAAACGGCGGCTGCGAATATATTCCCCTACCGTAAATCCGCACAGCACACTGAATATCCGTTGAAAATGAAAGCTTGAAACATAAGCACATCCGGCGATCTCCTCCATATCCAGCGGCTCGGTAATATGCTCTTCCATATATTGAATCGCATTTTGAATTCCTTCTGTCCAACTGTTCATAGCTAAGCTCCTTTTGCTTCCTAACATTGGTTCCCTCTGCTGTAGTGCCATATCATAAGCACCTGTGCTTATCATAACAGGATCTCATCATGGCCGCCCGACTTTCCCTGCGAAGATTTGTCGTTATAGATATGTCCATACAGCGTCCCATGTTGGCAGATAGATCGTTACTATAGCAGAAAATACCCCTTCGGGATGCTGGCGCGGCTTTTCATACTGCTGTCCGAAGGGGTATTCGATTTATCACTTCATTACTCCCACATTCAATTTATCAATCATCTTGAGAAAATACAATTTTATAAGATTATCCTGGTAGTATCCGGAATATCCGTTTAAACTAATCCAGATACGCAGAAGGTGCTGCCGGTTTCCCCATCTTCCTCTCAATCCAGGTGACTGCAAAAAAGGACACAATACCCCAGAAGCATCCGAATACAATTGCCAGAATTCCAAAAGGTGACCCGATCAACTGCCAATATACCACTGCAACAGAACCCACCAGAATGGAGATCAATCCTGCGTTCTTGGTTGCATTCTTTACCGCCAGTCCAAGACCGTAAGCAGCGAAGGGACCCGCCGAACGCAGAGCAAAAGCAAACAGATTCAACGTAACAAGACTTATATTAAATAAAGCGATACCCATACTGATCACGCAGATTACCACATTACTTGTCCTGGTAATTGTGATCAGCCTCCGGTCTTCCACGTTCTTATTAATGTATTTCTGATAGATATCTTTTGTTATGATGGTAGACGCGCAGAGCAGATTGGAGTCCGCACTGGACATGGTAGCCGCAACAATCGCAGCCGCCACTGCACCGGTAATCCAAGCCGGGGCATAACTCGTAGTTGCATACATCAGGGCTGTTGTACCTGCTCCGTTATCCAACCCGGGATTTTCCGCCAGCGCAACCAACCCAATAATTGTAGGTATAAAAGCCAATAGCGCCATCATGATGCCGGACAGAAGCGATGCTTTCTGTGCTGTCTTGGCATCCTCGGCGGAGGAGAAGCGGCTGACCATCTCCGGTCCCGATAAGAAGGTACAGAAATAGTTAAAGATCAAGCCGATAATCGTTACAATGCCCACCTTGGTTATATTGAATTCTGCCGCAGGCAGGGCTGCCGATATGGCCTGCCATCCGCCCGCGCCATTGATAATAAAGGGCAGGGCGATCAAAAGTCCAAAGAATATAATTAAAAACTGAACCACATCGGTAATGGCGTCTGCCAGCATTCCTCCCATGGTTGTGTAGAAGATAACTACAAAGCCTGCGATCAGAATACATACATTGAGAGGCAGTCCCGTCAGGGAGCTCACTACGGTTCCTGAAGCAAGAATCTGGGATGCCGTCAGGCAGAACAGGGATACTACATTCAGCACTGCCGTAAACAACCCGGCAGTTGGCCCAAACCTTCGATGCACTACCTCCGGTATGGTAACGGCCAGAGTTTTACGAATCCTGGGGGCAAAATACGCCAATGGGATCATTGCAACTGCCGCGGCCAGCACATACCAGGCGGCGCTCAAGCCCCAGCCCGAGAATGCCCTTGCCGCAACACCGGTGGTGCTGCCGCCCCCGATATTATTAGCGGATAGAGAGGACGCCACCATGAACAGGCCCATTCTTCTTCCAGCCAGCATATAATCCACACTGTCCTTAATAATATACTTATTTGTTAGAAAACCAACCAACAGCATACCAATCATGTAAACAATAACAATAATTAACGGAACAACCTGTACTTGCATTCACATACCCTCCTTATTGGGTTAAAATAGTTACAAATGCATTCATGATTCCTATATCCTACAAGTTCTATGTGTCATCCATCCTGTCAACTGAGCTGTCTGTTTTTTGCTGCTGTTTCCTTATGACGCTTGATATATTGAATGTAGCATACGGTTACCTTACTTATGATAATACGTATTCTCCAGCGGCAGCTTCGTCCTGAAGATGCCGTCCTTTTTATAATAAGCATTCTGGCAGGCGGGAGCACCCATAACGGCTACGATCTCTCCGATACCCTTTGCACCGTAGGCCAGGTCCACCCGGTTCTTTTCCACCAGATGCAGCTCAATCTCCGGCATCTGGCTGGCCTTAAACAGCCCCAGAGTTCCCAGCTTCACCTGAGGAACGCCGTTCTTCAGAGGGAAATCCTCCGTCAGGCCATATCCCAGAGCCATGGCCGCACCGCCGTCTACCTGCCCGGAGAGGCTGAGGGGATTGATTGCCTTCCCCACATCGTGGGCGGCAACAATCTTCACCACCCTGCCCTCCTGGTCCAGAATATAGAGCTGGGTAGCATAGCCGTATGCCACATGGCTTACAGGGTTGGGCTTAGGAGAGCCGATGGGATCCGATTTGAACTCATATTCTCCCAGATACTCCTTCCCTTCCAGCTCCTCCAGCGTCAGACCACTGTCCAGATCAGCCTTCAGTGCCGCGGAAGACTGGTGTGCCGCTTCGCCGGCAAATACTGTCTGACGGGAGGCTGTTGTTGTTCCGGAATCCGGAGTATACCTTGTATCCGGCTGTTCTATGACGACAACATCCCTGGACAATCCTGCGGTTTCACAGACGATCTGAAGCAATACGGTCTGCAGTCCCTGTCCGATGGCTGCCGCGGAAGATCTGACATGAACCTTGCCGTCCATCACCTTCAGGTTACAGCGGCCAATATCTCTTACTCCCACCCCAAGTCCGGCATTCTTCATACCGCTGGCAATCCCCACATAATAATTGGGATCTGCCTCATACTGGTCAAAGGCTTCCTTCACCGCCTCCAGAGTCTCCGCCATTGCGGTTCCCTCATCTGCAATCTGTCCGTTGGGCAGGGACTGTCCGGGACGGATTGCATTGCGGTAACGGATCTCCCAGCCGGAGAGGCCCGCCTTTTCCGCCAGCAGATTGATCAGCGGTTCCACCACCGCGCAGGACTGGGTAACGCCAAAGCCGCGGAAGGCTCCGGCCGGAGGGTTATTGGTATAGTATGCATTACCCTCTACATCCACATTCTGATAATTATAAGGTCCTCCGATATGGGTACAGGCCCTCTGCAGTACCGGTCCTCCCAGGGAGCCATAGGCTCCTGTGTCCGAGGTGAGTCTCGCCTTTAACCCCTGAATAATACCGTTTTCATCACAGCCGATCTTACAATAGATCTCCATAGCATGGCGTTTCGGATGATAGTTGATACTTTCCTGACGGCTGAAGGAAACCTTCACCGGACGCTTGGTAAGATAAGCGCACAGGGCTGCCTGGTGCTGGACACTCATGTCCTCCTTGCCGCCGAAGCCGCCTCCCACAATGGCGCTCTGAATGCGTACCGCTTCCTGGGGAATGCCCAGATAATTGCTCAGCTCATGATATTCGTCATAAATACCCTGTCCGCCGGTAATTACAAATATTCCGTCCCCGTCCGGCATGGCTACGGCTGTCTCCGGCTCCATAAAGGCGTGCTCCGTGGGCGGAAGGGTAAAGGTTGCTTCCACCACGTATTTGGAAGCCGCCAGCGCTCCTTCGGCATCGCCCCGCTTCACTTCCTGATGGCTGTAGAGATTATTCTCCGGTACAATGAACTTACCAAAGAGGGTGTAGCCTTCCCCATGAATCTGAGGCGCTCCCGGCTCCATGGCCTCCTTCGGGGAGCACACGGGTGTCAGCTCCTCGTATTCCACTTCCACGGCTTTTGCCGCCTGGATTGCCTGTTCCCTGGTCTCCGCAACTACCATTGCCAGGGTGTCTCCGATGTATTTTGTCTCTTCGCCCACGGCAATCATCCCGGGCCAGTCCTGGGCCAGATGTCCGATATAACGCTTTCCCGGAATATCCTCGGCTGTGTAGACTGCCACCACCCCGGGAAGAGCAAGCGCTTTCTCCTTGTTGATGGAGAGAACCTTCGCCCTGGCATATTTGCTGAATACATTCTTGCCGTACAGCATTCCTTCCAAATAATAATCATCGGCATACATGGCTGTGCCCAGAGTCTTGGGAGCCGCATCCACGCGGTGCACCTTGCTCCCCACACGGGCTTCCTGCTCCTCCGACGGAAGCTCTGTGCCCTCTCTCAGCATCTTAGCCGCCAGAAGGATTGCCTCTTCTATCTTGAGATAGCCGGTACAGCGGCACATATTATTACGGATGGCGAATCTGACTTCTTCTTTGGTAGGATCGGGATTCTGGTCAACAAGACATTTGCCGCATACCACCATTCCAGGGATACAGAAGCCGCATTGCACTGCTCCCGCCTGGGCAAAGGCATACGCGAATACATCCCGTTCCCTGTCGGTAAAGCCTTCGATGGTCTGGATCTTCTTTCCCTCCAGCCTGGACAGCTTCTGTACACAGGACCGGGAGGTCTTGCCGTCAATGATAACCGTACAGGTTCCGCAGGCCCCCTCCTTGCAGCCGTTTTTTACGGAAGTGATTTTCAGCTCGTCACGGAGAAAATCCATGAGGGGCATATCCTGTTCCGATTCGTATACCTGATCGTTAATATTCACTGAATACATATCCGATACCTTCCTTTCTTATCAGAATTGCTATATATGTCTTCCATCCTGTGTGTAAAGGAGCACCATGTCCTCCTCCCGGCCACAGGCTGAACTGTTACATCTGCCTTGTATCAATATCAACCAGTTCCTTTGCATCCTCCGCCGGAACCAGCAGTACATCGGGTAAATTCACCATTATAATCTTCTTTCCTCCCACATCTCCGGTCAGAGCCAGCAGCTCCTCGTAATAAGTCTTTCCAAAAATACATGGATTGCCGACAATCCCTTCGCAGGAGAGAGCGGCTATATTTTTCTCCGAATGAAGGAAGCCTTCTATTAATCTTTCAATGGAGGCAGGGCGAAGATAGGGCTGGTCGCACACACCAAACAAAACACCTTCCATCATGGGGTCCTGCTCCAGGGCCTTTAAAAGCCCCAATTGCAGAGAAAGGGAAATCCCCAGCTCCGGCTCCTCATTTCTTACGGGCAGGAATCCGTACCGCGGGGCCGCTTCCAGAATTTCGTCATACTGCGTAACAATAATTTTAGGAGTACAGGACAGCTTCTGCATGATCTCCAGGATGGGCAGGTACATCTTCCTGCCGTCAATCAGATCCAATAGCTTTATACCCTGATACCTGGTGCTGCTGCCTGCTGCCAAAAGTACAATACCTACACTTTTTGAATTAATTTAATCTCACCCCTGACTAATCTGTCCTATCAAGCAAAATGCTTCTTACCCGGAACCATTCTTTACTGCTGCTCCCCGTCCTTCTTACAGGGCAGCACCTGGTTCAGCAAGATGGCTGCCAGGGTTGCCAGCACCACGGGGGACTTTCCAAAGATGGTGTCCACCCAGGAAGGGAACTTCGCCAGGCTGTCGCTTACCTGCGTCAGTCCCATGCCCAGAGCCACGGAAAGCCCTACAATAGAAGAACTGCGGTAATTCATGGGCTCCTGGAAAATCAGCTTCAACCCCGTCATGGCAATGGAGGCAAATACGGAAATCGTGGCCCCTCCCAGTACACATTGAGGAATCGTGGTCAGCATTGCGGAGAACTTCGGTATTACTCCGGCAAACAGCATCAGCACCGCAGTCAGCCCGAATACCATCCGGTTCACCACCTTCGTGGTGCCTACAATCCCCACATTCTGGCTGTAGGTGGCGGTTGACAATCCTCCCAGGAAAGAACCCAGGATATTGGTAACACCATATGCCACAATGCCGCCCTGAAGCTCCGTATCCGTAGGCTCCCTGTCCAGGCCGCCTGTGGTCGTAGCCGTAAAATCACCGATGGCCTGAACCGAATTTATAACAAAAAGTATGGACATTGCCACAATACTTGAAAATTCAAATTTTATCCCGAAATGCATCACTCCCGGCATCTGCAGGATTCCTGCCTCTCCGACACCGGCAAAATCAATCATACCCAGGCAGAGAGCTGCCAGATAGCCTGCGATAATGCCAAAAAGAATCGATGCAAGCTTAAATATACCCTTGCAAAAATGGTTCAAAACAGTTACCACCACTAAGGTAAAGATCGCCACCAGCCAATTCTTCCAGGAACCGTATGAGCCGCTTCCTTTCCCTCCCGCCATGTAATTCACCGCTGTGGGATATAGGGACAATCCTATTGTAAACACTACGGTTCCCGTAATCAAAGGAGGAAACAGAATCCGAAGTCTTTTTACAAATATTCCTACAATAATGGCGCAAATACCGCCAATCAACTGTGCTCCCAATATGGTGGCAATATCATAGCTTCCGGCTATTGCCTGTAAGGTAGGCAGATAGGCAAAGCTTACACCTAAAATCATCGGCAGTCCGGACCCTAATTTCCCGGCAATGGGAAATACCTGAATAATTGTAGAAATCGCTGCGATTACCAGGGACGCCTGTACCAGCATTACTCTGTCGATCTGGCCTAACCCCGCCTCACCGGATACAATCAGCGCCGGTGTTACACAGCCAACAATCATTGCCACCAGATGCTGTAACGATAAGGGAAGTAATTGGCTAAACCCCGGAATCCCGTTTAGCTCAAAAACGGATCCATACTGTCTGTGTTTCTTTTTCATCTATTCCTCCGAAATATGTCTTTATTCTGTCGCCTCCATGCCTTCCTCCGTATCTTTCCCAAAACCGCCGGGGCCTTACGGCTCCCGCGGTTTCAGGCTTTCGATCTGATTCAGCATAAGCTGTTTACACATGTCAAAATATCCTTCCACATCAAACTCGTCTTTATTAATCAGATACTGAATGGTTGCTCCCTCCATCAGAGAGATAAAGGTAAAGGGAAGCAGCTCCCTGCTTTTCGCATCCATCCATGGACAGTACCGATCCAGAACTTCTCTGATCTCAACCTTCCATTTTGTATAGGACTGATTGAATTTCTCATGAATCTCGCTATGGATCTTACTCTGCACCCAGAAATCCACCTCGGCAAAATCATACTTATGCTTCGTCATGATCAGCCGCTTCTTTTGATTAATGAAGACATCCAGCTGGCTGCTGAGGTTATCCTTGCTATGCTTTTTTTCCTTGCGTCGCGCGGCATAGCACTCTTCAAAAATATAATCCTGAAGAGCCAGCATCAGCTCATTTTTTGTCTTATAGTAATAATGTACATTGGACTGAACCATCTTCGCTTTTTCAGCAATCAGGTGCATGCGGGTTCCGGCAATGGTCTGCTTATTCACTACGTCCAGGGCAGCATTCATAATGCGTTTGTTCTGGACGTTGCCCATCTCTGAATTCAGCCCCGTCTCACTGTTGTTTTTCTTTAACATAGTCCCGGCGGCTTGCCGCTTGTCCTTGTTTACTATCCTGCCGGCATTGTTCTTTGATGCTTCTTCCATACTCTCTCCATTCCCCGCCTGATCGCAGCATTTTCTCTAAAGTAAAGGGGTATTCCTATTCTGCCTTGACGGCAATTGCCTCAATTTCTACCAGACCACCCTTGGGCAGCTTCGCTACCTGAACGCAGGAACGGGCAGGGGCTTCTCCCTGGAAATACCCGGCATAGATTGCATTTACTGTTGCAAAGTCATTCATATCCTGCAAAAATACGGTTGTCTTAATAACATCCTGATAGGTCAATCCCGCTTCCTTCAGAATCTCTCCCAGATTCTTCAGACTCAAATGAGCCTGGGCTTCCACACCTTCCGGCATCTCCCCGGTAACGGGATCCAGACCCAGCTGGCCGGAGGTAAACAGGAAATCGCCTGCCTTCACTGCATGAACATAGGGTCCAACTGCTGCCGGCGCATTAGCCGCATTAATAACTTCTTTCTTCATAAATAATCTCCATTCCGCCGGAATACTTCCGAATTGGCTTCCGGCATTTGTTTTTTATATTATCTGTCTTAATTAACACTCCGGTTCCCGCTTTAAAAGTCCTGTCTCGGTCCCCGGTGCACATAGCGTCCTTCCTTCTCCAGAAGCACTCTGCCCTTCTCCGCCACCACCTTACCCATTAACAGCACCTGGTCGGCACGGCCCTTTACGGCAAAGCCTTCATAAGGAGTATAATCGCATCTCTGAAGCTGTTCAGCGGCTGTAATCACTCCCTGATATTCCGGATCCCATATAACCAGATCCGCATCGCTGCCCTCCCGGATGGCGCCCTTCCTCGGATACATTCCGAAAAGCTTTGCCGGGTTGGTGGACAGCACCGCACAGAGCTGCTCCTTCGTAATACGGTTCTCCGCCACTCCATAGGTGTACAGCAGGACGGGACGATGCTCTACTCCGGGGATGCCATTGGGTATCCTGGAGAAGTCCTCTCTGCCCCTCTCCTTCTGTCCATGGAAATGAAAGCTGCAATGATCCGTTCCGATGGTGTCAACCCGGTTCTTCTCCAAGGCCTTCCAGAGACACTCCATATCCTCCTTCTTGCGAAGGGGAGGGGACAGGATATATTTGGCACTTTCAAAGCCCTCCAGCCCGTATTTAGAATCCTCTAGCAAAAGGTATTGGGGACAGGTCTCCACATAGACCTTCTGTCCCTGGGCCCTGGCTGTCTCTACCACTTCATAGCCCTTTTTGGAGCTAAGATGTACAATATTAACCGGTGTTTCCGCCAGTCTCGCCACTGTCAGCAGCTGATGCACCGCATCCGCCTCCACCTCGTCGGGACGGGACAGGGGATGTGCTTTGGGCGATAGATTCCCCATGGCCTTTTGCTCCCGGATCAGGGTATTCACCAGATCCCCATCCTCGCAATGGACTCCGATGATTCCTCCTTCCTCCTCTACCGCCTTCAAAATCTCATACATCAGCCCCGAATTCACCTTAAGGTTGTCATAGGCCATGTACAGCTTGTAAGAGGTGATCCCTGCCCTGGTCATGTCCTTCAGTTCCTTCCTGGTATGCTCATTCCAGTCACTGATGGACATATGAAAACCGTAGTGGCAGGAGGACTTATCCCGGGCCCTTTCATGCCAGGCCTGGAGCGCTTCTTCCAAAGTCTCTCCCTTGTTCTGTGTGGCAAAATCCAATACCATGGTCGTTCCGCCGGCTACCGCCGCTCTGGATCCGGTCTCAAAATTATCCGCGGTAAAGAAATCCCCCGCATCCAGATCAAAATGTGTATGGGTATCAATAAATCCAGGGAAGATCAACTTTCCCGCCGCATCAATGACTGTCTCACCCTGAGGGGATAGATTCTCCCCCAGCTCGGCTATGGTTTCCCCGTGGATACGAATATCCAATACGGCGCTTTTCTCGGCTGTTACAACTACTCCGCCTTTTATTAAAAGATCCATATTTACCCCATTTCTGCGCTGCTTTTATGGCTTTTCCCACGGTATACGCGGCTGTACGCAGGAACAAGTTTGTGTGCGCAGCGCAGACACAAACTTGCTGTCAATGGCTTCCCGCCATCTCCCCTTCCTGCTCAGTTACAGTTATATTATCTTTTACTCCTAATTTCCATCCACTCTGATTATGCCAGCATCAGATAGCGATAATCCTCATAAACTGCCAGCATCAGCTTTCTGATATCCGCATACAGCCCGCTGGAGGTATCATACAGCCTCACATCCTGTACCTTATCCCCCAGTCTTACCCGGAACAGCGCCTTGTCCATATCCAAGGGAACGAAGCCCTGATTCTCGCTGTCTTCAAATTCCTCTATGGTTCTGAATAAGGTGAATTTCTCTTTGTAAGGAGAGCTGTCATAAGGACAGAAGCTGGTGCAGTTGCCGCATTCGTTGCACATATAATCCACATGAATGATCTGTGCCATCCTGGCTCCCGGAACACGGACCGAGATATTGGCCCTGTTGGGACATACCTCCGTACATGCTTCACAGATCAGGTTGCATTCCAGACACCGGCTGCCCTCTTCCTTATCCTCGCCGGGCATTGCCAGATCACCCTTCTTCTCTGCGATCTCTTTTTCATCCAAAGGACTTACCAGAGCCGGTCTGGGCTCAATTCCAAGAATCGCGTTCACCGCCTTGGAGGCATCCCGGATTGCTTCTACTACGGTTGCCGGGCCGTTGGCTCCGTCTCCCACTACATACACATGCTCCTCAGAGGATTCCATGGTAAGGGGATTCAGTTCGGCGACACCTCTGCTGGTGATCTTCAGGCCAAGTCCCTCATAGAAGGAAGCATCCACCTTTTCACCCAGTGAAGCAACTACCGTATCCACATCCAGCTCTATTATTTCCTCTGTTTCCACAGGCTTCTGTCTTCCGGAAGCGTCCATCTCACCCAGCACCATCTTATGGCAGATCAGCTTGCCGTCTCTATGTGCCACCGGTGCAAGGAGCTCCTCTAATTCTACACCATCTTCCAGTGCTAACTCAAGCTCTTCTTCATCCGCAGGCATATATTTTACCGTACGGCGGTATACAATGGATACCTTCTCCACGCCCGGCATACGCTTCGCCGCTCTGGCTGCATCCATTGCAGTGTTGCCGGCGCCGATAACAGCCACGTTCCTGCCCAGCTTCAGCGTCTCGGGACGATTCCGGCAGGCCTCCAGGAACTCAATTGCGTTGATTTCCTTATCACATTCAATGCCAAGGGGCGTTCCCTTGTTGGCGCCCACAGCCAGGATAATATATTCAAAGCCCGCATCCTTAAGCTCCTTCAGATCATGGATGGGATGGTTGAATTCAAACTTGGCACCCATGGCCTTAGTCAGGCTGACATCCTTCTCCACGTCCTCGCTGGGAATACGGAATTCCGGCACGATATATCTTACGATACCGCCTGCCTGAGCCCGCTTCTCAAATACGGTAACCTGGGCTCCTTCTCTTGCCAGGAAGAATGCGCTGGCAATTCCGCCTGCACCGGCACCGACTACGGCAACCTTCTTATCCTTAAACCGGCCGGAGGGCTTCAATTCCTTCACCAGCTCATCATAGCCCTTCTTCGCCGCCACCAGCTTCGCCCCGCGGATCTGTATGGATTCCTCATAGAAATTACGGGTACATTTATTCATACAGGTATGGCTGCAGATGGTTCCTGTAATAAAAGGAAGTGCGTTCTTGTCGGTAATTACCCGGAGAGCCTCCAGGTATTCGCCGTCCCTCACCAGCTTAAGATAGGTGGGAACATCCTGGTGGATGGGACACTGCCTGTTACAGGGCGCCATAAAGCAGTCGATCAGCGGAACCTTATCCACGCTCTTCCTGGAAGGCAGGGGCTTTAAGCTCTTGGTATAATGCTTATCCGTCATGACCTCGCTGACCAGCTTCTCCAGCCCTGCTACGTCAACTCCGTCAAACTCCTTATATTCCATCGCATCCAGCTTCCTGGCGATCTGTGTTCCTCTCTGGTAGCCACCTGTCTTAAGATAGGTGGTAGCCATGGTAACCGGCCAGATTCCAAGCCCGAACAGCTGGTCAATATTAAAGTAATCCGCTCCTCCCGAATAGGAGATGCGAAGCTTTCCTTCAAAAGCCCTGGACAGCTTCAGTGCCACCGACAGGGAGAGCGCGCACAGGGCGCGGCCCGACATGTACATCTCCTCGCTGGGCAGTTCATTCCGGGTAACATCCACGGGGAAGGTATTGGTCAGCTTCACGCCAAATTCCAGTCCCTCCTTATCTGCCAGGCTCCGGAGCCGTCCCAGCATGGGAACCGCATCCTCGAACTGCAGATCATCCTTGAAGTGGAAATCACCGAAGGCTACATAATCATATCCCATGCTGTCCATAATGTCCCTGGCCGCCTCATAGCCCAGCAGCGTCGGGTTGCATTTCACATAGGTGTTCAGATGCTTTTCCTTCAGCAGATAGGAGGCAATGCTCTCAATCTCCTGGGGAGGACACCCGTGAAGGGTGGACACGGTAACGGAGGTGCATACCTTCGGGGAAATGCTCTCGATATAGGCCTTATCCACCTTTTCAAAACGGTCTGCATTCTCCAGAAGATAATCCATGCATTCCCGCCATATGGGAGCCTTGCGGGCATCCATAATATGATTGATAAAGGTGTCGATCTTCTCTGATTTAATACCGGCCAGGTCATAGCCGACACTCATATTGAATACAAAGCCGTCCTCCGCGCCCAGGCCGAACTCCCTGCTGATAATCTTAAGGGCAATCCAGCCCTTGATATATTCATCCAATGCCTCCGGTACCCGAAGCTCCGTGGACCACTCACAGTTATAGCACTCATCCTCTGCCAGAATACAGGGCTTGTTTACAGGAAGGTCCTCTCCGTCCAGGATCTGAACCGTCTTCAGCTCGAAGAAGCGGTTGCCTGCATAATAGGCCGCGACAATATTCTGGGCCAGCTGGGTACCCGGACCGGCAGCCGGACCAAAAGGAGTCTCCAGCTTCTCACCGAAGATGTGCAATACCTTGTCTCCCTTCTTTACAAAGGGTCTGCGAACTCCGAATACCCTTCCTGTTTCCTTCTTCTCTGTCATGATCCAATCCATCAAATTATGAAATGGAATCGGTGTCATTCTATCTCCCATTCTCTTATCCTCCTAATCTTATCCATTAATGCTTTCTGCAAGAAGCTGTGCCTGCTGCCTGCAATCTGCCATAGCCTTTGCTTCATCAATATGAAGGAGCTGACGATCCTTCATTAAAACCTTGCCGTTGATCATCGTGGTGACCACCTTGCTGCCATTTAATCCAAATACCATATGGCTGTTGATATTATTGGCAGTAAGGGGTGTCAGCGGATCATAATCCGCTACAATGATATCCGCAGCGGCGTCTTCCTTAAGAACACCCAGAGGTGTCTCAAAGTACCTGTTTGCAATCCTTGCATTGCCCTCAAAGAGCATGGCCGGAACCTCGCTCCAGGCCGCGTTGGCATCGCAGAGATGATGCTTATGCAGCACATTGGCAACCTTGTAGGATTCAAACATATCATTGGTATATCCATCCGTTCCCAGTCCGGTGAGAATTCCCCTGTGGAAGATCTCCATGGTGGGAGGGCAGCCGCAGGCATTGCCCATATTGGACTCCGGATTATGAACCACCATAGTATCCGTTTCCTTCAGCAGCTCCATCTCCTGGGCATTCACATAGATACAATGGGCGGTGATGGTCTTCGGTCCCAGGATACCCACATCCATTAAACGGTTCACAATACGCTTGCCGTGGTTCTTAAGAGACGCATGAAGATCCTCAATGCCTTCTGCAACATGAATATGATACCCTACTGTCTCCGGCGTATTCTCCCTGCAGAAAGCGAAGGTGCTGTCAGAGATGGTAAAGGCGGCATGCATTCCCATCATGCCCTTCACCATATCATCCGTCTGCTTCTGGGCATACCGGATAAATTCCGCATTCTCCTTGACGCTGGCCCTCATCTTCTCTTCCCCGTCACGGTCGGATACCTCGTAACACAGACAGGTCCTTACTCCCAGCTCCTTAGCGGCCTCCGCGATAGTGAACAGGCTGTTCTCGATGCTTCCGAAGCTGGCATGATGGTCAAATACCGTGGTGACGCCGTTCTTAATACAGTCGATATAAGTAGCGATTGCGCTCTGCCTGGTCTGCTCCAGGGTAAGATGGCGGTCAATGGTCCACCAGAGCCCGTCAAGGATGTCCAGGAAGCCCTCCGGATTGTAATTGTTAATTGCCAGACCCCTTGCCATGGCACTGTAAATATGGTTGTGAGTATTAATCAGCCCCGGCATAATCAAGCCGCCTCCGGCATCCACCCACTCAGCATCCGGATACTCCTTCTTCAGCTCCTCCGTGCTTCCCACCTTGCGTATCCGGGTTCCGTCCGTCAGTACGGCTCCGTTTTCAACCAAAGGCCGCCGGGCATCCCGTGTAATTACTCTTCCGTTACCAATTAATATCATGATAATGATCTCCTTTCTTTCTGCTGATGAAAAGTCTTGGTTTTCCACAGCTGTTGTATGAATTGTATAGTTTGTTTGATCAGTCGATCTAATTTGCTTTTTAAAAAAATAAAACTAAACAATTACTTTCACCCCAAAATTTCCATTCATTGTAGTTTATGCACAATGATCTGCTATTTATTTGTCTAATATGCATAGTTTAGCGTATTATATTTTATACTATTATAGTTTATCACTAACATAATGTAAAATCAAATAAAATTACAAAAAAATTAAAAATTTTATTTTTTCAAGAAAATGTATTGATTTTTTCTTTTAATATGCTATGATGATTCCATAGATATGCTCTGAGGATCAAATGCGGGTCAAAAGCACTAAAAATACCTTTATCAAGATTTTAACACTTATACCGCATGCATGAAGATCCAATCTTTTTCTCATAATAAGAAATGTATTCAAAGAAAGCATACCCGCTTTTCCAAATCTCATACCTGCAATTAGGGATTCGGCAAAGCATCTCGCAATCACAAATGTTACATATTTTAATTAGGAGGTAATCATGGATAAGATCAAATGGATTCAGAACACTATGCCCAAAACCGCCGATGCTAATCTCAAGGTCATGGACCTGAACGAGGTACGTAAGGCCCATGACTTTCATCAGACGATCCCCGGTTATGCAAAGACCCCCCTTGCCGCTCTGCCCCATATGGCTGACTATCTGGGACTGGGGAAGGTATATGTGAAGGATGAATCTTATCGTTTCGGATTAAACGCTTTCAAGGTTCTGGGCGGTTCCTTCGCTATGGCCCGCTACATCGCACAGAAGACCAACCGTGATGTGTCCGAGCTGGATTTCAAGACCTTGACCAGCGATAAGCTGAGAGAGGAATTCGGACAGGCAACCTTCTTTACCGCTACCGATGGCAATCACGGCCGCGGAGTTGCATGGGCTGCCAACCGCTTGAAGCAGAAGGCTGTTGTCTATATGCCGAAGGGCTCCACCCAGACAAGGCTGGATAATATTAAGGCAGAAGGTGCTACCGCAACCATCGAAGAAGTGAATTATGATGAGTGTGTCCGCATGGCTGCCGCCGCTGCCGCCAAGACGCCTAACGGCGTGGTAGTTCAGGATACCGCATGGCCCGGTTACGAGGAGATCCCCTCCTGGATCATGCAGGGTTACGGCACTATGGCAATGGAAGCAAGCGAACAGCTGGAAGAAGCCGGCACCGACCGCCCTACTCATGTATTTGTTCAAGCGGGTGTCGGTTCCCTGGCCGGAGCGGTACAGGGATATTTCGCCAACAAGTATCCCGAGAATCCTCCCACGGTAGTTGTTGTGGAAGCCGATGCCGCAGCCTGTCTGTATAAGGGTGCCGTAGCCGGTGACGGGGAAGAATATTTTGTAGAAGGCGATATGCAGACCATCATGGCCGGTCTGGCCTGCGGTGAGCCCAACACCACCTCCTGGGATATTCTGAAGAACCATGTGGCCGTATTCGTAGCTGCTCCCGACTGGGTTGCCGCCAAAGCCATGAGAATGCTCAGCGCTCCTATCAAGGGTGATCCCCAGGTGGTATCCGGTGAATCCGGAGCCGCTCCCTTCGGTGTATTAGTGGAGATCATGACCAACCCCGAACTGGCCGATTTGAAAAAAGAGTTAAAACTGGACGAAAACTCCAAGGTACTTTTATTCTCAACAGAAGGCGATACCGATCCCGACCGCTATAAGGAAATCGTATGGGACGGACAACAATATTTTTAAGGAGGAAATAACATGGATTTCAACAAAATCAAACAAGCATCCGAAGGCTATTTACCCGCAATGACCAAGTTCTTAAGGGAACTGGTGGCAATTCCCGGCGAGAGCTGCGGCGAAGAAGGACATATAAAGCGTATTGAGGCCGAGATGAACGCCGTTGGCTTTGATAAGGTTGTCATCGATCCTATGGGTAATATCCTTGGATACATGGGCAGCGGTGAGAAGCTCATCGGCTTTGACGCCCACATCGATACTGTTGGTATCGGCAACCGCGCCAACTGGAAGTTCGATCCCTACGAGGGCTATGAGGACGATACAGAGATCGGCGGACGCGGCACCTCCGATCAGTTAGGCGGCATTGTATCCGCCGTATACGGCGCAAAGATCATGAAGGATCTGGGCCTGTTGAGCGAC
Source organism: Bacillota bacterium (assembly GCA_023395555.1). GTDB lineage: Bacteria > Bacillota > Clostridia > Lachnospirales > Lachnospiraceae > Mobilitalea > Mobilitalea torta. The sequence continues at coordinate 95,834 of JAEWYQ010000004.1, forward strand.
AAGTACACCGTACTGGTTACCGGTACCGTTCAGGAAGAGGATTGCGACGGCCTGTGCTGGCAGTATATTATTAATGAAGATAAGGTAAGACCGGATTTCGTAGTATCCACCGAGCCCACCGACGGCGGCATCTACCGCGGGCAGCGCGGACGTATGGAGATCCGCATTGACGTTCAGGGTGTTTCCTGTCACGGTTCCGCTCCGGAGCGCGGTGACAACGCAATCTACAAGATGGCTGATATTCTTCAGAACGTTCGTGACCTCAACGAGAACGACGCTGCAGATGACAAGGAAATCAAAGGTCTGGTTAAGATGCTGGACGAGAAGTTCAATGATCAGTGGAAGGAAGCCCGTTTCTTAGGACGCGGTACCGTAACCACCTCCGAGATCTTCTTCACCTCCCCCAGCCGCTGTGCAGTTGCCGACTCCTGTTCCGTATCCCTTGACCGCCGCATGACCGCAGGCGAGACCTGGGAGAGCTGCTTAGAGGAGATCCGTCAGCTTCCTTTCGTTAAGAAATATAATGCACAGGTAAGTATGTACCAGTATGACAGACCCAGCTACACCAACTTGGTATATCCCATCGAATGCTACTTCCCTACCTGGGTTATCCCGGAGGATCATGCCGTTACCAAGGCAATGGAAGAAGCTTACACCAATCTCTACGGAACTACCCGCAGCGGTGCTCCGGATGCAGATGCCATGAGAAAGGCCCGTCCCCTTACCGACAAATGGACCTTCTCTACCAACGGTGTTTCCATCATGGGACGCAACGGCATCCCCTGCATCGGCTTCGGCCCCGGCGCAGAGGCTCAGGCTCATGCTCCCAACGAGAAGACCTACAAAGAAGATCTGGTAAAATGCGCGGCAGTTTACGCAGCCCTTCCCACACTGTACTGCAAATAGCAGTACCGGGACATTACAGAATGCTTTAAGCAGTTAATTAATCATAAAATATGTGTAATCATCAAAGAGGGATTACACCCAATAGAAAAGGAGATATGTATGAAATTACAGGATTACATTGATAAGCTGAATAAGTTGGATTTTAAGAACATGTACAATGATGATTTCTTCTTAACCTGGGAAAAGTCCGCAGACGAGCTGGAGGCTGTTTTCACCGTTGCTGATGCTCTCCGCTACATGAGAGAGAACAACATTTCCACGAAGGTATTTGAGAGCGGACTTGGTATCTCCATCTTCCGTGACAACTCCACCCGTACCCGTTTCTCCTTTGCTTCTGCTTGTAACCTCTTAGGCCTTGAGGTTCAGGATCTGGACGAAGGCAAGTCCCAGGTTGCCCATGGTGAGACCGTTCGTGAGACCGCTAACATGGTATCCTTCATGGCTGACGTTATCGGTATCCGTGATGATATGTACATCGGCAAGGGCAATGCTTATATGCGCGAAGTATCCGACGCTGTTAAAGCCGGCAACAAAGATGGTATTCTGGAGCAGAGACCCACTTTGGTAAACCTTCAGTGCGATATCGACCATCCCACCCAGTCCATGGCAGATATGCTTCACATTATTCATGAATTCGGCGGAACCCCGAATCTTAAGGGCAAGAAGATCGCTATGTCCTGGGCATACTCACCTTCCTATGGAAAGCCCCTCTCCGTTCCTCAGGGTATTATCGGCCTGATGACACGTATGGGAATGGATGTTGTCCTTGCTCATCCCGAAGGCTATGAGGTTATGGAAGAGGTAGAGGAAGTAGCGAAGAAGAACGCTGCTGAATCCGGCGGTTCCTTCACCAAGACCAACAATATGGCAGAAGCGTTCAAGGATGCTGATATTGTATATCCTAAGAGCTGGGCTCCCTTCAAGGCAATGGAGAAGCGTACCGAGCTGTACGGCAACAATGATTTCGACGGCATCAAGGCTCTCGAGAAGGAGTTGCTGGCACAGAACGCACAGCACAAGGATTGGGCATGCACCGAAGAGATGATGAAGCTGACCAAGGACGGCAAGGCTCTCTACATGCACTGCCTGCCTGCCGACATTACCGGTGTAAGCTGTAAGGAAGGCGAGGTTGACGCAACCGTATTTGACCGTTACCGCACTCCCTTATACAAGGAAGCCAGCTATAAGCCGTATATTATTGCAGCTATGATGTTCTTAAGCAAGTTCCAGGATCCTCAGGCTGTGTTAAAGAGCCTGGAAGAGCGTGCTGACAAGAGAAAGTTTGACTAATCCTTCGTTGATGCCAAGAAATTTTTAATTGATTTTTGATGGATTCTATAAGAGAAAGGGAGACAGGGTCTTCCTTTCTCTTATCAAACTCCATGATATTAACATAATAAAGTGGTATAAAGTTTGCAGGCTGTGAGAAAGGATACGTTATTGACAACGTAAGGTTAATTATTATGAAAAAACGAATTGTTATCGCATTGGGAGGCAATGCCTTGGGCAATAATCTGCCTGAGCAGATGATCGCCGTGCAGAAGACCTCCAAAGCTATTGCGGACCTGATTGAAGAAGGGCACGAGGTGGTAATCTCCCACGGCAACGGCCCCCAGGTTGGTATGATCAATCAGGCGATGGCGGAATACGGACGCCAGAATCCGGAGCATCCGACCTTTACGCCCCTGTCCGTATGCGTAGCCATGAGCCAGGCATATATCGGCTACGATCTTCAGAACGCGCTGAAGGAAGAATTGCTCAACCGGGGAATTAACAAATCGGTTGCAACCGTAATCACCCAGGTGAGGGTGGATGAGGCGGACCCGGCTTTTGAAAAGCCCTCCAAGCCCATCGGACATTTCATGACTGCAGAAGAAGCCGAGGTAGCCAAGGAAAAAGGCTTCACTGTGGTGGAAGACAGCGGCAGAGGATACCGGAGAGTAGTAGCCTCCCCCAGACCCAAGGAAATTGTTGAGATCAATACTGTGAAGAGCCTTCTGAATGCAGGCGAGATCGTAATTGCAGGGGGCGGCGGCGGTATCCCCGTAGTCCGTAACGGCAATCATCTCAAGGGCGTGGGAGCCGTAATCGACAAGGATTTTGCCAGCTGCTTAATCGCACAGGAGATCGATGCCGATGTATTCATCATCCTGACCGCAGTTGAGAAGGTAGCTATTAACTTCGGCAAGCCGGATGTAAAATGGCTGGATCGCATCAGCACCGCAGAGGCCGAGGAATATATCACCCAGGGTCACTTCGCTCCCGGCTCCATGCTTCCCAAGGTACAGGCCGCGATTGAATTCGCTTCCGGGGGGCCCAACCGTTCCGCCCTTATCACTCTTCTGGAGAAGGCCAGGGATGGAATTAACGGACTGACCGGAACTGTAGTTGCAGATCAATAGAAGATAGGGTGTCAGGCACCATGCGTATGCATGATGCCTGACACTGCTTTTGTTCATCCATAAACCAATCAATTCATGACTCAAAAGGGCGTGTGCTCTGGTATATGCCATTTCATTTACTCCCCTTAACTTCTCATATTTCGGAGCATAATTGTACCTGACCGCTTCCTGTTCTTATACATTCATTGTGAAAAACGACAAAATTCAGTTTGAAGTCTCCCATCTGCAGCATAGGTTCCTTGTCTCCCTTGCCCTGTTTATAAAAGCTGTGTTTACACACAGTTTTCAATAGGAATTGATTTTTCTTCCCTCATTTAGTATAATTATTTGTGTAAATACACATAATTTTAAAATAGGAGGCATGGGTATGGATATAAAAAGAGATTCCTATCTACAGAAACTAATAAGCCGTGAAAAGAATGGAATGATTAAAGTTATCACCGGTGTAAGGCGCTGCGGCAAATCTTATTTGCTGTTTAATATATTTCATCGATACCTCCTGCAAAAAGGAATTGATGAAGCACACATTATCGAAATTGCGTTAGACGATCGCAGTAACATCAAGCTGCGTAATCCTGATCATATGTTAATATACGTAAAGGAAAAAATAAAGGATAACAAAAATTACTATATTATTCTGGATGAAGTGCAGCTTCTTCACGAATTTGAAGATGTGCTCAATTCCTTCCTGCACATAAGGAATGCGGATGTATATGTTACCGGAAGTAATTCAAAGTTCTTATCCTCCGATGTAATCACGGAATTCCGGGGGAGAGGCGACGAAATCCGTGTTTATCCGCTCAACTTCAGGGAGTTTTTATCCGCATATGAGGGAAGTAAGGATGAGGCCTGGGATGATTATGTGATGTATGGCGGCTTGCCTTTCATATTAAACAGAAGAACGCCAGAAGAAAAAGAAGACTACCTGATATCATTGTTTCAAGCGGTTTATCTCTCGGATATTATCGACAGACATCATGTTCGCAACAAAGAAGAATTAGATGAACTGATTAATATTTTAGCATCTGCTACGGGTTCATTTGGGAATTGTCACAATAGGAATTATGAATTTTCTGTTAGATGAAAATAGCCTTGAAGGGTAGCTATTTTGGCAATGATACCTTTGGAAAAAAAGCGCAAAAGAGCCGGTTAACTGTTATCGGTTAGCCGGCCCTTTTCCAGGGGCGTGTCCTATCCTTTCACCGCTCCAATCATAACACCATAATCCTTAGTTTAAGAGAACGAGCCCACAAAGCCTTGTTTTTATTAAGGCTATGCGAGCTTAAAAAACTTTCGCGTCTCTTTCTATCGTTTCCAGGTAATCACTGCCTTGAACAAATCACCATCCACAATGATTTCAAAGCTGCCGCCCTGGAGCTCCACAAAGTTCTTCACGATTGCCAGACCCAGCCCGGAGCCTTCCGTGTTGCGGGACTGATCTCCCCGCACAAAGCGTTCGGTAATCTCCCGGGTATCAAAGCCCATCTCCTGTGCGGATATGTTCTTCAATGTAGCAACCACCTGCTCCCCTTCGTCCTCCAGAATAATATAAGCTCTGGTGCGGGGCATGGCATATTTTATAATGTTTGTGATCAGATTTCCGAAGATCCGGTAAGTTTTCTCACTGTCCAGCTCAAGCATTATCTTCTCCTCCGGAATCTGGAGACGCAATTCCACTTCACTCTGGCTCAGCTTATCATCCAGCTCCAGCAGCACCTGGCGTATCAGAGCCGCCAGATCCACCTCCACATAGTTCAGAGTGATATTATTGCTGGAGGCCTTGCTGACCTCGAAGAGATCTTCAATGAGCCGCTTAAGCCTCTGGGACTTCATATCCAGGGTATTAATATAGGATACCCGCTCCTCTTCTGTAATATTGGCATCCTTCAGCAGATCCACATAGGTGATGATGGCCGTCAGGGGAGTTTTCAGATCATGGGAGACATTGGTGACCAGGTCCGTCTTCATTCTCTGACTCTTCATCTCCTCCTCCACCGCCTTTTTAAAGCCATGGCGCACCTTAGCCAGTTCCTGCTTCAGAGGTTCAAATATTCCAAGCTCTTCCTCGATATCCACCTCCAGATTTCCCTTCGCCATCCCGCTTGCGGTTTCCAGAAGAATCGCATGTTTTCTTTTGATATCATTGAGATATCTTCGCAGAAGGAAGAAAAGCAGAACGCTATAAGGAATCAGCACAGCTATCCCTATTACCCAGATGCTGCAGCACAGGGCAAGAACAACAAAATTGACTGCCAGTATCTTGATAAGAATCCGGTTGGAACGGTCCGTCAAGTCAATCTCACTCAGGCTCTTCCACTGTTTTTTAACGTTCCTGTGCAGACGTTTAAACAAACGTACCAGCAATATTACAAGCCTGCCCACCAGTGTCTGCTCCTTCAGGTAACGCTTGGGGCCGATCACAAAACATCTGCGGAAAATGAGTACCGACAGATACAGAACTCCTCCAAGAACTGCAAAAACCGCAAAGTTAAAGCTGTAATCCAGAATATGCAGGGTCTTTCCGCTCCATACGGACCAATCAGGCTGAGTCAGAAAAAAATCGGTTATCGTTTCCCATGCCATAACGAGGAGCCCCTCATACACACTAACAACCAGCACGACTCCTGCCAAAGCAAACTCCAGGGGAAGCTTTGCCGCCAGTCCCCCTCCAATACCCAGGGGCTTGATCAACGGAAGCAGCAGCGCTAATATCACGATAATACCCGCCGCAATACACACCAGATATAGAAAACCGCCGCTGCTGAATTCCATCAGCGGATGATCCCCGCCATACGGTACTGTCCCTCCGGGAAAGTATACTGCCTCATATTCAGAAGCATAGGCTATTGTTACATTGGAAGGACTTTTTATCTGATCCGTAAACCGATTTTGTTCATACCGGGCCAGCTCATTACGGAATAGATATTTATTCCGGCATTCCTCAAGCAACTGGTCCATCTGCTGCTGGCTATACCCGGCAAAATCTGTGATCTGCAGCACGCCCTCCCCGTTGTATTCAAATATAATGTAGAAGGAATACTTCTCTTTCAGCGATGCTTTTTCTCTTACTGCATTAGCCAGAGATTCCGAATTATAATACTCGTCCAGAAATCCCTCTGGCGAGTGATTAAAAACAGCATATTCCAGATCAGGATAATATTCTTTGCTGTCCTCAAAATGATCTTTCCATCGATACAGCAAGCTGTCGAATGAATCCGTAAAGCCTGTCTCCTCCACCGTGTAGACTCTCGATCCGTCTGAAGCAGGACGCATCACTCTTTTCTTTGAACTCTCGTTATCCGAAGCTGCTCCCGTCCAATCCACTGTCTCCTCCAGGTCATTCGCAACCGGTGTCTCTTCAGGGTTCCCTGTCGTTCCATCTACTGCGGTGCTCCCTTCCTGCAATTCTTCAGGAAGCTCCATCCCCCTATCCACCGCATCATTTTCTTCCTGCGGTTCTTCAGGAATTTCGGCCCCGTCATCTCCCCCGTTTATTTCATCCCCGGCCTCATTTCCTTGCATTCCTGGTAAATCTTCCGAAGAAGATGCCCCGTTCTTCAAGAAAACAGACGACGGCACCCATTGCACATGATCCCCATCCATTTGCATATTCCAATATAGTACGTAATTATTGCGGGCCAGATCATCCAGAAATTCTTCCATGTAGTACTCTTTTATGTATTCCTGATTTTCCTGCCTCCTCTTCTCCAGCTTATCCGCCAGACGCTGATACAGCCTCATCACTTCCTGATAAGAGGCTATCATTGCCGCTGCCACGCCAAGGATCACCAACGCGCTGACCAATATCCCTGCTGCCCTCCCGGGCTTATCGCTTTTCAATTTTGTATCCAACTCCCCACACCACCTTTAAATATTTTGGATTTTTCGGATCAATCTCAATCTTCTCCCGGATGTTACGGACGTGAACCATAATTGTGTCGGTGCCTACCGGACGTTCATTCCATACCCTCTCATAGATGGCATCCGCCGAAAACACCTGGCCGGGGTGCTTCATCAGCAATGCCAGTATCTTGAACTCCAAAGGCGTGATTTTCACCGGACTTCCGTCCACAGTTACCTGTACCGTATTCTCATTCAGTTCCAGCCCTCCGCAGACATATACATTTTCCTCCGGCTTATTGGGTGCACCCCGATATCTTGTATAACGCCTGAGCTGGGAGTTGACCCTGGCCAGCAGCTCCATGGGCGCGAAGGGCTTTGTCATATAGTCATCCGCGCCAATGTTCAGACCAGTTACTTTGTCAATCTCCTCTGATTTGGCGGTCAGCATGATGACAGGGAATTCATATTGCTCCCGCAGCTTCATTGTCATGGTTATGCCGTCCATCTTCGGCATCATAACATCCACGATTGCCAGATGGATCTCTTCCTTCTCCAAAAGCTTCAGCCCTTCCATCCCATCAGCCGCCTTATAGACGGCGTATCCCTGATTTCTCAGCAGGATACAGATGCCTTCCAATATCTCCTTGTCATCCTCAACTACCAAAATATGATTTAAATCCATAGTGTCCTCCCTTGTTACCCCTGTAATAATAAATGTAAAATCTAAAGCTCAGCTTCATACAAAACAAAAGATTTTCTTAAGTTTCCCATGAAATGTATTTATTTCAGCATCTGGTTCTTCTGGAAAAAGCCCTTCCATGGGTCACTGCCATTCATTCTCATCAACGCATCTTCCATCCGGATTCCGTCAGGGGCAACCGTGTCAAGCTCATCCCAGGTGATGGGCATGGATACCCCGGCACCCTCTCTCGCTCTCAGGGAATAGGGAGCGACGCTGGTAGCCCCTCTGCCATTTCGGAGCCAGTCCACAAATATCTTGCCGGTGCGCTTGTTTTTCCTGGAATTGCTGGTATAGCGGTCCGGCCACTTCTGTTCCATTACCTGGGCGACACGCTTTGCAAAATCATAGAACACCTCCCAGGTCACAGCCGGCTTCAGAGGAACTACCACATGATAGCCTTTGCCGCCGCTGGTCTTGAGATAGGAGTCCAGGGACAGTTCCGCAAGAAGCTCCTTCATATCCCGTGCCCCCTGCCGCACCCGGCCCAGATCCATTCCCTCATCCGGATCCAGATCAAATACCATCATATCCGGCCTCTCCAACTGATCCACACGGCTTCCCCAGATATGGAACTCCAGGGTTCCCATCTGTGCCTGGAATATAAGACCGGACATATTCTCAATATAGATATACTCCTCCGCCTCGCCGTCCGTAATCACCGGGATGGTAACAATCCCCCCGCTTCCGCCGGGAACAGAAAGCTTCTCCCCTCTGTCAGCAGCAGGGGAATCAAAATTTCCTCCCCGCCCCTGGGCGGGATGCTTCTGAAAGAAGCAGGCCTGCGCTATTCCCCTTGGGCAGCGCACGACACTGAGGATTCGGCGGCTCACATAGGGCAGCATGCGTTCCGATACCTTTTCATAGTATCGGATCACATCTGCCTTCGTAATTTCAGGCTCCTGGAATATCACCTTATCCGGGCTGGTAATTTTGACCCCTGCCACCGCAAGACCTTCTGTCTTTTCTTCCATCCGTCTTCCTCCTTCAAGGGAAGGTTCAAGCCGTATTTTGGCTTCTTCCTTCTCCCTCATTATCTCTCTGGGCGCCTTATCTGTGCGCAAGCCCTTGAAGCTCGCCTGCCTTAACCGGTTATCCTTCGTCCACTCTGCGAATTTGATTTCCGCGGCCAGCTCCGGTTCAAGCCATATAAGTCTTTCCTTCGGGCCGGAGGGCGGAGGGGTCAGGAAGGGAGAATCCGGCCTCTTCAGCTTCTTGAATCTTTCTTCCAGCTCCTCCATATCCGCCTCGCTCATGCCGGTTCCGGCACGTCCGGCATAGACAAGAGCATCATTCTCATAGAAGCCAAGGAGCAGGGAGCTTACTCCGCTGGTTTTCTTATCCGAAAGAGTGTATCCCCCTATGACAAATTCCTGTCTGTTATCACATTTTAGCTTAATCCAGTCACCGTTCCTGGTTCCGCTGTAGCCGGAATTGACCTTCTTCCCTATGATTCCTTCCATCCCGGCTTCACAGGCAGCAAGAAGGCTTTCTTCTCCCTTTCCCATGACATAACGGCCATAGTACAGGTTCTTAGGGGCATCCTTCATCAGCTCCTCAAGAAGTCCCTTCCGGTCAATCAGAGGGCGTTCCCTCAGATCCTCACCATCCAGAGCCAGAAGATCAAAGACAATGTAAGTCAGATTTTTATTCCCGGGATTCTTTAGATAATTCTGCAGGGCTTGAAAATCCGTCCTGCCCTGGGCATCGGTGATCACCATCTCGCCATCCAGAACCATTGCCCTGCCGGAAGCAAGCTCCATAAGACGGAAGACAATCTCCGGGAACCGCTTCGTATAATCATTGCCATTCCTGGTAACCAGCCGGACACGATTTCCTTCCGTATAGGCAATGATTCGGAAACCGTCATACTTCAGCTCATATAACCAGCCATCCTCCTTCGGGATCCTGTTAACCAATTTAGCCAGCTGAACCTCTGCTTTATCGAAAGGATTTCTGGTGATTTGCTCCCCTTTTCCTTCCTCAATCTCAGCTATGGTTCGCCCGGTCCGGATACTGGTATCAAATCCGGCTATCCCGTCTTCTTCCCCGGCATAGCTGTCCTTCTCCTTCAGCAGGAGCCAATTCTCCTTCGCTTCGCCGGATTTCGCTTTCCATCGGATCAGGGCCCACTTCCCCTTCAGCCGTCTTCCTTTCAGAATAAATTTCAGCTCCCCTTTGGCAAGCCCTTCCTCCACGTTTCCCTGGGGCTCCCAAAAGCCCTCATCCCAGAGCATAACCACGCCTCCGCCATATTCGCCCTTAGGAATCACCCCTTCAAAATCCTTGTATTCCAGGGGGTGATCCTCTACCTTGACGGCAAGCCTTTTATCACGGGTGTTATAGGAAGGTCCTTTGGGCGATGCCCAGCTCAAAAGAACATCCTCCCACTCCAGACGGAAATCGTAGTGTTTTCTGCTGGCTATATGGAGCTGGACAACAAATCGCAGACCCTGTCCGCCAGGGTCCAGGGTCTGTGTCATCTCTCCGTGATTGTATGTGTTCTCTTCGGCCGGTACAGCCATACCTTCCGCCGAAGCTTCTGTTATTCCTTCCGGCTCCAGGGTTTTGTCAAAATTCCTTTTCCGGTTGTATTCATTTAGCTTTTCTTCCATTATCACGCTGTCTCCCTGTCCTGCTTCGCCTTCTCAACGCTGGCCTTCAGCGCCTCCATGAGATCGATGACCTTACCGGTGGTGTCAGGCTCGGAAGCGATTACCTGCTTTCCGGAGATCTTTGTCTCGATGAGTTCACGGAGCCTTGTCTGATATTCATCCTTATATTTAGCGGGATCAAAGGGTGTGTCCATGGAATTAATCAGTGTTGTTGCCATATTCAATTCCTGTTCGGATACCTCAGGCTTCGTATACTGCTTTTGAAACTCCTTGATATCATCCCCATAGAACATGGTGGAAATGAGGATACCTTCTTCCCGCGGAATAATGGCCATCAATGTATCTTTTGTTCCCATGACGGTCTTGCCTATGGCGATCTTCTGTTCCGCCATCAAAGCGGACCGGAGCAGCTCAAAGGCCTTCTCTCCCCCGGCCTCAGGAGCCGCCTGATAAGTCTTCTCGTAATAAACGGGAGAAATCTGGTTCAACTGGGCAAAATGCAGAATCTGAATCGACTTTTCTTTTTCTGTTTTGATCTTTTCAATCTCATCATCCGTGACAATGACATACTTGTCATCATCGTACTCAAAGCCCTTGACAATATCCTCCGCCTTCACCTCCTTGCCGCAGTGGGCGCAGGTTTTCTTGTAACGGATACGGCTGTTGTCTTCTTTGTGCAGCTGATTAAAATGGATATCATTATCCTGTGTGGTTGTATACATTGCAATTGGAATCGCAACCATCCCAAAGGTTATAACCGATTTGCGCGACATCATAATTGAAACACCTCCAAGGTTATTGTTTCCAACTGCATATTAAGTATTCATGTGAAAACTTCTTTATAAGGCGTCCCACAGGGACTGGATATGCGCCCTTGCGGCGGCGGCATTCTCCGGCTTCGTATCCTCCAAGGTACAGTGCATGTAGGGTTTCTGCTTCTTGATGAAGCGAACCAGAGGGCCATAGTCAAAGACTCCAAGACCGGCTGCACAGGACACCAGGGTATCTCCCGCAACATTGTAATCCTTAATATGAACAACCGCCGTCTCCTTCCCCAGAAGCTCTATGGCCTCCTCAAGGACCTCCGTCTGCTGTCCGCAATTATCCATTGCCAGGAGATTGACCGGATCCAGTATAATCTGAAGATTCGGAGAAGCAATGTCATCCAGAAGCCTTCTGGCCCTTTTGGCATCAAAGATAATATGGCTGCGGACCGGCTCAATTGCCAGCAGAACTCCCAGCTTCTCCGCCGCTTCCACCACAGGCCGGAGATTGGCCTTCAGCAGCTGGTAGGTCTCCTCGCTGCGGCGCTCCGCCTCACTCCCGTTCCTTGCATCAGGGGTCTCCGTACCCACTACCCCGCAGCCTAACAGTGAGGCAAACCGAAGATGGGCCATATAGGTATCCGTCAGCTTCTTCAATTCCCCGGGTTCCGGGTGAGTCAGGTTCAAATAACAGCCCAGCACCGCAAAGTCAATTTCCTGTTTCTGAAATATTTTCTTCAGGTGCATGGCAAGCCCCGGCGTCAACGCGTCATTGCTTACGGGAAATTCATCAATGGCTTTTGACAGCGCCACATGGGCGCAGGAAAACCCCTGCTCCCTCACTGCCTGAAGGCGTTCCTCCAACGGTAGTACCCTGGCGTCATGTAATCTTATTCCTAGCTGCATATTGTTTCCTCCCATCATCTTCCAATTGTTATCCTTCGGCCTGTAATTATCTGTTTCCAACTAAAAAATACAGCCCCGGCATCCGCTAACCGGCACCAGAGCCTGATTGATTCTTATCCTTGCATTCTCTCTTTATGCCCGTGCCTCATGGGCCGCTGCTCTGCACACTCTTTCGATTTACATGCCCGTGCCGTCTCTTGATATTATAGCACAAATCCTTACCGTCATGCTATCTATCTTTTATTATAGATCAGAGGGCGGCCGGTCGGATGACATGGTGCTCCCTCTGATCCAATGCCAGTTAGATAGGCCCATATACACATTACAGTTCCGTCGGTGACATCACCAGCGAAACTGTAAGCAATCAATACTATCTCATTTGCAGATACGGAACGGGCTATTCCAGCACCATAAGCTTATTATCAAAAGCTTCCACTGTCACCGTCACCGTACCATAATCCGTTTCTATCCGGGTGGTCTGCTCCTTCTCACTGTTGTTGAGAACAATCAGCGTCCGGCTCTCAGGATAATAGGCACATTCCGTATAGGTATTATCCGTAATGTATCTGCCTCCCTGGCCTTCTCCCGAGGCAAAACAGATGATATTCAGCAGCATTCTGGTATTCTCCAGGCTCAGCGCGAAGTCCGACAGATAGATTCCCTTCCCCTTGCCAAACTCATTGGAAGTGACCGCGGGTGTGCTGCCCTCTACCGCATATACCTTTGCCCGGCCATCCGTAAGATACAGCCCCGGCTTGCCCTTTACACTGCTGTTGGCAGGAAGAAGTATTTCATCCGGAGCAATCTCAAAGCTCCATCTTCCGTGGCAGACCCTGGCACCCGTATCGAGATCCAGCCCCAGCACATGGGCCATACGGAAATAAGTATCATAGCCATCCACTGCCGAAGGCTCGTTAATTCCCAGAAAGGCTCCGCCCTCATGCACCCATTTGGTAAGCAGCTCAACCACCTTATCATCCTTCCAGCAGTCACCGCCGCTCCAGGCAGAGCCGGCATAGCCCGCATTGATGATAACGTCCACATTCTTCAAAGCTCCCTGTTTGATATCCTCAAAGCTCAGGAAGCTGACCTCTACCGGAAGCCCGGACAGAGCCTCGTTTACATGGATCAGATCATGCATATAGGTTTCATGGAAATGCCCGGATAAGGTCCAGGAACGCAGCTTACCCCAGCTATGCAGCACCCCCACCCTGGTCTTGATCCGGTAAGGTGCCCCCGCATGATGAAGCTCCCGTATAAAACGGAACTCATCGGCAACCTTCTCAATATAGTCACAGAAATCAGGATACCCCTCTACCAGATGCAGATATCCTCCCAGACCAATACGATCCACCGGCTCCCTCAACAGAGCCCTGCGGATTTTAATCCAATACTGTCTGGCGTCTTCGGTCGGGTCCCCGCCTTCCATAAAGGTGGGCAGGCCGCCCAGTCCGAGGGGAAATAGATAGGGATGCAGCCGCAGCTCATGGGTTCCCACCTCCACTCCCGCGCAGAGCCGGGCTTCATATCCTGAGAACACACATTTAATCAAGCCGTCAAAGCCGAACTCATGAAATCTGCCGTTATAAGGCTCCACTCCCACCCAGCTGTCATCATAGAATACATAGGCCTGCTTTCCATGGGCATGGGTGATATCAATCAGCTTTCTGCCGAATTCTATTACAAAATCATTGATGAATTCCATCCAATCCGCCTTGCGCTGATTGCCAGGCATATGGGTTACATGGAATTTTCCCTGGTTGATGAAATCCTCCGCCGTCAGAGAATATCCGTAGCGCTGGGCAAAACGGTCCAGAGCCAAGGGACTGACGGTGAAATCATAGGAACCCCAGTCGGTAAAAAGATTCCGGTTCCTGATATCACTGCCCCAAATCCATACAAAATTATAGAACATGGAGGTGAAACGCACCACATTCGTCTCCTTATGCTCCCTGCACCAGTTCTCCATCCATTCCAGCAGATATTCCTGCGCCTGTGCGTGCATCGGGTCAATCTGCATCAAATGCTCTTTGTCCCAATGGTTGGTGGTGTGATTATACATGGATATCTCTTCCCAGATCCGGTATGCCAGGAAGCTTACACTGTATCTGTGCCAGGGATGGGCGCCGGTAATGATAACGCTCTCCTGCTCCCGGTCATAAGACCAATTCTCCCTCGGCAATTCCTGCTCCGAGGTCCGGTCATAGACCTGCCAGTACCTCATGGCATCCCCGGATGCATTGACCTGGAACTGCTCTTTGAAGAAACTCTCCATTAACGGGATCGCAAGCCGCTCTCCCTCCGCGACCCTGGGAGGGGTCATGAGAAAGGTCTGCTGCAATTGCTCCGGGTGTTCCTTCGCCCAAGCATTATGATCACGTATGATACATATGGTCGAATAGATACTGTAGCCGGATTTTATAATATCCTCGGATAAAACTGTGCCGTCGCTGTCGCGGATCACATCGGCCCCCCATTTCTCCGCCATTTGCAAAGTCAGCTTTTCATAGCCCGATTCTCCGGGCAAAGTAAAGCCCCCCCCTTTATTGGACATAAGACAAGCTGCTTTTTGCTTGTCGTTGTCTAACATAAGACGCGCCGTTTTCTGCTTGTCGTTGTCTAACATAAGACAAGCTGCTCTTTGCTTGTCGTTGTTTGCTTCCCTCATCATGCCGTCCTCTCGATTCCTCTGCTATTATGCCAAACTCCATCTGTAATTATTTCGGGCCGTCCGGATGCTTCCTACGGTTGTCAATCAAATCCGCAAAAAATGCCAATGCCAGTCCCTGTCCCCAGCCCTGTATCCAGTCCTTCGGAACCTGACGGTAACCGTCACGGTCCTTCATGACCGCAGTTCCGCCGGACACATTGAGGACTCTTCCGTCTTCGCTGATGTTCTCCAGAACACCCTTCAGCGCCTTCTGAACATATTTGGAATGGAGGGGATTATTATTATTGACCATGGCTGCTGCAATACCGCAGGATGCGGATACTTCCTCATAAGATTCCTCATCATCCAGAACGGTTCTCCATAATCCATTGTCCGTCTGAAGCAGCTTGAGTGCCGCCAGCTGGTCCCGCAGGGAGCATTCCACGTCCATACACTGGGGATACAGATACCACGCCTTCAACTGCCCCTTCACCTTGGACATGGTATAGGCAGCCCAGGCATTGGCACGCCCCCAGTGGAAGCCGGACATATGATCCCGATGGATATTATTATAGCCATGGTACCACAAACCGGTTGCGGGATCCTGCAGATATTTAATATGCCAGTAATACTGGTTCAATGCATCCTGGATCAGCTCCTGATCCTGCAGCTTGCTGCCCACCCGAAGCAGGAAGAAGGCCGCCATGAACAGCGTATCCGCCCAGGCCTGCTCAGGGAAATCGTTCCCCTTGGATACGGTGTGCTGGAGCACCCCGTCACCAAAGCGCAGGGCATGATTGCGCAGATAATCCACCTTCTTTAAAATAATCTCCCAATACTTTTCATTTCCGGTTGCCTCATACAGTGTCAGCAGCACATGTCCCATGGCGCAGGTATTCACTGTAAGGTCAGGCAATCCCAGCTCGATATATTCATCCGTCCAGGCCACCAGCATGTTCAGATATTCTTCTTTTCCCGATATTTCATATGCACGTGACACTCCATAGTAGGCCACGCCGCAGGGCCAGTCCCAGGTCAGATCCATGGTCATGGTTTTATTGGTAACACGGTCAATCATCTTCAGAAGCTCTGCTTCGTCATAATTTAATTTCAGCATGCATAACACCTCTCTTAATTTTTATAATTGAAGCAGCAAAACACCTGTCAGGCTATCGTTCTTGCCGCTTGCCGTTCATATCATTATTCTACCACTGCGTATATTGAAATTGTAGCCGAGTTCCTCCACAAAATCTAATCAATACTATCATAAAACTATGCAAATACAATCATTATTAACGCTTTTAATTTATCCCATTCTTACTTTTGCTGTATTTTCCATATTTTAATTCATCGATTTTTGTGCAATTATACATATATTACATAAGACATAACAATAATCCATATTTATCATGGTTGAAATTAGTGTATAATATTTAGTATAATAAAGGCATAGTGATCATGCGATCAAAGCCAGAGACCATGAACACGGATTTTGTTCATAATGCCAATAATTTTAACCATAGAAAGTCTTCAGAAAGGAGGATACTGTGTCCCGACGTAAAAGACCCATTATCGAATACCGCCATTATAACCTTCCGCTTCACTTTCCTGTCGTGCTCCTCAGCGGAGAGCGCTGGAGAATTTCGGATAAGAAAAGCGGGCGGCTTCATTTCCACAACTGTCTTGAAATCGGCATTTGCCATACCGACAGCGGAATCATGGATTTTGAAGATATTCCGATTCCCTTTAAAGCAGGTGACGTCACCTGTGTGCCCAAGCATCTGCCCCATACTACTTACAGTTCTCCCGGTACGGAAAGCTTGTGGTCTTATGTCTTTTTTGATCCCGAGGAGCTCTTCCGGAATATGTTCCACCCGGGAGCCAGCTTTGACAAGCCCATGGCCAGCATCCGCAACTATCACCTGATCATGAACCGGGAGGAATATCCCAAAGTATATTTTCTCGCCTCTGCTATGGTGGAGGAGCTGAAAAGCCAAAAGCCCAGCTATCAGGCCAGCGTCCGGGGACTGGCCCTGTCCCTCTACGTTGAACTGCTGCGGATCCATTCCGACGAGGTAATCCAGGGCAAGGGCAACAAGGAGCTGCAGCACGATTCCGAGAACGTCCTGATGATCATCAATGCCTTGGAGCATATCCAGAATAATTATATGCAGCCCATTACCATCGACGATCTGGCTGATCTGTGCCATCTGAGCGTCAGCCATTTCCGCCGGACCTTCCATGAGATCATGGGTGCGGCCCCTCTGGACTTCCTCAACAGCACCCGGATTGACGCCGCCTGCTGGCTGCTGCGAAGCACGGAGGATTCCATCCTTACCATATCCGAGAAGGTGGGCTTCCATTCCATCTCCAGCTTTAACCGGAGCTTCATCAAGCTAATGCAGATGCCGCCCAGTGTGTGGAGGAAGCAGACCCTGTTATCGGATTCCAATTCGCCAAAGGCCTCCATTCTGGAGTTCACCGGTTGGATCTGACCTGCTTAGACCCTCTTACACATTACTTTTTTCAAGTTGGAAAGGGACGGACAGTATATTCTGTCCGCCCCTTTCATCCATTACAAGCCGTTTTAAGTTAATTTTCAACGGTTCTATTTATTATATTATTTCTTCTGGTAGTCAGGTAACTTGGTGCTGTTTCCAGCCTGGTATGCAGCCAGTCTTTCTTCCATGACTTCCTTGTAGCCGGCATCCTCGTATTCCTTAGCATACTGCTCATACAATGCGTCGAATTCTTCCGGCTTGCACATGGTCAGCTTATCACGGTATTCCTTATATCTCTCCTGTAAGGTTCCGGCATACTCTACCTCAGCAGCAATCGGAACACCAAAGATTACATCCAGACAACCGTAGCCCTGTTCAAACAGCTCCTTCTGCGCATAATAAACATCTATAATATCCTGTGTGAAATCCTGAGGCAAACCCTTAGGAGAAGCCGCTGCAATGATATCTTCAATGGTACCTGCATTTCTTGCCTCAATGGTTACACACCAGTAATCCTTGTTGTTATTAAAGCCCTGCTTCTTATCTCCGGTATATTCCCCTACAGACACAGGAAGTCCGCTGGCAGCATCTACGTTATAATGCTCGCCCTCAAGTCCCCACTGCATTACAAAAAGATTTTCTTCCTGAGTCATCCATTCCATGTACATCCATGCCGCCTTAATCTCATCCTCTGTTGCCTTGGAAGAGAAACCAACGATCATACCAAAGGGATTATTGGTACGGTATGCCGGAACAGTTCCAGCTTCCTCATCCACGACACCCATCGGCTGGATTGCAAGCTCAGCATCAGGATTATTAGCATAGAAAGAATTCAACCAATCCATATTAGCAGAAATATATCCACCATATCGATAAGCGGTCCCATTCACAAAGTTTGCTTTTTCTGTCTCGGCATCGGTGATATAGTATTCCGGGTTGGTAAAGCCTAAATTATAATCTTCATTCTCTACCTTGAGCAGCTTTTTGTTCGCTTCCTGGCCCAGCATAGGAATATTAACATCACCCACAGAAGCCCACCATGCCTCATCCATAGGGAAGGTTCTATATCCATAGTTTTGATCGGAGCCTACACCGGTAATCAGAGCTTTGCCCAAAGGATGCTTCGCTAAGCCGGCCTGCTGGATCTTAGTCATGGCATCTACAAGCTCTGCACGGGTAAGCGGAACATGATCATAGCCTACTTTTTTTAACCAGTCCATACGCACAAAGGTCTGGTAGGTGTAATTGGTGTTATAATAAGGTCTCTGCGCCAGTGCAAAATAGGTCTCGCCATTCATGGTAGAATACAGGAGCTGATTCTCCTCTACCATTCTGTTATAGTAATCGGGAGCTACTGCTGCAAAATCGTCCATGTTAAAGGTTCTTAAATATCCTTCGGAAGCCCACTGGGATACCTTGGGATAGTCGTATTCCATCAGGATTGTGGGAAGCTTTCCTGCGGAAGCCAAAAGAGCATAATCTGTCATAACATCAGTACGGGTAATCGGCACATATTCAACTGTAATATTATATTTATCGCCGAAGTTTTCCTGCACCCATTTGGTCCAGTAGTTATCATTGACAGTGGGAACACCTTCCACGCCTCTGTCATAAACCGGTATTCTTAAAGTAACCTTCTCTGCAAACGGAACATAGCCCTCCACACCCGGCACTGCGGCGGGAGTATCATCACCAGTATCCTTAGAGTCATTGTCACCCGCTGCCGCCGTAGGGGCTGTAGTAGGTTTATCGGGAGTATTATCCCCTGCCGGATCTTTTTTACCGCAGCCGGACAAAGCGCCTGTAAGCACAGCTGCTGCACATAATAAAGCAATTACTTTCTTAAACTTTTTCACGTTTATTCCTCCTCTTTTTAATGAAAATTTGTATATAAATCTGTATGCCGGCAAGAACACCGGATACAATATTCATATCTGAATAACAACTGCCGTTCCTTAACCCTTCACCGCTCCAATCATAACACCCTTTACAAAGTACTTCTGTAAGAAGGGATAGATACATATAATCGGAATCGTTACAAACATTACCGCCGCGGCCTGCAGCACCTCCGGCGTACTGGTTACGGCCGCCGCCTCCGACAAGCTTATGGACTGCGCTTCCGAAGCAGAAGCAACCATCTGATACAGCCTGTACTGTATCATCTTCAGTGAGTCTGTTTTGATATAGAATTTATTATCCGCATAGCTATTCCACCGTCCGACCGCATAGAAAAGTGACAAGGTTGCCAGGATTGGCTTGGACAAGGGCAGCACAATTCTCCCCAGTATCTGAAAGTTGGTAGCTCCGTCCAAAAATGCCGATTCCTCCAGGCTGTCCGGTATGCTGGCCTGAAAATATGTTTTCATAATCAGCATATTGTAGGGCGAATAAATCAGCGGCAGAATCAGCACCCATGCCTTATCATACAGCTTCAGATTGGTGATCAGCAGGTAGGCCGGAATCAATCCCGCACTAAAATACATGGGAAACATCAGCAGGAAGGTAAATAATCCTCTGCCTCTCAATCTCTTCTTAGACAAGGGATATGCCGCACAGATACAGGCAATCATTCCGAGAAGGGTGAAGACCAGGGTTACTCCTGCACTATATACAAAGGAATACACCAGAGAACCATCCTTAAAAAGAGAAATATAAGCATCCAGATTAACTCCCTTCGGCCAGAGATAAACCTGCTTTGCCAACACCGCATTATTGCTGGATATGGACTTTGCAAGCATGTGAATAAAAGGAAGGATACAGGTAGCACTCAGGACAACTAATATGAGCATCATAATTGCATCGCTGATTTTAAAACTGGAGATCGCCCTGCTTCCGTCGGATACACCATCCTCCTTGCGAACGGATCTTATTCTATTCTTAGCCATCTTATCTCCTCCTAAATTAATCCATCTTCACCAAGCTTCTTGGCGATCCTGTCTGCCAACAGCACCAATATCAAGCCCACTACTGACTGGAACAGTCCCACTGCTGTCGACATACTGAACTTTCCTCCGCCAAGACCCTTTTCAAAGATATAAATAGCCAGTTGGTATTGGAACTCCTTGACCTGGGTATTGCCAAATACATCGAGACGCTCAAAATTACTTCCCATAAGACGGCCCAGATTCATAATTAACAGTGTTACCACGGTTCCCCGGATACCCGGCAGCGTAATATGCCATATTCTCTTCCAACGGTTGGCACCGTCAATCATGGCTGCCTCATATAATTCCCCGCTTACACCGGCAATCGCCGCCAGATAGATAATAGTACCCCAGCCCATTCCGGCCCAGACACCGACCAGCAGATAAGTTGCCGCCCAGTGATATTTCTCTGTAAGGAAGGGTACTCCCTTTTCAACCCATCCCATGTTGGTCAACACGATATTTACCAGACCAGTGGATGGTTTAAACATGGTATACGCAACATTTCCAATAATAACCCAGGATAGGAAGTGGGGCAGATATAGAACCGTCTGCGTTACCTTCTTAAATCTTGGAAACCTTAATTCATTCAAAATCAGTGCCAGAATAATGGGTACCGGGAAGCTAACCGCCAGATCCAGTATATTGAATACAATGGAGTTACGGAGAGCACGGATAAAATCCGCGTCCTTGAAGATCTTTTGAAAGATCTGCATTCCCACCCATTCACTGCCCGCATATCCCTTCGCCGGCTTATAGTCCATAAATACCATTCGCAAACCAGGATAGGCCGCGTAATTAAAAATGATTACCAACGCCACCGGCACCAGCAGCAGAAGGTATAATTGCCAATCTCTCTTCAGACTGCTCTTCCAGCTAATTTTATTTCCAGCCTTGGATACGGCCGTTTTACTCTTTCCCATCTTTAGCCTCCTCTGAATTATTATGTTCAGCCTCTATGGATTTCATGTATTGCGATTGGTTTCAGTTGAATTTATCTTATAAACACTTTCCCTTAATGTACAATACTCACAAAATACCCATCGGTTATGCTATAATTCTATACAGTTATCGTTATCATTTCTATTCAAATCATGCACAAAACTATTCATTTTCAACTTTATTCTAAAAATTATTGTTTATCATAAAGGATTTTTACCCTGATTTGTTGTTAGTTTTATATGATTCACACAATATAATTCCAGTTTTTAATACAAATCCTCCAAAACCAGAATCAAACAAAAGAAATAATTATAGTTGAAATTAAATCTTATATTAATTATCTAAATACTTTATATCTTAATGAAATAAAGGGCGGAATACCACAAAAAAACGCCTTGAAACAACCTGTTTCAAAGCGTTTTTTTGCGTAATACTTTTCGGTTAACTTATTTCACAGCACCTCCAACCAATACCTGCCATCACCCTATCTTCTCCGGCATACCAGGCAGCCGTCTCTTCGTATAATACCGGTAATATAAGATAAAGAGAAACGAGGTCACAGCCCAGGTCAGCGGATAGCTGAAGACCACCGTCTTCACATCCGGCCAGAAGGGCACCACAACCAGCAGCCATAATACACGCAGCGCACATACTCCAAGGCTGGTGAGGAGCATCGGAACGAAGGAATTCCCCATTCCCCTCAGGGAACCGGAGAATATTTCAATGAACACATAGGTCCAGAAGGTAGGAACCATAAAACGAAGGATCTCCATTCCTATCTCCAACACCCGGACATCTGTCGCAAACAGCCGGTAAATATACGGCCCGCCAAAATAGATTACCACGCTTAAACCAACCGCCACAGACAGCGCAATTCTAAGGCAGATCTGGGTTCCTCTCCGTACACGGTCATATTTGCCCGCTCCGTAATTCTGCCCCGCGAAGGTAGTGATAGAAATGCCAAAGGCATTCATGGACATCCAGAATATACCGTCAATCTTGCTGTAGGCAGTCCAGGCCGCAAGGGTATCTGTGCCGAAGCGGTTCATATTCGTCTGAACCACCACATTGGAGGAAGAATACATCAGCGACTGAAACGCAGCCGGAAGGCCGATCCGGATAATCTTTTGCAGCATTTCCTTATGGAAACGGATTTCCTTCAGGCGCACTTGGTAGCATTCCTGCGTCCGCATCAAAACGACGCATACCAGGATCGCACTGCAAATCTGGGAAACAACCGTTGCCAGCGCCACTCCCATTACATCCCAACGAAACGCAAGAACAAAGATCAAATCCAATACAATATTAACTCCGCAGCTGACCATTAAAAAATACAGCGGCCTTCTGGAGTCACCGATCGCCCTCAGTATACCGGCTCCCACATTATAGACCAGATTGGCCACCATACCGGCGAAATAAATCCGCAGATAGACAAGTGACTGCGGAATGATCTCTTCCGGCGTGCCCATAAGACGCAGTGTCACGGGAGCGCTGAGAAGCCCCAGCACCGTGATCAGAATACCCCCTGCAATGGCCATTGCTATCGCAGTATGTACCGCTTTACTGACTTCTTCCCGGTACCGCCCCCCATAGTATTGGGATATGGTGACGGTTGCACCGGCGGAAATACCGATAAAAAAGCCCACATATACATTAATTATGGTACCCGTTGCCCCGCCAACTGCGGACAGGGCCTCTTTTCCCACAAATCTTCCGACTACAACCGCATCCGCCGTATTATAAAGCTGCTGAAAAAAGGTCCCAAACAGCAACGGAAAGAAAAAGATCATTAACTGCTTCCAGATCACTCCTTCCGTAATACTGTTGCCGCCTTCTCGCTTGTGCGCCATAATTTCCAATTCCTCTTTTCTGCTGATTCTGTCTAAGTTTATCACGGCTCAAACAACATCCGGAATTTTATTATTGTAGTCCTGCCTGCGTAAAAAAGCAAGAGAAAATTCTTCACCCATCATGCCAAATTCCGGCATAAAAATACTGCGGCATTTCACCAGGGAAACCGCAATTAATTCTTTTGCAATCTCTCCGGCAAAATGCCGCAGATATCCGCCTGTCATAGTGCAGAAATGCACCGGTATCCGCTTCCCGCTACGGTACAAGCAGAAAATAAACCAGCACAACGGCCCCTAATGCAATCCTGTACCAGCCGAAGGCCTTGAAATCATTGTTCTTAATAAAGCCCATAAGGAATCGAATCGCCAGTACGGATACGATAAATGCCGTCAGCATACCGACGGCCAGAACCGCCAGCTCCTGCCCCGTAAAGTGGAAGCCGAATTTCACAATCTTTAAAAAACTCGCTCCGAACATAACCGGAATAGATAAGAAGAAGGAATATTCCGCCGCTACGAGCCGCGAGGTTCCCAGCAGGATTGCTCCAAGGATGGTTGAGCCGGAGCGGGAGGTTCCCGGAATGATGGATAGTATCTGAAAGATGCCGATGAGCAGCGCCGTGCGGTAGGTCAGCTCGTTAAACTTCCGTATCCGAGGCTCCTTCCCCTTATTGCGGTTCTCGATAACAATAAAGAGAATACCGTATACAATCAAGGTAACCGCCACCGTGGGGTAATTATAAAAATGCTCGTCGAACCAGTCATCAAACAGCACTCCAAGAACACCCGCAGGGATGCATCCCACCAGGACCTTGAACCAGATCTCCCAGGTAAATGCCTTCTCTTCCTTCGATTTACTCAGAGCAAAAGGATTCAGTTTACGAAAATACAGCAGTACTACCGCCATAATCGCCCCGAGCTGAATCACCACACGAAACATTTCCATGAATTGATCAGACTGCTTCAGCTCGATCAGCTCCTCCGCCAAAATCATATGCCCGGTACTGCTGATTGGCAGCCATTCCGTAACTCCTTCAATAATTCCCAGCACAATTACCTTTAACAACTCGATTAACATATTCTTCGTCTCCCATGCCTTTCCTTGAATTTTTTCATACAGTCACTAATATTATAACAGCTTTCTCTTCTGTTCACCATCAATATTTAACGGCAGAACCTGTTCCTTATCTTCAAAATACTGCTTAAATAATTCCGGATAATTCAAAAGGAGGCGTCTTGCGACGCCTCCCACAGAGTAAACTTTAATAAAAATTAAAGTTTAAACACCTCTATGCTTTTGATCAAAATAACCATCCCCTTTCTATTGAAATTGACCGGTCACTTGTATTATCCCATAATCCATCGTAAATGAATAGGCAGAAAACACTTATATCAGTTTTTTCCCATACACGATCTTCTTAATCGCATCCTCACCCAGATGGAACCGGTCTGCCAGGGCTTCTATCGTTTCACCCTGGTCAAATAAACTCATGATTTTCCTGTTTCTTCTGTCAATGGCTTCTCTGGCGCCACTGACACAGCCCCAGCCTGCTTTACCGCTCTTCTTCGGAATATAAACCAGACTTCCCTCCACATATTCCTGAATCTCTTTTAACAGGCGGGCCGGCAATACATCCGCACCTTTTTTGTAATTCAAATAATGATCCCTCCATGAAGCTGATACAATCCTTACCGATGTTTAAGCTTTTCATGTAAAGCCCACCTCCTTAAAATATGATGGCGGATCAGGATCTTAATCCCTAATCGCGTTTATAGTATAGCACAGTCTTGCCGTTATTGGTATTATTTATTTTGCCGGATAATGATAAAAAAATTGTACAGAATAGCCCAGAAACGAAATTCTGCTCTTTTCTAATCTCAATGCATTTTCTGCACTTGCTGATCAGTATATAGTTGAAAGAATTCAAAGAGTAAGACAAGAGGGACCATCTCCGGAGCATATTACAGCTCTCCGGCGACGGCCCCCTCAAAAAGGCTGATAAATATCATTCCTTCATAAAATGGTGCAGGAATGCCACTATATTGCAGCTTGTATCAAGAAGATCAAATACTGCTGATGCCATCGGATATATCTTATATTTTACACAAAACCTTTATAAATCTCAAACTTTAGCAACACTCATTCTCCAGTGTTTTTAGTATCTTCTGGTTCACCAATACTTTTTCTAATATATTCAACCCATTTCGTTTTTCGAAGACAACACCATCCTATCGGTAGAACGATAGATGTAATTACCAAAATGATATGTTGTAACAAAGAAAAATTGATTGGTTGTTGTTTAAATATTCTAATATAGAATTGCAGATATAGGAAACTAATTACGATACATTTTACTATTGATATTTTATACCTATTAGCATCTCGTACTGTAAAAAAACTATGTATACTATATGTTATAACTCCAGGGTAGAGATATACAGTACATTGACCTAAGATTAAGACCAACTCCATAGTACTATTATATGTCGTTACCGTAGTAGTCATAATCGTACCCCCTTTTCAAAGGTCTTTATTCAATTCATCTCTAAATAATAAAATGGTATGTCAAGTGCGTAAAACTCTCCTATATGCTCTTGACATACCATTTATTGATATTTCGCTTATTCTGATAACCCTGCTGATATATAGCGACCATCAAAATCAATATTTGCAATATAATTATTAGAATAAGTTACTCCAAACGTAGCAGTTGAACCCTCTCCCAGCCCTACCTTGAGACCTGCTGAGTAGGTGGTTGTTCCAGTTTCATAAGTATCTCCATAGACATTGTAGTAAAACCTGTTACCCGCTTCTAGTCTGTAAAAAATTGAGCCGCCAAATATACACGGATCCCCATCTCCTGTATATATATGAGCATTTTCTAAAGACACGATCCTATTTGGAGAATATGAGTTATTTATGTATTCTAATCCAACCACAAATATAGGTTGTAAGGTATGTATATGCCAAAATCCAAACAATGTTTGATGGAGGATTGAATATGTGTCCATCCTAAACTGACTATAGAGTATTTCTGATGTAGCCTTTGCTTGAATTTCCATGTGAGATGCTACGAAGTTACCGATCTCTTCTTGTGATGAGCCACTTCTTTGCATGTCTGCCAATATCTCTTCATATGTATATGCCTTATCCCTAGGAAAAGTAGCAATCTCTTCGTAACTATAAACTGGTAAGGAAGACTTACCCATGGTGAGTGGCAAAGACTCACCTGTAGTGGCTGCCATGGCGGTTCCAGGAATAGTAAATATCAATACCACCGCAACCAAAAATGCTAATAACTTTTTCACGATTTTCATCAATAAATTTCCTCCTTGTTAATTAATTATTAGGAAACAGACCTTATATTTCTTCGGATTCTATATAAACTTTTATACAATCATAGAACCATCTCCTTCATTTCTTTTAATGATCGCTACTAATTATTAATACATTATTTCAAATACAATGTCATTAAAACATATAATGTATACTTTTGTCAATAATGTGTTTTTATATTATTTATCTACTTATTACAAATTATAATATCTTATCATAAAAAACATAATTATAATTGACACAGTAATTCACATGGGGTATCATGTTGGCATATACTAAATAATGGAGGCCTTATATGTCCAAACAAAATAACGAATTTAAATTAACCGAAAGAGAAATTGATATCTTGAATATCCTATGGTCGGCCGGTAAGCCATTGGTAGCTTCTGATATACACAAACTGGACAATTCCATAAGTCTTAACACAATACAGGCTGTCTTAAGGAAATTATTAAGTAAAAAACTTATTGAGGTTGCAGAAATCGTTTATAGTAGAACCGTTCTTTCACGCAGTTATCGACCCACCATAAGTTTTCATGACTTTTCAATGCAAGGGATTGTAAAGCAAATCAAAGATTTAGATAAAAGCATTTCCACACCTAGCATCGTTGCTACACTACTTGAATATGAGAAAAATGAAGAGGTTATTATAGAACAACTGGAAGAAATGCTGCAAGAGCGAAAGAAGCAGTTAAAAGATAGGAGGAATTAGGTTGATCTTTTCATTCACTGCTTTATTATCAAATTTCTTTTTTAGTAGTTTACTAATATTTTTTATTTTATTTTTCTTAAGGAGCAGCCATCAAATTAGATTGGTTGGAGTTGGTACTATATTTTTCTGCATCATTATAATTATGTTACGATTACTTCTGCCTTTTGAATTTTCATTTTCCACCAATATTTTGTCAAGGCATATACTTCCTGAGATTACTCAATTTGTTAAAAAACCAATTACTATATTCCAGAATTATCAGATTAGTCTTCTTTATATTTTATATTCTGTATGGGGTATCGGTGTATTATTTAATTTATGTAAAGCAGTTTACTCTTACTGGCATTTTAAAAAAACGATTCTTAATTTCCCTGTTTTAGAGGACCAATCGATCAACAATATTTTACATAGCATCCTTAAAAAATACAACAAGCTCGTATCTCTTCGAATTATCCAGACAGATAAAATAACCACCCCAATAATATTTGGATTTTACAATCCATGTATTGTTGTGCCTAGCATATACCTTACGGAAAGGGAATGGAATTATATATTAAGCCATGAGATTGCCCATTACTTTCATGGTCACTTATGGAATAAAGCCATTTTCCAATTCCTTCATGTCCTCTATTGGTGGAATCCGCTTGTTTATCTTTTGAAAAAGCAGATGGACAAGACGCTTGAAATGCAGGTGGATCTTATCGTAACCAAGACAATGGACGAAAGTAGCCGAATTGAATATCTGGAATGTCTTCTGAAAATAGCAAAGAATTGTGTGTGTCAAGTAGATGAATTGGCAATGACATTCAGCAGTGAACAGAACTCCATCCTTGCACAAAGGTTTTATATGGTTTTAAATAATTACGAGTTAAAGATAAAATCAAGAATAAGAAGTGTTCTTTTATTTGTCTTACCCACATTATTATTGGTGTTTTTTTCTTGTTTTTTTATTTTTGAGCCATATGCAATTACTCCCGAAGATGCAGCTGATACATTTGACTTAACCAGAAAAAATTCATATTTAGTTTCTAATTCGAATGGCGGCTATGATGTTTATCTAAACGATGAATATTTTGGTACCATTCATGATATTGACTCATTTATAGATTTACCCATATATCAAAATATCCAGGAGGTACCAAGAAATGAAAAAAATAGGTAAGAAGTTTTCACCCCTCATCATCACATTATGTATTTACACAAGCCTACAGCCAACCAATGCCCTTGCTACAAGTACACTGAATGGATGCCTTGTATCAATCGAATCTACTGTTAGCGTAACACCTTACTCCGATATTATTGACTGGAGATACAAATCGGAAAATGGTAATATATATAAGCGGCTGTATAATTACTCCACGCAGGAATGGATCGGAGAATGGATACTTTGCCCTTAAAGCGAAGCATTTGATTGCCAGATAAAAAGTCCTGCTGCCTTCCTGATTAAACCCGTCGGCAGTAGGACATATCTTTTTTCTATAAACCTCTTTTATCATAATAGAGTTCCCGGTACACCCATACATTTTTACAGATCGGTATCCTTAAAAATTAGTAATGATCAGAGAGAGACCGGATAAAATCAACAGTATGGTTACTCCCGTCTTAATTTTCTTCTCATCCAGCACCTTGGATAGCCCTATCCCTGTCAGCAATCCTAAAATCATCAGGGGCATCAGCAGCAGCGCACGCTTGCACACCTGTGCCGTCAGTATTCCGGTAATGCTGTACAGAATGATACGGAAGGTATTCTCCGCCAAAAAAACAATACATAGATTCCCCCGAAACTCCTTGCTGTTCTCCGTCTTCTGCCCCATATATGCGGCAAGCAGGGCCCCGATACCGAATAATCCGCAGAGCAGCCCCGACAGCAGACCAATAATCAGCATAACAGAAGAGGCATATTTCTTCTTTCTGTTCTGCCTCTCCCTTAAAAACAGCTCCAGCCCGATGCCCGCTACCACAAAGCCAAATATTATCTTAATCACCGTTACATTGCCGAACTTCAAGATAACCGCACCCGGCACACTCCCTGCAATTACAAGGGCCGTAAGCGGGAGCCAGATCTTCCAGTTTAACGATTTCCTTTCTTTCCAGGCAACAATAATATTCGAAGGATAACCCACCAGCAGCTCGATGGGGGTAATGTTGATATTACTGGTTCCAAAGCTTAGCATTGTACTCAGCACCAGAGTATTGGCAAAACCGCACAACCCTTTGATCACATAGGCGCAGATAACTGCAAAGCCCGTCCATAACTCCATTGTCTTCGTCCCCCGTCTTCCGCTATGCAGCAGCCGTTTCTGCTGCCGCTTCTTCTGTCACTTCTTCTATCGTTTCTTCCATCCTCCGGCTTCTTCTTCCATCGGTCATTCTAACCGATATCCGGTTCATCACGCAAGGTAAAGCGGTCGCGTACTTTACCCTCCGTCTCGAATATAATGATTTCATTCTCCCCCTGCCTTAAAAGAGGGGCAGGAATATATAAGCGTTTCTGGGGTCCGATCTCCCAAAAGCGGCCGATGTTGAAGCCATTCACAAAGATGCAGCCCTTCCCCCAGCCCTCGAAATCCAGGAAGGTATCCGCTGTCTCCTCCGCATGGAAGACCCCGCGGTAGAATGCCGGGGTATTCTCCTTATATTCCTTGCCAAAGTCCACTTTTTCTATATTATCCAGGGGCAGGGGATACTGCTTCCAGCCGTTGTGCATATGGCCGTTGATCTGCACACAGTGGTTGATTCCCTTCCTCTGCTGCTGCATCCTGGGACCAAAATTGACACGCCCCATATTCTCCACCAGAATATCAAGAGAAGCCCCTCTCTCAAATTGCAGATCCACTTCATGCTCTGCCAGCAGCTCCCTGTCATACAGGGTGAGTACCGGCTTTTGGTCAATAAACAGATTCGCTCTGTCATTGGCTTCCCAAAGGCGGATTTTCTCTATGTTCTCTTCTGTATTCAGCGGGGAGCGGTACAGGATATATCCATAGCTCTGGCCCAGCTGCTCCATACACTGGGTATAGGGACTTTCCGCCGCGGCGGAGATATCCTCCAGTACGGAAAATAAGCTCACCTTATCTTGAATCAGGATCTCACCATAGGCCTTACGTTCAATCTCGGGAAGAAGCTCCACCTTCGGAAGCTCCGTATATTTTGCGATCACTTCCCGGTACCTTCTATATTTCTCCGTGATCCGGCCATCCTCCGTAAGCATCGCATCATAATCATAGGAGGTTACATCCGGGGTCAGTTCGTCGTAATAATTGGAGCCGTTCATAAAGCCGAAATTAGTTCCGCCATGGAACATATAGATATTCACATGTCCCAGCTCCAGCATTTTATCCAAATCCTTCACGCTCTGCTCCAGGTTCCCTGTCATATGCCCGCCGTTGCCCCAATGATCGAACCAGCCCACCCAGAACTCGGCGCACATCAGAGGCCCTTCGCCGGTATATTGCTTCATCAGTTCAAAGCGCTCCGCAGTACGTGAGCCAAAGTTTCCGGTAGGAAGGATGCCCTCCATACTTCCGCCTCTCATGCTGTCATGGAAGGGGCCGTCCGAGGTAATCAGGGGGACAGTAATCCCGTTATCCCTCATCATTTTCTTGATTGCCTCCATATAGGAAGCATCATTGGCATAATAACCATATTCATTTTCAATCTGCATCATAAGAATTGGGCCGCCATGGTCAATCTGATAAGGGGCCAGCATCGGAAGCAATACCTTATAATAATCCTCCACATGCTTCAGAAAGGGAGCATAATTCACCCGAAGCCTCATGCCCTCCTCTGCCAGCAGCCATGCCGGAAGTCCGCCAAACTCCCACTCCGCGCAGATATAAGGCGACGGCCGGATGATCACATACAATCCCAGCTCCTGTGCTGTCCGGATAAATCGGATCACATCCAGCATACCTTCAAAATGGAACTCCCCCTTCTTCGGTTCATGAGCATTCCAGGGAATGTAAGTCTCCACCATATTAGCTCCCAGCGCCTTCAGCTTCAGTATCCGGTCCGTCCAGTATTCGGGAACGGTACGAAAATAATGGATGGCACCCGATATTACCTTGATTGGTTTATCATCCAAATAAAATTTATCACTTATCTCAAATCTCCCCATGTTCTATACTCCTTTTCATCAAGCGGTTTTTAATCAATCAAGTAAAGAGATTCCCATCGTGATTTAATCTTCTTACTTCATTCATCAAGCAGGAACGGATGCTTTCAATAGTCCACAGTACCATTTCTCAGGCACAAAATCAATCGTTTTATCCGCTGAACCGTTATTGTGAAACGTCATTCAACCATAACAATTGAACTGTAATAAACAGAGTGCTGAAACTTTTCAAAAGTATCAGCACTCCGTTCCATACTTACAATGCTGCGCTATGGCAACACGATACCATGTCCGCAAGCGTCCATAGTATGGCACTGCATGCCAGGGTGCGCACTACGCTTCGCTTCGGCACAGATATGCCTTACAAGCAATTCATACCTTTCCGGCAAAATATACCGGTGTAATTATTTATATAATGCGTCAAACTGTCTCTGCAGTTCTGCGGTAACCTCTTCAAATCCCGCATTCTTTAATGCCTTCTGATACTCAGCAACGATTTCTTCTGCGGTTCCCTTATATTTGCCGTAGGAGATCTGCTTCATATAATTGGTGTGAACCTCGCTGATATTGCTGATCATGGACTGGATATTGTCTACATCGGGAACGAACTGTCCGTAAGGATAGTCGATCTTAAGGCTGTCATACTTTGCATATAAAGCATCAATTGCATTCCAGTCTCTGGTGGCATCCCTGATCTCCAGGTCATCATTTCTTCCCCACCAGTAATTGGTTACGATCTCCTGGGTGGCACGGTCATAGCCGGGGGCCTCTATACGGAGTCCGTCTGCATTAATATCCCACTGAACACCCTTCTGTCCATAGTTGAGCAGCTGATAGCACTCGGGATCATTTCTCAGCAAATCATATACCATGAGCGCTCTCTCCGGATTCTTGCTTGCTGCGGATACTGCCATAGCACCATGAGTGATAGATAAAGCCACAACATTATTCGTCTCTTCGCCCCAATAGAAGAAGCCAACCTCTGCACCCTCTACATTGAGAGGTGTCTTACTAACCAGATCGGTCCAAGTCTGGGTATGATGCTGCTCTGCAGCAACTTTGCCGATCTTGAAATCTTCTCTGTTGTCAACACCGGTATTGTTTAATACATCTGTCTTCCAAACACCGATCTCATCCCATTTCTTCATCATCTTAGCGTATTCTACCAGCAGGGCTGCATCGTCATAATAAGGAGAAACAATGGTGTACAAATCATTCTTCATGCCGCCCCAGAGAGCGCCTGCGCTCAGACCGTCAATGGTTACCCAATCGGTATGGGAAGCAATCCATCCGCCTACCATCTGGCTGTGATGAGTGCCGTCAGAATCCCAGGGAATGTTGATATCAGTAATGTTTTTCTTCACCCACTCAAAATAAGTTGTCATGTCTTCCCAACTGTGAACACCATTAGCAAGGCCTGCCTGCTTTGCCCAGTCAAGACGGTATGCATAACCGTGATTAACCCACTGTGCATAATTATCTTCCGGCATCAGATAGATCTCGCCGTTGTATTTGCATAATTCCCAGTGCTCCGGACTTACGCTTGCCCATGTCTTGGGAGCATAGGTCTTTAACATATCCTCGGACAATTCCAGGAACGCACCGTTCTTTGCATTGGGCCAGGCATCCAGCCAGTCGGAAGCGGTACCGACCAAGTCAACCGAGCCGTCCATCTGTGCCAGGGTCAGATTGTAATTAGCCAGGTAATCGGTCCAGCCGATGTAATATATCTGCAGCTCCGCGTTTACCTTTTCCGTCAGAATCTTGTTCAGCTCTTCCAGCATTGCCTCTGTAGCGCCGTTATCCTTGGGATCACCGGTGGTCATGTAGTTAATCACAACATGCTCCGAGGTGTCAATTCCTGCGGTATCCCCTCCGCTGGTGTCTCCGTCCGTCTTGGTATCCCCGCCGGTCTGAGCACCGGAAGTCGGATTGTTCTTCCCATCGTCTGTGGACGGCTTATTCGTCTTGCCGCACGCAGTCAGACCAACAATCATAGTTACTGCCAAAAGTAATGCCAACCATCTTTTTTTCATAAATGTACCTCCCATTTTAATGAATGATAAATATATTATTGTCTCCGTATAAACGGAGTTACAATCCGTTTCATATGCGGCCCGTATCGCACTTATCCCTTGACGGCTCCTATGGTAATTCCGCCGATGAAATATTTCTGAACGAAGGGATAGAAGAGAACCACCGGTCCCGTGGCCAAAACCGCATTGGCCATCTTCAGGCTCTCCGCCGGAAGATCCGAAACGGTAACATACTGTCCTGCCACGGAGTTCTTCAAGCTTTGAACCTTATTCACTATCTCATACAGCGTATATTGCAGCGGCCTTACATCCACCTTTGCACTGAGGAAAAGAGAGGACTGGTACCATTCGTTCCAATAACCCAGGGCAAGAAACAGGCCGATGGTAGCCAGAGCCGGCTTCAGCATGGGCAAGATCAAAGCAGTGAAAATCTTCATATCACCCGCACCGTCAATCTTACCGGACTCCGTTATTTCATGGGGGATTACCTTGACAAAGTTCTTCATCAGGATAATCAGCCAGGGTGTCATCAGCAGCGGTAAAAACACTGCGAAATAACTGTCCTTCAGCTTATAGGTCTGTGTCATCAGCAGATAGTAAGGCGCCAATCCCGCCGAGAACAGGCTTGTAAAGTAAATATAAAAGGAAATCACATTGCGGAAGGGGAAATCCCTTCTCTGCAGCGCATAGCCGGTCATGGATATGATGCCAAGCCCGAGAAAGGTTCCGAAGAAGGTCATAAGAATGGTCAATGCATAGGATTTCCAAATCGTACCCCCTGTCAACACCAGTTCATACGCCTTCAGGGTAAAGTCCTTGGGAAACAGCTGGACTCCCTGCGCCCGAATGATTACTTCCTCTGTGAAGGAGGTCGCAATGACAATGAGAAACGGAATAATACATGCTAACGCATACAAGCTTACCACCATATAACCAAAGCTTTTTATTATCTTATCCGAGGTACCCAGCCTAACCCTGGTACCCTGCCGGATATAATTTTCCTTTTTCACCATGCTCTTGTTCCTCCTTTCCTTAGAATAATGAATAATCCGGTTCAATCTTCTTCACGATCATGTTACAGGTTACTACCATCAAAAATCCGATCAGGGACTGGTAGAGGCCAACTGCCGATGCAGTGGAGAAGTTGAAATCCGTTAAGGTTGCCCGGTACACATAAGTCTCGATGATATCTGTCGTCGGAAACAGCAGGGAGTTGGTTCCGATTATATTGTAGAACAATCCGAAGTTACCCTTTACAATTCCTCCCATGGCGAAGAGGAGCAGAATGACCAGCGTCGGCTTCAGTCCGGGGAGAATGATATAGCGGATCTTCTGGAACCCATTGGCACCATCCACTCTCGCCGCTTCCACAATCTCCATGTCAATACCCATAATCGCCGCAAAATACACTACCGAGTTATATCCGGTTACCTGCCACAGGTAGATAACAACCAGAAGCACCGGCCATACGCCGGCATCCGAGTACGGTCCCCACCGTTCCAGGCCCATCTTGACAAGCATGCTGTTGACAAAGCCATAATCATAATTCAATAAATTATAAACAAGAATACCCACCAGAACCTGCGAGATAAAGTAGGGAAGAAACATCATGGTCTGAGTGATCTTCTTAAACCATCTGCTGCGAAGCTCGTTCAGAAGGATCGCCACGAATATCGCCAGCAGATTGCCGAGAATAACAAAGGCCAGATTGTAAAGAACCGTATTCCTGGTAAGATTAAACAGCTTACCGGAGGTGTACAGGAACTTGAAATTATCCAGACCCACGAACTTGCTTCCAAAGATGCCGTTCCTGAAGTTGTATTTTACAAAGGCCACGTAGATACCGGGCAGCGGCATGTAGCTGAATGCAAAGAAAAATAGCACTGCCGGTGTACACATCAGCAGAAGCACTCTGTAATGGTATACCTTTTTCCAAAAGCTCATCTCTTTCACACTTTTGTTAATCTTGGTTATTCCTTTTGACTTTCCCATTTAATCACTCTCCATGCTCTATTTCTTGCATTTGTTGTTTTGCACATTTTGAAATCGGTTTCATGTGTATATGTTATCATTTTATTCTTTATTGGTCAAGTAGTTTTTTGCAATCGGTTTCTAATTTATATATTTTATATATATATTTCTTTTTTTATTGTGCACTATTGCTATTGACTGCATCAAAAAAGGAGACAGGCTCTGCAATCCTCCTGTCTCCTTTTTCTAAATTTATCATATTTTCATGAATTCGGTGTCATTTTTATTTACGATTCTGATCATCTTTGCATTACCCTTCCATCCATCCTGTCTCCCTGGCCGGACCACTGGTCTCCCTTATTGCCAGAGTAGGCAGTATCAGCTGTACCAGAGGCTGTTCCCGTCCTTCCACAGCCGCAACAGCCGTCTCAATCAGCTTTCTTCCGAACTCTTTATAATTATAGTCGATGCTGGTAAGCCTGGGCATGATCAGATCGGTAATATAGGTATTGTCATAGGTAACCACGCTAATATCCTGGGGAATCCGGTATCCATGCTCTGCAATGCTGCGAATTACTCCTGCTGCCGAAAAATCGTTGATTGCAATTACCGCAGTCGGAACCACACCCTTGTCAAACATTTTATTCATGCCGTTATACCCTGACTCATAAACATATCCGCTGTCCTCCGATATCAGTTCGGGACAAAAGGAGATACTGTATTTGCTGAGAATCTGCTTGTACCGCTGGAACTTCTCATAGGTGGAGGCCACATCCATACGCCCGCCGATCAGGGCGATCTGCCTATGTTTCAAAGAAATCAGGTACTCCATCAGAAGCTCCATGGTCTTCATGGCATCAATCTTCACCTGATAGCACCGGGTACCGTCCAGCTTTCCGGTGATGACCACAGGTATCTTATTCATCAGACGGTTCACCCGCTCCACATATTCCACGCAGGAAACCAGATCGTCCACCCTGCCTCCCAGTTGGATAATGGCATCTACCCGCTGTTCCTCCAGCTTCTCCAGCTGCTGCTCCTCCTGCTCTATCTTGCCCAGGGAATTGCACAGCAGCACGGTATAACCGCACTTTCTGGCGGCCATCTCACAGGCTACGAACACTTCCGCATAGTAGGGGTTTCTGATATCCGCCGCGATGATGCCGATGACCTTGCTCCTGGTGTCGGCAAGTCCTCTCGCCAGGGCATTGGGTTTGAAATTATATTTGTCAATCAACTGCAGAATCCGTTCTTTTTTCTCCTGCCTTACGTTGGCGTTGCTGGTCAATACTCTGGAGACAGTGGAAGGTGATACCCCTGCTTCCCTGGCAATGTCATATATTGTGATAAGCTTGCTGTCGTTTGGTTTTAATCCTTCCATGTTACTATTCCCCTGCCTTCTGTATGTAACGGTATAATTATGCTTGAAACCGATTTCTTGATATGATTTCATTTTATAAGGGATGCGGGGAAATGTCAAGAAGAAAGAAGTTACATTCCCATGCTCTCATACCTTTTAATACCCCGGTAAAATACATGGCGGGCTATGAGCAGGAATAAGGCGCTCATTCCGACGAGGGCAAGGCTGTAGGAGATTGCATGCTCTCCCCGCAGTATGTAAGCCGGTATACTGCCGATGAAGGCGTAGGGGATTATGAAGAGAAGGACCAGACGCACGCCTTTGGGGTAGATGGTGACGGGGTAGCGGGCGTATTGCCCCAGGCTGTTTATGGTGAAGGGGATGCTGGTTCTTCCGCCCGAATCGAACCAGAAGATCAGGCTGTTGCTGATCAGGTAGACCGACATGAGGATTACTGTGCCGCAGACGATGAATAAGAGACACAGAAGAAGCGTGACGAGGGTAAACCTGCCCAAGGACTTTAAGAGTATATTCAGGCTGATGATGCCGAATAGGAATACGCCGATGCCCTGCAGGCCCATTCCGAAGGAAAGCACCTGGAAGAAGGGGGAGACCGGGCGGGAAAGGATGGTATCGAACTTGCCGCCGAAGACCATGGCCGGCATCTGCCAGATGCCCTCGAAGAGGACGCTGTTAAGGCCCTCCGCGATGAAGAGGAAGGACATGATCAGATAGACCTCCTTCTCCTGCCAGCCCGCGATGTTGGGGAGGTTTTTGTAGATTACGAAGGGGATGGCCATGGTCAGGAGGCGTGTCACGATGCCCGATATCAGCATCATCCAGAAATTGAAGGTGTACTCCATCTCCGTTTTGATGTACTGTTCTTTTAGCTTGAAAAATATTCTCAGCATGTCAACCTCCTGCAATCATCAGATTCTTCCGCACACGGCTGTAGATCAGGCTGTGAAGAAGGATAAAGGCTGCCAGCCACGCCAGCTGGCCCAGGTAGATCATGGGAAGGCTGACCGGCAGCTCCTGCCCCAGCAGCAGCCCCGCCGGAATCTGCAGCATATAGGGGAAGGGCGTCATATAGGTGAAGTTCTTAAGCCAGACCGGGAACATGGCCACCGGCAGCATGGCGCCGGAGAAGAATTCATACAGCGCGATTCGGGTCCAGGTGATTCCCAGATGGCCCGTGGAGAAAAAGCATAAAAGGCTGAATACCTCTACCAGCATGATCCGGAGCAGCACCGACAGAATGAAGCACGGGATGAATAGCAGCACCGAACCCAGTCTGGGCGCGGCCATGTATTTTCCGAAGCAGAGAAAACCCGCTGTCACGATAATCAGGTTGACCAGGCTTTGCAGAAGGATGGCCCCCGCCATCTCCGAGACGGCCTGCACCAGGAAGGATACCGGGCGGATGCACCGGGATACTACGGAGCCGCTTCGGATCTCCCTGGCCAGGACATTCTCGGTGGACCAGCCCAGCAGATTGTTTAATCCAAAGGCGATCAGGATATAGGCGTACATCTCTTCCCTTGCCACTCCGCCGATGGCTCCTCCGGCCTGCTGGCCGTACAGGGCGGGCCACAGCAAATATTGGCCTCCCAGAAGAACCAAGGGGGTAAAGAGATTCAGGATGAAGCTGGTCCGGTAATACATATGGCTTTGCATGGAAATTGCCGTCAGTTTTAAAAATGCTTTCACGATCCTTAAGCCTCCCTTGAAAAGATTCTGGAGACCACTTCATCGATATCCGGCTCCTGTATGGTAATATCCTCAATTTCAAAGGACTGGGAGATGGCGTTTAATACCTGTTCCGAGGAATACTGCTCCGTTTGGTATATGATTTTGGTGGTTCGGCCCTCCGCTGTAATTCTGGCTTCCGGCAGCAGCGGCCGGATGTCCCTTTTCAGGCTTCCGACCACCTTGACCATCTTATCTCTGACATAGCGGTGCTTCAGATCCTCCAGGGTACCGTCATAGAACAGCCTGCCTTTGGAAAGCACAATGGCATCGTCACAGATCTCGTCAATGTCGTCCAGATCATGACTGGTGAGGAAAATGCTGATGCCCTTCTCCCGGTTCATCTGGCGCAGGAAGGTGCGTATGGTATGCTTCACATTGATGTCCAGTCCGATGGTGGGCTCGTCCAGATACAGGAGCTTTGGGTCATGCAGGAATACCATCCCGATGTCTGATTTCATCCGCTGTCCCAGGGACAGCTTCCTTGCCGGGGAGGACAGGATGGGGGCCAGCTCCAGCAGCTCCACCACCATGTCAAAATTTCTCCGGAACCGGTCCTTGTCCAGTTTATACAGGGTTTGAATGGCATTATAGCTCTCAATGACGGGAATATCCGTCCATAGGTTGGATTTCTGACCGAAGATCACTCCGATGCTGCGCAGGTAGTCCTGTCCGCTGTGCCTTGGGTCCTGTCCGCGGGAATCACCGTCCATAGATACCTTGATCTCTCCCCTTGTGGGGGTTAGAATTCCGATCATCATTTTGATCAGGGTGGATTTGCCCGCCCCGTTTTCCCCGATGCAGGCCAGGGCCTGTCCCTCCTTTACGCGGAAGGAAACCTGATCAACGGCCGCCTTCTCTACCCATTGGGAATGAAACAGATTTTTGAAAGCCCCCTTCAAACCGGGGTCCTTCACATTGTTGCGATATATCTTGCTCAGGTTAGTTACCTCTATCATAATACGCTCCGCACCGCATTTCTTCCGCCGAAATCCTTCTCATGCCAAAATAGGATGCCTTCCCTTTCTTCTGTAATTCATTCTTTATTCCAGCGTGACCGCCGTCGCTTCCCGGCAGCCCTCCGCTTCTGCTGTCACAATAATTCTGCCCTCCCCGTTTCTTCGGATATAGGCTGCAAGCTTGCCGGCAAATGTGCTCCGCTCATGATCCGCATAGGGGGTGAGATCGCTTAGATTACCGCTCTCCAGTCCCGCCAGCTCTCCCGCTCCGGTTACCGTTACTTTGATTCGCCGGTCATCCCAGACTGTGATTCTGCCGTCTTCATCCTGCAGCTCAAACAGCAGCTGGTACAGATAACCCGTTTGTGCGCAAGCCGCCTCCCAGCTGTCCCCGGTAATGGCATCCGGCTGCTTCCAGATCCGGCAGTCAAGCTGCTGAGCAGCCTTGGTACTGCTCAATTTCCTCTCCAGAACCAGGCCTCCTTCTTCATTCAGGCCTTCCGCAGTCAACACTCCTTCTTCAAAGGGTACTTCGAACAGACAAGCCCCGTCTTCATTAAATTCCAAAGCTCTCAGAGAGGGACTGGAATTAATACGATCCGCAGAGAGAAGCTTTTCCTTGTCCGAAGAACAAAGCTTCCCGCTTTCCGCAGGACAGAGATTGAACCGGCCGATCTCCCTGCCGTTCAGGCAGAGCCTTATCTGGGGCAGATTGGTGTAACATTTTACAAGAATCGTCTCCCCTGCTTCGTAATTCCAGGACTCTGTCATAGGAATCCAATGTTCCCTTCTGCCATCGGCCTTCCGGGTAGCAATGTGCAGCACATCCCTGCCGCTCCAGAAAGACTTTCTCCGGTAGAATTCCGGTTTCTTAAATCCCGCACAGGTGATATAGCCCGCCCTGGAGCCCCGGACCGGCCAGCCGGCGGCCTCACCCAGATAATCGATTCCGGTCCACAGAAACTGCCCGCTGATATAGGGATTATCCTTTACCGCCAGCCAGGCGCTGTAGCTGTGCCCGTTCTCGCTTCCCAAAAAAGGCTTGTCCGGGAAGCTCTTGTGATCTTCCTCATATAAATGCTCTTTATAATTATACCCCACAACGTCAAGAGAGTCCAGGAAGCCGATCCTGGCCGACAGCTCCGGAAAAGCCGCCGCCAGCGTCACCGGGCGGCTGGTATCCTCCGAACGGACAATCTCTGCCAGCTCTCTTGCGATCACTGCCAGCCGCTCCGCATTGGGCTTGTTACGGTCATACCGTCTCTCTGCCTCGGGCTTGTTGGCGTCATTGTTGCCGGTCATCGTGTCAAACATGGGATGGCAGTAGGGATCATTGGGATAATCAATCTCATTGCCGATACTCCACAGGATAACCGAGGGGTGATTCCTGTCCCGGCGTACCATTGCCCTCAGGTCCTCCTCATGCCATTTTGGGAAATCTTCAAAATACCCCTGATGCCTGGGCGGATATACATTGTGTCCCACGGACCATTTATTCTTGGCATTCTCCCACTCGTCAAAAGCCTCGTCCATCATCAGAAAGCCCATATGGTCACACAGCCGGTATAATTCCGGCATATGGGGATTGTGACTGCAGCGGATGGCATTACAGCCGCTTTCCTTCAGCAGCTCCAGACGTCTCTGCCATACCTCCGCCTTCATAGCCGCGCCCAGGCAGCCGCCGTCATGATGCACACAGACACCTTTGAATTTGGTCTCCTCCCCATTCAGGAAGAACCCCTTATCCGGATCAAAGCAGAAGGTACGGATTCCTACGGTATCCTCATGAACCAGATAGCTCGCCCCTCCCTCTTCTTCTGACTTCCCTTCGGAAGGGAGTACCGGACCCTTGACACGATAGCAGGTACGCATCCGGTACAGGTTCGGAGCTTTTGGCGACCACAGATCCGGCTTGTCCACAATGCCCTCCATGGTAAGCTTCCCCGCTGCTCCTGCTGCCAGAATAATGCTTCCCCGAAGTATCGTACCGGCATCCCCCGGCTTCTCCGGCTTCTTATCCCAACCCGCCGAAAGCGGCTCCAGAGCCGTCTCTATCTCCAGGGTAACCTCTTCGGACAAGGAATTGATTATTTCCTGGGTTACCTCCACCGCCGCCGATTGCCCGTTGGCCTCCCTGGTACGGAAAACGATCCCATACTCCGCAGGATGAACCGGCTCCTCAATCACCAGGGTTACCTTCCTGGTAATTCCGCTTCCCGTAAACCACCGGGAGTCCGCAAGATCCGTATGAGCCACCTTGACACTGATCTCATTATCCTCCTCCCCAAAGTATGCAAAGGAAGAGAGATCATAGGAAAAGGTTGTATAGCCGCTGGGGCGTTTCCCCAGATAATAGCTGTTGCACCACACCTGGCTGTTCTTATACACTCCGTCAAACACTACCCGGATGCTTTTGCCGCGGTATTCCTCCGGCAGATGGAATCGAAGACGGTACCAGCCGATACCCCCGGCCAGATAGCCGGTTCCGCTGGAATATTCCCGGGAAAAGGGATGCTCCACGGACCAGTCATGGGGCAGCATAACCGTCCTCCATGCGCTGTCGTCAAAGCCCTTGTACCAGGCCTCCTCACATTCTCCGTAATGAAATTTCCAATTCTGATTCAAATCCTTAATCACCGTATCCATAGAAAGACCTCCGTTTTCAAAATGTAAGACAAGCCGCTTTACGCTTGTCGTTGTTTGAGCATAAGACACGGTTTGGCAGTCGGCAGCCTTAACCGCAGCTCTATCATAATCATAAAAAAGCAGAGGGGAAAAGCAATAGACAATTTAGACCTACTTTATCCAATAGCGACTTTTAGATTACAAATCAGCGGATCTGTCCGCAGCCATCCTTCGCGCATAGGTAGCCGGCGGCACTCCAACCTGCTTTTTAAATACCCTGTTAAAATAATATTCATCCGGAAATCCCACCCGTTCCCCAACGGCTCCCATGCGCATCGGAGTGTGAAGAAGCAGGCTCTTGGCGGACTGAATCCTTATCTTAGTCAGATATTGAAAAATCGTCTGTCCCATTACCCTCTTAAAAATACGGTTCATATAATCAAAATTATTACCGAACTTCTTCTCCAGAAGCTCCCCCGTGATTTCTGCCGCATATTCCCGGTTGAGCCATTCCAGGATCTCCTGAACCCTCTCATAATAGACAGGCAAGGGAGCTGCCCCGGCATACTTCCTGCTGCTGTAATATTGATT
Source organism: Bacillota bacterium (assembly GCA_023395555.1). Lineage (GTDB taxonomy): Bacteria > Bacillota > Clostridia > Lachnospirales > Lachnospiraceae > Mobilitalea > Mobilitalea torta. The sequence continues at coordinate 138,330 of JAEWYQ010000004.1, forward strand.
CATGACAGCCGTCACAAAGGAACGTGAGATCTCAATAAATAATTGCTGTATCTTGCAAGCGCACAGCAGCTTATAATGCTCCAAAGGATCATAGTTATTCTGCTTTGCCTGCTGCAGCAGCCCGCTCATCCTGATCCGGTCACCGGTATTAACGATATTCCAATGCCGGGGCAGGAAGACGGTATTGCTCTTGCACTGGTCGTAGGAGGAACTGTCACTCTTCAGAGCATCCTGCCGCATCTGCATCAGGCTTCTGACCATCTCCTCCTCCCCTTTCATCTCCGCCGGGTGAAAATCGGAATGCATAAAATGCACATAAAAGTACTCGCAGCTGGAGGCTCTGGTTCCCTCATGGGTTCGGTCCTTATCCAATATGCACACATCTCCGGGAAGGAGGGTAAATGCTGCCCCGTCCTCCAGCAGATGCATCTCTCCCCGCTTAACAAAGTATAGGATATACTCTCCCGCTTTCCGTTTCTTGTGAACATAGGGCGGCTCTACAACCGCATCATCGACAAGATGCACCATGGGCAGGCTGTCTCCCGATAATTGATAGAACTCCATACTTCACCCGCTTTCCCTGCACATTTTACAATACCTCCTGAAAAGTGGTTTAAATCAAGGAGGATGACACGAAAAATTGCTCAATCGATAAAAGTATTATACTCCCATCCGGCAAAATCAACAAGGACAGGATAAAATATATAATTCTGAACTCTCTTGACTTATATATCAGTCTGATATATGATGACTATATCAGACTGATATGTGAGGTATGCCCATGTGTATTAATATTTCCAGGATAGCAGGACAGGGTGAGATTGAAAGCATGGAGTCATTCCATAGGGTGCCTGTGTTGATAGCTGCAGGCGAAAAGCACTGAAATATACAATGCGAAGGACGGCGAAAAATAATGGCAAATGAAAAAAAGCTGGATTGCGTTATCTTAGGTTTATTAAGTCATGAGGACTTAACTGGTTATGAAATAAAAAAGAGAATAGACACCGCCTTGAAATTTTTTTGGCACGCGAGCTTCGGAAGCATATATCCTACCTTGAGAGAACTTGTTGCCAGCGGCCTTGCCGCCAAATCCGACACCGCCGGGAATGACCGCAACAAAATAAGATACACCATAACCGGACAGGGCCGCCGGTATCTGGAGGGCTGGCTGGAGCTTCCTGCCGAAAAAGATGAGCTGCGTTACGAAACATTGCTGAAATTATTCTTTGCAGATGGCTCCGGGAAGGAGACGGCGCTAAGACATATCGAGAACTTTGAAGCAAAGACAAAGGCGGAGCTTCCTTATCTGACATCCGCAGTCAAAACTCTGGAAAGCATCCGGGGTGATGATAAGGCACATCTGTATTACCTTCTCACCGCGCAATTCGGAGCGAAGGTATACAAGGCTTACCTGGATTGGTGCGAAGAGGCGAAAAACCTATTGAAGGGGGAAAATTAATCTATGGGACACTTTGGCTTTTCCTATATCGGTTTCATCTATATGCTCATGCTCGCGATCCCGAATATAATCTGGGCGCGGCACAAACCCCGCGGCTACGACCCCTCCGGTGAAAATAAAACCCTGCTGCTTTTTGAAAAGACCGGGCAGGTGCTTTGCACTGTAAGTATCTTATTTTTCAGCGATACCAATCCCCGGAGCTTTGAACTCCGTACCTTCTGGCTGCTGGCGTCCGCTTTGCTTATGATATCGTATGAGCTTTTCTGGATTCGCTATTTTCGCGGCGGACACACCCTGCAGGATTTCTACGGTTCTTTCCTTTGCGTTCCCGCACCGGGAGCCGCTCTGCCGGTTGCGGCGTTTCTGCTTCTCGGGATCTACGGGCGGCTGATCTGGCTGATTGCCGCTTCTGTAATATTAGGCATCGGCCACATCGGGATTCATTTGCAGCATATTCATAGCTTGAACAAGAAATGAGCTTCATAAGCTTGTAGAATAAAATAGACGCTTCGGACAAGATATGGTATGATTTAGTAAATAGCAAATGGTGCTATGATTAACCGATAGGAGGTATCAGCGTGATAGAAGATGAATCGAAGATTAAAATGTACTCCTTTACGATGGATTGCAAAGACCCTTATGAATTAGCGAAATTCTATGCGGAGCTGCTCAAGTGGGAGATACCGTTTCATGATGAAGACTGGGCATGCGTAAGCGCTCCGGGAACGCAACAGGGATCATATCCCGGTATACTGTTTCAACGCAATCCCGAGTATCAACCGCCTGTATGGCCCGACGAGCCCGGAGCTCAACAGCAGATGGCGCATCTGGACTTTGCTGTTACTGACTTGGAAAAAGCCGTTCCCTATGCACTCCAGTGCGGAGCAGCCATCTCAGGGAAGCAGTTTTCGAATGACTGGAGGGTTATGTTTGATCCTGCCGGACACCCTTTTTGCTTATGTCAAATGAAATCCGTTTTTGAAAGTCCTCATTTTGCATTATTATAGAGAGCCGCAAGAGGGTAAAAGTAGCAAATGCTTATACCCTCTTTGAATGATATCTTTTACGAGGCTCCCTCACGGAAATATTTATCCCATATCATATCCGCAGTCCGGGCAGCCAGCGCTTGGATCGTCAGGGTGGGATTCGGCCCGCCGATACCGTTGAAGAGCACACTTCCGTCTGCGATATACAGCCCCTTCACCTGATAGGCTTCACATTTTTCATCCACCACAAAGCCCATCCGCATGGTACTCATAATATGGATGAAGATCTCCGGCCTCCAGTTGGAGCGGATGACGGTTCTGGCTCCCGCCGCGCGCAGAATTTCCGCGGCATATCCGGCCAGCTCATCCCTCTTCCTGGCATCCTCTTCACTGGGCTGATAGCGTATCACCGGAACGGGCCCATGCTCATCCCGCAGCTCCGGGTCCACCACAATTTCATTCCTCTGATCCACCTGGTCGTCCGTAAAGATCAGCATACTCAGCGTCCGCCGGTACTCTCTCATAAACTCCTTCAACTGTTCCCCCGCCACCATTCCTTCCACATCCCAGGCGGCTCCGGGGGGAGGAGGATTCAGCGCTGCATATTTGCCGCCGCTGTTGCCGTAGGAAAGCATGGCGAAGATCCCGGGACTCATGCCATAAGTGATAATGGAGCCAAGTCCCGGATATTCCACTCTTGCAGCAGAATTCTGACCGGCAAAGGGATTGATCTCCGGCACCCCAAGAGTCCTTAACAGTACCTCTTCGTCAAAAATACCGCTTACGGTATCAAACCAGTGATTGGTCAAGCCCTTCCCTACCCAGGGATTTTCCGGAAGCGCCGAATTCAGCCACAGCCTGGGCGTTTCCACGCCTCCGCCTGCCATAACAACCACCCTGGCGTAAAGCTCTGTCTGCTCTCCGGTCCAGGTATCCCGATAGACCACTCCCCGGGCGCGAAGCTCCCCATCCTCTTCCGTCAGTATCCGGATGACAAAGGCATTGGGCCTGATCTGCACATTACCGGTTGCCAATGCCGGGGGAATCAAGCTGACCAGCGTGGATCTCTTAGCCACCGCCTCCACTATAGGCCCCTCAGAGCACCCGTTCACACAATGCCCTCTTAAGGTACAGCCTACCGAATTATTACTCTGCAGATCGAAATTGGGATCATTGACCCGCGGATTCACTTCCAGGATTGCATTGACCTGCCTCCGGTAGCAGGGCTGGGTGATATTCGGGCCCTCACTGTATTGAAAGCCTGCCCCCTTGGCTCCATAATAAAACAACTCTTCCTTCGGAGAGATAGGAGCGGGATGAACCGGAAGCTGGGCTTCCATCCTCTCATAATAAGGAACCAGCTCCGAATAGGTGATGGGCCATTGATTGTCAATTGCCTGAGGAATGGCACGGGGAGAATTGGCGAAATAATGAAGTGTCGTTCCTCCCACTCCGCTGACCTGCCATGGGGTTCCTCCCTTTCTGAGCCATGGCGGCCTGCTCCGGTCCGCGGGGCCCCAGCGGAATTTCCCTGTTACAATATCATTCATGTCCTCTTCCAGATCAGTAAAACTCTTGTGCAGCAGGTCAATGCTCAGATCCTCATAGCTGGAGCTGCTGACTGCTCCTCTCTCCGAATTGGGAGCAGGCCAATTCCGGTTGCCATACCAGGGGCCCGCTTCCAGAACCAGGACTTTAACTCCCCTCACGGCCAGCTCTTTTGCTGCCACGGCTCCGCCCCCTCCGGCACCAATTACAATTACATCCGCATCATAATTCTCATTCATACCAGTAACCATACCTTTCGGGAATTTGTTTTTCGTAGCGCTATGATCAAAGCGTCAAAAGGTGCTGCGCACATTACCGCATTACCGGATACAATGATTTAAGCGTCAAAAGCACCGAAGGTGCTTTCCGGATACAAGATGTTGATATGCAAGCTTGCTTGCAATAGCAATATATTGTATCTGGAAGTGTGCGCAGCACCTTTTGACGCTTTAATCATACAATCAGGTAAACATAAAAGGGCGCAATACCCTGTAGCCCGGGGAAGGCCCCGGATAACCCGTCTGCATCCAGCTCACCGGTGTAAATTCCAGCACCCGCTCCTCCGGCGGATACAGCCGGGTACTGCCATAACCGGACCACTCGGAATAATACCCCAGCAGGATAAGACTGTTCAGTGCGGCAGTGGCCACCGGTATTAAATCCGGGTTTCTCTGAAAGATCTCCGGAAGCAGCTCCGGCTCTATCATTTGCTGATTCAGCAGTTGGACCGCCTCCAGCTGCTCCGGCTGGGACAGCCCTGCAAAATCCCACACTCCCGGGTAACCCGCATCCAGCAGCAGCTGGGTTGCCGCCGCATTCAGCAGCTCTGCCACGGGCTGCGCCATCGGGATCGGATAATGCTCCAGCTCGTAGATCAGAAATTGATCCGTCTCCGAATCAACTGCTCCATAATATTGTATGCGTCCATACTCCTCCGCCAGTCTGGGCGTCCGGGGAATAAACGCCTCCGCAAAAGCCCGAAAGGTATTCTGTATGTAAAAGTTCTCCATCCGGCATACACCTGCTTATCATAACCTTCTTAACATTAATATGACTGTACCGGAGGATGTATGATTAAGGTGTAAATGAACTTGGACAAAGATTCCATTTTATCGCATTTTCCTTGCTTTCAACGGGTGAAAATGATACAATATCCAAAACAAACAGATTAATCCATGTGATTTAGGGCATGGGAGAAAGATCGAAGCAGACCGGAGGGCAGAATGGATATTCGGAAAGAGATAACACGGAATCTGGAGTTAATCAAAGAAGCATGGCTTGCCTCAAGCGATGCTTTTCCCGATCATTTAACAGAAATCCCTTCTGCACAGAAGCAGAGGAATGAAGCTTATCTGCAAAAGGTTGTCCAGGAATTCCAGCAGCAGAAAAAGCGTCTGCCCAGGCTTCCCATAGGACGCAAACGGTGGAAGAAGAGAATGCTGAAGCTGATCTTCGGCGTCCTGTACCAGGAAAATGTGATAGGAATCCATAACACTCTGAATCAGAAGGAGATCGAAGCTTTTTATCTGGAGCTGGCGGACTTTCTGAAGCAATTTCGCCGCTTCTGTCCGGAGCTGGGCCTGGAGGAGCTGGGACAGGGCATCCGCAATTATACCGTATATGCCATGTTCAAGTTAATCTACCGCCTTCCTTCCGGTTTCTGCAAGGCCGCCTTTGGTTACAGCATGCTCTATCCCTTCACTGACAATTACATCGACAGCAGCCAGCGTTCCCCTGAGGAAAAGCTGGAATACAACCAGTTAATCCGGGATACGATCCTGGGAAATACAGTCCGCCCGAAGAATCTCCATCATCACAAGACCTGTGAGCTTCTCCAGGCAATCCTTTCCCAATACCCCCGTGAGGCGGATGACCGTATCTATACCCTGCTGCTCATGATGCTGGAGGCTCAGGAAGACAGTCTGCGCCAGCAAAGCCCCACAGCTAAGCTGACCGGGGAACAGCGGCTGGATATCTCCCTTTTCAAGGGAGGCGTCTCTGTTTTAATCGACCGCTTTTTAGTGAATAAGGAACTGACCCAGGCTGATTGCAATTTCTATCTGGGCTTCGGCTTCTTCCTTCAATTAGCGGATGATCTGCAGGATATCGGTGAGGACAGCGGCAATGGTTATCAGACCCTGTTCACCCTGGATACCTCCGCACAGCAGACAGAGCGGCTGGTCAATAAGCTGCTGAATTATCTTCATACCATTATGGCATCCTACTGCGGCCAAAATAATACGTTTATAGATTTCATACTTACCAGCAGCAAGCTGCTGATTCTGACCTCACTCTTCGGAAGCAGGGAGTTCTTCAGCGCAGACTACTTAAACCGTATGGAGCGGTATCTCCCGGTATCCGTCTCTTTCCTTGAGACGGCAAAAGCCAATTCCCCGGAACTCCAGGATCCGGCTTCCCGGGAGAACTATATCCGCATGCTGGAGCTGCTGATCTCATGAGGTGTCAGGCACCGTTTTTAATATGACCTACTGTTGTCAGGTTATATGTTGTAAAATTAGCTTTCAAATTCATTCATGTTAGGAGAGAGCAAAATGACTACACCACAACCATCCAATATCAAACAAGAAGATATGACAATCGCCGGACATGGACAGGCATCGGTGCTCTGCCAGTCCTGCGCTATGCCCATGACTAAACCGGAGGATTTCGGCACGGAAAAGGACGGCGGCCTTAATCGTGATTATTGTCGTCACTGTTATGAAAATGGTGCACTGCTGCAAGAAGTAACCATGGATATGTTAATTGCCGATGTTCGGAAATTGCTTGCTATAGAAGCCGTACATCCCAATCTGCTCAGTACAGCGTTACTAGAATACATCAACAAATGGCTGCTGCTTGACGAAGCTGAAAAAACAGCAGCTATTCTTTCCCTGCACTCCGAGCTTGTGGACGGGCAGGATTGTGATCTCACAGGAACACCTTGGGAGGAGGAATGGCTTGCAGATGGCAGGGTCTGCCATTGTATTGCATGTGTTGCCGCCCGCAAGTGTGTTTCAGACATTAAACGAATTACTGCAGAGAATTAATCTATTTCATTCCCACGCCCTCGTTTCATAGGTGTCAGGCACCCAAATAGTCCGCCAGTGCTTTAGCCGCCAGCACATGGGAGGCTTTGCCCGGATGCCACCTGGCGCCTATGGTCTCCTCCGTGGTCTCGGGCAGCCGGAAGGCAGATACCCGTTCATCTCCCGTTTCCCTCTTATATTCTTCGATCGCATGACTGATTGCCGGCATCAGAGGTATTCCCATCATACCGTAAGCCCATACGATCCTAGAATTAGGATTATATCTCCGAAGCTTCGCCAGAAAGCGCTGTACTGCCGTTTCAAATGCTTTCAAATCCTCTTCATGATAGCTTCCGTCCTCGTTCAGGCGCTGTTTGTGTGTCTCACCTGTGGCTTCATCCGTCCATTGGGGGTTATAGAATGCAGCACTGTCATTGGTCCCCAGATTCACCACCACGATATCCGGCTGCCAGCCGGAGAAATCATGATCCTGCAAAGCCCCAAGAGCCTCGTTGCCCTCCCCTTCCAGGACACCGCATACCTTTTCATAGATATCCGGAATATTATAGCGGGGATTGTTATCCCAGGAGGTCAGCACGCCCCATCCGCTCTGGGATATGACCCGGTAATCCGCATCCAGCTCTCGCGCGGTCAGGGCGGCGTAATTCTCCACCGCGTCGAACCACATGGGAATCCAGTCCTCTTCCTGCTTCGCCCCAATGCCTCCCTCACCGGAAGTGATGCTGTCTCCGACAAATTCTATCCGACGGGGTTTCTCTGCCACCGGCAGGAATTCACCGTCAAAGCGCAGGGCATGGAATTGCAGCCTGCAATCCGGATCGCCGTTCATAGCCTGTGAATCCTTTACAATCCGCACATTCTTCCCAGTCTCCGGATTCATCCCCCGGAAGATGCAGATCCAATGCCGTCCGGCAGTCACCATCTGCCTGCTGATTCTCTCCCCGTTTATCAGAACGCTGATCCAGGGTTCATAAATCCCATAGCCTGCTTCTGCTTCAATCCAAAGCTCAGAACCCTTCCCATTGAACTCCAGCGCGCTTCCAGTCCAGAACAAGGTAAGGGGCTGTCGATTCCCTGCTGTTCTGCCATGAACTCTCATATTCTTTATTTCTGATATAGCATACTCTTTGAGTCTCTTATTTGCACTGAATTTATCCGGTATACTCATGAAAGCCCTCTCCTTTATGCCGTTTTTATACTCCCGTGGAAATACTGTTTCCGTACCGCAACAAGACGTTGCGTCTACCGGTTACTTCCTGCTCCGGTGACCTTTCTCACCTCCTGCAAGGTGGTTGCACTATTCCGAATCGCTTCCTTAATTCTCGAGCTGGGAATCCCCTTACAGATGCACACCTTAGTCATCTTGTCCATAATTTCGGTATTCCGGCTTTCTTCGTCCATTCTTATCCCCCCCTCTTTGTATTTCTACAATTTCATACACCGTCAGCACCCCGTCTTCCACGGTAAACCTCACATCCTTACCGCAGAATTCAAAGCCATAGATCCTGTTGGGATCATTCTGGTAGGCCGGTCTCGGATCATGGGCCAGCACCCCCATAAGCGCCTCCTGCCGGTCTTCGGGAATACAGCCGCGCCATTCTTCGGGGAACACCACCTTCAGTCCATAGTCCCTCACCGGATCGGCAAACCCCCCGGAGGCCTCCGGGTGACTGTCCGTATAGGGAAGATATGGCTTAATATCATAGATCGGGGTGCCATCCGCCAGATCCGCACCCGATATATGAAGAACCGGCCCGCATTCCGTGCCGCGCTCTATCTTATCCAGCTGAACAGAAGACAGACCAATGGGATTGGGCCGGAAGGGAGATCTGGTTGCAAATACCCCCATGCGCTTCGTTCCGCCCAGCCTCGGCGGGCGAACCAGGGGCGACCAGGTATCCTGCATATTCTTTGAGAACCCCCAGATCAGCCAGATATGGGAAAAACCCTCCAGCCCCTGCAGAGCCTCCGGCTTCCGGTACTCCGGCTCAAATACAATAACAGCCTTCAACTCCTTCACGATCCCGCTCTGGCGCGGAATCCCGAATTTAGTAGAAAAATCCGTATGAATCCTGGCAATTATCCGCAGCTCCTGCAGCTCCTGTTGATCTTTCTCATCTTCCCTACGCTCCATCATAAACTAAAATATTCCCTTCCTATTCTTTCCTTATAGATCAGTCTGTAACGTTCTTTCCCTATATTGTAGCCCATTGCTACTATTCTGTCCAGATTTACATCAACTCCTTCCCCACACTTCTCCAGACTAAGATTACAGACTATTCCATAATATGACCGCCTAATAAAAGCTTTCGTATACTAATGCGGTGAATAGGATTGTCTCCCTATCCATCTCACAGCTTACCCCAAGCATCCCCCCGCCAACAAAACAATCCTGGGGCATGCTGCAAACTGTATAAAAGAAGACTCTGCCTCCTTCTGCACAATTTTACTGCATACCCCAGTACCTCTTTTATTCCAAATACAAAATCATTCTCTCAGACTTTCCCTTTGCCGCTCCTTATCTAACCTTCTTCCATTCATCATACTGCTTCTGTGCCTCTGCAAGAAGCTTCTGGAAGCCTGCATCATCAAGGGCTGCCTGGTAATCACTGATTGCCTTGTCAACATCTGCCGGTGCATATCCGCCGTTCTGAAGGGCAAAGCCAAACTCATTAAACACCTGAACGCAGGCTGCATATTCCGCATCTACCGGAGCGGACTGGAACCGGAAGCCGGCTGCGATAGAGCTTACCGCATTGTCATTGAACTGCTTATACAGCTCCACCTTATTGGCAGGCTCATTGGTCTCCAGGGACAGAACGGTTACGGAGGTGGACTCCCATGCACTGTGATTATACAAACCTGCATCCGTCTTGGTTACCGTACCGTTTTCTCTGATATAATCCGTTCCTTCGATACCAAAGGTGTAGAGGTCCGCAAGAGCCGTATCCGTATAAAGCAGGCTTAAGAACTTCAAAGCAGCAATCGCCTCTTCCTCTGTGGCGCTCTTGCTGATGGCATAGCAGGACCCCAGTGTGGTGTTGGACTGTATCCAGTTCTTTGTAACTCTTGCCATCTCCACTTCACGGCTGTAACGGGTATCCGCCTCATCATTATTCGGCACATCCGTCCACCAGGAGATACCCCAGTCAGCAGTCTGGATGGTGGTATCCGTGGTTGTCTTGGTCAGATCGTCTTCACTTAAATAACCCTTCTGCGCCCAATCTCCCATTAAGGTTGCAAATTCCTTGAATTCTTTTGTAGTAACGGTGCTGACAACCTCATCCTTATCCTTGTCAACTGCTATAAAGGTATCCTGACTGAAGAAATCAAATTTGTCCAGATAATACCTGTGGAACATGGCTGTCTTCTGTGTCAGGTAAGGGTATTTCAAGCCTTCTGCCTTGCAGTCCGCCAGCATGGGCTCGATATCCGGCAGGAACTTCACCTTTGATAAATCCCAGCCGTACTTATCCACCAGATCCTTGCGGAACATGAGATTATAGCCTTCTGCCGACTCCTTGTAGCAAGGGATGAAATAGTTCTTTCCGTCAAAGGATGATGCTCCCCACACCCATTCAGGAATTGCTGTGTAAATATCATACTTCGGAAGCAGCTCCGTTAAATCATAAACAGCATTCTGCTTTACAACATCGTCTGTTTTGATGGTCTGCATCCAGTTGGCTGTGAAGAAGAGATCCACTTCGCTTCCGGCCAGGGCAAGATTGCACTTATCCGAATATTCCCCGCTGCCGATATCATAGATCTCAAGCTGTACATTGATCTTATCACCGATATAGGCATTGATAGCGTCCTGAACCTTCTTCAGCTCCGTCGCATCCGGGGTTGCAATGTTGAAGGACGGCCTGTATAAGGTGATTGTCACCATCTCGCCATCTGCCGCAGAACCCTTGTCATCCGTAGATGTCTTTGTAGAATCCGCGGGCTTTGCGTCATCTCCCCCTTCTTTCGTACCGCATCCCGCTGCTGCAAGCATTGCAACCGCCAGAACCAGCGCCAGTAACGTTTTTCCCCATTTCTTAGTTCTTAACATATTTATATCCTCCCTTATAAAAATTATATTTCAAGATGCCTGAAGCAGAGGCTTGCGGCATCATGAATATCACCCCTTTACAGAACCTACGGTAAGGCCCTTAATAAAATATTTCTGGAAAAACGGATATGCTATGATGATGGGCCCGATTACCGTCAGTACGGTTGCCATAGTGGCCGAATATTCCGGTATTCCCTGCTGCACTGCAATCAGGGCCGCACCCGATATATTTTTATTATTGAGAAGGAACTCAATATTTTTCTGGATTTTTACCAGCAGAAGCTGCAGGGGCATCTTGCTGGAGCTTTCGATATAGAGCAGGGCATGCTGCCAGTCATTCCAAAAGGCCGTTGCCATCATAAAGCCCACGGAGGCAAGCACCGGTTTCATCAGCGGCAGGATAATCTGGAAAAAGGTTCTGAATTCACCTGCTCCGTCGATGCGGGCGGAGTCCGTCAGTTCATCGGGAATGCTGGTCTGTATGTACGTCCGCAGGATAATCACATTCATGGTGGAAACCGTCAGCGGCAGGATCAGCAGCCATATGCTGTCCTTCATGTGATATACCGAGGTAAAGATCAGATAGCTGGCCAGCTGACCTCCCGAGAAAAGCATGGGTATCATCAAATACAGCGCCAGCATCCTTCTTAACCGGAAATCCTTCCTGCTGACCGCAAAGGCAAATAAGCTCATAATCAGCAGACCCAGGAAGGTTCCTGCCACAGTGATGGAGACGGTAACTCCATAGGATACAAAAAGCTGTCGTCCGTATTTCAAAACATATTCAAAGCCCCTGAGAGAAAGCTTCTCCGGAAAATAGCTGAAGCCGTTGGATGCAATGCTCTTATCATCCGTAAATGCAATTACAAAGACCAGTACAATGGGTAACAGGCAGAACAATGTGTATAGTCCAAGAACTGCCGCCAATATATACTGGCTGATTCCCTTTCCCTTTCTTCTCTTCTTCCTCATGACGCTTCCCTGCGCCGCCGCTAAATTATTCATATTCACTCCTCCAGTTTATAAGCTTAGAACAAAGAATTCTCCGGTGCGGCTTTTCTCACAATGCCATTGGCCACCAGGATCAGCGCCAGGCCTACAATGGACTGATAGAAGGTTGCGGCTGCGGTGAAGCCATAATCCGGCGTGGTCAGAAGCGCATTCAGAACATAAGAATCGATAACCTGGGTGGTCGAATATATAATACCGCTGTTCCTGGTCACCTGATAGAACAGACCGGTCTCCGAACGCATGATACCTCCGACGCTGAGCAGAAGCATAATGGTGATCATAGGAACCAGGCAAGGCAGGGTTATGTGATAGATCTGCCTTCTCTTGTTGGCACCGTCAATCTGTGCCGCCTCATACATCTCCTGGTCGATACCGGCCAGGACCGACATATACAGAACCGAACCGTAGCCCACACTGTTCCACATCTTAACAATGGTTAATATCATCGGCCAGTGCTTCGGGTTGGTATACCAGCGGACCGCATCCGCTCCGAACATCTGCATAATATTATTGACCATACCGTTGTTACTGAAGAATGCGTATACAATAAATTGAACCGCAGCATAGGAAATGAATACGGGTATGATCATGATGCTCTGAAAGGCCTTCCCCATGCGCTTGAACACAAGCTGGTCAATCCCGATGGCAACCGCAATATTCAGCAGGGTGCCCAGAATGGTAAATACCGCATAATAAGATAATGTGTTGGAGGTCATCCTCCAGAATGTCTTTCCCGAAGCCAGCAGAAACTTAAAATTATTCAGTCCGACCCAGGGACTCTTCCAGATACCCGCACCATAATCAAACTTCTTGAAGGCCATTACCAACCCGGCCATAGGCATATAGCTGAATAAAAACAGTACAAGAATCACCGGAATGCACATAATAAGATGCGCCCTATGCTTCCATGTGTTGCGCCAAAACTCTTTCATCCTCTCTCCTCCAGCTTAATCGTTTTCTATTAAAGTCATTAAGCACATTGTACATTTTATTTTACTTTATGTCAATATATATGTTTGTTATCACAATTATAACTTATATTAATAGTAATATTTATTTTCTATTTAAGACAAAAATCATGCTTTTTGAATAATTTTCACAATACTTATCTTAAACCTTTTCGTAAATAAATGCAAGCACTTTTTTTGATAAAATATTCCATCATATTGAATTCATTAGATAATCTAGGTTTTTATGAGCGCTTGATAAATGTAAACGTTTTCGTAATTATACTACAAAAAAACGCATAAGGCATCGTATTACAGTTCAGAGGGCACCAACAGCAAAGAGGAGTTGTTGACAAAAGCTTTCATAAACGCTATAATGACTATACAAAACAAACTAGTCAAAAAGAGGGATGGAATTGCCTAAAATATATTCAGATAATGAACGAGCATATATCAAAAAAAGACTGAAAGAAGAAGCCGCATATTGCCTTTCAACTTTTGGGATTAGACGCACTACGGTAGATCAGCTGGTGGAGCGTGTACAAATCCCCAAGGGTACTTTTTACTTGTTCTATGAAGCAAAAGAAATATTATTGTTTGAGGTATTATTAGAGCAGCATGAAACCATAGAAAAGCAGCTGCTGGATGAAATCAAAGCCTTGCAACAGCATATAACAGCTGAAAGCCTGACCGAAATAATATATGGCTTTTTTAAAGCAATAGATGAAACAGGCTTATTGCGTCTTCTGACAACCGGAGAAATTGAACTGCTTTACCGCAAACTGCCGCAGGAGGTTATGCAGGCTCATTTTTTACATGATAGTACAATGATTAAAGATATTGTAGGAATGGTTTCATGTACTGATAAAATCAACACTGATTATTTTGCGGCTGCTTTCAGAAACCTGTTTATCAGCATGATTTATAAACGCGAGGCAGGCGAAGAATATTTTAATGAAGCTTTAAAGCTTACGATCAGAGGTTTAGTATTACAAATGTTGAATTAAAAAAATTTACCGTTTTAATGACCAAAAATAACGTCTTAGTCATTTAAGGAGAAGATCATGCTAACCGTCAAAAATCTATCATTTAGCTATTCAAAAAAACCCTTCATTACAGATATGAATTTTCATGTTAAAAAAGGAGAAATATTTGGTTTCTTAGGCCCCTCCGGTGCAGGGAAAACAACATTGCAAAAGATACTTACGGGTTTAATCACAACATATGAGGGAAGCGTCAAGCTGGACGGCATTGAATGCAAAGAACATGATAACCGCTTTTATGAAAATATTGGTGTTGATTTTGAATATTCAACTTTGTATGAAAAATTAACCGCTCGGCAAAATCTTGAGTTCTTCAGCTCACTCTATGCAAAAAAAACACAGGCAATTGATAAAAGTCTTGAATTTATTGGATTACAGAACGATGCGGACAAAAAGGTATCCGATTATTCAAAGGGCATGAAGTCAAGATTGAATTTCTTAAAAGCTCTGCTTCACGATCCGGATATCTTATTCCTTGACGAACCAACAAGCGGTCTTGACCCAACCAACAGCCAATTAATGAAGGATATGATCTTACAGCAGAAAGCGAAGGGTAAAACCATATTTTTAACTACACACAATATGGCAGATGCAGCAGAACTATGCGACAGAGTGGCTTTCATTGTGAATGGCAGTATTAAGGCTCTGGATAGTCCGCACAATCTGATTATGCAAAAAGGAGCAACAAAAGTTATCTATACTTACTATGACAAGCAGGAACGCACAGGTGAGTGTCTGCTTTCTCAAATATCGAAGGACGATATGCTGACCGGTCTGATTAAAGAAAACCGTATATTATCCATTCACAGCAGCGAGCCGACTTTGAATGATATTTTTATGGAGGTAACAGGGAGGACATTGCAATGAGAATTATAAAACTAATACTCGGAGATATTTATTTTCAGTTTAAATATGGATTTTACTTTATTTATATCGTGTTCTGTACCCTGTATGTTTTCTTGCTTTTCATCTTTCCGGAGGCATGGCGTGAAAAAGCAGTAAGCATTATGATTTATTCCGACCCTGCGGCAATGGGACTTTTCTTTATGGGCGCGATTGTGTTGTTAGAAAAAAGTCAAAGGGTATTAAACGCTTTGGCCGTTTCTCCTGTAAAAGTCATAGAGTATATAATATCAAAGATAGTATCTCTAATGCTGATTTCTGTACTGGTGTCTTTGGTACTTGCATTTATGGCAGGGCTTAGAAATATTCCGGAGGTCTTACTTGCAACGGCGCTGACTTCAATGATTTTCACTTTATTGGGCTTAATTGCAGCGGCAAAAATAAACAGTCTGAATCAGTATATCATTATGACTGTTCCGCTGGAGCTTATTTGCTTTGTACCGCCCATCCTGTTCTTGCTTGCCCCATCCGTCATCATGCGGTGGTATCCTTTGAACGGCAGCATTGCATTAATCTCAAATAGCAGCCTGAATCCCCTGTATGATATTTCTATGCTGCTAATTATAATCATTTGCTTATTCATGATTGCTCAACGGACAACCACGAAAATGTGGAGAAGTCTTGGAGGGATTACCTTATGAAAGCGATTTATATTTGCTTTTCGCAGGTGCTGCGACAGTTGAAGCATGATGCTATGCTTATAATAATTGCCTTTGTTCCTCTGCTTGCAGGAATCTTTTTTCGGTTTATTATCCCTGTTATAGAGGAGCTGATAACTGGTTATTTGGGCATAAATGAAGTTCTAGCTCCCTATTATAGGTTGTTTGACTTGTTTCTAATAATTCTAACACCATCCATGTTCAATTACGTTGTTGCCATGGTAATGCTGGAAGAAGCGGACGATCATCTGATTTCCTATTTAGCCGTTACACCTTTGGGGAAAACAGGATATTTGCTGTCAAGATTGGGGGCTATAGGGCTTATTTCATTCCCTGCCAGCATTTTTGTGTCAGCATTTTTCCATCTCTCCCAAGCAAATATGCTGATTCTTACCGGTATTGCACTGGCCGGAACGATTCAAGGTGTTGTCATAGCTCTGCTTATTGTCACTCTATCCACAAATAAGGTGGAAGGTATGGCGGTTGGGAAAATGGTAACGATCTTCAATTTAGGAGCATTTGCTCCATATTTTATAACTGGAAAAATGCAATATATATTATCGCTTTTGCCATCATTTTGGATGGCAAAAGCGATACAATCAAGTAATTATTTCGCATTATTTATTTCAATTTTATTTGCGGTGCTTTGGATTACCCTTCTATCAAGAAAATTTATCCAAAAGTAACTCGTTAGACCATGGGATAATCTTTATCACCGTATAAGGCTATTTCCGTTAGTGTATCATATCTTTTTCCAGTTGCGGGTTATCTGCCGGCATAGCACTTGCAGTCATCACACCGGCCAAAATCGCACGGCGGAATTAGCTCAGACGTATTATCATCAAGGAAGCTCCTGCGGCATTGTTCAGCAGAACGGCAGCGCCTATAATCGATGCAAACATCTGCAGGGCTACGGTAGCTCCTGCTCCCAGGTTAATCTCTATCTCATTGGAGTAGTTCGACAAGGTAACAATTGGATTTATCGTCGATGCCGTATTGGGTGATCCATTGATCAGCAGCCGGGACCCCAATAACAGGCCAAGGGTCGTATTAATATGGTAGGAAATTCGATACAGTCCTGCCGTATTAATTGTAAAAACCGTGTCAGTTCCATTTACCGTAATGTCCGGTGATAATAGCTGCACACTCGGCAGGGGGACATTTGTTGCCCCCAATGCAACACTAATTGTCGAACCTGCAGTATTTACCGCATATCCTGCCGTGGCTGTCAGATTAGGACCGGGGGCTCCTGTAGGACCTGTGGCTCCGGTGGCTCCGGCAGCTCCTTCGGCGGGACCTGTGGCTCCCGTCGCTCCCGTGGCTCCCGTTACCCCCGGAATTACCGGTGCCTGGAGAGCTGCGGCCATCTTGGAATTCAGCATCAACTGGCTTCCAAGAACACTGTCCAGCATATCCTGAACACTTCCATTTACATCCACTACTTCTTCATAGGTTGCATTCCCTCCGGTCAAACCAGGCAGGGACCCCAGTACAAATTGCAGATTTTCCCCCTCCGCATTGAGAATGTGGCTTAATCCAAGCTCCTCATATGCTATGGAGGATATAATCTGATTTATCGCATCCCCTCGGTCAAGAGGGGGGCTGATTGTGGGAAAGCTGGGTTGTGACATATACATTCCCTCCTTCTAGCTTAACCTGACGATCATCAATGAAGCACCTGCGGAACCTCCCAATAAAACCACTGCTCCGGCCAGACCAAATAACTCCAGCGATACGGTATCATTGGCACTAATATCATATAATATTTCATTGGAAAAATTGGACAAACTCAAAACCGGTGTAATAGTAGACTGTACCAGCGGAGTTCCGTTTATAAGCAATCTTGTTCCCAATATCAGGGATACTGCAGTATTGACATGGTAGGATATCCTATAACGCCCCGGTGTTGCGATAGTAAAGGTATCATTGGTTCCATTTACTGTGATTCCTGTAGGCAGTATCTGGTCGTTGGGAAGCGGTACTACGGTTCCGGCAGAAATTATCGTAAGGGATACACCAGTAGTATTGGCTGCAAAGGCCGAAGTATCCGTAACATTGGTACCCGTAGGGCCGGTGGGGCCAGTCGGGCCGGTGGCTCCGGTGGCTCCCGTCGCTCCCGTTGCTCCCGTTGCTCCTGCTGCTCCGGTGGCTCCCGTTGCTCCCGTGGGGCCTACAGCTCCTGCCGGACCTACAGCTCCTGTGGCCCCCGTGGCTCCCGTCGGGCCAGTGGCGCCTGCCGGGCCGGTGGCGCCCGCTGCTCCCGTTGCTCCCGTTGCTCCCGTGGCCCCTGTGGCTCCCGTCGGGCCGGTCGGACCGGTAGGGCCTCCGGACGGACCGGTGACTCCCGTCGCTCCCGTCGCTCCCGTAGGCCCCTGCATCTCTGAGGATGCCAGGGCTGCCTGCATCTTGTTCGTATAAAACAGCTGGTTCTGTGTGATGGTATCCAGCATGGATCTTACGCTGTCATTGGCCGCCAGCACATCATCCACCGTCGCCGGCGGTCCGCTGATACCTGGCAGGGTTCCGATAATATACTGAAGCTTCACCTTCCGCGTTAATGATATGGCTTAAACCCAGTTCCTCCATGGCGATAGAGGACAATATCTGATTCACAGCATCTTCCCGTGTGATTGGCGGACTGATTACCGGAAAATTAGGCATAGACATATTAAATACACTTCCTCTCTATAAACAGATCTCTTGGCTGGTTAATTCTATCTCTTCTCCCTTCAGTCTCGCTTTTGCCGGTTCAAATTCCGGATTCCATAAAGCAGATTGACGGTACGCCTCCTGTGCGGCTTCCTGAAATCCCAATTTGGTATAGCATTCTCCCATATAATAATACGCGTAAAAGCTTCCGCTTCCCGCTTTTATGAGATAGCCGGGACTCTCTTCCCCCAGTACAATACAATAAATAAAAGCCTTGATGGCTCTTTCATACTCTTCCTGGCGGTATAAAAGGATGCCCCGCAGAAAATGAAGCTCCACATAATCAGGATACAGCTCCACGGCCTTTTCTATCCCTTGGAAGGCAATCTCTATTCTATCCGACCTTAGCAATATTTCGTATTTTAACCTGTAAATCAGAGCAGGCGGTAACACACCCTGCAGCAGAAACCTTGCAATGGCCTTATCCAGGCTGAGCAAGGCTTCATCCGTCTCCTTCAGCCGATAAAGCTCGGCTGCAATGTGATAATCAAGCCATGGATCTTTACTGCCTTCTTCCTGTTCTCTGACCAGCAGCCGCAGGTTGCGAATTGCCTTCCCCGCTATTGCTTCATCCGAATAACCATAGTGAAGAATTCCGAGAACGCCGCATATCCCTTCTTCCTCCTTATCCAGGTCAAATACCAGCTTTTCATGGATAGAACCTTGAAAATGCAGATTCAATCCGTTACGGAACAGCAGATAATTATAGGAAGTGTAATACTGGCCCTTTATAAGGGACTCGGCTCCGCTTACATGCAGCATTTTTACAGAGTAGACACTCTTTTTCTCTTTTTCCAGGTAATCCTTCAGGCATTCCCCTTCTCTGACCTGTAACTCCATATCAGCATCCATCCACAAAATCCAGTCCGATGATGCCTTCTCTATACTAAAATTGCGCGCTTGCGCAAAATTATCCTTCCATTCAAAATCAAAGACCTTTGCTCCGTATTCCAGACAGATTTCTTTTGTTCGGTCCGAGGAACCGGTATCCGCTATAATGATTTCATCCACTATGTCCCTGGCACTTTCCAGGCAGCGCCTTATATTCTTCTCCTCATCCTTCACGATCATGCACAGGCTGATGGTACTCATGCTTTCATCCTCTCCTATTCTGTAGGTCAATAACATATTATGAGAAATCCCTCCATATTGTTACTAAATTTCCTTCCGTTCATCACCAACTGCCAAAATGCTACATATGATGTAATGAAATACTCAATCTACTCTTCAGGAGTGTGAACTATGGTTACCATCAGCTTATGCATGATTGTTAAAAATGAAGAAGCTTCTATTCAACGATGTCTGAATTCCGTCTGCAATGCAGTGGATGAGATTATTATAGTAGATACCGGCTCTGCGGACCGGACCAAAGAACTATGCGCAAGGTACACCGATAAAATATATGATTTCCAATGGATCGACGATTTTTCAGCAGCCCGCAATTATTCCTACAGCTTTGCAACCTGCGACTACATTATGTGGCTGGATGCCGATGACATCCTGCTCCCGGCGGACTGCGCCCAGTTCATGGAGCTAAAGAAAAATCTTGACCCCAATGTCAACGCCGTAATGTTCCGATATCATACCGGAACTGACCTGTGGGGCAATACGGTCTTTTCTTATTACAGGGAACGGCTGTCCAAAAGAGAGTGCGGTTTTCGATGGATGGAGCCTGTCCACGAATACTTAAGTATCGGCGGCACCATTATCAATTCAGAAATTGCTGTCACCCACGGTAAATTTCCGGGAACAGGGCACGCATCGAGAAATCTGGATATCTACGAGGATGCCAGAAGAAAAGGAACCATATTGTCACCCCGCGGTACCTATTATTATGCCCGGGAGCTGAAGGATCATGGCCGGAATGCGGATGCAGTCGTCCAATTCGAGGCCTTTCTGGATTCCGGACTGGGCTGGAAGGAGGATAATATTGCCGCCTGCGGGGAGCTTGCCGAATGCTACCGGAGGCTCGGTCATTCCCAAAAATCACTCCTGGCAATGCTGCGCAGCTTTGCCTATGATCTTCCCCGGGCAGAGCTTTGCTGCAAAATAGGTTACTATTATCAGGAAAAACAGGATTATGAGCGGGCCGCCTTCTGGTTTGACTTTATTCTAAGCCTGAAGGAGCCGTCGGATTCCTGGGGATTCCTGCAGCATGACTGCTGGGGATACATTCCCTTGATTGAATGTGCCGTGTGCTATGACCGTCTGGGAGATTACCAAAAAGCAAACGAATATAATAACCGGGCGCTTCTGCTTAAGCCCGATTCCATATCCGCGTTGAATAATCAAGCATATTTTAAAACCAAGCTAGAAACCCCGTGAAAGGAGTAATTATTATGTCAATGCCCACATTTCCAAATATAAGCCCCGAGATCACAAGGGAAAAAGCGCTTAATATGATTTTGGCCTCCATTGCCTTGGAAGAGCTTGCTTTCAGCCATATCATCAATGCGGAAGGAGAGAAAATTCAATTTATTTTAAACGAATTACAAGAGAATATAGGATCCGGCGATTCCCTTGATAATGTGCTGGCTGTAAATAAAAGCGTAGAATCTTTAATGGATGTTCTGATGCAGAACCAGGTCTTTCTAAAGAATAAAATGGAACGTGTTCTGGATTTCATCGACAGCGGAATCGGTCCCACAGGGCCTACCGGACCTACTGGGGCTACCGGAGCCACCGGGCCGCGAGGAACTACCGGGGCTACTGGCGTAGCCGGAGCCGATGGCGCTACTGGGCCCACTGGCGCTACCGGAGCCACTGGTGCTACTGGGGCCACTGGCGCTGATGGGGCTACCGGACCTACTGGCGCTACCGGCGCTGATGGTGTTACCGGACCTACCGGCGCGACTGGCGCCACTGGCGCTACTGGTGCCACTGGCGCTACCGGCATCACTGGTGCTACCGGGCCTACTGGCGCTACCGGCGCTACCGGCGCTGATGGCGGTGCCGGCGCTACCGGATCTACCGGGGCCACTGGTGCGACCGGCATTACTGGTGCTACCGGGCCTACTGGCGCTACCGGCGCTGCTGGCATTGCCGGAGCTACCGGACCTACTGGCGCTACCGGCGCGACTGGAGCTACTGGTGCCACTGGTGCTGATGGAGCTGCCGGAGCTACCGGGGCCACTGGCGCGACTGGAGCTACTGGAGCCACCGGCATTACCGGAGCCACTGGCGCTACCGGCGCGACTGGCGCTACCGGCGCTACCGGAATCACCGGCGCGACTGGAGCCACCGGAGCTACTGGAGCTACCGGGGCCACCGGAACTTGCCCGATCATTCTGGGCGCATTTGAGGAAGCCGACTCCAATTATCTGTGGAGATGCTCGACTCCTTTCCCTTGGGAAGCTGATTTTATAACAGACGGTTGTATTTCCTATGATTCTTCCGATAGCGGCAGAATACGCCTTGCGCCGAACAGATATTATAATATTTCCTTCTGCATTAATATTTGCGCGGGAAATGTAAGACAAAATATTGTTGTATGCCTGACGTTGACTTCGGCCAATGGCGATAAGAGAGACCTGTTCACCTATTATAGCCCGAATAACGCATGTGCCTCAACCCTTACGGTTTCCTCCGGCAATCTCCTGCTATCGACCTATGGATATCAGGAAGATGTATACCTTTCCCTCTGCCTGCTTAACCCCGGTGCCTGCCGGGTCAGAGAGGCTCAGTTATCAATTGTATGCCAGTAATACAGATATCGCTGTTCCGTCTTAAATAGAGAGGCCGCTGCAAAATAGAAGAAATATAACTCCATTTTGCAGCGGCCTCCGTCTATCTTCTAAATCAATATTTCACTCCGCCCAACATAATTCCCTTTACAAAATACTTCTGCAGAAAGGGATAGACAAGCATAATGGGCAGCGTTGCCACCATAATAATGGCATATTTGATGGTTTCAGCAACATTGGCCCTCTCGATATCTCCCATTCCCTGCATCATTTCGGTGCTGTTCTCAATCAGAATATCCCGTAGAATCAATTGCAAAGGATACTTGCTTCTGTCACTGATGAAGGTCATGGCATAAAACCAGCCGTTCCACCGGTCAACTCCGTAGTACAGGACCATTACGGCAATGACCGGAAGGGAGAGCGGCAAGGTGATGTTGAAAAGAATTCTAAAATCATTGGCCCCGTCAATCTTTGCTGATTCTTCCAGACTCTCGGAAATGGAAGCAAAATGTGTTTTCATGATAGAGGATAAGGCCGCTGCGGCGGAATTGTATTCCATACTCCAAGGTAGGTGTCGTTGACGCATTCGAAAGCATCTTCGTTATTCCTTAGTACATTCATAGCAATTCTAAATACTAACTTTTCATATTTTGCCGACAATTCCATAACCGCTTGCTGGGAACGTTCAAAGAACAAATCGATAATTTTACTATCTTCCATTACCATCACCCCCGTATAATATATTTATAATTTGACGGATGCAGCTTTTCTGCTTATTTAGGTTAGATCTTTCTGTTCGGTTACTAATTAACTACCCTTTTATAATGATATGGCTTACTTCATCCATGAATGTGATGGATGGCGCCAATACCCACCTGGCAAAAGTGTATTTTTTCGACAAGCTCCCTGCCGATCTGCGCGACAAGCAGCTTCTGGAGCATGAGATCAATAATATCAATTACCTTCGCAAATTGCAGTACTTAGAAAAGGAGTTTGAGAATCTGGAGAATAAAGAGGAATGCTACTATAAGTTATCCACGCTTTATTATGGAATCTGTGTCACACAGGAATCCATCCGATGGTGTCAGCACATCCGGGCCGGAAAGCCATTAACATCCTTGGCGGGGAGGGATTATTTTGCTTAAAAAATCTCCCAGCGGAAGCCTGTGTCCATACTATTACAAAGGCGGCGAATTACATCCGCTGCACTACGGCAGCTATCGGGATAATCTGGGCAGGTTATCCGAAATAATAGACGCAGAAGAAAAGTTTATCTTATCTTCTTCCTTGCGCGGAAGGTATGTATGGATCGATTTATACGAAACAAATTTCACAGACAGCATGATCCTAAAGCTGTCGCAGCATATTATTCATATCAGTCCGAGGGTTTCAAAAATGGCCCTTGTCGGATGCTCAAAAAAGGTGTTCAAAAAAATAATTGGACATCTGCGGGAAGCAAAATGCGGTTTGGCAGAGACAATCCGATATTTTGACGACCCGGAGATATCAAAAGATTGGCTTGTTGGAAAAGAGTATTCTAAAGATTAAGAAGGGTGCGCAAAAAAATTTTTAAAAACCCAATATATTTTCCTTCTCCAGCGTTTCTATTTTATAGAGGAAAGGAGGTCCCGCAAATGTGAACATGACAAATCACGATATAGACCATCTGATTACGAGAATTGCCCAAGGGGATGACGGGGCGCTGGAAGCTCTGTATAACGGGATGAAACGGCCCGTATACTTTTATGCGCTGCAATTATCCGGGAGTCAGAATATTGCAGAGGATGCGATGCAGGATACTTTCATTTCCATCATGAGCCATTGCGGGTCATATCAGGTCAAAGGGAATGGACGCGCATGGATCATGACGATCACCAGAAACAAAGTATTCGATTTGCTAAGAAAGCAGGAACAACAAATAGGGACAGAGCATGTTTTACACTCTGTCCCCCGGCTATGGGCTTTTCTGCCGCGGAGGCTAAATCAATCCTCCAGATTGGCAGTGAC
The DNA here is from genome assembly GCA_023395555.1 of Bacillota bacterium. Taxonomy (GTDB): domain Bacteria; phylum Bacillota; class Clostridia; order Lachnospirales; family Lachnospiraceae; genus Mobilitalea; species Mobilitalea torta. The sequence goes on from JAEWYQ010000004.1 coordinate 162,386, forward strand.
CACTGTCTGACCTATTTCATTATTGCTGACGGTGACTACTATCGTCTTAGTGACTATGTTTCCCTGTCTGTCTGTGATAGTTATATGGATATTGTCGCTTAATTTATCCACCGGATAACCGTCCAGCAGAATATGCCCGTTGGCGCTGGAATTCCCCGCTGCCGCTTTCAGTTTATCCTCCTCCGTAGCGTATTTCACATCAATTCCCACGCCTTGAAAATGAGAGAAATTATCCGCGCTGGCCCACTCATACAGATTCCGCGCCTCCCAGCGGTACCATATTTCATCATATGCATCAAAGTCTTGCGGAAATGTCATCTCACAGGCTTTGTCATAGAGCAGCTCGGGGTAAAATATAGATTGCTGCGTCTCTTCATCAAACTTTTGGTACACCTCCGGATTCCAGTATTTTTCCTGCTGGGTTTTCGTCCAGTCGACCACATACAGAAATTCATTCTCACAGGAAACCTCAATTTTGGCGATGCCCTTACCTTCAATGTAAAATTCCAGTCCGGGCCTGGCATTTATGTTGCTGACGGAAGTACTCCCATCCTTTGCATTATGATCATTCGTCAGCTTCACCTTGCTGTCAACATCGGGACTGCCGACGGATAATGCAAGAGCCACGGTTTCCTTACCCGGGGGAAAGATAAATACAACCGCAAATACCAGGGCAAGGCAGGCAGCTGCCGCACTGATCCACAGGCTCCTCCGGGTCTTTCTCCCCTTCCCTGCCGGACGCTCCGACCTCCCCTGCGTCTCTATCTCTCTGAGCATCCGCATTTTCTGTTCCTGATCGGGCTTCATGCGTTCAAAGGCTTCGTTCAGTTCCTTTTTATTCATAATAATCATCTCCTAACTCCATTTTAAGGCGTTGTTTTGCGGTTCTGATGCGGCTCTTTACGGTATTCAGGTTAAGCCCCAGCATAGAGGATATCTCCGCCAGCTTATACCCCTCATAATAATGAAGATACAGAACAAGCCTCATCTCCGGCCGGAGCCTCATCAGCGCATCTGTTACAAATCCTGCATTGCTTTTATCCGAAGCAGCTGCCTCTGTTGTCTCATCGAGTGCGACAACCTTCTTACGCCACCATTGCCGGTGAATATCCTTGCACTGATTTCTTGCGGTTGTGATGAGCCAGGCTTTTTCGTGTTCTTCATCAGCAAACGGTGTCTGGTCCCTCATCAGCTTTATAAAGGCCGCCTGTGTGGCATCCTCGGCATCCGCCAGGTTCCCCGTCAGAGAATAGCAGACACGGTAAACCGTCTCGGCATGGCGGTTATAAATTGCCTGTACCTCTTCTCCTGTCCGTGTGACAGGAGGATTCGGGCAATTCTTTTGTCCCTCGCTCGCGCGCAGCAAGGACACATTTTCCATAAGGTTCAACCCCCTTTCACTGATAACACGATTGTAAAACGCAAAAGGTTTTAGCAGTTCATAATTCAGTTCATAATTTTTTTCGTGCCTCTTCATCAAAAAAAGCATCCAGTTTCATTCCGAATGCTTTTTACTCTTCTTATAACAAATTACGATATTCTCGTCTCCCATCCATAATAGCATATATCGTAACAAGTTTATCTGTCTCATTTATCCTATAAAACACAAGATGCCTTTCAACAATTACCACTCTATAGCCTTGCTTCTTTAAAATTGAATATCTGGGAACACTTCCTGACTCAGGAAATTCCTGCAGGCCACTGATTGCTTTTTCAATCTTATTCAAATATCCCAGCGCAATATCAGTACTACCAGAATCATCTGCAATATAAAAAATAATTTCACGGAGTTGCTCTTCCGCTTTATCCGTTCGTAATAGATTATATTTCATCCATTCTTCCTCTCTAACAAGGATGCACGAAGATCATCAAAGGAATCCTGCATTGGTGCCACACGGCCATGTTTCACATCATCTTCCGCCTCTGCAAGTGTTCTGAGCAGTTCCAGCTCATATTTCATCTGATAGTAATCCTGTAACCCGAGAACTACGGTATCGCCCCGTCCGTTTACGGTAATAATAACCGCATCCCTTGATTCCTTGCACTGTTTAGAGATTTCATTGTAATGATTCCTTAAATCTGCCGACGGTCTGATTTTTGATTCCATATTATCACCTCATCTCAATTCTATATAGACATATAATATCATAATATGTCTATATATTCAACCACTTATTCACAGCTTCAATTCATATATACCCTCGGCACCCTGCTTCCGATGCCTGTCAATATCTCATAATTAATAGTCCCCAGCTTCTCTGCCAGTTCCGTCGCAGTGATGGTTTCTCCTCCCTGCGTCCCGATGAGCACCGCCTCATCGCCCCGATAGCCTTCTCCATCCCTGCCCAGGGATACTACGGTATGATCCATACTGATATTTCCCACCACCGGATATCTGCGTCCATGGATCAGCACCTCGCTTTTGTTGGAGAATCCCCGAAGATAGCCGTCGCCATAACCGATGAGAAGGGTAACGGCTCTCGTATCCTCCTCCGAGACCCAGGTTCTCCCGTAGCCCACGGAGGTCCCGCCTAACACCACCTTAAAATAGGTGATCTTCGCCCGCAGGGAAAGCGCCGGCAGAAGCTTTGCTTCCCTTTCCGTATAATCTGACGGATGGTAGCCGTACAGCATAATTCCCGGTCTTACTGCATCCAGGTGGCTTTCCGGCAGCCTCAGTATGCCCGCACTGTTGGCAATATGAAACATGGGAGGCTCGATATCATGTCTCTCATAAAAACGGATTGCCTCCAGAAACCGATCCAGCTGCAGATGCGTAAAATCCAAATTCTCATCATCCGCCGTTGCAAAATGGGAAAACACCCCCGCTACATCGCAATATCTTGAACGGGAGGCCGCCTCCAGAAACTTGGGGGCCGAGGTATCCCGTACTCCTACTCTCATCATACCCGTGTCAATCTGCAGATGGATTCTCGCCCGCTTTCCCAACGCCCTGGCGGTCTCCTCCACCTCCTCCAGCCCTGTGACCGAAGAAACGGTAAGGTCAATATCATGCTGCAGATACTCCTTAATCTGCGGCTTTAAAAATGCCCCGGTAACAAGGATGGGGGCCGTAATCCCCGCATTTCTCAGAAGGACCCCTTCCTCCACGAATGCAACGCCAAGATAATCCGCCCCCTGGGAAATCAGGTGCTCCGACACCCGGACTATTCCATGTCCGTAGGCGTTGGCCTTCACCATAGCAATTATTTTCTTTCCGGGAGCCTTCTGTTTTACGACCCCCAGATTATGGCTGATGCAGCCGAGATCTACAATTGCCGCCGCACGGTCATATAAATCAGAAATATTCGTCATCACAATTCAACCTCTCATCCAGCACATTCTCTGTTGTACTAATCCAATGCTTGTACTACATTATAGTCCAAATCAAAATACAAGTAAATATTTTTTGGTCAGATTGCAAGGAAACCTGTAAGAGTTCCTGCGGCAGGGGGGACATGGCGCAGGAACTCTTACCGAAGCCTATTGTTCCGGCAAAACTTTTTCTATCTGGTACTGGGAATTGATCACCAGCCACATCTGCGTAAAATAGCTCATGATATTCCAGATCCCGGCTCCCTGAATGCCATATTTCGGGACGAAGCCCACCAGGGAGTCGATGCTTCTGGCATCGCTGAACCATACGATATGCCGAACCATCCTTCCTTCATCCCGGGCCATATATTCAAAATACGGAGCCTGGGCGCTTTCTTCAAATTCTATCGTAGATTCTGTCTGTACCGCCAGCTCGATTGCCGCGTCATTGGTCAGGGAATTAGCCCGTGTCATCCCAAGGACGTAAGGCTCCTGCCAGTTATAGCCTATCACGGAGATACCCGCAAATATTTTCTTCGGCGGCACCATGGTAACCGCATCCTGAAGCAGGAGGTCCGTCAGATAGGCCGAAGTAACAGCTGCAGGCGGTCCGGACTGCGATCCCCAGCCGTAGGATAGAATCTGTATATAGTCCGCCACTCTTCCAAAGCCTGTGTAGTCGATCTGCTCAAAAGATATCTCACTGGAATTCACAATGATTCTCGGTGTCAAGGTAAGGAACAGCTTATATCCCTCCGCTTTTAACCTCAGGGATAGTTTTGTTATGAAGTTTTCATAGTCCTCTCTGTTCATCTGGGTCAGATTTGCAAGGGATATATTTAGTCCATAATAGCCCTTTTCATTTAATATCCTCAGAGCAGCTTCAATATGGAGCTCCAGGTTATTTTCATCATACAGGACGCTGTTGACCACCTCAATATTGCTGATTCCCTGATAGGTTAAAGAGGATAGGGACATCAACGGCGCAACCCCGAAGCTCTTGGCCATGGCTATGATATCCGTATCATCGCTTCCTTCAATTTCTCCCGCCTGGACTGTCCGATAATTAAATATGGTCAGATAGGTCAGAAATGGGAGGGTTTTTCTGAGGGTATCTCTATTTATGAACGGGTAGGCATACGCATTAATCGAGATTCTATCCTTCGTATCATAGCGTATGACAATGATCTCCCCCTGGTAGATCATTGTCCGGTTAACTAAAAACGGATTATTCCTCAACAGCTGCATGACAGGAATCTGGAAGTCTTCCGCTATGCTTTCCACCGTATCACCTTCCTGCGCGATATAGACCTGTGCCGGATATGCGATTACAATGGTCTGCCCAACCACCAAATGATCCGGATTGACCAGTCCGTTATCCTCCACCAGCCTTGTTACCGATACATTATAATCTGCCGCAATGGTATAAATAGTTTCCCTCGGTTTTACAACATGTATTATCATAACTGCCCTCATATTAAGACGCTGCAAAATAATACGAAGAAATACGGCCACACAGGCCTGCCTCCTCCCATTTTACAGCGCTCCGGTCTTTTTATTAAATTATATGATACCCCATCCCTTCTCCATAACAGCAAACTGTCCTATTTTATAACCATCAGCACATAACATTCAATGCTTCTTCACCTTAAAATAAATTTGGAAAGGTTCATAACCGATATCCCTAATTCTTCTTAATTGAATTACCGGATTCTGATTTTCCGCCTTAAAAAAATATCTCCAGCTTCCCCATTCGCGTTCGTTCTCCATCGCTATCTCAGATGCAATATCATCGCCCTCCGGGTATAATACTCTTTCCTCTTCACATATACCTGCAAGCACCTCCGGTCCATAGCGGAAAGCACCTATCCTGTTGTCATCCGGAAGGGGAATAAACCGTATTCCTATGGGAAGGATGATGCTTACCTTATCTCCTTCCTTCCATTCCCGGGATATCTTATAAAAATGACAACAATCTGCAGATTTGCCAAAAAGCTCATCGTTAATATAGATAACCGCATCTGCCATGACCCATTCCGGTATCCGATATGCTAGTATAAATACCATCGGTGATTCCACTTTAATAACAAAATCAAATTTTTTATAATCCGGCATATTTTCATGGCGGGCAGTAATCTCATTGACTGCTTGATACCCCGCCGTATTGGATGAGGTAAGCATACTGCCGCTCATGATATCTTGATTTTGTATAATTTTAATTTCTTCTCCATTGATCACTGCACTCATCTCTGAATTAAAATACTGAGCAATATAGATAGTTTCTTCCTCTTGATAGTACATACCTCTATTCAAAGCTGCATTTGCCTGAACCATAGTTCCATGACAGCAGAAAAAGCTATCCGTCTCTTTGCTCCAATCCTTACGCAAGCCTGCCTTCATTGGTAAAAAATAGGTAAGGAGACCTGTGCCGGGGTTACTGTGCTTATTGCCGGTAAGCCAATATTCCTGATAATATGCCTGTGCCATAAGACCGTTATACAGATTATATTCCATATACTGAAGATATTCCGGATCGCCGGTATGACGGAATAAAAATTCTGCCAGCCTCATCATGTTATACACGGTACAATGCTCTTGATTCTTATCACCAAGCCTTGCCTTCATCTTATTCTTAGGCATCCATACTTCACCTGCGGTCTGACCTCCTGTTACAAGACATCCCCTCTCTGTTACAGCACAATTCCAATATGCTTTTACAATATTCATCCACTCATCGTCACCTGTCACTTCATAAGCTCTTGCACAGCCCAGTATCTCTGGAATCGTTGTATTCGCATGCATATTCGTTAATGGATCTTTCCCGTCCAGCAAAGGCTGAAACAACCTGCTGCGATAATATCGTTCCAGAAGTGTCCTGTATTTATCATCTCCTGTTATCTGCAAAAGCTCTGCCCAAATCTCGATCATACCGCCTGTCTCTACATCGAGTATATCATCAAATTTTTCTCTGGAGAAGGTAGCGCTCCACGCAACGAACCAATTCGCAAATTGATCCGCTATTCCCAACGCTTTCTTATTGTCCGCATAAAGATACATATCCACTAAACCCATTAATACTTTATGAAGGTTATACTGGGGTGCCCAGATTTCTTTACCATTGGCAATCCAATGAAGGTATTTCTCCGGAATCGGCCCTGCCCATTGTCCGCCATTATCCTTCTGACACTCAGCCAGTTCTTCTATGATAAGATCTGCCTTCAGTTTTAATTCTCTGTCACCGGTGGCATCATAATGGATTGCCGCCGCTGACAGCCAGTGTCCCAGAAAATGTCCCCTCAGCTGACATACCGGAGATTCCCAGCCTGTATGAGCATCCCCCGGAATTTCCCGGCCTGAATATCTGCCCGCTTCCACTTGGTAATTCATAAGCAGATTATTGCTGGTCAGCCTCATTAAGTAATCCCTGTTAGCCTGTTCTCTTCGTCTTAATTCACCGTCCTGTATTTTGACTCTGCTGCCTTTCAATTCTTCCATTGCCAACCACTCCTCAACATTATTTTGTTTTATGATGCTGTCCTGCTTATATGAAATAGCTTCAGTGTAAAGGATGTCAAGCTTATAAATTAGTTATATTGTAAAAAAATTCGCTAAAATCGGCCGCACCCCCAATTTGCTTCGTAGAATACATGAATAATCCGGCACGGCATCCAACGAAGTGATCCAGACGGAAGTATAATTTATGTGTGATTCCAAGCTTAATCCATTGATCATCAGCCATGTAAAAGAATTCAGCTTCATCCGTATCATCTGTAAAATTCACCCGCATCTTTAAGGTCACAACAGAACTGCTCATTGCAGCACGTCCCCATTCTTTACCCGGCTTTCTGTCACCTTCCTTTGGTCCCCAGATATTTTCCTCCGGATTAAGCTCCCTTGCTGCCATGCTAAGATAGAAATTCCCCTCTTCCAGGGTTAAGGCAATCAAGCCATAGCACCCCTGTAATGCACAGATTCCTGCATAATCCCCGTCCTTTAAATGACTGCCGTCCACCGTAACAATTGTTTCACTGACAGGGCCGGTAAGACGCTGCGTCAGAGTGTTCGCTGCCTGTACCACATTAGGGCTTAGCTTTCCGGAGCGGATTCTCAAGGTTCCGGGCTTCTCCGTTACGGACCATAGCCGGTTGTCCGGTGTATGATTCCATTGCCATACCTTCTTTAAATGAACCGTTCCATTGTCATCCGGAAGGTAGTTAAAATTATCATGATCCACCAGCGGCTCATATACATAATCCGGACGGGTACTCCTTACCTCAACAAAATCCGGCACCTTGCCGTCGATACCGAATACCGGAAAATCCTTCTCCCAACGGACCGGAACAAGAACCGGGATACGTCCGACAGCCCCATGATCCTGAAACAGCATAGCATACCACTCATCCCAGGGTGTATTCACAATCCCCCCCTGGGCAACGCCTGCATTATGATATCCCATATCATCATCCAGGACATCCCTGCCGGTAAAGGTTCCTTCCAACGATTCTGCCGTATAGCAGGCTTGTGTCCTGCGGCGGGTTCCCTTTGCGGGCCAATGGATAAAGAACACATAATACCTTCCGTTGATTTTATATAAATGGGCGCCTTCATAGCCAAGGCCCACATTCCCCGTATCCTTCACGATCATCCGATGCAAGCCGCCGGGTTTGGGACCGGTTAAATCTGTTCTTAGTTCCGTCAGCCAGATTTCTTTATTCCCATATACGATATATACTCTGTCATCCTCATCAAAGAGCAGGGAGCAGTCATGATAAAAGCCCTCCACATATTGCTTTCTCCATACTCCGGTAATATGTTCGGACTGATAAAGATACGTCTTACCGGTATCATTAGCCACAAAGCATACATAAAACACCCCCTTATGATAGCGAAGGAATGCCGCCCACATCCCTTTTCCGTAGATGCTAAGACCGCCCTCCATCCTTTGCCCCGGAGTATGATCCAGGGTATCATAAACATAGGCGGCAATTTCCCAATGCACTAAATCATAGGATCTCAGAATGACTCCTCCCGGCATAAAATGCATGGTTGTACTTATCATATAATAGGTGTCATCCACCCGGATCACATCAGGATCCGGGTAATCGGACCATATAATTGGGTTGTTGGACATATCTTATCTCCCTGTTTTCATTATATTATTTTTTTGAACAAGCCTCTTTATGACCGTTGAATGATAAGCATCCGCAGTTAACTGCCACTTACTTAAAATACCAATAATCCAACTCATACCCTTCGCCATAAAAAACAAATACCAAATCATGAACTCCGGTGATTTTTGTAAGTAATTCCGCAGTCACTTCCTGATTGTCCGCATCTGTGCCCGGCTCTACTTTCAAGTAACCTGCGACAGTGCCGGTGGGTTTATCCAGACGGATTTGAATTGCTCCGAATTGATCACGGGGTGCTCTGATCGAAGCTGTGAAGTGATCTGCTCCCGAATCGCCAAAATCAACCCCGTAAACGGCAATCCAATCGCCGGTATGGATATCGGTTACGGCCATGTTGCCGGTGCCACTTAATTTGTTCGTCACATCTGCAAGCTTGGTTGTAATTCCTCCCATTGTGCCTATGGTCTCTGCTTCTACTCTTTCGTACGGATTCAGTGCCTGCACCTGTTTTACGCCAAACTCCGTTGCTTTTATCGATTGGATTACCCCATCCTCGCTTACTGTCACGGGGTCGATATGGGTGCACCGATACCCTCCTGTGATATCCAGTCTGTTTTCGAGTATCTGTGTATGATAAGCCATGTACATCTGATCTTTAAACAGGAACATGCAGTGATGGTTATTGCCGTAGCATCCGAAGAAGGTCCCCGGATTCTTCAGAATTGACCCTTGTAATGTGAAAGGTCCCAGAGGATTTTTACCGGTCATATAAACAATCTCCGCACTTTGGAAGCCAAGCTTAATGGCATCCTGGGGATCTACATTCCAATTGGAGCAATAGGAGTAGTAATAAGTATCTCTTATTTTATTGATCCCGGAATCTTCAAACAAATACGGAATATCCAAGCTTACAGGGTCGCCTGCGAGGCTTATCATATCCTCTCCTAATTGGACTGCACGCCCGGTTCCCGGATTCGCATACCTTTCGTCCGGTATTCCTCCTCCAAAATAGAGATAAGCTTTGCCGTCATCATCTACCAGTACTGCCGGATCAAAAAGCCAGGCGACATTACCGCAATTCGGTGTGGATCTGGAGATCAATGCATGCCCCAAGGGATCGGTAAAAGGCCCCGTCGGGCTATCCGATGTTAAAACACCAATCCCGTTTCCTCCATTGGCAAAATAGATAAAAAATTTGTCCTTTCCGTCGATGACCTTGTGCGCTGCCGCCGGCGCCCAGGAATTATTCCCCCACTTCGCCGCTCCGTTTGGTCCCGCCGCCTTGATTGCTCCATGATCCGTCCAATTCACCAGATCGGGGGAGGATATTACATTCAAGGTATTAATCCTGGAATAGCTATTGGGCTTTACTTTGCCGTCACCGTCATATTCCACGGTATCTCCGGTCATATAAAGATACACCCTCTCATTATAAACCATCGCATAGGGATCCGCCCCCAGCCTCTGGGTCATCAAAGGATTTTTAAATCCGTAATTCTTAAGGGTCGGTGTCAAGGTCAGGTTGTCAAAGCATATCATCAATTCGTCCTCCAATTCTTTGCTTGATTGCTGTTTCTGTAACGGTTCCCCCGGGTCATTCTCTCCCGCCTCGATAACAGGTGTTATCAAATTACTATCCGCAGCATTGCCGTCCGCATCCGCAATCATCTGTTGCTTATGATCCGTATCCGCATCCTGGCAGGCAGTCAGCATAAGTGAAAATAAAGAGAATAATATAGCCCCCGTCACTGCATGTTTCCTCATCATATCCATCCCCCTCGTCAGCACGGCATTCCGGTGCATAATGCCGTACGGTATTTGCTTAATCCGTCATTCCTATGTCGATGACAGCCTCCTCGCCGGCTTGTAAAGAGATCCTCCGCTTTTCCCCTTGATATAACAGGTCCGCTTTATATTCGTGTTTCGCCTTTATGATACATCTCTTTAATTGTCCCCGGGTCCACTCAAGATGGATATTCGCTCCGCCGCGGACGCACAGCCCGTCTGCCTCGCCGTCCGGCCATGCTTTTGGCAGCGCCGGCAGTAAGATCAGCCTTTCCGATGTGCTTTGTACCAGCATCTCGGCGATTGCAGCCGTAGCACCGAAATTACCGTCGATCTGAAACGGCGGATGATTATCAAAGAAGTTGGGAAGCGTGGATTGAGCATACAACTGTTCCAAATTCCAATACGCCTTCTCCCCATCCCCAAGTCTTGCATAGAGATTAATAATCCATGCACGGCTCCAGCCGGTATGTCCGCCGCCGTGCATTAATCTCCGTTCCAGGGTAAGCTTCGCCGCTTCTGCCAGCTCCGGCGTGCCGTCCACCGTGATCTGATTTGACGGATGCAGCGCATACAGATGGCTGATGTGCCTATGTCCGGGGTCCTGCTCCTCATACTCCTTTGCCCACTCCATAATCTGGCCGTGCTTTCCTATCTGGGTGGGAACAAGCCTTCCCAGGCACTCTTTTATCTGCAACACTGTTCCGTCATTAATTTCCAATCGCTCCATGGCTTTCAGACATTGTTCAAATAAATCCCTGAGAATTTGATTATCCATGGTAACTCCTGCCGAAACCGCTCCGGCTTCTCCGCCGGGAAGAAGATAGAGATTCTCCGGTGATACGGAAGGGCAGGTCTTTAAGTATCCTTCATCCTCAATGAGAAAATCCAGGAAAAATACTGCTGCTTCCTTCATGATGGGGAATGCCTCTTTTAAAAACTCCAGATCCATTGTATATTCATAATGCATCCATAAATGAGTGCAGAGCCACGCTGCTCCCATGACCCAGTAGGATCCCGGAATCCAGTGATCCTGAACTGCAGTGTCCCCCCATAGATCCGTATTATGATGAGCTACAAAGCCCCTGCAGCCATACATTTTCCTGGCTGTCTCCTGCCCGTTGGGAAGCATCCTTTTTATAAGGTCAAACAAGGGTTTGTGACATTCGGAAAGATTACACACCTCTGCCGGCCAGTAATTCATCTCTGTGTTAATGTTAATGGTATATTTGGAGTCCCAGGCCGGGCGCATATCCTTATTCCAGATACCTTGCAGATTGGCAGGCAGGGTTCCCTCCCGGCTGCAGGAGATCAGAAGATAGCGTCCAAAATCAAAGTAAAGCTTGGAAAGACCATAATCAGCCTCTCCCTTTTTTACCCGTTCCAGGCGCTCATCCGTTGGTATCTCATCATATATGGGCGTACCTGTCAATTGAAAAGTAACTCTGTCATACAGCTTTCTATAATCCTCCAGATGCCGTCTCTTCAATTCGTCATAGGTGAACTCGGAGGTCCTAGATAACACCTGCTCCAACTGTGTCTGCAATTCCTTGTATCGGAAGGTCGTACCAGCGGTATATAACAGGGTTACCTCATCTGCATCACTGACAATCAGATGTTCTCCGATTACCTCACAGGTTCCGCCCTCGGCAACCGCCTTCAGAAGCATTCCAAAACATAATCCCCCCTGCCCCAGATTGCCGTCCATCATAATCATATCGTTTGATATACCCAGGGACCTGTCATAAAAGCGTTCACGCATAAGCAGGGCCGTAAAGGATATCCTTCCCTTTCCCTTCGCCTTCAAATGCATCACCATCACATCATCTGCTGCAGACAGGAAGCTCTCTCTTTCATAGACTTCCTTTCCCGCAGTAAACCGAATGCGGTGAATTGCATCCTGCAGGGAAAGACTTCTCTCGTAATCTTTCACCTCGCCAGGAATACCTTTAAACCGGAGAAAGAGATCACCAAGGGACTGATAGGGTCTCTGGCTCTGGGGGGTACCCGATAGCGCATATATCATCAGTTCTTCTGCTTCTCTGATCCGGTCCTGCTTAATAAGCTCTCTTATCTTTGGTAAATTCCTCAAGGCGTCCGGATTATTCCGGTCCATGGGACCCCCGTACCAGACACTGTCTTCGTTTAGTTGAATGTGCTCTTCATCCGTCTTCCCAAACACCATAGCTCCCATGCGCCCGTTTCCCAGAGGCAGAGCCTCCTCCCATATGGCCGCCGGTTTCCTATACCACAATCTGCTCATACACCGCTCCTTGTCCAAACTTAAAATCACCGGTCAACTTTCCCTGTTCTTTTTGCCCAACAATCCCTTCTATGGCTAGAACTCCATAATTCTATAGAACGCTTCCTTCGGATTATGTTCTTCATCAAACAGCAGCGGCCAGTTCTTACGGTTACGGGCCGGAAAATGATCCAGCCAGGTTGCGTCATCCGCTACCCCCCATATCGTAACACAATCAATATGCTCCTTATACTCGCGGAAGATCTTGAAGGACTTCTCATAGACGCTTGCCTGCTTCTCAATTAATTCTGCCGTTGGCCCGGCGATGCTGCCATGATCATTGAATTCAAATAATGACACATCCATCTCGGTAATATGTAATTTTACACCCAGTTCTGCGTATAATTCAATGGCTCGTTTCAATTCATCGGCAGACGGTTCATATATATTATGATGGCATTGCATTCCTATTCCATCCACCGGAATTCCCCGCTCCCGCATATTTTTAATGGTATTGTATATTTTCTGCCTCTTTATGGGATTGGTTTCATTGTAATCATTATAATAAAGCTCCTTATCCGGTAATATCTCCTTTGCCATCAGAAAAATATCATCCATAAAGCTTTCTCCCAGTATCTCAAACCACTTTGACCGGCGTAATACCTCATCTGCCTTGTCCTCGATTGCCTCATTCACCACGTCCCAGGCAAATACTTCCTTGTTATATCGCCCTCCCAAGGCTATCATATGATTTCTGATCCGCTGTAATAATTGATTCCTGTCAGCATCTCTAAACACCCATTCGGGAGTCTGGTTATGCCATACGAAGGTATGTCCCCGCACTGCCATCTGATTATCCCTGGCAAACTCCATAATATCATCGGCAATGCCAAAATTAAACCGCTCTTCTTCCGGTGCAATACTGGAATATTTCATTTCATTCTCACAGGTAATTGAGTTAAACTGCTCCGCAATCACCTGAGCATGGCTTTTTACCGTCCTTTTGCTTACTGCGGCACCAACCTTAAAATAATCTTTGTATTTCTCTTTTAAACTCGTCATAATAGTCTCCATTCTCCTGTCTTTACATGCTGTTATTCTAAGTATTCTATTCAGGTATTATTTTATGAACTAAATACATGTCATGATCCTGCTGCTCTCATGGGATTTTCCTGCTTCGCATTCCTGGCCCGGCAAAATTAATATTTCCTCTTGATGTAAAAATTGATTTTACGGTAATTTCCCGCCTTATCCCATAATTCTACGGTATATTCTCCGTCTATATAGCAGTAATAGGTATTGCCGGAAGCGGTTATCTCCTCGTTGTCAACCATTATTTTGCTTATGCCTGATAGATTATCCTTAAACTTCAAGATAACGGATTCCTTATATGTTTTCCCGTCTTCCACTCCGGCGGTAGGGGCAGTGCGGTCAATCGTGAACGCAACGGAGGTATGGTTGCCTATTTTATCGTATACCTTCAGGGTATACTTCCCTTCCTCTGTTATCTTAACGCCGCTGGTTACTTTTTTACCATTAAGAGTGGTTTTGTTATTGTTAATACCGCTGTGTTTATCCGTCCAGGTTACAGTTACTGCTTTCTTATAATTTTTTTTGTCAGTTACCCCTTTGATAACCGGTTTTGTGACATCAACATTGGATATTTCTATTTTCTTCATGGAATGGTTTCCAAACTTATCCGTAATTCTTACGGAATAGATACCGCTGTCCCTGGCCTCGAAGGTCTCGCCATCCAGCCTTACATAAGCAGGATTGCTCTCGGTCCAAACAGAAGCTTTGTCAATTAATGTATCCTTTACATCCTTAAACAGAACCATAATTTCCTTATAGTCAATGCTGGTATCAATATTGACTTCAACCGGTTCCGTAGTCCAGATGCCGTCGGTGTCAGCCGTGAGAGTAATATCATAATACATCGGGACAATCTGCAATGTTGTATTGCCGTATAACCCATGAAGCTTAACATAATAGAGTCCCGGCTCCAGTAAATAATTAAACTCCTTTACTCCTTGGTCTGTTTTGGTATAGCTTCCCTCACCCAGGAAAAACTCATCCTCATCATATAGGGTGCAGTAGCCGGTTTCCTGATTGGTTTTTGCAGAAGAATCAAAGGTATACCGGATAGCTACATTGGCTTTTTCTTTTACTTCAAAGGAATAATAAGCATTTGCGTTTATATTGGACAAGAACCCCTTTTTTATTTCCTTAAAACCAAGCCGGTTACTGTCCTGAAAGCTTGTCGCTCTCTTTCCTTCGATTACCTTTGACCTTTCAAACAGCAAGGCCACATTTGCTTCGTAAGACTGATAGGTTGCAACGGCAAACAAGTAATAGGTACCGCTCTCCAGAAACCACGATATCTCCGTCCCGCTGCCTGAGAATTTTGAAATCGTACCAATGATGTCCTTCCCTGCCGGATCCGTACTGATCCATATGTTTCCGCTTGCTCTGGAATTCATATCAAGCCGGAAATATGCTCTCACCTCTCCGGGAGTATCTATGTTGAATTTCACATAGCTATTCCGCTCATATTCATAATAAACAACGGTCGTATCAGGATAAGGCATGTTATCCAGGTCGTCCGCTTCTTGCAGCGTTACATCACTTAAAGCGGAAGCCTCCGCTCTTTTTTCGGCTGCTATATGAAAGCAACATATCATCAGGAACAATAATATAATGGTTTTGATCACTTTTTTCATGATAAATCCTCCTCTTCCCTCTCAGGCTCTTTTGACGGTTTTATTACGATTGATCCATTTAAATATTCCAGCCTTACCTTATTATCATAGACCCCCATCTTTTCTAGCATTTCTTTTGGTAGCTGTAAACGGCCTGCCCGGTCAAGAATGGCATATTCATCGTGCTCCTCCTGAAAGGACGCAATCTGGCTCAATTTTGTCTGATAATCCTGCTTTGCATGCATCTCACTGTTTATTTTTCCATCCTGTATTGACACCACCCTATGCACCCTCTTCGCGAGATTGATATCATGGGTGACAATGATAATGGTAGTCTTCAGGGTTTGATTTAATTCACGGAAAACCTCCAGTATATAATCCGCCGTATGCTTATCCACAGAACCGGTGGGTTCATCGGCCAGCAATATCTTAGGATTATTGGCAAGGGCAATGGCAATGGCGATTCGCTGCTGTTCCCCTCCTGATAACTCCCCAAGGCGATTATATTTTTTATGTGACATTCCAACCAGCTCCAACAGCCTTATTGCATTCTCCCTCTTCTGCCTCTCCCTGGTGAAGATCATAGGTACCTGTATGTTCTGGATCGCGTTCAAATATGGGAAAAGGTTCCTGGCATTATTCTGCCATACGAAGCCGACGGTTCGTTTTTTATATTCAATAAGACTTTGTCTGTTCATTTTGAACAAGTCTTTTCCGTCAACAAAAAGCTTTCCCGCAGAAGGCTTATCCAATCCGCCTATCATATTTAAGAAGGTGGATTTACCGCTGCCGCTTTTACCCACAATTGCCATCAGCTCACCGGAGGCCACATTCATGTCAAGACCCTGCAGGGCGAGAACCTCACTATCCCTTGTTTTATAGATTTTAACCAGATTGTCGCATTGTATCATCAAAGATTCTTTGCCGTCATTCAACAAAACCACCGTCCTCCAGCTCATAAACCCTGTCACCGATTTCCATAAGTCCGGTATCATGGGTTGTCATGACGACTGTGATACCCTCTTTCTCAGTGAGGCTTTTAAATATTTTCATAATTTGAAGCGCCGTATTCGTATCTAGTTCCGCCGTTGGTTCATCGGCATAGATAATGAGAGGTTTATGGGCGATCGCTCTGGCAATGGCGGTTCTTTGCTGCTCTCCGCCGGAGAGCTCCTGCGGCATATGATACATCCGCTGCCCCAATCCCACCATCTTCAGGCATTCAATCACCCGTTCCTTCCTGTTCGTCTTAACCCCGGCAAGCCGCAGCATGTATTCCACATTTTCGAAAGCGGTCATGGTGGGGATCAGCGCCACGGACTGAAAGATAAAACCTATTTTTTTTCTTCTCAGCTTACAGCGCTTTCTTTCCCCCAGCTCAGATAAATTAAGATCCTCCAGCCACACAGCTCCGGAAGAGGCGCTGTCCAATGCCCCTAAGATATTCAATAAGGTGGTTTTCCCGGAACCGGAGCGTCCTTTTAAAATTGTCAGCTTGCCTTTTGGTATCTCCATATTAATATCCTTAAGAACATGTAAGTTTTCGTTATTAGGAATCCGGAAGTATCGGTTTACTCCTGCTGTCTTTATCATGTATTCCATACTGCTAATCCTCCCCTAATTTCAAAGCCTGGGTTATTTTCAGATTCGAAATCAATTTACCGATGATACCCATACAAAATACCACCATTAAAGTAACAATAATTAATATCCGTATCTGGTCGCTTTGCAAGTTAATTATTTCCAGCGGTATCACCTGTTCTGAAGAAGTGTATGCCAACTGAATTAGAGGAACATAAAGCCGGGAAACCCAGTGTCCTATAAATAAGCCTAAAAAGATCGGAAGAATTGACAGGAAGAGCTGCTCCTGCAATAGCATACCTATAATCTCCCACATGGTCATACCCATGGCACGAAATACTCCAAACTGCAAGGTTCTGGACAGGATGGATAAGATCCAGAAGATCAGAAATCCAACGGCACAGATCAAGAGGATTATAATGAAGCCCAGGGTCAGGATTCCGTTGGTTCCCTGAAAGAACGGATCATTATTCTTATGAATTATCTCAGCAGACAAATCCTTGAACATCACGTATTCCACCTGATTTTCCTTTGCAAAATCATAAAGAAAGCCGGTTGAGTCCTTCGTCCTCATCCATACCTGATAGGGTCTGATTCCCCATACGGTCTGTACCCTGGATAAATTAGCAACGATTAAGAATTGATTTACCTCCTTCACCACACCGCTGGAATCTGTTTCCTTCATTACCGGCTGATAGGAGGGCCAATAATCTATGAAGCCCTGTATCGTGCCCCTGGCGGTTTTGTTACTGTTAGAATACGCAATGGTATCTCCTACCTTATATCCATATAGATCTTTGAAATTAGAGGAAACAAGAATTCCGTCTCTCTCCCTTGCAAGCTTATTGAGATAGTGATACCAATGGGTATCCAATAAGTTATTTTTAAAATATGCGGTTTGACCGAATTCCTTTGAATTAATCCCCATAAGTGCAGCTGTGATTTTACCTTTATCCACCTGAACCGTAATCTCTTTATTAACATATACCTTGGAAGCTGTTTGCACTCCTTCAAGCTCCTTATAACGATTAAAATCCGGTTCAATGTAAAACACATCAAAACTGTTTTCCGTGACATTCTGTCCCATTTCCTTCAGAGAAGTTATGTATGCTTTAATATCGTCTTCATTACTAACCCACTTCTCCTGTACAACAATATCCGCTCCTATGGAATATACGACCCTGTCCTCTTCATTGCCATTAATTGTCCGGGCTAATGTTGCATCAAAGACACCCAAGGCTACCGTAAGTATTAAAAAAAGGATGATGAACCCCTGATTGTCGGCCCCCTTTATCACCTTTTGGAAAGAGGCATAGGAAGCCGGACTCCACCGGCTCTTACCCAGCTGGAATAAAAGCTTCACCGCGATGGGAAACGCCGCCTGGATTAAAAATCCTCCGCCTATAATAAAAAATATGGAACTGCAAAAAAGCAGCGGATCCAGTCCGGCTCCTGCCTCCACACTGGCAGCAATCGATCCGGCCCGAAGCCGAAAGCTGTAAAGGCCATAGAATGCCACCGCAAGAAAGATTCCTCCCGACAGAAAGCCGCGCAGTATCACTCCTTGATTCCGTTTATTCATCTTTCTTTTGTAAGATACAATCGTCTCTCTGGTATGAAAAATCGCCAGCACTACGGTAATTCCCACGGAAGCAAAAGCACAAAGAATTGCTGCTCCTATACTGGTTCCGGTCAGTGTGGGAGGAAGAGGAGACCTGGAGACAAATTCTAAAAACGCGTTGGCATTACCAAGGGTGCGGCAAAAGAATAATCCCAGGGGAATTCCCAGTAATATACCGATTACGGCTATGAATAATCCCTGAAGCAGATAAATTCGTATAATATGCAGATTGGATGCTCCTCTGCTCTTTAATACTGCTATATCTCCCCGTTCAAGAAGCATCATCTGATTATTTACCATATAGATAAAGATAACCAGCAGAATAAAGATAGGAATTTCCAGCAAAAAGAGGATGTTAACCAATTTAGCCTGCTTTTTTTCAAAGGACCGGAGGAGCTCACTATAAAATTCTTTGTAGTAATAGCAATCAATTTTTTTGATTTGACTATTGACTTCATCTAAAGTGGTGAGCATATGTCCGACCTGTCCGGACTTTATGCTGTCATAGTCCAGCAATGCGTACCAGGAACTGTTCCATGCATATTCCGGCTTCTCATAATTGACAAACATGGATTTGAATAAAGCTTCATCCATATAAAACTGTCTGAGCAGAGAGTCCGGGCTTTTGACCCAGTAGGCATCATTCTCCTTTGAATTCTGGAACACACCCGTAATTCTGATTTTATACGGTTTATCATTCTTATCCCGGACATCTGCCAGATACAATTCTTGCCCGATCATTAAATTGTGCTCCATCATTGTCTTTCTGCTGACGATGACTTCAATGGCGCCGTTGACGATCTCCCCGCTGTACATGGTTCCGGATAACATGGAGCTGTGCTCCGGAAGGTCGGATAGAAAGGCCAATTCCAGAATATATTTATTATCCTCTTCCTCTTCCGGCTCAAAGAGATAATTGGTGCGCATAGAATAGCTGGATATCTGATACTTACTCTCCAGCTTCATATCCCTGGGCAGATCTGCAACCAGCTTCTCCAATTGTCTCACCTTTTTGGCTACGGTGGCATTAGAACGGGTTCTGTCCATGCGAATTTCTATCTGCATCTGCATCGGGTAAATTCCCGTGCTTGTCATAGCCTGATTTAAATCCTTGACCAGCATTCTGTTAAGAACAGCATTGGAGTAAACCAAGCTGCCCATTACCATTCCAATTAGCAGAATATTGCCGATCAGCAGACTGATTACCATCCATTTTCTATTCCAGATCTTAAATATTACATAACTTATCACCTAGTCCACCCGCCTATTCTAATACAATTCTCTGCCCCTCTGACAAGCCGGAAAAGACCCACATATCCCTTCCGTTCTCCCGCCCGGATACATACTGTCTGCGTATTTCCCCCTGATTGTCCAGCAGATATACATAACTCACGTCGCCTGCATATCTTACGGCATTCTTGGGTATTACAATGACATCTTTAACCACAACTGACAAGGCCGTCAGATTAGCCCGTTGTATCAGGGATAACAATTCCGGATTCTCAGGCTGGATATAGATCATTCCCGTATTAAGCTTGCCATTATACAGGGTATCAACCGAGATTACCTTCCCTTTGTAGATTTTCGATTTATCCTCTTTCATGTTACTTACTCCGGTTATAGAAACTTCCATTCCATACCAGAATTTATTCACTCCGGTAATCTCAGTTCCAAGTATTGCACTTTTTATATCATAGATATGAAGCAGCTCCCGGTAAGCATCTATTCTTGCCCCTTTCTTGTAGTTCTCATTCATGATCACCACCCCGTCATAAGGAGCCTCAAGATATTGGATCTCCATCCTGTCCTCCAGCTCCTTCACCGATGTACCGGTATTCTTCAAATCCTGTTTGCTTTGCATTTCAAATTGCTCTAATTCTATCTCCAATTTATCGATATTCAATGCCAGTATCTGGGCATCCATCATGCCAAGATCCATATACTGTAACTGATCCCGCAATTCTTTGATATAATCTTCTTTCTGCTTCACTTGCTTTAAGTACGCACTTTCTTTCCGTTTCAAGGAAATTCTTGTTTCTTCCAGCAAAATACTGTCAACAGGAACCTCGTAGGAAAGCAGCGGCTCCCCCTTCTTCACTTCCTGATTGTTTTGAACCAGATATTCTACTAAAGTAGCTTCCTCCTCCGCTACCATGAGTGAATCATGCCGCTGGAATATCCACTTTACATCCTTCAATACACTATATTCTGTGTAATCCGAACGCTCTGCCGTAATGGTCTTTGTATTCTCTGTTTTCTCCCGGTCCGGCTCCTCCTGTCCTGCATACACCCCCTGTGATACAAGGAATAAGGCACCTAGCAGTACGGCGGCAAATCCTCCCAACCATTTATTATTTCTGAACATAAATGATATCACCTTCTTCCAGTCCCTTAATCACTTCTATCTCCGTATTCGTTTTTATTCCTAGTTCAACATTGCTTCTAACCAGCTCCCCATCAACCATGCGATAAACAAAGCTGCCTGAGGAATCTTTATATAACGCATTGTTCGGTATGATAAGGACATCCTTCTTGAAATTCTTAATCAGGCATACACAGGCATAGTCCCCGGCTGTTAATCCCTGACCCGCAGCAAACTCATACCTGGTCTCCGGCTTAATTCCACTGTTCTTCATTTTAATAAGCTCATTTGTCTCAAAAGGTATATATTGAATGGCATATTTCCTTCCCCCGATCAGGGCATAAACTTCATTTGCCATGGATAACTCACTTCCGCTGATAAAATCGCTCTGTATATGAAGTCTCGTTTCATCGGCAATGATGATTGCCGTCTCGTAGGCATTGATTCTGCTGTTTCCGCTGAATTGCTTTATGTAGGTAATACTTCCGGAACAGGGTGCCTTCAGTTTATATTTTTCCAGCTCTTCCTCTATTTCCTCTATCTTTTTAATCACTCTATTCTTATCAAGCTCTTGCAATTTCAGAGCATGCTCTCTCTTCAGCTTACTCTTTCCCAGAGCAGCCTCCATCCGTGCGATTTCAACCGCAGATGCCCCTGCTTCTCCTCTCCGAAGAATATCAAGCTCTTGTATCTGTATCTCCAACGACGTTTTTTTATTATCAAGCTCATTATTCTTTAGGGTTGTCTCCAGCTCCTCCTTTAACCTTTTCAGTTCCTTCCCCCGGTTCTCATCCTCAAGGCTTAGCAGCAGGTCCCCCTTCTTCACTTCCTGTCCCATATAAACTGCAATATCCCCTGCTTCCCCATCGATGGGAAAGGATAGCTCATGTATCTCAGGATATACCTTGGCATCATAGGTGAATAAATCATAGATATCACCTCTGGATACCGCAGCAGTATCAATCTCCGCTTCGACAGGCTCTTCCAGTATCGGGATTACGGTATCCTTTTTATCACAGCCGCCCAATAAAAGCATAATTGCCAAAGCTATCATTACCAGCCTTCTAACCATGTTCTGTCAACCTCCCGGGCAGCTTAGTTAATGATTACACTGTCCCCCTCTATCAATCCTGATTTTATCTCTGTCTTCTTATCAGCGATCAGTCCTGTTTCTATTTCTTTTAAACTCTTGAAACCGCCTTCATCCTCCACATATACGAAAGCTTTCCCGTTTTCCATATGCACCGCCGAGGAGGGCAGAAAAAGCGTATCGGTAATTTCGTTCAATATAAAGGTTATTATTCCCTCATCACCGCTTTGCAGGTTCCTCTCCGGATCTTCCGCCCTTAATAAGAGCTTTCCCTGCTCAAGCTTGATTTCCTCCTCCCGAAGCAATTCCCCGGGAGGAACAACCGCCGCCTTATACTCTATACCGGAGACATTAATTGTTACCTCCTGTTCGGGACTAAATCGTTCCGAATTTGTTCCGTCTGTAACAAATAACATGGTATCCGGATCATACATCCTTATAAATACGGCATCATCATCTGATACTTCACCCTCATGATGGCTCGATACATAAGAGACAACACCTTTTATATCTGCAATAATCTGACGGCCGCTCCTCTCCCGGAAAAGAAGCTCCAGTCTCTTTTGAGCGATATAAAGCTCATCCTCCAGTGCCTTGATTGCATTATCATAGTTTTGCATTTCCAGTTCATATTCTGAGTCCATCTGCATCGTATAGCCGTCCAGAGACCGCAGCTTATTCTGGAGGGTAATGGCAAAAGTCCTCAATTCTCTTTCATTTTTGCTTTTTAGCTCTAAGAGTTCTATATGATCCGTAAGCTCTTCTATCTGCTGATTAATTTGATTCATATCCAAATCCGCAAGGAGTTCCCCTTCCTTAACGGTGTCTCCCTCTTCAACATAGATATGATCTATACGGATACCATCCACTGAGAATTTATATTCTTTGGTATAAATGGCATTATAAGCGCACCGGGTTTTGAGACTCTCAATCATATCTCCGCGTATTACTTCTGCCTTTTGATAACCCTTTAAGGCAGCGGCTGGAATCACGGGCGCATCCGGCAGTACCTCCTCTTTCGGTGCAAGGCTGCATCCCGACAGTATCAAAGAGAATATCAATAAAAATATGTACCTTGATTTATGCTTCATAAACTCCAGTTAAACTCCTTTGATTTAAATGAATTAATAGATCCGGTACCTTCCTCCAAGCATGAGGAGCGAGAAAAAGTAAAGGCAATTATCATAATATCTGCGCTCTCCCTTTCTTAGGGGCGTATTCCAGAATTCCTTTACCCAGTCCAACCGGTATCTGCCCCTCGCTGCCAAAGACCCGGCGGCATTTGTGGAAATAATTGCAATCGGATGTAAGGCAGGCTGGTTAAGGGGTGTTCCGTCAATGAGATAATTTGAATATTCTCCTGTTTTGGTGTGTTCCGAAAAAAATTTCTGCAGCTTATCGATCACTGTTCCAAGGCTTGTATCCGCGTGAAACCAGGAGGCATCCAGGCCGATATTCATGGCAACACGGTAAGCATCCGAATAGAATTGTCCGTCATGGAATAATCGCTTCGGGGTACCGTCAAATTCCGCATACTCACTGGCCATACCGGTGATAGGATGGCAGGATAGGGACAGATACTTACGGCTTTCCTCCGCCGCAGCTTTCCAAAACTCTCTGTCCTCCTCATTCGCTCTAAGTGCAAAGAGCTCATAAAAATGAGGCAGATGATAAGAGGGATCGGAAAATGGTGCCTCAGGAACAAATTTAATATAATGGTTATCGGCATCCCACATCGGGTTGCCTCCGGGAACCAACTCCGCCTGATGAAGGCAATGCTTCAATATATCACGGGCCTGAACGCTGTAATCAAAAGGAGCCGCTCCATCTCCCCAACGGGTGCTTGCGAAGAAGAGAGCCATAGCAAAATACTCCTCCCCGTCCGGAGCCGGTCCCTCCGCATTCTTCCTGCCATCCGTCCCGACGGACCATGCGAAATAACCTTCATATTTTCCGCTGCTCTGATACATAAAGGTCTTAGAAAACAGCCACAAGCGGTCAAATATATCTTTTCTGTCCATCTGAACCGCCATCATCATGCCGTAGCTCATACCCTCCGACCTCGCATCATTATTACCGGTATCCAGCATATAGCCCATGTCTTCCCCCATCTCAAAATATATTTTCTCTATGGGGTCAAAAAACAAGGTCTCAAAGGTTTCATTAATTCTTGACGTAATTTGTTCCCCGGTTAATCCAATCTCCGCAAATACATTAGGATATTCACCGGTATAAAAAGCTCCCCTGGCCATGCTTATCTTATCTCCTTCCGTCTTATAAATTAGTATGTAATTGTAAATTTAAGGATATCGATATAATGATCGGACCGCCTGCCGCAGGAAGATGCATAAACACCAATTGTGTTACCTACAAAGCCTCCTGCTACCTCAGTGCTCATCTCGTGGATATCCACATCAGCAATTACTGATATTTCTTCCTCTTTATGACACAGTATGAAATCTGCTTTTTGGCCATGACCTTTTACCTTTAATCTTAGAACCTCCAGGCTCTCTTCTCTCAGACAGGTCTCTGCCAGCAAATGTTCCTCTTTTTTAAGACATTTTACCACCTGCAGTGCAACCTCCTGATTCTCTGATAGCTTCTTTATCCGAAAAAGCATATGGAATTCATTGCTCTGTAGAATTGCCAATCCAGCCTCTTCCTGTTTCAGAAGCTTGTCACATCGAAACTCCAGCTGTGCTTCATAAAGGTAGTCTAATTGCCTGAAGCCCATATACGCCGGACTTTCAAGCTCTTTTAGTGTCTCAGGAAGAAAGCTTAATCTTACTACCCCATCCACAGTCTGAGCAAAATTACTGCTGGGATTCCTTAGCATTACCACATCATATTTATCCGTGCTGTACGGGATTAAGGTCTGTTTCGTTCCGGTATAATGCTTCTCCCCGCCAAAGGGAAGCTCTACCATATCTTCCAGCTTACCGACACCGGGATTCACTACGGGCCAGCCGTCCTCCCATACCACCCTGGCCAGAAAGGTCTCCCTTCCCAAGCCGACATAACCCTCGCACCTTCTGCTTGCCAGCATGACCATATACCAGTTGCCCTCGGTATCATCCACCAGGTCTGCATGTCCCACATAGATGACCGGATAATCCTTTCCCAGATGTCTGTGGGTCAAAATCGGGTTATTGGGGTTATTTTCATAGGGTCCAAAGACTTGCTTGCTTCTGGCAATGGTCACCGCATGATTTGGTCCTGTTCCGCCCTCTGCAATCATCAGATAATAGTAATCGTCCTTTTTGTACAGATGAGGACCCTCGGGCCAGATTACATCCTTTAGGGCCCCCTTCCAGACAGCATGGCTCTTACCGATTAATTGCATGGCAGTCAGATCCAGCTCCTGCACCCATATTTCCCAGTCCCCGTTATACCTCACGCCTTCCGGATTTGGCCTTGTGCCCACATAATAACAGGTACCATCCTCATCGATGAACAGGCTCGGGTCAATTCCTTCCGCTGCCGGTCCCAGAAAATATGGCTCCGACCATGGCCCCTCGGGCCTTGCGGCAGTTACAATGAAGTTGCCTCCGCCGGATACATTGGTGGTTATCATATAATAGACCCCGTCGTAATATCTTATGGTTGGTGCAAATATACCTCCGGAATGCCCGCTCTTTTGTAATGGAATTTGTGAGTTTCTATCCAATACATTGCCGATTTGCTTCCAGTCAGACAGATTTTTGCTATGCCAGATGGGGACTCCCGGAAAATACGCAAAGCTGGAATTCACCAGATAAAAGTCATCTCCCACCCTGCAAATGGATGGATCCGGGTAAAACCCGGATAAAATCGGATTTTTTGCCTGCAACATAGTTATGTCCTCTCCTGTTCGTATTAAGGCGTGTAGCCAAAGGCAAGAAGGCTGAACTCTTTCTCTTCACTTCCTTCTGCCATCCTTATCTCAATGGTATGTCTCTTAGAGCTTCCTTTCTTGAACAGAAGAAGAGTCACCGGATTATTCCATCCCCCTCCTTCTTTACTGTCAAGCCGGGCAATACGCTCACCGTCAACATACACATCAGCTATTCCAAATTCCTTGTCAGAGCTGGATTTATATACCAATAATAAATTTCTGCACTTCAAAGACATCACAAAGGGGTCAGCCGTGCTTGCCGCTGTATGCTTCCAATTATACGGAAAGGTCTTCTGCTTTAATCCGTATACCATACATAGCTCTTCATCAACGGTATCAAAGCCTCCGGGGGTGATACGGATATCTTTTACCTCCGTGCTGCTGTCCAGCATCCTGATTTTCTCAAAGGAATTCCCCAATACTGCCGGACCCACCAGCTCGGTATCCATCTTATGGGCTTCTTCCGCTTTCACCGCATTGAAGTAATTCTTCACACACTCCGTCATAATTCCGTGTCCAAGATCCGTCGGATGATAATCATCGGCAAAGAAATCTTCCTCGGTAATATTACCCTCCAGCAATTCCGGAACCACCGCATCCTTGATGCTGATCATAGGAAGTTCATAATAAGCCCCTATGGGCTTATATAGATCCTGCATATTCCATCTTGATTTAAACACGCTAAATATAAGAATAACAGCCGGCTGACTGCCGGATGATAAAACCTTACGGATTAAGCTCTCATAAGCTTCGCCGCCCGTAGTCTCCTGATAATCATTCACAGCAAATTCGATGAATACAATGTCCGGCTCTGCTTTTCCATATCCGGTTATGTCTCGATCATACCGGATTAAACCAAGGGAAGAGGGGGTTCCGCCCATGCCGGCATTTATATATTCCACATTGCTCCCATCCCCCGCACCGAAGGTGCTTTTAAAATATAGGTATGATTGATATGCATAGCAATTGCTGTTTTCACGCGCACGCGCACCCGCACCTTCTGTAATGGAGCCCCCGATAAATGCAATTGTAACCTTCTCACCCTTCTGCGCTTTTTCTATCACTTTTTTTATTCGATAATTATTTCCCGTTGATATAAGCGAAGTAGTAACCATATTTTTATTTTCCTCGTCTTTTCAGTAAGCTTTAATTGATTCATCCTGCAGCACCCCGAAAAATGCAGGTTTGGGCTCCAGATTTCTATCAAATAGCAGCGGATAGCTGGGTCCTTCCGAATTATTAAGCCAGGACCGGTCATCCGTTAACCCCCAGAAGGTAATACTGTTTATTTGGGCATTATTTTTTTTCTTGCAGTTGTTGATTATGGCAAAGATGTTTTTATATCTGGTCGCCAATTTTTGCTGTGCTTCCTCCGTATTATCCCTTATCCCTATATCCAATTCTGTCACTTGAATGGTAATTCCCAATTCAGTATATTTATTAATTGCATATTGATAATCGAGAATAGCAGGATAGTCAATCCCTATATGATCCTGTAAGCCGATGCCGTCTATCAGATCCTTTTCCTTCAGCCCATTGATCATATGAATGATAGGAAATAATTTGATTTTTTCATATGTTCCATAGTCATTATAAAATAGCTGCTGATCCGGAGAGGCATATTTTCGTGCAAAAGTAAATGCCATCTCAATATAGTCATCTCCGATTACCTCAAACCATAAATTATCCTTTATACGGATGGAATTTTCCTGTCCGTCCCCCGGTTCTATCGCTTCATTCACAACATCCCAGGCATAAACAACACCCGGATAATTTTTATTCACATACTCTAATTCCTGTCGGATGTAATTCTCCATTCTTTTTAACATCACTTCTCTTGTCACAAATGGAGCATCCGGTGAATTATCATAACCTACGGTAAATAGCCATCTTGGTGTCTGCGAATGCCAAACCAGTGTGTGCCCCCGCATTTTCAAGCCATTTTCCATGGCATATTTCAATATAGGGTCAGCATTTTTCATATTGACAACAGGAGATTCTTCATTGCCTAAGTCTATTGTGGCAGCTCTATCCAGGGTAAAGTCCGCTTTCATCTCATTTTCGCAGGTCAGACTATTGAATTGGTAAGCAATTAACTCTGCCTTATCCTTCCTGTCAAGATCAATCTTGGAGACTGCAACGCCCATGTAAAAGCTGTCCTTATAGATTTCCGCAAGACTTGGCAGCTCCCCGGTTTCGTTATAGTTCGCTTGATATGCCTTTGATTCATTTTCACCCGTACTCACGGCTTCCGCATCAACAGGTTTATCAGCAGCTTCGGGAATTACGGCTGACGTAACTGCATTATCATCACTGAGAGCCTCATTTTCACTTAAGCCTTTCCCTTCTTCCTTTGCTTTGCCACAGGAAGTACATAATAAACAGAATGCCAGGCAGAATAGAACTAGATACTTACTTCTGAAACACAATCATATTCCCTCCTCTCTATTTCACGTCTATGAAGCATAACAGATCCATGATTTATATGAAAAAGGGGAGCCGGTATAGCTTCTCCCCTTTTCCATGGTTCAGTTCATTATTTGTTAGCGTCATCAATCAGGGATTTCCATATTCCTGTGACTTCCTCAATCTTTTCAGCCGGTGTCTTAACTAACGCATATGCCTCCCATAAGAAGTTGCCCTGGTCAACACCGTATACAAGTGCGGAATAGTCTGTATTAACCTTAGCTTTGTCATACATCATAGAAAGAGTCTCATCTACCGCCCTTTCATCACGGAATCTTGTGTAATAACCATCCTTCCAGGAATCCACATCATCTTCATAGCCAGGGGTAGGATTCGTCCAAAGATTGTATGCAAAGGCAATCTTTTCTGCGGTTTCTTTATCATAGCAGGAAGGTATTACAGCCACATTATCGTTGAAATATACGGTATTCACCTCGCTCTTAGGTCCCCTCGGGAACATTACGAAGCCCCAGTCATCTGTCATATCAGCCCAGGTTCCAACCTTATACTGTTCTGCAAAAGTCATAGCAACCTTTGCATCATGGAATGCAGAGATAAACCAATCCCAGTTGGAATCCGGAGGAGCAGGCATCTCATAGCCCTTTTGAATTAAACCTGTAACCCACTGAGCTGCTTCCAGGAAGTTAGGTTCCGTAGTAGCATTGTAGAATTTGCCGTTCGCATCTCTTCCGATATAGCGTGCATCATTGCTGTTAAATGCACCCATGAAAAAGTCTGCTGAAAAGCTTACCATGGGATAGCTGTCAATTGTACCATCGTTATTACTGTCAATTGTTAACTTCACGCATAACTTTTCCAACTCTTCCCATGTCCATTCGTTGCTGGCCTGAAGATTATACGGTAAATCGGGATCAAGACCTGCTTCTTCGAATAACCTCTTATTCCAGAACATCCCAAGCTTAGGCTCAGGCTTACCGGTTGCCATACCATAGGTGGAATTACCGAAGGTCATTAAATTCTTAACGCTCTGGTTCCATTTGCTTTCGGTAAAATCAAAGCTCTCCAGTGTTGACAGATCATAGAACAGACCATTGGCTAAAGGCTGAGCGATCCAGCCCTGGCCTAAGAGAAAGATCTGTGCCGCAGGATCTTCTGCCATTGTGGAGGTAGTGAAGGTCTCCTGCATGCCACCCCAATCGGCAACTGCAACCTGCTTCATTGTAAAATTATACTTCTCCTGAATCATCTGACGGTAAGCCAGGGTATCCTCTTCAAGAGCTGTCTTTGGCTCAGCAGGGTCCGGGGATGACCACCAGTCACCAATAATGATTTCCATTCCGCCAAGATCCATGGCCGGCTCTTCTTCTACAGGTGCCTCTGTTACCTCTTCGGCAACCGGTGCTTCTGTTACAGTGGCCTCTGGTGCAGGTGTCTCTGTCACTTTTCCCTCGTTACCTTTGTCGCCTGTCTTTGTTCCGCATGCGGACAGTACAGAAACGCACATTGCTAAAACCAGAACTACTGATAACCATTTTGTTACGATTTTCTTCATAATGCTTTCCTCCTTAATATTTTCTTTTATAGTAAAGTGATATTCACTTTCTATTCTCTGATCGCTACATTTTTAAACCGGTCTGGCTTAAGCTTTCCACAAACCCTTTCTGAGCAACGATATAAATCAAAAGCAATGGAATAATAGCCATTATCATTCCGGTGGAAATCATCATCTGCCCATAGGCTATGGACGGTCTGCTTCCTGTTCCGTTAATGCTCACCAGATAATCCGACAGCAGGCTGGTAATTGAAGTCAGCCGGTTTGATAACAGTGCGAGATTGCCTACAAACATTCTTGAATAAAAGGAATCAGTCCATTGCCATACAAATGCAAATAAGAAACAAGAAGTTAATATCGGTGTTGCATCCGGCAGCATAATTTTTATAAAGGTTGAAAAGTTACCGCATCCGTCAACATAAGCCGCTTCTTCCAACTCCTTTGGAATTCCTCTGAAATACTGCCTGATCAGGAATATGTACAATCCGCTCTTTAAGCCCATACAGGTCATGCACAGCAAAATATACGGCAGTACTGAATTCTGTAAATTGATGGTGCCTCCTGTCATAAGCTTAAATATTCCGAAAATATCAAAAAAGCGGAAATTCAAGTACAAGGAAGACATAATTGTCTGCGGAGGTACGATAATAACCAGAAGAACGCAAGCAAACCACAGGTTTTTCAAAGGAAACTTAAATCTGGCAAAGCCGTACCCCACCATGGTGCAGAAGGCCACCTGTATGATACTGGATATGGCGGACAGACCAATGGAGTTGCCCAGACTCTTCCAAAAACTGATCAATTCATTTACCAGCTTATAATTACTTAGAGTAAAATTTCTTGGTACCACGATTATGGTTGGATCATACAGATCTCTTTCCATCATAAAACTTAATGATATCTTATTTAACAAAGGCTGTAATATTAAGAAGCAAAGACCAAATAAGAGAACTGCCCTTACTAATTCATAAGTTTTCTTCCCTATTACCTTTTTCAGAAGATAGCCGCCTGACTTCCTATTCCGATCTATGGCCTCCCGCCATCTTTCTCTTATCTTCTTATTCATAATAATACACCCACCTTGAAGTAATCGCGCTAAACACCGCAATGACCAGTATAACCGCCGCAAAATAGATCCATGCCATGGCGGAGCTGAAACCGTAATCCATCCTTGCAATCATCGTTGAGCTAATCTTAGTCATAATCTGGCTATTGGTTTTCATAAAGAAATCAATAACGGTATAAATTACATTAACCAGAATAACAGAACTTACCATGGGCAATGTTATTTTCCAAAAGCTCTCCCAGGCAGTACACCCCTCAATTACCGCTGCTTCATACATACTTTTAGAAATGGTCTGAAGCCCTGACAGGAATATAATGATTTGAATTCCTGATGCAATTACCACGTCATATACATTGTTTACCGTATTGTAGACAACCTCCAGGAAACTACGGCCAAATCCGCTGTTTGATAAGATTTCTTCCAAAACCGCTGTAATATTTGCCGACTGTGTATTCTCTTCGATATAGCTTTGCATTCCTGATAGCAAGCTATTATTATATTCCAGCCCCACAAGAACACCGGAAGAAAGGATAACCGGAAGAAAAAAGATTGCACGCACAAGGCCTCTTCCCTTAAAGGATTGGTTCAGCAGCATCGCCATGAAGAAGCTGACAATCAGCGTGGTAGGCACCTGGATCGCCATTCGTGACATCTCTTCTGTTAACCATCTGTTAAAATCAGGATCAACCGTAAATGCTTTGATGTAATTGCTGAGACCACTATACTCCAGCAGAAATCCTCCGTTTCCAACACCAACAATGACATTACTGAAGCTCATACGGAATGACTCAAACAGAGGTACTATCATGAAGGCTATAAAGCCTATTATAAAGGGTGATATAAACAAATAGCCGGCGATGGCTTTTTTCACCCTCAAATCCTTTTGTTTTTTCCTTGCCATATGATTACCTCCTTTCCACTTTAAAGTCTCTTGCAGGAATACGGATATCTCCTTGGTCAAATTCAGTATCATTATAGTTTACATATACTTTGGTTCCGTCTTCATAGGTGGTGACAGCTACGCCGTCCGCCAGAAATCCATGATCGGTAATAAACTGGTTATAGCAATGCCCTAATTCATCTTCAAATCTGCTGTATATGGAATATGCTTCATCCTTCCACAAATCATAATCCGCACCGAATAAGTAAGTGTAAAAAGAGTCCTGCAGGATGGAGGTGCTCTCTTTCATAAAGGTAAAGGATAATCCTGCTCCGGATTCCGCACTCTGTAAAATCTCTTCCCGGTAATCACTGGATAAGTTTAAGGGGGCGCCAGAATATTCTACCAGCCCATGAATTGCCATGGTATAGAACGGAACCAGCCTGTCTATCACATTGTATTTATTACCCCGAAGCTTCATATCGCTGATATATGCCACATAGGGTAAGACGTAATCATTCCCGCCGCTGACCATCAAGGCCGTACCCGTTTCAGACACTTTTTTCAGTTCATTCTTCTGAAGCTCAATCGCCTGCTGTCTTGTTACGAGATTCTTGGGATTATAATCAGCACTGACCCGGAAGCCGATATCGGTAAAAGCGAGGTTGGCGGAATGTTTCTCTGCATAATCCGCTAATTTATTAATGATATCTATGGTTACCTGAGGCTTCAGCAGATAATAAAAATCCTTCCAATCCTCTTCTCCAAAGTAGACTTTAGAGAAATTATAAAGCTTTATGATCTTCCTGCTGGAATATTTTGCAGCATCCCTATTAACTACAAATCCATCCATCACGCCCTTATTGTACGCATACTGAGTCATGCTCTCAAGATATACCGGAACACCTGACTCCTCCGCGTGCTTTAAGAATTTTTTAAATTTACTTTTGCTTCCCAGCTCCGAAATAGTTTTAACAGAGGTGGCTATTTTCTGCTTAATACCGCCATTCATCCAGCCCCTGTATCGGATGGAAAGGTTATGATAGCCCGTTCCCTTCAGGTCATCTATCATATCGTATGCTTCCTGATAGGAAGTAAGTTCAAGGGGAACCGAAACGGGAAAGCCCAAACGCTGCTTTACTTTATCAATTGCGCCAATCAAAGTAATATTGACCGGTGTACTGCTGCTTTCTATCTTTTTCAGAGAAGGATTTTTCGCCATCAGATAATCCCTGTATGATTTTGCCATCATCCCATAGGAGGAGGATTCCACAAAGCGATATCTTTGCCGGATGGTACCCGTCGGTTTTTTTGCTTCAAATACCATGACCGATTTATCCGTCTTAGCCGAAACACTGATGGAAGCGGCATGCAGTACAGTATAGGTGGCCGATGCATAATTATAGCTATGATTCCTGGAGCTGATATCTGCTGCGATGGAAGCAACACTATTGTAATCCTCAAGAATACACAACATAGAGCTTCCGTTTTTCGAGATACCGAATACCGGATAGTCCGATCTGTTATCATCCGTCAGATAATCTCTAGCTATTCCGTCATCCCAGCCGTAGACTTCCGTATAATAAGCACTCTGTTCATTCCGCCCGTTATTAAAATCTATGATAGCGCCATTTCCTTCCGGCACCAGGATAAACCCAGTGTCTTGTGTGCTTCCTGCCCCCATGTACGGAAGTACATTTACCTTCGTCAACGGAAAACTGTCATTCCAGGCCATATCTTCAAAAGGAAGCTCTACCACCAGTTCGTCCCCGACCAGCCGATAAAGAAGCGATACATTGAAATAAGGATTTTTTTGCGATCCCTCCTTGGAATAGCGGGCCAGATCCTCTTCATAATCTTCTCTGTTGTAGCCAACGGAAGTAAAAAGCTCTTCAATCTTCTTTTTCAAATAATCCTGAGTCCCATCACGAAGCACATATACAGGCTCCTGCTCAATGTCCGGATACTGGGCAATCAGCTCTGCTTTATTATCCGTTGCCCGCAATTTAGTAATATCGATCTTACGATAATAGGAGTTGATTTTCTTCTGATCACTTGCTTCCATCTGATCCATGAACTCTTTCATTCTGGATTCCGGAGCCGCTACGGGAAGCAGAAACACCTTCTCCACATTGCCAATGGTATAATTCACCTTGATATAGTCTTCTCCCTGCTCAATGTCATAGATCCGCTTCAAAATACTATACTCATAATTGTTATACAGAACCTTGATACCGGTATCATTACAATATTCGATCAAAAGAGTGGACTGCAGGTATTTCTTACTCTGATTATCTGCGAATTCATCGTTTGCTCCGCCAACGGGATTCGAATCCCAGGTGGAATTGTCTGATTTATTAAGGACCTGAAAGTAAGTCGTATCCGGATCCAATGTAAATTTAAGATGGTCATTCTCCAGTATATAGGAGGACTTATCCTCAGCATAAGAATAAGTATCGATGACCTTTTCCTGTAAATCTTCCCTTGCGCAGCCGGCAAACAGTAAGGATGATATTAGGATTAAGCCTGCCGTTTTCATTAATTTCATACTTAGTCCTCCTATCAATAAAATCGAAATGCTATCTCTTTATATAGAGAAACAAAATATGCCGCCGCATCTGTTACCAGACTAAAGAATAATAGAATGACAAATACGATTAGCATCATACCGACAATGGTTGCAAGTATGGTTAGGATCGCTTTTCCAAGGGTATAGTTATGAATCATCATAACCGCACATATAATCAGCATCCCGCACCAGATTTGTGAAAAGTTTGTAAGATATAAGTAAAATGCAGCTTCATCTACTGTCATAAGATTACTGATAAAAATCAAAGGCAATTGAATCAGAGCATATGGTGTCAGAGCATAGCCTATTGCCATATAAATCTGCTTCATGGTTCCTTTTCCGTTGAACAGAGTTGTGAGTCCCCAATTAGCAATACATCCCAGAACAATCGGTATTAGAAAGCCTAAAATAATTTCAATGATATTGACATATTCCCAGATAACTTTGACAAATATAAAGCTGGTAAATTGCAATTTTAGTATTCTAGTCAGCAGAGCCAGAAAAATTATGATATTAGCTGCCGCAATAGAGCCTCTTTTTTCATGGGTTAAGTCCCAAAAGCCATCCAGCGGATGAGTAATTACATATAGTGAATACCTTAATGTCTTGCCTATATGCGTCAATTTTTGCTTATTCACATAGGAAATCACACTCATTCTTCATCCACCTCTCTCTTTACTTTCTTAATGAATCCCACAAAGGAAGGGAGGAGAATGCTTCCAAAGAAGATTGCCACGATCCATCCGATGTTATCTTCGATCCACTGTTTGCGGTATAGCTGGAATGCCTTAGAATAGTTGACATCATCGTATTTCGTTTTGAAATAACTCATGGCATCTTTATACTCCCCTTGCCTCAATAAGGAACGGCCAATCCCTATATAGGCAAGATCATAGTTCCCATTCTGCATCAATACTTTCTTCCAATAATTGGACGACTCATCATAATTACCTTTTTTATATTCTGCCAGTGCCGCATTAATCATCTTGCCGTATTCCGTTAATGTCATAACTGTAATTCCGGAAGACCTGGAGTCCAATACCAGTAAATCATAATCCATGTGGTCTAAGGCTGTGGGATATTGAAAATAACCCAGGCGATTACCCAGACCTCCGAAGGCATACAGAAGATGCCCCTGGGAATCATATCCGAATATTCTTCCTCTCGACCGGTCAATGGCATAATAGGTATCATTCTCCATGGCTGTTATATCAATGAACTTTGACGCACCGGATACACCCGCCGCATTCCCCCACCAAAGATCACCTACCGGCGGCTCGAAACCATTCTTCACCAGAATGTCCGTACCCATGGCGTTCAGCTTTCGAATCGGTTTCGCCTTATCATTTAATAATTCGTTCTCTTTAAAAACAGATGTGGTGCAGTAAATAAAATCATCCTGATCCAGAGACAGATTATTATATTCCGTCGGAACAAATTGCTCCATCTGGGCCCGCTGTTCCTTCGTCGACAACAGCTTCCAAATATAATCTGTCATCTTGAATTTAACTTCATTGGCTCCGATAAATCCTGAGAACTCGCCGTTGTTTTTATATTCAACAAACCCTTTATTATAATTCTTGACTAAAACGAGTACTCTGCCCGCTTTATCGGCCACAGCCTTCATGGGCAGGAAATCCGAAGCCTGATCAACCGTTGCGTCGGCTGGTCTGGTCATTTCCTTTATTAATTCGTAATCGGAGTTCAAATGAATAACTCTTTGATTATTCGTATCACATATGTACAGATCTCCGTTTTCTGCAACAAAGATATCCTGGGGAGCGGATAATGCTGTTACCGATGTTTCTCCTGTAATTTCGCTGAATACATCTACCAGTACATAGTTACCCTCTGTTTTTTCCAGGATGACTATCCTGTTATTACCCGTGTCACATACATAGATGCGCTTGTCTTTAACAAACATTCCCTGAGGATCCTTAAAATCTCCGACCCCCAGATCATCGCCTGCTATAAAGCCTTCCGCCTTGTAGGCATCCGGTGATTCCCTGTCCTCTTCCCAATAGTCATAGGTATAGGTATAATTTGTCTTCTCGGCCCGTACTGTTATCGCTGGAAACAGCAGTAATCCCGTAAAGCAGAAAAGAACAAATGCTATACTTTTTCTTCTCATCATTATTACCTCCATGATGCCGCTTTGCGTTATATTTAATCCTTAATACCAGAACTTGCCATAGTCTCAATAATATTACTTTCTACTATAATGAATGTGGTAATCGGTACAATCATCATTACTAATGATACCGCAGCACCGACACCGGCTCTTGCTATACCGCCGCTTACAATCTGCTGCAATGCATAAGGGAGTGTCTTTAATTCCTCTGAATAGATAAAATTCGATGCCTTGGTATTCCATAAGCCCTGAACCGATAATATCATCAGCGTAAGCCATGCCGGTTTAACCATCGGCATTACGATCCTGGTATAAATCCTCCATTCTTTTGCCCCGTCTATCTTAGCAGCTTCCAGAAGCGCATCGGGAATGCCTTCCATATACTGCTTCATCAGGAATAAACCCATGGGGGATGCAAACGCGGGAATTACTACTGCCCATACCGTATCCACCCAACCTATCTTTGACATTACCAGGTAATTGGGTATTGCTGTAACATAACCATTAAACATTAATGCTGTAATTACGATACTAAAGAAAGTTTTTGATCCCGGAAAATCATATTTTGCCAGTACATAGGCACCCATGGATGAAATAATAAGGTGTCCCGCCGTACCTGCTACCGTTATAAAGACTGTATTAAACAGGTATCTCGAAAAGGGAACCCAGGATTTACTCATGATTACAAATAAATCTTGAAAATTATTTAAGGTGGGGTTTCTCACAAACAATCTTGGCGGATACACAAATATCTCATCCAATGGTTTAAAAGCACTATTTATTGCATAGACCAGAGGAAAGGCCATAAAAAGGCCAAAGAAAATCAACAATAAATAAATTCCGAAATCACCGCTCCTGGATCGATTCGGTTTACTGCGCTTAAGATGTTTTTTCATATTCATCGCTTTTTCTCCCTTACGTTCCTACGCGTCTTAACATAGCCTGAATTAGCTTATTACAAAGAATCATGGTAATAAACAGAAGCGTTGCAATTGCAGACGCATACCCCATTTCAAAACGGATAGAACCGTAATCAACCAAATGTGTAACTACCGTCTGCGTAGCATAATCCGTACTGGGAAATCCCGTAAGTGCAATGGGGACATCAGCGATACCAAAGGATTGAGTAATCGTCATAACCGCGCCAAACATAAGCATCGGCTTCATGCTGGGCAAGGTAATATACCATAGTTCCTGCCAACGGTTTTTAATACCGTCAATATACCCCGCTTCATACTGCGCTTTATCGATGCCCTGAAGCCCCGCAACAAAGGCCAGGAAACCGGTGCCAAGACTCATCCACAACGATACAATAACAACTACCGTCAGCATATACTGCGGATTCGTCAGCCAGAGAATAGGAGCACTGATAATTCCTAATTTGATCAGAAAAGCATTGATGTAACCATAGGCGTCTCCCGAGAACATAATGGCCCAGATCAAATACACCTGGCCTGATATGGTCGGCGCATAAAAGATAACGATGGCAAACGCCCTTAGATATCGCGGCAATTCGTTGATAAACCAGGCGAACAAAAATGCTGCCATATAACCAATGGGTCCTGTAATGGCCGCCAGTAAAAAGGTGTTCTTAATGGCCGTCAGGAAAACATCATCTGCCAGGATCAGATTGATATAATTTTGTAATCCGATAAACCTCGGCGGCTCAAGGATATTGTAATAAGTAAAGCTTAAGCATAAGGATGTAATAACCGGCAGGACATAAAATATAATGAATAGTATCCCATAAGGAGCCAGAAAAAGGTAATAAGTCTTAGCACTCTTTGCTCTCTTCCATGAAATGGCGGCATCTCTTTTCTTCTTTCGGATATATTTCGCTAATATACTACTCACTTTCTTCCCTCCCTCTGATGTCCAGACCAAACTCCAGGCGTTTCTTCTCTATTTCTTCGTTAATGGTTCTGGTATAGTCAAGCAATGTCTCCCGAGGATCTTCTTTTTTATTGATTACTTTACGTATGGCATTGGTAATATGTCTTCCGGTGTAATATCCCCCGGCAATCTCCCGAAGTCCTACCGCCCAATCGGATTGCTCCTCGAGTACCTCTAGCTGGCTATGACTCCAGGATAATTGCTTAAACGCAGCAGTATTGGCTGTAGCATATCTTGCCGAAGCGCCCATTACACTTTCCATCTCCTGTCCAAAACGAACCTGGGTATCTGCACTCACCCACCATTTCATGAAGCTCCAAGCCTTCTGTTTTACCTCTTCATCATCCTGTTTTGTCATAAATGTACCGAGACCATTGCTATGACAGGATCTGTTAATGGAACCATCCTTCATTATCGTACCCGGAATTACGGTAAAATCCCATAAACCTCTTATCTCCGGAGCAAAAACCACCAATGTATTAAAGGTACTGTAATCCGCGATCCCCATTGGCATCTGCCCCGACCGGAACTGGTTAGGAAAATCATATATGGTTGGCAGCTTATAATGGGTAAACAATTTTGTAAAGGTTTCAAATGCCTTTACGCCGCTTTCCGAATCAATGACTGTGGATTTTCCTTTTTCGTCATATACCGTTCCGCCATTCTGATATAGCAGGGCAAACAAACTGGACAAATCCGGATTGGACGAGTTATTCAAAACCCTTTCTGTTGTGGGTATCGCAACGCTCATATTATTCTGCTGAATAACCGGCAGTATCGCAATCAGATCATCCCAGGTTTCAGGAACTTGAATCCCCAGTTGGTCTAATATGTCTTTTCTGTAAAACAAAACATTAAAATTCTGTGTTTCAGGCAATGCATAGATTCCATCCTCAAATAAAAACGGTGTATACGCACTCTTACGAAAGTCTTTCAGCACTTCCCCAAGATCACTGAACTGGGAAAGATCCTCGACTGCACTTCGAAGCGCATAGTTTACGGGTTCTCCCTGTCCCGCGGAGATTACAACATCCGGCCCTTTGCCTGCAATAATTGCATTCAAAAGGGTTCCGGGCTCAACCAGCTTAACATTGACCTTTATCTGCGTTTCCGGTGTGAAGGTGTCATCAATCATCATTTTTAGGATGGTGCTTTGATCACGTCCTGATAATATCCATACCTGTATTGCTTCCTCTTTATCATAAACATCACCCACTGCATTATAGTCCTCAGTAAAGGATGCAACAAAGGATCTTACTTCGTGTATGAGCCGGTCAGCAAAGGTTTCCTTTACCCTTTCCGGCTTCACATTTTTACCGGTTATGGCTATGTAATCGATATCCAAAGGCGCTTCGCTCATTTTTAGAATTGCGGTTCCGATTGCACTGACATTATCTTTAAAATTAGTAAAGCTTCCCGGTATTTTATCCGGATTCTTAACAAACTTCTCAAGCTGCTTCGCAAGCGTCTCCAGGGGTGCAACCTGGTCCGATTTTTCTCCGGAATACTCCACGATATCATCAATAATTTTATACAGTCTTTTGGCTTCCAGCTCCATGGCCTGTATTACTTCAGGATAGATCTGAGCTATTTTGTAATCACGGTATTTATCCGGTGTGGTTCCAGTTAACACCAGTATCTTCCTGTACATTTCGTTTAATCTATATACAGAATCCTGCATACTATTCAAAATATTACCCAGGTCACCCAGCGTAACTTCCAGGCGGATTGTATGCACTCCTTTATCCAAATAAAATTGGTAGGCTTCCTTTTCACTGCCGGAAAGAGTTAAGGTATCCCATTCATTGCTGTATTGAAAGCCAACCTGCTCCAATTCACTGAACGGAATCTCTCCGTCAATATAGACAGCTCTGTTGGACATGGAACCGCGAACATAATTTTGCCTGCCCTTTAATGTAATATTATAACCCCCCCGCTCAGGCACTTCAAATTCCCACTCGATCCATTGTCCCGCTATTCTCCATGCATTACCGCCAATCATATTCAACCGAATTTTTGACACGCTATATGGCTC
>JAEWYQ010000021.1 GCA_023395555.1 Bacillota bacterium
TGATTTCAAACAGCCTTTCCACAAAATCCGCCCGCTCTTCCAAGGTAACATTGTTCAGCCATTGGCGAATCGCCTGATTGAGGAAGATGCTGGACTTCTTCACGCCGGATTGATAGACAAACTGCCGGCCAAGTACCTCCCAGGAAAATGCATTGTGCTGCATAATTCCCCTTTCGTTGCTGTTTACCACCACATACTCCTCCAGGTGTTCCATCAGCATTCCCACAACGGAAGACTTGGGAAGAAAGCTATGAATTTTGGGAAGAATATTGCGATATCCCTGGCTTGCCAGAAACTTCTCCTGAAAACCGGGCCCGTCATTACTATAAACCGCCAGAATCCGATGCTGCAGCTTCTCGATGGAAGCGGCCACATATACCGCCAGATTCCCGCCCTTAGAATGTCCTCCAAGATAAACCTCCCCTTCCAGATCCCCCAGAAGATATCTTACATACTCTACCGCATCCCTCTGTGACTGGGTCTCATCCAGGAAGCTCATCTGAAAGTCTTCCTTCCACCCGATAAGATTGTCATCGGTTCCCCGGAATGCAATATAATGAAGGCCCTCATGCAAAGTGAAGACAATTGCCGAAAATTGTTCCGATGTATCATAATTCAGACGGTTAATATAGCAGGATAACCGAAGTCCTCCAAAGCGCCTGGTGGCGGCAGCCTTCAGCAGCAGATCGGGAATATGTTCAAAAAACGGATTCCTGGTGCGCGGATCCTCAAAATCAATGGCATCATAGGCCGCCTGTGCAATCTCCGACAGTACGGCACTCCCCTCCTGCCTCTCAAAGGGAACTATTCCATCAAATTCAATGTAGGATAAGGTGGACAAAATCAGATTATCCACCTCGTTCAGAGAATCCTGGGCAAAGCTTAAATCACCGCGCCAATCCAGGTAATTCATTATATTATTCATATCCTTCCCTCCTGTGACAATCAACCGGGCCATTCTGCCTCTTCTGCCTGTTAATCCAAATATAGTAATATAATAACATTTAAATACCAATAATTCTATAATGACCTCTCCCAATAATTCCTTTATAATAGGGATGTCGATGGACAGAGATTATTTCGTCACTCGTACATACCTGTTTTACAAAACACATAAGGAGGCATTGCAATTGAAAAAGACACATAAGACTATTGCTTTTCTGCTGATTTTTAGCATACTTAGTCTTTCACTCATCCCCATTACAAAAGATACTGTGACAGCCAAAGCGGCTGGAAAAATATACTTAAGCAATACGAGCCTGACATTGGAGCTGGATCATTACAAAACGCTCCGGGTACGCGGAACTTCAGGCAAGGTTACCTGGTCCAGCAGCGACAGAAAGGTGGCAAGCGTATCCAGCAGCGGCAAGGTCTTTGCCAATGCGCCGGGTTATGCAACCATAACCGCTTCGGTCGGAGGTAAGAAATTAAAGTGTAAGGTAAATATCGTCTACATGGCGAAGAATGCTACCGTGACGAAGGATCAGAGCTCTTCCTTAACCATCTTCGGAGCCAGGGGCAATGCGGTTTATACCTCCAGCGATCCTTCCGTTGTAACGGTTTCAGCCAAGGGAAAGCTGACTGGAAAGAAAGTGGGAAAAGCAACCATTACCGCTTCCGTTGACGGTAAGGAATTGACCAGCACGGTATCTGTTATCGGCATGAATCATTCTTCTATCCTGCTGGAGCTGGGCGCTGAGACCGGCTTTGTCAAGACACTGAAGGTTGAGAATGCATCGTCCAAGATTAAATGGTCTACCAGTGATAAAAACATTGCCACAGTAACCTCGGAGGGTGTGGTTTATGCCCAGGGAGTTGGCAGCGCTGTAATCACCGCAGAGGTAAATGGCAGGAAGGTAACCAGCACGGTTAAGGTAATCCAGGCAAGTGCGAAGAATTTCACACTTCGTGCCGGAAAGACCAAGGATCTCCAGGTACATGGAACAGACAACACGGTAATCTGGTCCTCCAACAATACCTCGGTTGCCACCATATCCGCAGACGGCAAGGTGACTGCCGTGGCTCCGGGAAATGCAATCATATTCGGTTATGTGGATGACAGGGACGTATTCTTTCACATAACGGTTACTGAATAAGAGAACAATTTAAATATAATAATATTATGTAAACTTATAAAGACTTTCAGACTTTATAAAACAGTACTCCGCTAAATCGAAATTATTTAGCGGAGTACTGTGATTCTGTCTATCTTCCCGTAGGGTATTGCTCAAATATCTGAAGAATGGTGTTATAAATGGTTTGTATGGCATTTTCCTGGAAAACAGGATCCGTTAATTTGGCATGATCCTTCTTATTGGATAAAAAGCCAAGTTCAATCAGCACTGCGGGAACGGTATTATTATGTACAACAGTGTAGCGTTTTGCCTGTGCGCCCCGGTCAGTCATGTTCAGATTGCGAACCAGGTTGCCGCAGAATAATTCCGCCATACGTTTGCTGGTGAGCCCCGCACTGTTGGGGGTATTATTGGATGCGGAATAATATACCTCGGTTCCGTAGGGAGTTGCCGTGGTAAAAGCATTCATATGCAGGCTGACGAAAATATCAGCACCATATTTGCCGGCAAAGGCTGCGCGGTCCTTCAGCTCCACAAACACATCAGTGGTTCTTGTATAATATACCTTGAGCCTGGAAGGATCCTGATTGAAATATTTTTCTCCTATGGTATAAAGCATCTTATAGTTGAGATCCTTTTCCCTGGTACTAAAATGCACTGCTCCGCTGTCATGGCCGCCGTGCCCGGGATCTAAAATAACGATATTGGGATAGATATCCCTGGGATTGCCCACCTTGACATAGATATAATCCTCGTCCACCGTGTAGGTATATCCCTGAAGCTTCGTGGTCTTGAAAATGATCTCCGTCTCATACATGCTGTTCAGTGACACCAGGATATCCTTAACCGTATCCGTCCCGTTGATGATGTCGAGGCTGCTGAGATCGGCCATATAGTCCCCGCCTAAACGAAGAACAAAGTTGTTACTATAATAATTATCCTGGTCGGTTATCATCCCCCTGGTCAAGCCCTCCGGCTTAGGGATCCTGATATTATACTCGTCCGTATCCCAGTCAGGCAGCTCCGGCTCCGAAGCCGTCGGCTCCTCTTCTGCTCCGGGAACGTGAAGAAGCAGGGAATAACGGTTTTCCGTCTCCGACAGATACAGTTCAAAGCCTTCATTTACTCCAAGAATCAGCTGTGTCATATCACCGGCTGCAACCGTGCTGATGGTATTAATGTATTTGGAACCGGTAATGCCGGTGTTGATCTCGCCCAATGTGTTGGCTGTGCAGGGAAGATCCACATAGATCAGACCGAATTCCTGTCTTGCCGATACCTTGAGGGAATCCATTCCGGTCAGGGTAAGATAATCCCCTGCATCATTGGTTCCTGCAACAGCGGAGACAAGTGCATTATAAGATATAGTGACATACAGCTGCTGCTTATCCTCCGACAGGCTCAGCTCATAGCTGTAATCCGGGGAAACCAGATCCAGCTCAATGACAGAGGACAGGCCCGTTTCATCGGGGTGAATTCCGATGGTTTGAACCAATTTGCTGTAGGTTCCAAGCATGGGGTAGGTCATCTCAGAACAGGTCATCTGCTCTGCCTGAAGCACAAGCCGGTTACCGTCGCTGGCGGAGGTGATTCTGCCGAAGCTTCCGGAGGAAAGAAATTGGAAGGTCTCCGAAT
Organism: Bacillota bacterium; assembly: GCA_023395555.1. GTDB lineage: Bacteria > Bacillota > Clostridia > Lachnospirales > Lachnospiraceae > Mobilitalea > Mobilitalea torta. Next base: position 3,711 of record JAEWYQ010000021.1, read on the forward strand.
TCAGCTTGATATTATTGTAATCTCTGGCTGCGGAATAAATCGTACCGTAATTCATACCTGTATTCTCAGAATTTAACTCATGGACATTGCTGCTTTTTCCATATAGGAGACCGTCTCCAATCCATTGATTTAAAATGGTTCCTGTCTCAATGATAACACTTTCATCCCCTAATTCGGGAGCATCAGAATCGTCCGTACCGGAAGGATCTCCAGCCTTTGGTGTTGTGATGATTGAGGTTCCGGTTGAACTGTTCCATTCATAGTGATAACCGAGGCTGGTAGCGGTAAATCTCCCCGGAACCATGACATAGGAGGTATTGACATCATGATTTTTAACAATCATCGGCGCCGTATCCATCCGGACTGCGGTACCGTTCAGATACGCTGTCTTGCTCCCTATGGTCATTACCAGAACAACATCCCCTTTGGTCAGTGTGACGGTCTTGTCCGAACTGTTGTAAGAGTAGGCTGCACCGATAGCCGCGTTGGTAAATATGGACTTGGCCCGAAGCATTGCCGTGTTATTGGTGATGATGCTGGGCATGTTTCCAAGATTAATCTTCTTGCCGTCCACCGTAACCATTCCCAGGCTTCCGGTATATTCAAACATCTTGCCGCTGTCATAAGACAGGGACAGGGTATTCTTAACCATAGCGACTGTACTGATGCTGCTGTTCCAGGTGTAATTCAATCCCAGAGTCTCGGATACAAATCTGGAGGGAACCAGCACTTTAGTCAAAGCAGCATCGGAATACTTCACCTTTACCGGAGCAACGGGCAGGGTGGCGGCCGCGCCGTTCACCTTGGCTTTCGTACTGCCAATGGTCATGAGGATGGTCTTACCGTACTTTGAGATCGTTATAGTACCTTTATTCTTGTCGTATACGCACTCGGCGGCAATATTGGACCGCTTGAAGATGTCGTCATAGGGCACCAGCGCAACACCCTTCACCAGAATTCCCGGTGCCTTCTTATTTCCGATGGCTTGTCCGTTCAAGGTAACTGCGATCTGCTTATCGGTGTAGATGGTTTCTTTTTTTGTAGAATAGTTGTATATTTTCAATCCGCCGGCCGCCGATACCCGGCTGTGTACTGCTCCCAGTGCAACCAGCACGGTTATCAGCATAAATCCAAGCTTTAAGCATAAGAGGCGACCACGGCTTCCGTTATCTTTTGTCCTTGTAATTATCGTTTGTAATTCCTTCTTCATTTGCTCTTTTTATTACCTCCTCTGTCACAGTCTGGCCGGCGATCAGGCATGTGTCCCCTCTCATCCTGTATTCCGGCTTATCTTGTCGGTTTCAACGTTATTGTGTTTTCATGCTTCTAAAACACTTAAGTCAACGCTGTATAGATTACAGATATTACGATAATATTAAAAGTTGTTAAAACTGTGTCAGTATTCTATTTTTTTTCATAAAAATTGCTATTTATCTCTATATATACATAAACAGGCAGTATATTCTGGTGAGACGATATAATAAAAACACGGTTTTACAGCATTCTACAGCGCTAGATAATAAAACAAACAAGGATGTACAGGCTTGATATGTGGTTCTACAACATTAGACTAATGTTCTTCAAAAAGAAACTAATTGTTACATATATCTGTTTTTGTTTACTATTTCAATAGAATACAAAAGAGGAGTTTTCTTTCTAATTATAATATGGTACAATGAAACATAATGAAAAATGCCAGATACAAGCATACTTGCGGTTTCCGGGCGGAGCAGCAAAATAATATCCGCAGAACAAAGGGGATAACAAATTATATTGAGGAAGAAGAAGGTAAGAATATTTATGAAGCTTCAACAGCTACTAAGCTATACAAGAAAAGCGGTGGATGATTACCGGATGATAGAGGATGGAGACCGGATTGCCATCGGTGTCTCCGGAGGAAAGGACAGCCTTACCATGCTGTATGCCCTCTCCGGCCTGCGCCGTTTTTACCCCAGGAAATTTGAACTAGAGGCCATAACAGTAAATATGGGTTTTAAAGAATTGGATTTTACTGCTGTCGCCAGTCTCTGTGAGAAGCTGGAGATAAATTATACAATTGTAGAATCGGAAATCGCTGAGATTGTATTTGAACATCGCAAGGAAAGCAATCCCTGTTCCCTATGCGCTAAGATGCGCAAAGGGGCTTTCAACACCAAAGCAAAGGAATTAGGCTGTAACAAAGAGGCTTATGCCCATCACTATGATGATGTGATTGAAACCTTATTGATGTCCCTGATTTATGAGGGCAGAATCCACTGCTTCTCTCCTGTCACTTATCTGGACCGCTCGGATATTACATTGATTCGCCCTCTTATCTATGTGGAGGAAGCGGATATCAAGGGCTTTCGCAATGCATATCAGCTGCCCGTGGTGAAGAACCCCTGTCCTGTGGACGGTTATACCAAACGGGAATATATCAAGCAGCTGATCAAGACTCTGGGTGCAGAGAGTCCGGGGCTTAGGGAGCGTTTATTCCACGCCGTACAGAACAGCGGAATCCAGGGCTGGAACAAGGCTGTATTATAAATCCTGCAGTGACTCCATAATTTACATAGATTAAAGAAAGGTGTGATTACGATTATGACAGAGAGGAATTATCACGACCAGGTAAATATCGATAATACCCTGCGGCTGCGCGTTCTTGAGGAAAAGCTGCCTCGCTTTTGCAAGTATTTCTTCCGCGGGATTGAACCCACCACCTCCTCCCGTACCAGAATTGCCTATGCTTATGACCTGGGAGTCTTTTTTGAATGGCTGAAGAATTCCAATCCCTCCTTGAAGAATACACCAATTACCGAATTCCGGCTTGAGCTGCTGGATCAGGTCAAGCCCATTGATCTGGAGGAATACCTGGATTATCTTACCTATTATAAATCATCGGATGAGAAAGAGCATCTGAATGCGGAGAAGGGAAAGAAGCGAAAGCTGGTCTCCCTTCGCAGTTTCTATAAGTATTATTTCCAGAAGGAAATGATCTCCACCAACCCGGCGTCACTGATCCGTGTGCCGAAGCTGCATGATAAGGAAATTGTCCGTCTGGAGATCGACGAGGTGGCAAAGCTGTTGGATGAGGTAGAAACCGCCGAAAACATGACTAAGACACAGCGGAAATATCACGATAAGACGAAGCTCCGGGATCTGGCGCTCATGACCCTGCTCCTGGGAACCGGTATTCGTGTCTCCGAGTGTGTGGGGTTGGATTTAGATGATGTTGATTTTGATAATAATGGAATCAAAATCCGGAGAAAGGGCGGTTATGAGGTAGTTGTCTATTTCGGTGAAGAGGTTCGCAGCGCCTTGCTGGATTATATCAAGGAACGCAAGCAGATTGTTCCCTGTGAGGGACATTCCAATGCACTGTTCCTCTCCCTCCAGCATAAACGGATCAATGTACGTTCCGTGGAGAACCTGGTGAAGAAGTACGCTTCCACCGTTACGAAACTAAAGAAAATTACTCCTCATAAGCTCCGCAGCACCTATGGCACCAGCCTGTACCGGGAAACCGGTGATATCTATCTGGTAGCCGATGTTCTCGGCCATAAGGATGTGAATACGACGAAGAAGCATTACGCCGCCCTTGAGGACAACCGCCGGCGCAGTGCTGCCAACGCGGTCAGATTAAGAGAATAATGATCCGAATTTGAAAGAGGTGCACTGAAAATCTAAATAATTTTATCGGATTTATGAACTTTGTTCACATTATATGTGGAAAATATATCTCATTCATTTTAATAAGTATATGAACTTTATCCGCAATATTGCCATCTTCATTAAGGTAACGATTTTGATACAATTTAACTATAAACACGGTATTCTCTTAACGATGAACACGGACACGGTGCTAACGATAATGCACCATGTCCGTGTCTTTTTATTCATATAAGGCCAGGTTATAACTTTTTATAAATTCTCATTGCAAAGAAATAAGCAATAACGATGATTGCTATACACCAAGCAAGGGCAACCCAGATATCATTTCCTACCGATTGGTTTGCTAATATATTGCGAATAGCTTCTACGATAGGTGTTACAGGCTGATTATCTGCAAAAACACGTACAGCGGAAGGCATAGTTTCTGTTGGTACAAAGGCTGAACTAATAAACGGTAAAAAGATGATTGGATATGAGAATGCGCCTGCACCGTCTGGTGTTTTCGCAGCAAGTCCCGCAATTACAGCAATCCAAGTCAAAGCAAGTGTAAAAATCCCAAGAATTCCAAATACCATCAACCATTCTATAATTCCCGCTGAAGAACGAAATCCCATTAATAATGCAACAAATATAATCACTACAACTGAAATTCCATTAGAAATGATTGATGTTAATACATGTCCCCACAATACGGTAGAACGGGCAATAGGCATAGAATGAAAACGTTCAAAGATACCACGCTGTTTATCTATAAACAAACGGTACGCTACATATGCAATTCCACTACCAATAGCCATTAACATGATACCTGGCAATAGGTAGTTAACATAATTTTCTGCACCTGTTTGAATTGCGCCGCCAAATACATAAACGAATAACAGCATCATTGCGATTGGCATGATACAAACTGTAATAATTGTATCCAAACTTCTTAAAATATGCCGCATAGAACGTCCGAACATAACACTCATATCTTTTAAAAAATATCTATTTGCAGATTCCATTTATTTCTCCTCTCCTTTACCAATGATTGTTAGAAATATTTCTTCTAATGTAGGTTGTTTTTCAATATATTCAAGTTTTGCAGGTGGAAATAATTTTTTTAACCCCTCTAGTGTATCTAGAGCAATAATTTTACCTTCATGAAGAATAGCAATTTTATCAGCAAGCTGCTCCGCCTCTTCTAAATATTGAGTTGTTAGGAATACAGTAGTTCCTGAAGCTGATAGCTCTTTTACGCTCTTCCATACTTCTAAACGTGCTTCTGGATCAAGACCTGTTGTTGGCTCATCCAGGAAAATAATCTTCGGATTTCCCACAAGACTCATTGCTATATCAATTCTTCTTTTCATACCTCCAGAGTAAGTACCCGCTCTACGATCTGCAGCCTCAGCCAATCCAAAACGCCTAATTAATTCATCTGCTACCGTTTTTGGTTTTTTAAGATGCCTAAGTTTTGCTATCATTTGGAGATTTTCATATCCAGTCAAAATTTCATCAATAGCGGCAAATTGGCCTGTAAGACTGATAGAACCTCTAATATTCTCTGGATTTTGTTCAATATCAAAACCATTGATCACAACACTTCCAACATCAGCTTTAAGTAAGGTAGCCATGATTCTAATCAATGTTGTTTTTCCTGCTCCGTTTGAACCTAATAATGCAAAGATATCTCCCTGCTCGACCTCCAGATTTACTCCTTTCAGTACTTCTACATCTTTGTAAGCTTTCTTTACTCCTTTAATTTGTATGATGTTTTTATTCATCTTCTTTCCTTCCTTTACTATGTTGATAAACTTGCTCAAACCTGCTTCAAATTCAACAATATGACTTGAACAGCGTTCATAAAGAAAGAGCCGGCAACAGTGATTTTACTCACATATTATCGGCTCTGCGTCTTTGCGTCTGGCTCTTTGATTACTGATATATTCCGTCTTTTAACATTGATTATCGTTTCCTGTCTGCACTTGGGGCAAAACAGTGGGAAGTTTTCAAGCACCGTATCATCACGTATCTTAACCCTCGTTTTATTGCCGCAGACCGGACATAATATCCACTCATCAGTACACACATTACCACCTCTTACCACCCAGAATAATAAGTCATTACACCCATGTTGCTCCCTTACTTTGTTTTATTGGTGACCTTTTTCATTGCCTTATCAACCTCACGGTTAGCCGCTTCTTGATAAATGTCAGTGTAAGTTTTTAAATCCTTAATAAGGTCATCACAGAAAGCTGCTACATCACTGCCCGTCACATCAAGGACTCCTTTCCCCATAGCCGCACCTTCTTCAAAAAGATCGACAATTCCCGAGAGCAAACCTGTTCCTTCTGTCAGCTCAACCGGACCGACCTTAAAGAGATATTTTTGAATCTCTTCATAAACAATTTGATAATCTTGTGGGAGTGCTTTAACACGCGCCACATGTATTCTCCATTCTCTTTTACCTTCGATGATATCTTGTATTCTCATTCTATCCTCCTATTTGCCTAATTTTCTAGCAATATTATTGTTAAGTTGCTCACGCCACTTGTCACGATAAGATTTTGCTCCTTCTTCACCGACCAGAGCTGAACAGAAGCCATTAATATCATCACCCAAAACCTCTTGCACACTCTGTCCGTCCGCCGCAGTTTCTTCGAGCAGGCCAAGCACACCGTCAAGAATTGGCATTAAGTTGCGACCGGTGAAATCTGAGTGCGGCCAAAGATTGGTCTTAATTTTTTCCCATGTTGCTTGATAATCATCCGGCAGCTTTTTGGCTCGCGCTTCAAACACTTTTAACTCTTTCGTCATATCACTTCCTGTAACTCTTTCCCAAAAATTCATTATTTTTCTCCTTTAACTTATTAATTCTTGATGATACGAATTCCCATCTTTGCCAGAACCTATGCAATTCCTCACGCCCTGTATCATTTAGTGTAAAAAACTTTCGTGGCGGTCCCATATCGGATGGTTTTTTTTCGATGTTCACAAGTTTATTCTTCTCAAGCCGCACCAAAATAGTATAAACCGTCCCATCCACAACATCAGAAAATCCGAGGGAATTCAGCCTTTTTGTGATTTCGTAACCATAGATTTCCTCGTGGCTGATGATTTCAAGGACACAGCCCTCCAGTACACCCTTTAACATTTCTGTGATATTTTCCAACTTAATCACCTCTCTGCTATCTAGTATTACTTGTATTCTGTATTACTAACTACTGATATATAGTAACACGTAGTAGTGATGCTGTCAATATATTATTTACATTTGATTTTTCAACCTAACGTTAGCCTTTATGACATCTATTCTGTCAACACAACGCTACTCATTTTTTAACATGGATATGTTTTTCCCACTTAAATAAGGGCTTCCAGGCATCGAAACCTTCCTCGCAGCAGGAACATTCCAATCTCTGAAAGCCATTTAACTCTTCTTACTTCTATAATTGTCTTTCCGATCATTTAATTAAAAATTTCCTTCTGCAATTCGTGAAACCATTTTTCAGAATCTCTCATTGCCAGTTCCATTTCTTCAAGATCAGATATCTGAATCAGCTTCTCCAACCTGTTAACCACCTCTTTCGGCATGTGATTTGAGATATGCAGCAAATAGTGATAAGGGTACAAAGGAGTATATTTCAGCCTCAGAAGCATAACCAGCGGTTCGATTACATACCTGTTATAATAGGCATAGCTTTCGGGGAAGGTGCCTCTTTTGATATATTTGCTTACACGCAGGTGCTGGCTGTACCGATAATCACATTCCTGACGGCATTTCAGTTTATTTGCGGCAATCTCCTGCACATCTGCTTCCACAAAACCTACAACATTATCTTTATCGAAGATAACCAGTGCTCCTTCTACGATATCATTTATGATATAGTGGTATTCCTTTCTGTCCCTGGAATGCAGCTGCCAGTTAAAGTCCAGAACTAGGTAAGGATTGGAGCCTTGTATGTGATATACGATCTGCCCCAGCTTCGGATGGTCGTTTCCAGTTTCGTGACGCTGGTCCAATTCCCCCAACCGGGTAAGCGCCGCCTCTACATGCTCCAGCGCCTCTTCCGCACAATTATCATCAACATCTATCCAATAATCAATATCGGAATATTCATCCGCATACCCCATGGCAAAGGAACCCTCCAGCCAAAAGGCATAGACATAGGGTAGATTTTCTAATTCATTTTTTAATGCTTCTGTTATTTCCTTCTCTGTAATCATAATATCCCTGTCCTCTTCCCGATAAAATTAGTTTTATATTTAAGCTTTTAGCTTAATCCTTAGTTAAGCTTTACCGCTCTGGTAGCCATATACTGGGGCGCATATTCCCTGATGGCAGCGCCTCCTTCCCTATCCCTGTCCTCATAGAGATCCGTCAGGGTGAAGCCGGCCTTAAGCTGTCCGCCAAGCTGCTCTTCCATGCTGTGGCTGAATTGTATGCCTTCAAAATTATTCACCATTCTGTCGTAGTCCTCTTTCCTCATCTTCAAAGGATTGAACGGCAATTTATTTACCACGGTTAAAGGAGAACTGTCTTCAAACAAAAAATCGATTCCGTTTGAAAATCCGGCTAATAAAATACCTCCCTTTTTTAATACCCTGTGGCATTCCCTCCATACAGGAAGGATATCTTCCACATAACAATTTGATACCGGATGAAAGATGATATCAAAGGTCTCATTCTCAAAGGGCAGGACCTTCGTCATATCTCCCTTGATTATTTCAATAGGGTAGCCTTCCCGCTGGGACACCATTTTCTCGGATGCCAGCTGGCGGTCAGAATAGTCAAAAATGGTGCAATTCGCTCCCAATGCGGAAAAGACAGGCATCTGCTGACCTCCGCCGCTTGCCAGTCCCAGCAGCCGCTTCCCCTTTAAATCCCCGAACCACTGGTGAGGTACGGTTACACATGGCGTAAGATACACGCCCCACTCTCCTATTTTTGCTTTTTGATACTCCTCCGGTGAAATGGGCCGTGACCATTCACATCCGTTTTCCGCCCATTGATCCCAGGTTTTTGAATTAATCTCCGTGTATGTTCTACTCATTTTAAATCCCCCTCCTTTTTGATAACGACATAAATGACAATTATAAAATAACATAAATCAGGCAGGACTTCTATGTTGTAAATTTATTAAAATGAATACTACACAAATATAACATAACTGCAATCGCCCATGATTATAGGATGCCTTGCACAGAATACACGAATATTCCTCCTCTTTGATCATGTGAATATGCCCGCAGACAAGACATCCCCTGCTGCCAAGGTATATAAAAAGCTGCTACCATTAGTAACAGCTCTTCATTTTAATGTTTATAAATGATTCTTTTTATCGTATCATAGGAAAGATGATATTCCTCCATAAGCTCCTGTACGGATAATCCCTGCTCTTTCTTATGACGTATTTCCTGATTCCTTTTATGTAATTCTCTTTTGGTGGCTGTCCTGCTTCCCCATTGACACCTTTTATTTTCCGGCAATGGGATATAGATCAAGCCTCCGCCATAATATTTTTGAATCTCCGCTAATATATGATTCGGTAATACTTCTTTTCCATTTACATATGACATGTATATCACTCCTTCTAAACAATGACATCGGATCTTAGCCGGATGTCTTAGTCAAATTAAGTCCAGAGTGCAACACATTTCATATTTCTATTGCGATTCTACTGATCGCTCTATGCATTGAATCGCCAGACAAACATGTCCTGTGCTGCATAGAGCGTATAGGGTGCCTGATTAGACATTTTTATATATCGCATAAATTTCAGCATATGATATCCCTCCTTACTTTAGTTCCTTCGGAACAGATGAGATGCAAAGACGGGCATGCTTGAATCTCATCTGCTGTCATTATTATACATGATCAGGATCATATGTACCAGAATTATTTTAGTCTGTATAAAAATAATGTACCCGAAATAGCTTCAGGTACATTATCTCTTCCTATCCGTATTAACGATATTTATTTATTGCCGGCAACATACTCGGCAATCTGACGCTCTAATTCTGCCTTAATATCCTGAATGCCTGCCTTATCCATCAAGGAGGACAAATTAGCAATCGCGGCATCCACATCTCCTGCCATACCGTTGAGCAGAGGGGTATAATACTGTGCAACCAGAGCGCTCACGGCAGCTACCTGCGTGGTTACATTAGTTTGGTCAAAGTTAAATCCATCCAGCACGTGTCCGCCCTTTACATTGGCATTCCAGGCATCCAGAAGCGCCTCGTATCTGTCATCCAGAGCTGTCCTGTTCTCAATATACTCGGTTCTCTGGATCGTCATGTTATTCCAACCCCAGTTACAGTTACTGGATATTCCATATCCGGAGGAATCCAATACCTTATACTGGTCTTCACCAACTGCTTCCCAATGCTTGCCCTCGATACCCATATAAGCAAGATCGTATACAGCGGGATTTGTGTAGAACTCATTGAGAACCATCATGGCTCTTTCTTTGTTTTTGCTGTTGATATTAATCGCTACACCATTATTGATGTAAGGATTTACTTTCTTAGGCTGGCTGGAAACCGGATCGATAATGGTACAGTTCCAGTCCGGATGCTCGTTGTTGGCCTGCTTCGCATAGGTGTTGCAGGTTCCAAGGTTCCAGATCATGCCTGCTGCCGTTCCGTTCAGGAAACTCTCCTGCCTCTCCGCCGTGGAGCTTAAGGCATCAGAGGACCAGCATCCGGCCTCATATAACTCCTTCATCTGGATGCAATAATCCCGGAAGGCGTTCCACTCAGCCACATAGGTAACAGAAGTATCCGAAGGATTCTGGGTATTGAACAGGAAGAAGGTATCCGGTGCGCCGCCTACCGTGGTCAGCCCTTTCGACTGGAAGTACTGGTACCAGGGGCCGCCCTGGCTTGCATAGATGCCGTCGGCGGCACATGCCTTATAGAACGCCATCATCTCATCCCAGGAGGTGATATCCTTAAAGCCGTATTTCTGCATCAGGTCGCCGCGTACTGCCATAACATCCTGGCCGAATTCGTTCTGATAGTTGGGAACCATATAAATCTTACCGTCGATTTTTGCTTGCTCCCAAGCTAATTCAGGAACAACAGACCAGATATCCGGTGCATAGGTCTGAATGAATTCCGGTGTCATCTCAGCGAAGCCGCCCATGGAAACGGTTGTTTCATAATGACACCAGCTGGAAGCGGTAAAGATCAGATCAAACTCTTCCTTAGCTGAGAAAAGCAGGGAATATTTCGTTTCATGCTCACTCCAGGAAAGGAACTCTACGTTTAGGGTAGCATTGCATTTTTCCTTCAATATGTCGTTAATCTTACCGTAAACCTCGTCAAAATCCGGTGTCCTGTCACCAATGAGATACATGGTCAGTTCAACCGGCTGGGAAGTATCAGCCCCGCCCGCTGCTCCATCGCCTGCAGAAGGGCTTTGTGTTGCCTCTTTGCCGGGATTCTCCTTTGCTTTGTCGCCTTCCTTACTGCCCTGTGAAGAACCACAGCCTGCCAGTAAAGTAAGCAGCATAATGAAGCTCAGTCCAAGTGCAATCAATCTGCTAACTTTTTTCATGAATATCCTCCTTTATTTTTGGGTTTCTTTATTGTTAATCCTGACGGATTTACAACCTATCTCATCCTTTGACAGCTCCGATGGTAATACCCTGTACAAAATATTTCTGAACAAAGGGATAAGCCAATACAATGGGGCCGGTCACTACTACCGTAAGCGCCATTTTAAGGGTCTGGGTCGGAAGGCTCAGAGAGCCTACGACACTGCTGCTGACCTTATTGCTTTCGATGAGCTTTTTATAAGCTTCAATATTATTGACCTGCTTATACAGGAAGTACTGCAGCGGATACATCTCTTCCTTAGTCACATACAGCATGGCATTGTACCAGTCATTCCAGTAGGCCAGGGCAATGAATAATCCAACGGTAGCCAGGGCCGGCTTAATCAGCGGCAGCACGATCTGAAACAGTATCCGGTATTCACTGCATCCGTCAATCTTGGCCGCATCAATCAAAGCTTCCGGCAGCGCCATGATATAGCTCTTCATAATCAGAAGGTTATATACGCTGAACAACAGCGGCAGCAGCAGAGCCAGATAATTGTTTTTCAGATTTAAAGTAGTCGTAATCAATACGAAATAAGGAACCAGACCGCCGCTGAACAGAGTTGTAAAATAGAAGAAGAAAGAAAAATAATTTCTCCATCCAAAGTCCTTTCTGGAAAGGACATAAGCCGTCATCGTCTGAAACAGCAGTCCGGCCACGGTTCCCACCAGCGTCAGTCCAATGGTCACCCCATAGGCCCGGAATACGACCAGAGGTTCCTTGAAGACCGTTTTGTACGCTTCCAGGCTGAAATCCTGAATCAACAAACTGAATCCGTTCTGGCGTATCGCCTCCTCTGATGACAGGGAGCCGGTGAAGACCATCAAAAAGGGGACAAAGCAGGCCAATGCCACAATCAGACAGAATAGATAAGCTATAATATTTAAGAAGATTCTGTCTTTTCCGGCTTTTACCTTACCCGAATAAGATTTGTTTATCATTTTTTCTTCCCCCTTTAGAACAGTGCATAATCTCTGTCATAAATGCTGACCAGCTTATTCACCGCCAAAATTGTGATAAAGCATAGGATTGACTGGTACAGGCCCATGGCGGCAGACATGCCGAAATCATGATTGCTGATCAGGGCCCGGAATGTCAGGGTATCAATAACATCCGTATAGTTGTATAAAAGTCCGTTACTGCCGATCAAATTATAGAACATATCAAAATTGCCCTTGAAAATCCGCCCTACGGAAAGAAGCAGCAGAATAATGGCCGTCGGTTTAATCAGCGGAATGGTCACTTTAAAGATCCTCTGGAAGACATTAGCCCCATCAATGGCAGCCGCTTCATAGAGGGAAGTATCGATTCCCATTACCGCGGCCAGATACATTACGGAACCGTATCCGATGCCCTTCCATATATTGAAGAACAACAGAATAAAGGGCCATACCTTCGGCGTAGTGTAGAAAGAAATCTTCGCTCCTCCCAGGGAGGTGATCAGCCCGTTGGCAAATCCGTAATCTGAGCTGAAGATATTGAAAGCTATCACTCCCACAACAACCCAGGAAATAAAATAGGGCAAGAACATAACTGACTGGCTGAGCTTTCGGAATCTCCTGTTGCGAATCTCGGTCAGCAGCACGGCCACTGCAATCTGCAGAACCAGATCCACCGCAATGAACATCAGATTATACAGGAGGGTGTTCCTGGTTACCAGCCAGGCCTGCCCCGAACGGAAGAAGAATTTAAAATTCGCCAGTCCGTTCCAGGGGCTTCCCCAGATGCCGCCTACGTAATTATATTTTTTAAAAGCCATCACAATTCCCGTCATGGGATAGTACGCGAAAATCAGCGTATATACCACTGCCGGCAGGAGCATAATCAGAAAAGCCCGGTATTTGAATACCTTACTAAAAAATCCTTTCTTCTTCATTCACTTTCCACCTTTCCTTAACCCGCAGTTCCATTCTCCAAACACCTGGAGTCTCTTTAATTCGCAGGCTTCGGAATGATCAAAATCCGGTCTTTCTTCCAGATAAATATCCGCATCCTCTCTCAAGCTGTACAGCTCTATTACAAGGGTACGGGGAAAACCAAAGCGTTTCAGTCCAATCTCCCAGGGTTCTCCCGAATAAAAGTGATCGCCTGCCCAATGATTTTCAATAAAGAGCTTTGCCGTATCGCAGACCAGGTCCAACCTCAGGAAGCAGTCTCCTAATCCTTCGGCATAAATCAGAGTAACCTCAATCCTCCTGCCGTACTCCGTCCTTTGATCCTTTATCTCCTCTATCTCCGGCTTTGTTTTGGCAGCCGTATATTCATAAAGATGCAATCCATCCTGCTCTCCTGCATATTTATATCCCTCCGGCTCAGCGGAAAGCTCCGGGAAGCTTCGCAGACTCCGGTTATTTCGCTGAAGAATGGTATAGCCTCCATTCCCATCCTCAATAATTCCATCTTCGGAGAGAATGACATATTCCTGATCCAGCCGTACCTTCCAGGCCTGGAGCGCATCCCTGCGCGACAGAGTGACGATCTGAACCTTCTTGTCTTCCTGCTTCCAGCGGTATTTTACAGGATGATCTCCATAGAAGAAATATACAGAGGTCTCACCCTTCTGGATACGGGTGAGAGGGGTTGCGGTGGCATACTGCAGAACGCCCTCTCCCAGCTTCATATTCACAGGGAAGAAGAAGTAATCCCGGTCCATAACATCCATTGCCGGAAATTCTACTGTCTCCTGATCCAGCCGGGCGGTCAGGATAACCTGGTGATGATCCTTCATCTTCACCCTTCTCTGATAATTATTAACAAACAGGTAGCCGCAGGCGCCGTTATTTCTGAATACCGTCCGCAAATCCTGGTGGTTCCATTGTGTTATAATGGCATCATCCTCATAGTGCACCTTCATTTCACAGAACTCTCTGCCCCATTCATGCAGGAACATAGACCACAGCTTTATCTCCTTTAAGGTATCCGACATCTGGCCGAATTCCCGTATGGGTGCAAAAAAGTCGTAGGAATGCGCCGGCAGGTCGTTATTATAGCCGGTGGCTTTTGATTCCTGGAGGGTGGTCAGCTTTCCCTCCGGGTTGGTACCGCCGTGATACATATAGTAGCCTAGCAGATTCACTCCGCATCCAAGCTTCACCAGGGACATGGCACCGATGTCCGTCGGGTGGGCAATGGGCCTTCTGTGCCGGGTAACCTGGAGCCCTCCCCCCAGTTCTGCCGTCAGGAAGGGAAACCGGTTGATATCAAAGGTGATTCCGGTTCCAATTCCATAATCGTTTCCGATATTATGATCGTTGCGCTCATAAGTAAATACATAATTCCCGCTGGGTTCTATTTCGGTGGTCCGTGGATCCCACGGCGCATCACAGTAGCCGCCCATAACAGGGATCATGCCGCCGGTGACCGCGCCTCCCCACCCGGTGGCTGTGTAATACGGAACCTGGAAGCCGGCTTCCATAGCAATTTGCTTCAGTCTTCTCATATGGGCTTCTCCCTCTTCTCCCTGAAGTCCTCCGCAATGTCCATATTCATTTTCAATCTGAACCCCTATGACGGGGCCTCCGTCCTTCCATAGCAGGCCCTTTGTCTGCTCAAAAATCTTGCTGTAATATTTATGAACCTCTGCGAAATATCTTTCATCATTGGTTCTCACCTCGTAAGGCTGCTTCAGCAGCCAGTCAGGCAGACCTCCGTTCCGTGCTTCTCCGTGGCACCAGGGGCCGATTCTCAGAAACATTACCAGTCCGCATTCCTTTACCGTTTCTATAAAGCTCCTCAGATCTCTCTGTCCGGTAAAATCATACTCTCCCTGTATCTCTTCATGATGCAGCCAGAAGACATAAGTAGAAACAATATCCACTCCCCCGCTTTTCATCTTATAGATGGATTCCTTCCAGAATTCTTTTGGGTATCTGCTGTAATGAATCTCTCCCATTACAGGAAACCAGGGCTCTCCTCCTTTCGTCAGATATTCACTGGTAAAGCTATATAAGTCTCTCTCCATTTGTAGTCTCTCCATGCATTCTGTTTAATTTTAGATTTCTGATCTTGCCGTAGATGGGAGGAGCAAGGATACGTACCCCAACCTCCAGGTCCCCCTCCGCTTCCATTAAAATCTCCTTTATCTCATATTCCACCCATTGGCCGTCCGTAGGAAACACCGCATAATCCTTAACAAAGGCCGGGGTTCTGGCAAACAATCTCACATCCACTCCCGTGGTATTGGTGCCGGTGTATTCACAGCTGAGCCGGTAAGTTCCAGCCGGCAGCTGTGAAATCTTCTGCCTCAGCTCACATTGAAAGTTCTTCTGACTTTCTACCAGCACGTAATGGATCGGAGGTGCCGGAAATTCTTCAACAAAGTCCGGCCTCACCTCACAGGTCACGGTTTCATCCCCGTCCATCTCCCAGCCGTCCATCCCTGCTTCAAATCCGGGATTTCGCAGGAAATTAAAGCTATCGTCTGCTTCTCTCACTTCTGCCAGAACCTTCACTTCCATATTACGGTTGAACAACCGGCCTGTTATCTCATAGCAGCCGGGCCGAATATCTCCGGACAGGCCGCCCTTTGCATGAAGTCCTTCTTTATATTCCGCCGTATTGGATACTGGTTTCCAGGAATTCGGCTCCTGCCATACCACAGTTTCATACTCCAGGGTTCCATCCCATAATAATACGGCAAGCTGTTCCGGCAGCCGGCTTTTGGTGCCAGCTTCAATAATATATCTTTCATCCCGGCATATCCTTGCGACCTTATCCCGGATGAACATCTCTCTCTCAAAACGGAAAGAACGCAGCGCAGGCAGGGCACGTTGATCCGCTCCGAATACCCCCATGCTTTCGCACCAGCCGCCCTTACCTACCGCAGGTGAGACCACGGGCTCCCAATAATACACTCCCAGACCCATTCCGTCTTTGACAGAGGCTGTAATGTTCATAACCAGATCCAGAACTGTCTTCTGTCCCTCCGGATTAGCCGTAAATCCGGCAATCCGTTCCTGTTGCTCTCCGATAAAGCCCGAAGGGCTGAGTCTCCATGCATATGCCGTCTCAGCAACAATCACCGGTTTATGATAGGTGTCTGCCAGCCTGTCCATGGAACTGCGAAATTCTGAGAAAGTACCATGCCAGAAGGGATAATAGGATATGGCAATGATGTCAAATTCCTGAAGCCCGTTGTCCATGGCCTGGTCAAACCACTCCTTAAGATAGAAAAATCTGCCCCCCTGATCCAGGTGAATGACTACCTTCGTGTCATACTTTCCCCCGACCTCTCTTACCGCGTGTATACCCGCATTGATTAAGGGAACCAGCCCTGGGAAATTGGGAACCTCCCCGTCCGGGAACAGCATACCGCTTCGGATCTCGTTCCCTATCTGCACATAATCCGGTGATGCTCCGGCCTGCTCCAGAGCCAGCAGTACTTCCTTCGTATATTGGTATACCGCGTCGATTAGCTCATGATAGGATAATCCCTGCCAAGCTTTGGGCTTTGTCTGCTTCTGAGGATCTGCCCACCAGTCGGAATAGTGAAAATCCAACATAAAACTCATACCATGCTCCTTGATTGTCTTCGCCATGGCTATGGTTTTAGAGAGACTGCAATACCCTCCGGATTCCGGAACATTCTCCGGTTGATTCCAGATTCTGAGCCGGATGGAATTGACCCCGTTCTCCTTTAGCAGAGAAAACACCTCTCTTTTCGTACCGTTTTCATCATAAAAAACGGCGCCTAAATCCATCATCTCTTCCAGAAAGGAAATATCTGCACCTTTTATAAATTCCATCCTGTACTCCTCCTCCCTTTGAACTTTTATATCATTTTATTTTGTGGATCTGCGCAAATGGATCTCGTAATCTACCAGCTCTTTTAGCGCCCCCTGTTTTCCTTCGATAGCCTCTAACATTCTTCTGCCTGCAACCATCCCCAGTTTAATGGGATTGATTTCTACCGCTGTAACGGGAGGGTTAAAGGTTTCCAGCAGCAGGCTGTCATGCAGGGATGCCACCTTAATATCCTCCGGGATGGAATATCCCTCTGCATTCAGCTTGAATAATACTCTCTGGCAGATGACATCGTCTGTACAGACGATGCACTCCGCCCCTTTCTTCAGAAGAGAGAATACCGCCCGTTCCACGCCGGCTACGCTGTTGCAGTCCTCATAGATCATGTCCTGTTCTTCTACAATGTTATATCGTTCCAAAGCCCTGTGATATCCTTCGCACCGGTATTTGTTAACGGTATGGCGTTTCCATCCGGTAAGCAGGCCGATCCGCCTGATTCCATCCGCTAATAACAGGGAGGTCAGCCGTTCGCTGGATTCAATATGATTTCCATCAACCTGGATTACATTCTCATCCTCACTGGAACCGACCAGAACAAAGGGCAGGTTCGTTCCCTTTAAATAATCCATGGCCGCGTCCCCGGTAATACTTCTGGTCAGTATCACGCCATCTACCTTGTGATTCTCCACCAGCCTTTTGGGCATCTCAATATCGTCTTCCTCTTCCATTATAATCAATACATCGTATCCTTCCGCCGCAACCTCCTGGGTAATTCCGATTAAACAGTTGTGGAAAAACGGAGTGTGTGACAGATCCGGTTCCTTCGGAAGCATTACTCCAATATTATAGGTTCTGGAATTAGCCAGGCTCCGTGCAATGGAATTTGGCGTATAATTATATTTGCTGATGCATTCCTGCACTCTCCGGATGGTATCCTTCCCCACTCTTCCTTTACCGGACAGAGCCTTTGAAACGGTAGATTTTGCAATTCCAAGTTCCTTGGCAATATCATCCATAGTTACGTTTTTGTTCGATATATTGTTGTCCATTTTTGATCCAGCTTTCTTTCATTGTTTGCGCAATCGGTTTCTTAAATATATTATAATATCTAAAATAAATTATTTCAATCATCCAAATATACTTAAATTATATTATAAAAATTATACTTATTGCATATATTTTAAACTTTTCAAAGGAAACAAGTTTCCTTTAAAAAAAGAAATACACAGGGAAACAAAGAGAACAAACCTGTGTTTACACCAGATTGCAATGTGACAGGTATCATACAGGGAGAATGCATAAGTTCCCCTGACAATCATTGCTGCTGCCAGGGGAATTCATAGTTTATCCTTATTTGTCCTTTCGTTAGAGCTAACGGCGTCCTCCTCTCTGTCCCATTCCCCAGCCCATCCCCTGTCCGTTGCTGGTAGCGATGGAGGACAGGGTGATTTCGGCTGTTTGCGTACCGCAGGTCAGGGTGTAGGTCTCTCCCTGTACCATTTCCGGGGAACTGAGCACCACCGATTGGTACTGCTTTTCCGGAATAAAACGGAGGATATTCTTGCCCGAAGAATCCATCAGCGTAATCTGGGTGTTGGCTGCATTAGCGGAGGACAGGTTATAGAGCAGAGAGCATTGGGCAGAGGTTTCTGCAAATCCCTGGACCATCCCTGCACTTCCGACTGCAATCAATGTTCCCCCTGTAATCTCTCCGGCTCCGCCGTAGTCAAGGCTTCCGTTCATATTCTGAGTCGGACCGTTCACATAGATAGTACCTCCGGAGATATATAAATTACCATTGGAGTCTATTCCATCTCCTTCTGCGTTAATGGTCAGCGTACCTCCGGAGATGGAGATATAACAATTGCTATCGGCTTCAAAAGGATTCTCTCCCCCGAATTCTCCCCGACCTATATTCTCAGGAGGAGTCCAGTCAGAGGATGCAGAATCGCCGCCTTGTCCCATGCCGCTGGGCCATTGACTCATATCCCCTTCTGCCGGGGCAGGAGCTTCGCCGGAGGGCATAGCGCCATTCCAGGGAATTTTTGCACCATCGGGAGGAGTTCCCGGCATATTTTCAGGAGGATTTTCAAGGGTGCTGTCGGAAGTATTACCGGAATTGGTTCTGGGGAGATTTTCAAGGAGGTCCCCGGAAGAACTGCCGGAGACTTTATCAGAAGTACTTCCGGCAGTATTAGCCGGAAGGTTCTCCCGAGTATCGGCAGACAGGGAGGTTGCGGTATCACCCTCCGTGGTATCTGCACTTGCACTGGCAGCATTCAAACCGTCATCTGCCGCGTTGATTACAATTGCTCCATCCTCTATAATAATTACGGTTCCTTCAATTCCTTCCTGACTTTTTATTATATCTATGGTTCCGCCGCAGATATACACATATCCCCTGGTGGGATCATCGCTGTTCTTGGATTGGAGTCCATTTCCTGTATCCGCACTTAAGGTGAAGCTTCCGTCCTTAATCTTGATGCAGTCCTTTCCATTGATGGCGTCCTTCACCGCCGTGATATCATAGCTTCCTCCGGTAAATACCAGATCATCCTTAGAGACAATACCCTGCTTGTAATTTGCCTTAATTGTCAGAGAGCCGGAGCCGTTCAGGGTCAGATCCGCCTTGCTGAAGATTACGCCATCCACATTGTTATCATCGGCCTGCACATATTCCGTGCCGTCGCTTAAGCTGTTATCTGTTCCATCCTGCAGGGTAATGAAGACCTTATCTGCATTTTTAATATAAATCGGTGCACTGGAAGCACTATGGATGGCAGCTCCGTTCAGAATCAGCTGAATCTTATCCAAATCTCCCGCATCTACAATAATCTGCCCATTATCCAAGCTGCCTGTAATTACATAACTGCCATCCCGGCTGATGGTCACGGTCTGATCCTTCACGGAAGCTCCCGTACCCGTTACTGTTATGCTGCTTCCATTTAGTTCAATCTGTGCGGCACTGCTTTCCTCATAACCCACCTCCAGATCCCTTGCCGTAAATTCTTTATTTACCTCTACTGCGGAGACAGAATCCGCAGCAGTAACCGGTGCTTCCGTTGTTCCCTTCTGATCCTGCGTTCCACCGGTTTGTGTATTCTGCTGAGTATTCTGATTCATGGACGAACATCCGGTTAATATCAGGGCTATAATTAGAATTCCACTTATTATACTTATTATTTTATGTTTCATATAATATCCTCGCTTTCCATATTGCATCAACTTTTGTTTTACCATTGATTTCTCACGTCTATAATTCTTCGCTTCCGAATGCAATTCTTCCGCAGCTGATTTCCAGATTACCATTTCTGCAGCGCAGTTCGTCAATAAATTGCTTTTCTTCCTCCGGCTTCCTGAGCTTAATCCGGTATTCCAGCTTATAAAGGCTTCCCATATTGGAGGTCTTTGCCTTGATCAGCTCACACTTTGTTGTATACTGCTGAAACAAATCATTGAAGATTCCGGTATAATCCAAGCCTTCGGGAATCGTTATTTTAAGTTCCTTCTCCTTTGACTTCACTTCACCGAAGCCTGTCAGATTATATATGATGCTGGCTCCGCCGATAATCAGTACAAAGAGACAGGCCGCGGTTATATATCCTGTTCCGGTTGCCAGCCCTACTGCCATTGCCAGAAAGATGCTGTTGATTTCCCTTGCATTACCAGGAACCGAGCGGAAACGCACAAGGCTAAAGGCTCCCATGACGGCCACCCCGGTACCGAGATTGCCGTTTACCAGCATAATAACCATTTGAACGATGGAGGGAAGCAACGCGATGGTAATCACAAAACCCTTGCTGCTGCTGTTAAAATAACCGTGTACTCCGGCAATTGCCGCGCCAAGAACCAGGGAGGCCAGGGTACAGATAAGAAAATTTTCCATGGTGAGACTGTCCGTAAGTATTGAATTAAGCATATAATATTTCTCCTTTTTCTATCTTATGATTTAGCATTTCAAGCGACCGCCGGTATCCATTTCCATACTTTGAAAAGGAAACCGGATAAAGCTCCAATTGGTCCAGGATGCGGGAGAGCCACAGCGGCATGGCATACGGGAGTTTGATCTCCATCAGCCGTTCCCCCTGCTGCAGCAGTGGATTTCCCCATATCCCGTATTCCAGCCAGAGCTCCTGCTCCCGCCACAGGATATCCCGGTCAAAGGTGATTCTAAGCCGGGAATCCTCCATGCCGTACATGGCAGTTCTCTGATAAGAGATGTACATGGAGGGTTCTATCTCCTTATAAAACCGCATAAACCAACCAATTTCCTTCATGATTTGAGAGGGTTGTTCCATGGGCTTTTGATAATACAGATACTGCTCCGCCTGGCTCAATTCCAGCTTCACCCGCCTCTTATATACGATGCCCTTGTATTTCTTCTTCAGCTCTACGAAGACCTTGTCATCCTCTCCGGGAATACCGTAGCTGCGAAGCCGGAGCTTTTCTTTATAAGCCGGTTTCTCCAGGGAGTTCCTGATTAATAAATGAGTTGGCGTATCAAAGTAAATATTGCATATGGCGGTC
Organism: Bacillota bacterium; assembly: GCA_023395555.1. Lineage (GTDB taxonomy): Bacteria > Bacillota > Clostridia > Lachnospirales > Lachnospiraceae > Mobilitalea > Mobilitalea torta. Next base: position 25,221 of record JAEWYQ010000021.1, read on the forward strand.
TCCCCATATTCATCCACTGCCATCCTATCCTTAAGGCACTGCCGGAGCAGCCGGTATTTTATCTCGCTAACCAGATATTTTTCTTCATAACGTTGGAAGGTTCCTTGATATTGCCCCATCCTGTCCTCCTTTCACGCATGTTCTGCGCCTGTTCCTGTGTCGTTGGTTTCTATATGCATATTGTAAAGGGGCAACCTTAAAGGAACTTTAAAGCGAACCATAAAATAACTTTAAATTTATAAGGGGATGAAAGTATGAGCAGGGAAATAAGAGATATCCGGGAAATCACATAAAAGGTGCCCTTCAGAAAACCGGGTATCCGGCTGAAGTGCACCTTTTTAAATTTATTTTCTAACATTAATCCTTTGTATTATAAAATCACCGTAAACACTACTGACCTGCCGTCATTGCTGTGGATACTGATCCTTCCGTGGTGAGCTTCGACAATGGATTTCACCATGGATAAGCCAATCCCATAGCCTCCTGTTTCCCTGGACCTGGATTCATCTGCCCGGTAAAAACGGTCAAAGAACCGGTCTAAATCCTTGGTTTCTACATGCTCCGCCGTATTATAAACCTCCAGCTTACTCCCCCTCTTATATGGAGAAAGACTGATCCGGATCACTCCCCGGTCATTGGAATATTTCATGGCATTGTCCAGCAGAGCGGACACCAGCTGCTCTATACAGCCTTCATCTCCGTGAAGAAGGATATGGGGAACAACATCAATATCCAGTTTTTTATGCTGGCTCTCAGCCACGGCAAGAAAGGATGCGGCAATGCTTTGAACACATTGGCTCATGTCAAAATCCTGATAGGTAATCTCAATATTTCCCTCCTCCATTCTGGAGAGAAGCAGCAGGTTTTTCACCAGCTTGTCCAGGCGGGCGGTCTGATTGCGGATGCTGGTGATCCATTCGTTCTCACCGGAAGTCAGTTCCAGGACATCGGCATTAGCTGAAATAATTGCAAGAGGGGTCTTGATCTCATGTCCGGCATCCGTGATAAAACGCTTCTGCTTCTCCATGTTCTGGACGATGGGATGAATTGCCCTTTTGGAAAACACGGACACCAGAATAAACACCAGCAGCAAAGTTCCCAATGCCACCCCGCAGGAGGTGAGAAAGAAATACATCACCATCTGCATCTGGTTTCTGACGTCAAGGAAAATAATCATGGAACCATCCGGAGTATCAATGATCCGGTATTTATAATTTCCCTTATACCCGGAGGTCCTCTTCAAATCCAATACCTCCTCGGCATAGTCCAGGGCATCTCCTGATCCTACCGCGGAAATATGGCTGGTATTGATCTCTTCCACTTCTTTTCCTTCATCCAGCTTGACATAAAAATATCTGGTCTGAAATTTGGCCTCCTCATTCATCTCAAAGCTCGGCCGTTTGTCCCTGGGAGGCTCCATACCCCGGTCAAATTCAGGGAATTTTCCCTTGTTCTCAGATAACATCTGAAGAATTCTGCCGGCATCCAGATCCGTCCGGTAGAAATTGATGATATTAATTGCTCCTACCAGCAGTACCATGACCAGACACAAGGAAGCCATGGTAATCATAATGAACTTTCGCTGTAATTGATTAATCATTCATTTTCCTCCAAAGCATCCTCTGCCTGCAAGGTATAGCCAATTCCTCGGACTGCCTTCAGCTTCCTATTGGCGCCCAGGGACTCCAGCTTCTTTCTGAGGTAGGATACATATACCCATACCACATTAATCTCTGCTTCTGTGTCATAGCCCCAGATCTTTTCCATGAACTGTTCCGTAGAAATCAGGCGCTTGGGGTTGTTCATCAGCATTTCCAGCATCTGAAATTCCTTGCTGCTCAGACGAAGGCTGGTATCGCCGTTGGATAATTCATAGTTCTCCCTGTTGAGACTGAGATTCCCCATCCGAATTAAATTCGGGGTAAATTCAGCCTTGCGCCTTGTCATGGCCCGGACCCGCGCCAGCAGCTCTCCCATGGCAAAGGGCTTGCTGAGATAATCATCGGCTCCGGTATCCAGCCCCTTAATCCGGTCCTCAATCTGGGATTTTGCGGTCAGCATTAATATCGGTGTATGAATCCCCTTTGCACGAAGCTCCTCCAGCACCTCTAATCCGTTTTTCTTCGGCATCATAATATCCAATATAATACCGTCGTAATTCTGGGATAAGCCGTAATCCAGGGCATCCGCTCCGTCATAAACCACATCAACGGAATAATTATTATGCTTCAGAATCGCCACTAATGCATTGGACATCTCCCGTTCATCCTCCGCCAACAGAATTCTCACACTTCCACCTCCTGACCAGTTTCTTTCATCATATCACAAAAACCTTAAATATACTTTAAAGAAAATCAAAGAAACTGTCTTTCATGCTTTTGGAAAAAGTCTACCCGGGGTTCCAGATATTTAAGCTCATGGGAATCAGGATCGGGAATTAACTCCTCCAGAGTGTGAAAGATATATTCCCAGCTCCACAGCCCCTCCCCGATGCCCAGATATTCCTGTATCATCTCACATCCGGCAGGCGCCATGGGATGCAGCAAAGCGGTAATCGTGCGAACCGCATGGAAGGTATCGATCAGCACCTGTTTTCTGAGCTCATCCTCCCCTTCCGTTTCGGCGATCCGAATCTTGTTCACCCAATATTTATTCATGCTGCGGATATATTGATCCAGAAGATCCGTAACCCGGTGAAACTCATGGTTGTACATATGCCTCTCATAGGCCAGAACAGCTTCCTTTGCTTCCTCCTGTATCTCCCGGCTCACTTTGCCCCGGGGGATTTTGGAGGAATAATATTTCTGGGAGGTATAGAAGCAGGACCGCACCAAACGGTTAAATACATTAGTCAGCAGGTTGCCCTCCTTTAATACCGTATCCTGTCCGGCCTCCTCTGTCTCCATATACATCCTGGGCCGGAAGCTGGCGCTGTCCGAAGCCAGGCCAAGACTGAGGAAATGCATCCGAAGCTGCTCCGGAGTATAATGATCCAGTAATTCTAAAGCCATAGGAGGCTTGACTGCCGAACTGCTGCTGGCCTTTTTATCCATGAACAGAACATGGTTGTTGGCGATCAGATGAGGGAGGGTAATATCCCCTTCCCGGGGCAGGATGCCCGGCTCCCCGGACTGCAGCGCCATGAACATAGCCATTTCCGCTATTCCATAGAAATAGATATTATCTTCTCCGATAAATTGATATACTTCTGCTTCCTCGGAGCACCACCATTTCTTCCATTCCTCCTCATCCCTGTCTTTGCTTTCCAGATAAGCTTTGGTAAATGAGAGAGGGGCCCAGAGGGATTCCGGCCATACCCAGAAGGTAAGCTGATCCAGCCCTTCCTTTTCCGGGACCGGGACACCCCACTCAATATTCCCGGTGAGGCGGAAGGGAACCAGGGTCTTGCCGGTTCTATAGTTGATTCCCATTTCACTGAGCTGCTTTCGGGCAAGCTCCCGGTCCTCCAGCCGGTCAAATACCAGGGTGACGGAGCTCTTATTCCCTTCCTCCAGACACTCATGCTTCGGAAAATCAGTTACCTCCTCCTTTTCCATTGTTCCCTCCTTTTTAGAGGTATCCATTTTAGAGGTATCCATCAGACCACAGGCTCTGCCCCATTGATTTTTCTTCACATAGATTACCGGCTTCTTCAGAAATTCTTCCATGGCGCTCAGCTGATATCCTCTTTCGTTGGAATGCTCCCTGAGATATGCCAGCCTTTCCGACAGCAGCTCCTGGAAATCCTCCAGACGGAAATACCAGTTGGACACCTGTCTGACCTCCGGGATTTCGCCGGATAGGGTGCTCCGGGGATTTATTAATTCAACCGGCATGTATTGGTGCCCCAGGGAGCATTCATCCGCATAGCCCTTTTCCGAAGCACAGCCCTGGATCGGGCATTGGCCTGCCACCTGCCGCCCATTGAGCAGCATCTTATAAACCGGGTCAAAAAATTGAGGAGTTGACAGCCGAGCCAGATAGCCTTTTTCATATAGAGCCTCGAACGCCTCACAGGATACCTGCGCATGAAGCTCCCCGCTCCTGCCCAGCGCTGATGTCCCGTAGAGATTCAAGCTGATCTGATAGCGTTCCAGAGCCTCTTTCTGTTTCTTATGATTCTCCAGCACATATTCTTCAATTGTCAGTTCCGTATTCGTCTCTTCCTTCCGCTTGCGGTAGCTCTCTAAGATCGGCGATCCATAGCAGTCCGTTCCCGATACGAAGATCACATTCTCCTTCCCAATTCTGTCTCTTAGAAATCTGGCGAACACATCTGCGTGAATGAACACTCCGCCAATATGTCCAAAGTGAAGCTCCTTGTTGCCATAGGGCATTCCTGCCGTTATCACCGCTCTTTTGGGAAAGGATGGCCTTTCTCCCTTTTTTACTTTTCTCATAATCTTCCCTCCTGGTTATTTGTTTAATTTTTTGTACAAAAAAAGTCCCTACAGTATTCCTGTAGGGACGATAGATTCATCGTGGTGCCACCCTGTTTCATTAATATGTCGCCATATTAATCTCATCGGGTACCTTAGATACCCTGGTCCTGTAACGTGAACCCACGTCATAGCATCATCCGATCCTATGGTAAAATCAATCCTGCCATAATAGAACCAATCCTGCAAAACGCAGAACGGATATCAAATGCAGAACAGATACCACAAAAATCCGAATCCGTATGAAGCTCCAAGGCTTGTTTCATTACCCTTCCTGTCATTCCGTCTCAGCACCCGGAATTCTCTGTAGACCGCCCCGGTAATTACTCTCCTCTTCTCAACCATTCCTGCTATTAAATTAACTGACAATTCTATAGTATCCCTTATTATATTCATATCATCCGCTTCTGTCAAGGAGGAATTTTCAGATCCGTTAATCCCGTTGATCCCGCGGGGCGGCAGCCATTGCCGCCCCCGGTTCCAAAGCCTGGCTGACGGCTTCTGTATAATAGGGAACAACAATATAGTTCCCCGGATGAATTACATCTGAAACCATTCGGTTGCTTTCCTTGATCTCCCGGATGTATTCGTTCATGTCGGAATATTCATCGGTATAATACCGGGAAGCAATGCTCCATAGCGTATCGCCCTTCTGTATCTCAACGCAGGTTACCAGCTTCCTTCGGTCACTGTTTCTCTGGGCCGTTACCGTCTTCGTAATAAATAATATGGAGAAGGCCAGCACGATCAGCAATATCGCTGCACCTGCCATCCATATTCTCTTCTTGTTCATCTGATAATAGGCGCTGCTTTCCGTAAAATAATTTCCCCTTCTCGCCATTGCTCTATCCTCCCAATCATTATATATACCAATGACCCTTCCGCTCATAGCTTCCCTTTGCCAGGGAAGGGATACAATTCATCTGTTCTTCCCCAAAAACAGAACATACGATACGAACACTTGTTTTATATTCTTATTATAATTATCAAACATATGTTTGTCAATAGGTTTCGAACATATATTTTGTTTTACAAACATTTTTTCGTTTTTCAGAACATAAGTTTTGCGTTTTTATAATTGGTATGCTATAATGGGAATAACGTAAGGAAATTCAAGCCAGCTTGCAATTTCCGGATATAGCAGAGCAGATTTTGGTTCATGCGTTAATAATAGAAACAGTTAATCGGGAAATGGAGGCTGATATTTTATGGGTTATGGCAGAATAAGCAATAAGCAGAAAGAAATACTGGAATATTTAAAATCTCAGATTATTAATAAGGGATACCCGCCGGCGGTGCGTGAGATCTGTGAGGCCGTCAGGCTGAAGTCCACTTCTTCCGTCCACTCTCACCTGGAGACCCTGGAGAAGAACGGTTACATACGCCGTGATCCTTCCAAGCCGCGTGCGATTGAGATTATAGACGACGAGTTTAACCTGACAAGGCGTGATCTGGTGAATGTACCCATTATAGGCACCATCACTGCGGGCCAGCCGATCCTGGCGGTTGAGAATATTGAGGGTTACTTCCCGATTCCCGCCGAGGTTATGCCCAATGAAGAGACCTTCATGCTGAAGGTCAAGGGTGAAAGCATGATTAATGCGGGAATCTTTAACGGGGATAAGGTATTGGTGCAGAAGCAGTCCCATGCCAAGAACGGGGATTATGTAGTGGCATTGATTGAGGATGAGGTTACGGTTAAGACTTTTTACAAGGAGAATGGCTATTACCGCCTGCAGCCGGAGAATGATACCATGGAACCCATCATTGTGCCGGATCTGAACATCCAAGGCAAGGTAATCGGCCTCTTCCGCATGTTTGGCTGAAATAAATGAGACGCTTTTTAACGGCTGTGTCCTATGGAAGATTTTTAATTCAATAGAATTCAAAAAACCACGGTATGAAAACATCATCAATTGATTTCATACCGTGGTTTCCGTATCCAGTTTACTTTTTCACTTAATTCACAGCATCTTTTTGACTTTGATCAAGCTGTTCCCTGGTGACAGTTTTTCCGTCTCTCCAGATACGCTCCAGATTGTAGAACAGACGGTCTTCCTTGGAAAATACGTGCACAATGACATCGCCGTAATCCATCAGAATCCAGCTGGCGCTTCTTACCCCTTCGATTCTCTTGGGTTCAAAGCCCTCCTTGCCCAAAGTCTCCTTTACTGAATCCACAAGGGCATCCACCTGGGAGGAGTTCGAGCCGTTTGCAATGATAAAATAATCTGCAATGATGGAGATATCCTTGATCTCAATCACGGTGATATCTTCACCCTTTTTCTCTTCCAGTGCATGGTAAGCCAGCTTAACCATTTTCTTTGAATTGTCCATAACATTCTCCTTTCTTTATTTCATCCGTCCATAGGTTTTTCGATATAAATTATTGAAAATCTCTATTCCGCCTTGATTTATAATATGCATAGGTATCCGCCGTAGTCTGGTCAATTACCTGATTTGCTTTCGTTTCCTCCAAATAGTTTAAGGTGCTTTCCAGTATCATAAGAACCGCCTGATCCAAATCCGAATAGGCCAGTCTTCTGACCTCATCCATTCCAGGCAGGGGCTTTCGGAAGGGCTCAATGTAATCGGCGGTGAATATTATCTTCTCCAGAAGGCCCATAGCCGGTCTGCCTGTAGTATGATAGGTAATGGCATCCAGAATCTCCTGGTCTTCCACCTCGTAATTTTCCCTGGCCAATACCGCTCCCACCTTGCCATGGAGCAGATAAGGGCTTAAGGCCTCGGCCCGGGATACCGGCAAATGATAGAGTTCGCAATAATACAGCAGCTTCCCGTCGGGCAAATTCTTAGCACAGTCATGCAAAATCCCGGCAATTCCGGCCTTCTCCATATCATAGCCGTAGATTACCGCCAGATCACAGGCCACTTCCTCAACACCCAGACTGTGAAGATAACGTGTCTGCTTTAAGGTATTTTTCATGCAGTCCCTCAGATCATCCAATTTCATTCCCGTTCATCCTCCGGTCAGCGCTGTGTCTGGTATAACTGATTTTCTTCAATGTAAGTGATCACCCGGTCCGGCAGATAATAGCGCAGGGACTGCCCCCTGGCCGCCCGTCCGCGTATGCTCTCGGAGGAGAGCTGCATCATGGGCATCTCCACCAGAAGAATCTCTCCGTGAAACTTCTCCTTCAGATACTGTGCCTGATCCGCCAGGGCTTTCAGGTCAAGCCCGTCCCGGCAGGCTGCTGCCACCTTGCACCGGTCAAAGATCTTCTGGGGCTCCTTCCACTGATCCATCATGAACAGGGAATCCGCCCCGACAATAAAATAATACTCTTCCTCCGGATGCTCCTTCGTCAACAGCTCCAGGGTATCCGCCGTATAGGTCAGTCCGTCCCGCTCCAGCTCCAGGGTGGAAAGGACAAAATGAGGATTGTCCTCAATGGCGAGGGCAATCATATCCACTCTCTGCTGATCCGTAATTCCCTCCAGCTTGGCCTTGTGGGGAGGATTTTTAGAGGGCATGAATACAACCTCCTCCAGGCCGACCTGCTCATAGGCGTTTTCCGCAAGAAACAAATGTCCGTTATGAATTGGGTTAAAGGTTCCTCCCATAATTCCAATCATCTTCATATGAGTTTTCCTAATTCTTCGCTTTCTTCTCAACGGGAAGAACGATTTTCTTCTTATCCTTGGATTCCCTGTACAGGACAATCTTCTTCCCAATCACCTGAACAACATGGGAATGGGTGCGTTCCGACAGAATCTGCGCCATTTCCTTCGGATCGTCGGCACAGTTCTTCAGAACGCTGATCTTGATCAGCTCCCTTGCTTCCAGCGCTTCTCCTATCCCCTGGGTAAGCTCAGGAGTCAGGGAGGCTTTCCCGATCTGGTAGATCGGTTCCAGGGACATGGCCAGTCCCTTTAAATAAGCTCTCTGCTTTGTGGTCATCTTTTACTCCTCTCCATCCAAACATCATTGGGATTATTTATAATAGTCAAAGCTCAGACCGTACATTCGTACCGTATCACCCTCTGCAATGCCAAGGGCCTCCAGCTCTTCCAGAATCCCGTTGTCCTTTAAGAACCTCTGGAAGAATTCAAAGCCCTTCTCGGAATCCAGATTCGTATAGCCCAGCATCCGTTCAATGCGGGGGCCTTCCACCACATACAAATTCTCCTCTTCCTTCCGGACCTCGAAAGGCAGGTTCGAGCCGGCCAGATCCTCCGGAAAGAATTCCTTCTCAAATACAACCGGTGTATTATCAAGCTGTGCCAGCATTCCCTTCACATGGTACAGCAATTCCTTCATTCCCTTGCCGCTCACCGCAGAGATGGGAAACACCTCAATTCCCTGGGGTTCGTACTTATCCCGGATTCTTTGGAGCACCTCCTGGGCTTCTTCCTCGTATAATGCATCGATTTTATTGGCGGCAATCACCTGGGGACGTTTGGCCAGATCTTCATTATAGGCAGCCAGCTCCCCGTTGATGGTATCAATATCCTCAATGGGATCCCTTCCCTCGGTTGATGCGGCATCCACCAGATGAATGATCACCTTGGTTCTCTCGATATGTCTTAAGAACTCATGTCCCAGCCCCAGCCCCTGGGATGCGCCTTCGATCAGGCCCGGAATATCGGCAATCACAAAACCGCCGCCCTCCAGATCCACAACGCCCAGATTGGGACTCAGGGTGGTGAAATGATAATTGCCGATCTTCGGCCTTGCATTGGTGACATGGGACAGCAGCGTGGACTTGCCCACATTGGGGAATCCCACCAGACCCACATCCGCAATTACCTTAAGCTCCAGAATAACATCCATCTCCTGGGCCTTCTGGCCAGGCTGCGCGTACTTGGGAACCTGCATGGTGGCGGTGGCATAATGCTGGTTTCCCTTGCCTCCCCTGCCGCCCCGCAGAATCACTTCCCTGCGGTTGCCGTGGGACATATCGGCAACTACCTTGCCGGTTTCCTTCTCCCGGATCACTGTGCCCTCCGGCACCTTGATCACCAGATCCTTGCCATCTTTACCATGGCAGCGCTTCTTTCCGCCGGGTTCCCCGTCCTGTGCGCTGTATTTCCGAACGAATCGGAAATCCGTCAGGGTATTGAGCCCTTCATCTACTTCAAATATCAGGTCACCGCCTCTGCCTCCGTCCCCCCCGTCGGGACCGCCGGCAGGAACAAAGATTTCCTTGCGGAAGCTGACGTGACCGTCTCCGCCCTTTCCGGACCGGATATGAATCTCCGCTCTGTCTGCAAACATTTTATCACCCGATCAAGATATTCTTCCTGCTTCCGGGGTTTCTTTCAAATCCGTCCGGTGAAGCAAGGCTCCTATCTTGTCCTCTCTATATTAAAACCATAGCCTTCTTGTTTCTGTATTAAAGAACCCCAAATCCTTATGTGAGAATTTGGGGTTAATCAACGAATGTCTTATTACTTTGTCTCTACCGGATGTACGCTGGCCTGTTTCCTGTCCCTGCCCTTACGTTCAAACCGAACAACGCCGTCAACTAAAGCAAATAATGTATCATCGCCGCCGCGTCCAACATTTAAACCGGGATGGATCTTCGTTCCGCGCTGTCTGTAAAGAATATTGCCTGCCAGAACAAACTGACCGTCCGCTCTTTTGGCACCCAATCTCTTGGATTCGGAATCTCTACCGTTCTTGGTAGAACCAACACCCTTTTTATGAGCAAAAAATTGAAGGTTCATTCTTAACATGTTCTACACCTCCTATAATTCTTAATTACATATCAACATACAAGTTATATTAGTCAAAGTTACTGTGATTCCACCTGGGTAATGCTGATATACTTTGAAGTATATTCCGCTTCTATCCCGTACAGCCCCAGGGCCAGGGAATTCAGGAGCAGGCTTGCATAATTGCTGGGTTCGGAAATCACATGAAATTCTAAATAACCTTTTTTCTCGTCCTCATCCACGGTAAACCGGTCTGAGGTGAACTGCTCAATAGAATTAACGGTATTCGCCGCCAGCACGGATGCTGCCGCACACACGACATCTCTGCCGGATCTGGCATATTTCGCATGGCCGGAAAGCTTGAAACCAGTAATCATATTGTCTGAATTTTTATAAATAGATACGTTAATCATATCTGCTTATGCGTTGATCTTTTCAATCTTAACCTTGGTGAACGGCTGTCTGTGACCATTCTTCTTATGGTATCCGCTCTTTCTCTTGTATCTGTAAACAATAACTTTCTTGTTCTTGCCTTCTTCAACAACAGTTGCAGAAACCTTGGCATTGGCTACTGTAGGCTCACCTACTACTAACTTACCGTCATTCACGGCAAGTACCTGATCAAAAGTAACAGCTGCTCCAGCCTCAAGACCAAGCTTCTCTACCTTAATGATATCGCCTTCCGCTACCTTGTACTGTTTTCCACCAGTTGCAATAATTGCGTACATATTGGCACCTCCTATTATCATTACTCGCCAATTGCGGTGTCTGCTGACGGTAAGCATTCCTGTTACGGACTGCCTGACCAACGTGCAGAGCTTATACCTCATTGTGCGGCACACTAAAATATGATAGCATAAGGGGAAATGTTTGTCAACAAAAGAATTTAAAACTTCTTAATGTTTCAGCCTGCTGTATCACAGGATATCTGCTGATATTCTTTCCTTTTTGAAGTAATTAAGGAAGAAAGCTGGTACAAGCAGCTTTGCTGTTCGCAATTGCTCCTACTGCATCCCTCATATTTCTCATTCAGCAATATCACAAAGTATGGCATCAATATAGGTTACCAGGGACTCTCTTGAAATACAGAGCTGGCAGCCCCTTACTCCGGCACTGACAGTAATCTCATCAAACAGAATCGCCGTCTCATCCATATAAGTCGGGAATTTCTTCTTCATCCCCACAGGCGAGCAGCCGCCGCGGATATAGCCGGTGACAGGAAGAAGCTCCTTTACATGAAGCATTTCAATCTTCTTGTCTCCTATGACAGAGGCCGCCTTCTTAAGATTCAATTCCAGATTTGAAGGAATGCAGAAAACAGCAATCCCCTTCTTCTCTCCCTTTGCTACTAAGGTCTTGAATACCTGCTCCGGAGGCATACCGATCAGCTCAGCCACATGCTCTCCGCCAAGGTGATTCTCATCCACCTCATATTCCATGGCCCGATATCCAATTCCTGCCTGATCTAACAGGCGCATTACATTTGTCTTAATCATCGGTGCTTTTTCACCTCTTCCACCTGCTCATGCAAGGGCTTGCGAACCTTTTTACGCGTCACCTCTACAAGGCCCAGGGCTGTCATATCCACCAGGGTGGTTTTTACCGGATCCTTCTTGAGATAATCCTGCAGTTCATCCATCAGCAGGTCCTTGTCCTTCTTCAGTTCCATATCAATGAAATCAATAATGATGATTCCTGACAGATTGCGCAGCCTGATCTGGTGGGCGATCTCTCTTGCCGCCTCCCGGTTCACCTTCAGGAAGGTCTCCTGCACCGGCTTCTTGCCGGCCACCGCTTTGCCGGTATTCACATCAATCACTGTCAGAGCCTCCGTTGGCTGAATCACAAGGCTTCCGCCGCATTTCAGCCAGACCATGGGCCGCACTGCGTCCTCCAGCTTCTCCTCCAGACCATACAATCTGGCAAGGCTGATGGAGGGGTCCTGATAAAACCTCAGCTTTCCCAGATCCTCCGGTTGATAGGTCCTGAGAAATTCCTCCATATTCCTGTATAGTTCCTCATCATCCGTAAGAAATGCCGATAAATTCTCGGTATAGCTGTCCCGAAGATCGCAGATATATTTGGGAGGGGTCCGGTAAAGCAGGGAAAAGCAGCTCTGATGTACTCCATATCTGCGGATACTCTCATAAGCTTCTACTAATTTCTCCATCTCACCGATTATAATGTCCTCCGGTATATAGGCCGCATTGGTGCGGATAATAAAACCATAATCCTTCCTCTGCATCCGTTTTCCGATTTCCTTCAGCCGTTTTCTTTCCTTTTCATTCTGGATCTTGGAGGATACGCCCACGGCGGGCTTTCCATAGGTCAGGGCAGCAAATTTGCCGGTAAAATTAAGATTAGCGCTGACTACCGGAGCTTTTGTCTTAACATCCTCTTTTGCTACCTGAACGATCAGCTCATCCCCTACTTTTACCTTTCTATCGGCGAGCGACAGGTCTTTGTCCGGATTCTCCTGCCCTCCGGGAGAACTTTCCTGCACCATGATGGGACAACGGTTTTCGCTCATGGAATAGTAACACATCCTCCCGTCAGCAATCTCAACAAAGGCAGCGTTAATATTTTTTATAATATTCTTCACCTTTCCCAGATAAATATTTCCCAGGATGGCATCCTCCTCTGCGGCATTCAGGGATATCTGGAGCAGATCCCTGCCCTCAAAGATGGCGGAGATAATTGTATTTTCTTGCTTTGTAATGATTAGTTTATTCTCCATGTTTTATCGCTCCAATTGATCCAGCGCAGCCAGTTTGCCGGTTACAGCATCTCTGGTATAGACCTCCAGACGGTGAACCTGCCAGGCGAAGGGCCGGTAGGGAACGCCCAGGTAATTTGAGAAAGCTTCCATCACCAGCTCCGGCTTCAGATTGGCGGCACTTCCGGTATCCACCTGAAGATATACCTTGATGCCGTTCTCATATACCTCGGCCACACTCTCCGGTCTGCCGAATTCGTTCTCTCTCTCATCGTACTCGCTGACTTTCAACTTGCCATATTCGCTACTGCCTGCCTCAGTATACCCATTAGCTTCCGAATTACCACAGTCGCTGCTGTCCGCCTCGTTCTTCGCATTCCCGCACAAAGTGGCAGCCCGTTTGGTCTCGTACTCCTCATCGGAAAAGGCGGACACCGTAATCATTGCCTTGATATCCACTTCCTTTTCGCTTTTCTTCGTCTTCTTATCCATTATAATTTGCGGCAGCTCCAGGAATTCCTGAAATGCTCTTTGAAAGCTTTCCTGGGAGGTGATATCCTCCCGGATGGAATATCCGTCCTTTAAAGACACCAGATAATCAGCCGATGCCACCAGGGACATAGCCGTTACTGTCTTTGTATTTGCTTCCGCCTCCAGCAGCGGATGATATCCGATGATCCGGAAGCCCTCGGTAATCGCTTCGTTCATCCGTGCTATCATCACTTCCGGCTCCTGGGCCGACAATAGCTGTATATCCAAATACTCCGCATCACTGGTCAGTCCCACTCCCAGCGGAGCCGCAAAGGACATAATCTGATGCGGGCTGAAGCCCTTGCTGTATTCACTGTCAATATCCGCCCGGCGGAACAGCTTCTGAAAATATCTCATCACATCCAGGTGCCCGACAAACTTCATTGCACCATATTTTTGAAATTTAATTCTTACCTTCATCGGAAACCTCCTCCACTGCTTCATAGGTCAGTCCCTCTGCAAAGCATACTCCGCCGCCAAACTCCTTGGCACCGCAATTTGCACAGGCCTGTTTGCAATTCGGGGTCACCTTTCCTGCCTTTGCTCTTTTATATTCTCTAAGCAGAAAAGCCTTCGTAACCCCCACATCAATAAAATCCCAGGGGAAAAGTTCGTCCTCTTCTCGTTCTCTACCATTGTAGAACTCCATATCAATGCCATTCTTTTCAAAGGCATTCATCCATTTTTCATAATTAAAATGCTCCGACCAGGAGTCATAAAGACACCCGTCCTGGTAAGCATCATAAATCGCCTTACTCACTCTGCGGTCTCCACGGGCAAATACTCCCTCCAGCTCAGTCAGCCCCGCCTCATGCCAGTTATAGGTCAGGCTCTTACGGTTCAGTTGCTCATTGAACTTTCCTTTCAGGAAGCGCTGCCGTTCTGTGTATTCCTTGCCGTTAATCATCCTCGCCCATTGAAATGGCGTGAAGGGCTTCGGAACAAAGAAGGAGGTGCTGGCGGTAACGCTCACCTTGCCGTTTCTCTGATCCTTCGGTATGGTATAATACTCCCTGGCAATGCGGTCAGATAATATCGCTATCCCCTCCACATCCTCCAGCGTCTCCGTCGGGAGCCCCAGCATAAAATACAGCTTAACCCGATTCCATCCACTTTGGAAGGCTTTCATGGCACCTCCCAGAATTGACTCCTCCGTCAGTCCTTTATTGACCACATCCCGAAGCCTCTGGGAACCCGCCTCCGGCGCAAAGGTAAGGCTGCTCTTGCGGATATCCTGAACCTTGCTCATAACATCCAGGGCAAAAGCATCAATACGCAGGGAGGGCAGGGAGATGTTCACCCCCTTGGAACCGAATTCCTCAATCAGAAAGTATACCAGTTCCTGGAGGCCGGAATAGTCACTGGAGCTTAAGGAGCTTAGGGATATCTCCTCATGCCCTGTGGAGGACAGCATCTCATAAGCGCATTTCTTCAGGTATTCTACGCTGCGCTCCCTGGTGGGACGGTAAATCATCCCCGCCTGGCAGAATCGGCAGCCCCTGATACAGCCTCTTTGAATCTCCAGCACTACCCTGTCCTGGGTCGCCTTAATAAACGGCACCAGGGGAGCCGTAGGATAGAAGGTTTCGCTCAAATTCATTTCCACCTGCTTCTTTACCGAACGGGGAGCGTGTACATTATTCGGCTCCATCCGCTCCAGGGTACCGTCCGGTTTATAACTTACATCATAAAAAGCAGGCACATACATTCCTTCAATCTGTGCCACTCTCTCCAAATATTCTTTTCTCGACCTGCCAGCCTTCTTGTATTCCTTATAGGAATCCAAAATCTCATGATACGCCGTCTCACCCTCTCCGATATAGAAGAAATCAAAAAACTCTGCAATGGGCTCCGGATTATAGCTGCAGGGACCTCCTCCTATGACGATGGGATGTTCCTCGGTACGGTCTTTGGAATAGATAGGAATCTGGGATAGTTCAAGGATCTGCAGGATATTGGTATAACACATCTCATATTGCAGGGTTATCCCAAGAAAATCAAAATCCTTCACCGGCTCCTGGCTCTCCAGGGCAAAAAGAGGAATCCCCTGCTCTCTCATGATTTTATCCAAATCTACCCATGGGGAATAAACCCGTTCACAATAGGTATCCTCACGGCGGTTGAACATATCATATAGGATCTGAATGCCCAGATGTGACATGCCGATATCGTAGACATCGGGGAAGCACATGCAAAAACGCACATCCACCTTGTCCGTGTCTTTTATCTTCATGTTGACCTCCCCGCCGATGTATCTGGCAGGCTTTTCAACGGTTAATAATATTTCATCGGAAAGTGCTAATTTTCTCATTTTTTAATCCTTTCATCCATACAATCGCAATCGGTTAACGCAGACTTTTATCCAGCATTTTACGATATTATAACTGATATGAGATGAAATTACAACGAACAAAAACCAGATTCAATCCTTCAATAAAGTAACAACAATGTTCTCAAGCTCCTTTAAAGTATCCTTTCCTGTGACATATTCCTGGATCACGGTGGGCGTGAGACTCCCGATATTAATATTCAGCTTGTCGATCAGAAATATGGAAAGAAACAGCACCAGGGCACAGACTGTGCGGATTACCAGGAACCGAAAAGCTGCCGCCTCCCTCAGGCTGTCTTCTTCCTCGGCAGTATAATTTCCCTCATGAAACAGTCTGAGGGGCTTTCCCTTTCGTCCATGCTCCAGCTCGGCATTCTCCAGCGCGCTGTCCAGATAGTAACTGTCATAGGCTCTTGCCGTGCTCTGCATCACACTCAGCTGACGAAGGCAGGATTCCCTGGCCTGTCTGATGTATTCCGCCCTGGATACCGGTATGGCGGGATTATAATAATCCAAAGAAACCAGAGGACTCTCTGCTTCCGCATCCGAAGAAGCAGACAATATGTTTTCCCTTCCTCCATCCCCTCTTTTGTCCTTTGTCCTGTCATTTCTCCCGGCATCCCCCCGTCCCGTCAGAAACAGATTCTCATTCATATTACTATGTAAGTTTTTCTCAATCTGTCGGACCATCCGGTCTTCCACCCGTTTATCCTCTGTTATCCTATCTCCAACCATCCTATCCACCAGGCACCTCCTCGAGAAGCTAAGATACAAAGATACAAAAAATGCTTGTATTACCTGATTCATTATATTGTAACCGGAAGGCGGATATGACAAAGTTATATAAATCATGTTTTTCGTTGAAATATAAATAGTAATCATTTATAATGTCCTTAGTTAAGGACAAACAAGGAGGAAAACCAATGTCAACCAATGTTTATGACATATTACTGGAACGCGGGTTCATTGAACAATGCACCCATGAAGAAGAGGTTCGGGATTTATTAGGAAAGGAATCGGTAACCTTTTATATAGGCTTTGATGCCACTGCCGACAGTCTGACTGCCGGTCATTTTCTTACGGTCATGGCTATGATGCATATGCAGCGTGCGGGACATAAGCCCATTGCCCTCCTGGGCGGCGGCACCACCATGATCGGCGACCCTACGGGGAAATCCGATATGCGCACCCTGATGACCGTTGAAACCATCCAGCACAACGCCGACTGCTTCCAGAAGCAGCTCTCCCGTTTTATTGATTTCAACGACGGTAAAGCCATTATCGCTAATAATGCCGATTGGCTGCTGGATCTGAACTATGTGGAGTTTTTAAGAGAAATCGGAATTCATTTCTCTGTCAATAAGATGCTGACTGCCGACTGCTATAAGCAGCGCATGGAGAAGGGCCTGACCTTTTTTGAATTCAATTATATGCTGATGCAATCCTATGACTTCTGGAAGCTGAATAAATTATACGGCTGTTCCCTTCAGTTGGGCGGCAATGACCAATGGTCCAATATCCTCGGCGGCGTTGATCTGATCCGGCGCAAGGAACAGAAGCCCGCCTTTGGATTAACCTTCAAGCTTCTCACTACCAGCGAGGGAATCAAGATGGGCAAGACCATGAAGGGTGCCGTGTGGCTGGATCCCAATAAGACAACCCCCTATGAATTCTACCAGTACTGGAGAAATATCGAGGATGTCAAGGTTGAGGAATGCCTGGGACTGCTGACCTTCCTGCCCATGGATGAAGTAAAGCGCCTGGGAGCCTTAAAGGATGCCGAGATCAATCACGCCAAGGAGGTTCTGGCCTTTGAGATCACCAAGATCGTCCATGGTGAGGAAGAAGCTGCCAAGGCTCAGGAGGCCGCAAGGGCTCTGTTCGGCGGCGGTATGAAATCAGAGGATATCCCCACCACAACCTACCTTGCCGCAAGATTTGAGGAAGGAATTGACTTGATCACCATGATGTGCGACGCAAAGCTTGCAACCTCCCGTTCCGATGCAAGACGTACCATTGAACAAGGCGGAGTAACGGTTAACGATGTGAAGATAACGGAGTTCTCCAAGGTAATGACGGCCGACGATTTTGACCAGGACGGCGCGTTGCTGGTTCGTAAAGGGAAGAAGGCCTTCCACCGCTTTATGGCGGAATAAAATATATTCTGCAGCGTCCTCTTTCATTAAATTTATGATCAAAGTGTCAAAGGTGCTTTTGACGCTTTAATCATTTATATCACTATATAAGAATGGAGTTGAAATTATGCCCTGGTGTCCAAATTGCAATACCGAATATCAAGAAGGATTTACGGAATGCGCCGATTGCGGAGCCGCTTTGGTTGAGAGCCTGGAAGAAGCTGTGGAGCTCCTCCCCTTCTTTCAATCGGAAAGCAAAAAGCTGGCAGAAAAGCTGGTCAGTTATTTCCAATACTCTTCTCTGCCCTCCCAGCTTTCTTATGATAGCTCCAGAGAGGTCTATGTGGTAAGTCTCCCTCCCCGGCAGGAAAAGCAGGCGAAAAAGCTGTATCAGGCTTTCTATTTTGTAGAGCGTGAGAATATTGAAAAAGGGCTCTACAAGGATGAGGCTTCCAAAGATGCAGAAAGCCCCCTGGAAGAAGCCCCCTCTGAAGAGGAAGGAAAGCCGGAAACCGGCGGCAATGTCTTACCCGATGAACAGAACCCGGAAATGGAACTGCTGGAGGAGGATGCTGAGTTCTTCGCAGAGGATGATGTGCAAAAGGGCACCCGGTCAGAGGATGAGGACATGGACGTAACCCCTGAGAATGAAGATGACTCGGAGGCTTCTGAGGATCGGGGCGCATATGTCTTCAAAGCAGACCGGTATAAGGATCTTGCAGGCACTGTGTGGATCTTCTTACTCTTTGGAATTGCCGGGCTGATTTTTGTTATCCTCAATATGGCGGGCATTTTAACCGTTCTGAACGGATGGATTCCCAATACGGTCATGGGAGCATTATTTGCCTATTTTGTGTATGTTGGAGTATCCACCAATGCAAAGGCTAAATCGATAAAGACAGAGATAGCCCAGGAGAATAAGCTGACAGAGGATATCAACAGCTGGCTGGCTGAGCATATGACAGAGGATTATCTGGCTTCCATCTATAACGACGATATATCGGAGGAATTGAACTATATCAAGATGACGGATACCGTAAGAGAACTTTTGCTGGATCAGTTCGGAGCTCAAAACCTCTCCTATCTTGACCGCTTAATTGAAGAATACTATAATGCTAATTTTGAACAATAGAAACACATTATACGATGTATTATAACATAATATTATTATGTGAACTTACAGCTCTATGACTTTCTTTCTGAACTCATAGAGCTGTTTATTGTTCCTTATGCTCATCCATCCTTGCTTCAGCTATAACAATTATCCTCCTGCTTTACAAGATCAGCAAAGATTGTCGACTCTTTTGCTATGTTGGGTTGACAATAGATCATAACCTGTTATAATGAAAACCGGACACATAAAACATGTATATACAGAATAAGGATGTTTTCCATGGAACTAAAATATCAGGTGTTAAAAATATTAGAAGAAAACCGCGGGCAGTCCATCAATGGCGCTAAACTAGCCAATGATTTATATGTCACACGAAGCGCTGTCTGGAAAGCTGTCAAAGCCCTGCAAAAGGAGGGCTACCATATTACTGCGGTAACTAACAGAGGCTATTGTCTGCAGGCGGAAAATGATATTGTATCAGCCGCAAGCATTGTTCCCTATCTTCGGGGGGATGCCGCCTCCTTTGATTTGGAGGTGCGTCAGACAGTGACCTCCACCAATACCCTTGCCAAGGAAATGGCCGCAAAAGGCGCCAGAGAGGGAACCGTACTGATTGCCAGGGAACAGACAGAAGGAAGGGGAAGAATGGGGCGTTCCTTCTACTCTCCCCAAACCTCCGGGATCTATTTTTCTGTGATATTGAGACCAAAGCTGACCCTTGAGGATTCCCTGCTGATTACTACTGCCGCCGCAGTGGCGGTGGCTCAGGCCATGGAAGCTGTTGCCGGGGTTAAGGCTGAGATCAAGTGGGTGAACGATATCTATATCGCAGATAAGAAGGTATGCGGCATTTTAACAGAGGCCTCCCTGAATTTTGAAAACGGCGGACTGGAATATGCGGTTGTGGGAATCGGAATCAATATAGAGGCGAATCCGTTTCCCGAAGAGATTAAAAATATTGCCGGTTCTCTTTTTGCAGAAAAGCCATCCGATGCACCGGTCACTTCCATTCTGGTGGCGGAGGTACTGAATCACCTGGCAATCTATAAGAATGAGCTTTCAGAAAAGCGTTACATGGAGGAATACCGTAAGCGTTCCTTCCTGCTGGGTAAGAATATTCTTGTGTTAAAAGGTAGGGATACTTATCCTGCACAGGCCCTGGATATCGATGAGAAGGCACGCCTTGTAGTAGCATATGAGGACGGAACAACGGAAGCCCTGAACTCCGGTGAGGTTAGTGTACGTGCCGCCAGGTAGCAGCTAACAACGATCAATTTATATCAAAGAAAGGAAAGGAATCAGGTGGAATATCTGCCTTAGGCATATGCCCTGATGTCCGGAATGAATAACAAATATGAATACTACTGTTAAAAAGACACAGAGAATTAACACCAGGGATCTGGTTATAACGGGAATGTTTACTGCTGTGATCTGCGTTCTCTCTCAGATATCCATTCCCACCCAGCCTATTCCTTTTACTTTAGGGCTCTTATCTATTTTTCTTACCGGAGCGTTATTAACTCCCAGATACGCTCTTCTATCCGTCCTATCCTATCTCCTGCTGGGAGCCTTTGGCCTTCCGGTTTTTGCAGGCTTTAAAGGCGGAGTAGGAGGCCTCTTAGGAATGACCGGCGGATATCTGATGGCATATCCTTTGGTTGCGCTCATTACAGCGCTCTCCTACAAATTAGCTAAGAAGTATAAGCGTCAGAGCACGAAGCGGTTTCTTCTTAGTGAAAGGTTGGTTTTTCCGTTGGTTCTATTTCTCGGCATGACCCTCTCCTTAGTGCTCTGCTATCTGATAGGCACAGTATGGTTTACCTTTATTACCGGAAAGACCTTCTATGTTGCATTGACCTTATGTGTATTTCCTTATGTACTGTTTGATTTGCTTAAAATTATATTTGCCATCTCCTTCAGTGTCCTGATCAGAAAGGCTGTTATAAAATAACAGCTTATAATTGCAATATTACTTAAAAAATCGGGAGTAGATGCGTTATTTTCCTTAACTGCATCCACTCCCGATTAAAGTATATCCAAGTGTATTCAATCTATTGCCAAACCTCATCCAGGCGTCTTTCCATCCATTTTCTCTCCGCCCATCTTCTACATCGGTGCAAAGAGCTCCTCCAATTCCGCCTTCGATAAAGAATTAATAAATACTTCCTTCGAGCTGATGATGGAATCGGATAATTCCTTCTTTTTCCGCTGAAGCTTGAAAATCTTCTCTTCTATGGTTCCCTTTGTTATCAGCTTCATTACGTGAACCTTATTCTGCTGTCCGATCCGGTAGGCCCTGTCCGTCGCCTGATCTTCCACCGCCGGATTCCACCAGGGATCATAATGAATCACCGTGTCGGCTCCCGTCAGATTCAGCCCGGTTCCTCCTGCTTTCAATGAGATCAGGAATACCTTGCCCTCACCGGAATTGAAGCGTTTTACATAATCATTCCGGTCCTTGGTTGCAGTAGCCCCCTCCAGATAGAAATAGGGAATATCCAGCTCCTTCAGCTCCTCTTCAATAATACGAAGCATGGAGGTAAACTGGGAAAATACCAGAATGCGGTGGTCATTGGCAATTGCCTCTGGTATCAGCTCCATCAAAAGCTCCAGCTTCCCGCTGCCGCCCTGGTAATTCTCCAGAAAGGTGGAGGGATGGCAGCAAATCTGGCGCAGTCTGGTAAGAGCGGCCAGTATTTTCATCCTGCTCTTCTCCACACCGTTTTCCTCAATTTCAGAGTGCAGCTCACTCCGGATATTCTCAAGGAAGGAAAGGTATACCAGCTTCTGCCCGTCGGACATATCCGTCAGCATCTTGGTCTCATATTTATCCGGAAGCTCTGTGAGAACATCCTTCTTCATCCTTCGCAGGATAAACGGCTCAATATGCTGATGCAGATCACTGAGGGCCTGGCTGTCCTCCTTCATAATAGGCTTCTCATACAGCTCCACAAACCGGGAATGGGAATAAAGGTACTCCGGCATGATGAAATCAAAGATGGACCAAAGCTCGGAGAGGCTGTTCTCAATCGGCGTACCGGTCAACGCATAGCGGTGCTTCGCCTTGAGCCGCTTTACCGACTTGGCATTCAAGGAGGAATCATTCTTGATGTATTGGGCTTCATCAATGAACACCGTATGAAAATCCAGCTTCTCATACATAACAATGTCCCTGCGGATCAGAGGATAAGAAGTGATCAAAACATCATACTCCCCATATCTCTCAATCGCCTCCTGCCGCTCCGCGGGATTGCCGGTGATAACCAACGCCCTCAGAAACGGGGCAAAATTCTCAATCTCATCCTGCCAGTTGTAAATCAGGGAAGTGGGGCATACAATCAGGTGATGCGCTTCCGTCTCCTCCTTCATGCAGGATGCAATATACACAATGGACTGCAGCGTCTTGCCCAAACCCATATCATCGGCAAGAATTCCGCCCAGCTCATTCTCAGCCAGAGTTTTGAGCCATTTGTAGCCGGTCAGCTGATAGGGACGAAGTTCCGCCAGAATTCCCTGAGGAAGCACATGCTCTGTCTTAGCCGGGTTGAGTATCCTCTCCGTCAGGGCCATAAAATCCCTGTCCCGCTCGAAGACAAATTTCTGGTTGGAGAAAGCCTTATCCAGGTAAAGAGCGTGCTGCTTCTCCAGAAGCATGGCATCCTCTTTTAAATTCTTATCCTTAATATTCAAGGAGGACAATATATGGGACACCTCATTGATGGTTTTATCCTCCAGATTGATAAAGCTGCCGTTCTTGAGCCGGTAATACTTCTTTTTCACCTGATAGGAATGGAGTAATTCCTTCAGTTCCTCCTTCGGTACTTCGGCAAAGGACAGATCCAGCTCCAGCATATTGAATTCGGAATTCATCCGAACCCCCGCTTTAAAGCTGCCCGGAGCCCGAATCCCAAGCCGCCGGAAATCCTCTGAATAATAGAGGTGGCCGCATTCCTCCAGCTCCATCACCCTTCCCGACAGAAAATCATAGATTCCATCCTCATCCTTCAGCAGATAGAAATTTTTATAGGGGACAAATCCCATCTTCAGAAGCTTGGATATGATGGCATCTTCTTTCTCTCTCTGGCGGACCACAATGTAGGAACCTGCTGCTGCATTTCCAAAGGAATTAAATTCATAATTACCGTATTTATATTTTAATTCCGCCTTAATCCCTGTTTTATATTTGTCGAAATAGAGCTTTGCCTCCATATCACAGGTGATATACCGGCTGCGAAGCTCTTCCGGGACATCCAGTATCATGGTTTCACTGATTCTGGGCAGAACATGCTCTAAGAAGCTGGTCTTATTATCCCCCCGGAAGGTCAGCGGCTCCTTATCCTTGCCCAGGCTGTTATAAAAGGGCTTATAATTGCGGATAAACTTCTTATCCGGCATATAAACCACTCCGTCATAAAACAGAAGTTCCCCCGTCTCCGTCAGCGGCAGAACCGATTCCTTGCCCTGATAATCAATGCTGATGGAATCCTCATCCAGAGACAGCTGATATGCGATTTTGGGATTTCCCTTAACAAACACCACATCCGAATACACCTTACCATACAGCTCCAGGATAAAAGGAGTCCCGCACAGAAGCTCCAGAATCTTGACCAGCATATTTTTCGTGATAATCATCTGGGATTTGGAGAATATCTTTGAAAAATGCGTGCTGTCCACCACCTCCTGCAGCTCATAAATTCCCAGGAGATAATCCAGCAGTCCAAGGGAAACCGCATTAAAGGTGCTCTCTCCGCTGACATATTTGAACTCCTTGCCAATGGAAAAGCTTTCTTTGTGATAAATATCCGCCAGAAATTTCTTGATGGTCTGGATTTTATATTTGCGGCTGCTTCCTCCCCGCAGGGAAACCATGGCCCTGCCGTTCTCACCCTTGAGAATGGAAGGAATGCTGACAACTGCCTCCAGGGCAAAGGTCTCACCCACCAAAGCCGCATCCTCCTGTGACATAAAGTAATCCAGAAGCTGCATTACCTTCCGTTCACTGGGATTAACCGACTCCGTCAGCAGGGAGCGCTCCTGGTATTTCAGCACAAAGAGCAAGGCTGCCACAACATGCTTGCAGGCGCCCTGATCCTTCAGACGGGACGGACAATTACAGGCATAATCAAAAGAACCGTCCTCCTGTTCATCTATGGTAACAGAATAATTATAGTTTCCCCGGACGGTAAGACGATATTGCTTGATTGTATTGGAATAGGTCGCATTTACAATGCGGTTGTCCTTATAATATTGCAATCCACGTGCATAGGTCGTATCGTTGGACGCCAGGTTCCGTATCCCTGTACGCGAAATCTGAATCATATATGCACACCTTTCATGACTTGACTTTAAATACCTCCAAATATTATACCATAGGAAAAATGAAATGTGTAAATAATTTCGTGTTTTCTTCGAATTTATAATAAAAAGAGAGAGAGTATCTGCTTTACGATAAGATACTCTCCCTCTAAACTATTAAATTATTCATACCTACCTGGTACTTGCCATCTCATCTTCAGAATTGCTCTGTAATATTGCTCAAAGCCTTTGGTGGTCTTTGTACCTACCTAAAATCTGTTTGAGGTGTTCCAACTGACGTGTTTGGTGGTCTGTACCGTCCTTTCTTTCATACTCTTGTTTCCTTAACACTTTTTCTAGAACTACTTACTTGCTCGAAATGTTTACTTTCTTGAACTACCTCTTTCCTACTTGCTTTGGGGTGTTACAATAATGTTTTCGGTGGTCTGTACCTTCCTTTCTGAAATATTCTTATAACATCATCTATAGTAATCCCTCCAAGCTTCGAGGGTTATTACCCATATATGAGTTATTTATCTCTTCAATGGAATCAGTCCCTTCTGTATGAATTTGCTTTCTCAGCAACTTCTTTTATCCTCTCTGTTTATGAGTTTATTTTACTATATGCTTTTTGATTTGTCAATACTATTATTCGACTTTTTATAAATTATTATATAACTAATTGTTATGTATATATTATTCAGATAATATTCCGGTTATATACCCACTTCACACGTAATTTCATTGGGCGTTTCTTAAAAGTTCTCTAATTAAATTTGAATTTGTATATTGATTTTTTAACATCATTATATTAATATAAATAGTTAAGGGATAAAATACAATCTCGTCCCATTTCATCTATTAACCTATGGAGGTGTCTATGAAACATATTATCAGTCCGACTGACCTTACTGTTTCTGAGCTCGGTGATCTTCTGGATTTGTCCGAAAAGATAATTGAAAATCCCAAGAAATTCGCCGATGTATGCCGTGGCAGGAAACTGGCCACACTATTCTATGAACCAAGTACCCGGACCCGACTTAGCTTTGAAGCTGCAATGCTTAATCTTGGAGGTAATATCCTGGGCTTCTCATCCGCTGATTCCAGTTCGGCAGCAAAAGGAGAAAGTGTTGCTGATACTATTCGAGTTATTTCATCCTATGCAGATATCTGTGCTATCCGCCATCCCAAAGAAGGCGCCCCATTCGTTGCTTCTACTCATTCTTCCATTCCTGTTATCAATGCCGGTGACGGCGGTCATAATCATCCCACTCAGACCTTTACCGATTTATTAACCATTAAGAATCTCAAAGGACGGTTAGATAATTTAACGGTTGGTTTTTGCGGTGATTTAAAGTTCGGACGTACCGTCCACTCTCTGATCCATGCTCTGGCAAGATATGATAACATTAAATTTGTGCTGGTTTCACCGGAGGAGCTTCGCATTCCCGCCTATATCCGCGAGGGGGTACTGGGGGCAAACAATATTCAGTTTGAGGAAATCCGCAGTCTTGAGGATGCCATGCCCTCCCTTGATATTCTCTACATGACCAGAGTTCAGAGAGAACGCTTCTTTAATGAAGAGGATTACATCCGGTTAAAGGATGTCTATATTCTGGACTCCAAGAAAATGGCTCTCGGTAAGCCGGACATGCTTGTGCTCCATCCGCTGCCCAGGGTAAATGAAATTGCAATCGAGGTGGACGAGGATCCCCGTGCCGTATACTTTAAGCAGGCCGAATTCGGCGTCTATGTCCGTATGGCTTTAATTATGAAATTATTGGAGGTGGAAGAATGCTGAATATCGGCGGGCTGAATCAGGGAATCGTTATTGATCATATTAAGGCGGGCGGCGCAATGAAGATTTACTCCTATCTCGACCTGGAGAATAAGGACGTATCCGTCGCCATTATTAAGAACGCCAAAAGCAATAAGATGGGCAAGAAGGACATCATTAAGATTGAGGGAACTATGGAGAATCTGGATCTGGATATCCTTGGCGCTCTGGATCATCAGATTACCATCAATATCATTGAAGACGGAAAGATTATTGAAAAGAAAACTACCGCGATACCGGAGCGCGTATCCAATATCTTGAAATGCAAGAATCCCAGATGCATTACCTCCATAGAACCTGGTCTTGTCCATACCTTCAAGCTGACAGACCGTGCAACCGGGCAGTACCGCTGTATTTACTGCGAACAGGCCTTTGACCGCAGATAATTTCCCGGGACAGGCTCCATGTTGTACTTAATACCATATAAATCCGGTTATTCTAACCGCTGTCAGAACAATGCAGTGACTGCTGTTCTGACAGCGGTTTTTACATAAAGGTTATAGAAATGAACCGATTCCATTTTCATTACAATAAACAGTAAGAGGCAGTTATGTTAACAGGGAGGACGGCAAATATGACAAAAGAAGAATTAAATCAGCTGATCGTTGATTACGGAAAGCAGCTTTACAGTTTTTGCTGTAACCTCACCGGAAACAGGCTGGAGGCAGATGATCTATATCAGGACACCCTCTTAAAAGCGGTCGAGCTATGCCACAGACTCGACCGCAGTGGCAACCCCAAGAGCTTCTTGATGGGGATATCAGTTAAGATATGGCAAAATCACAGAAAAAAGCATGCCGTCAGGCAAAAGATTGTCAAATGGGAAGTGCTTGATGAGAATCTCACGCAGGATAAGGTTGAAAGAAATGTGTTTTCAGCCTTCTATGGAGTTACCATGCAGCCGGAAGAAGAAATTCTTCGCAACGAAATGATCCAAACCGTCCGAAGAGAGGTAAAACGGCTGCCCGAAAAGCTGCAGCTGGTAATCTATCTGTATTATACGGCTGAAATGTCGGTGGACGACATTTCAAAGGCGCTGCGTATCCCCAATGGAACTGTAAAAAGCAGACTTCACAAAGGCAGGAAATTAGTAAAAGAATTATTGGAGGTGTATGATTATGGAATATAAAGAGATGGATGAACTCTTAAAATCTGCCCTTTCTCCGACAGAAACACCCTCAGAGGCACTAAATCATAGAATCATAACCGAAATGAAGGAGGATCAACCAATGAAATGGAGAAATAAACGCTACCTTGCGGCAGCATGTATTATAGCAGCTACTCTTCTGCTTCCCGTCTCAATCTATGCCGCTCAAAGATTGTTATCACCCAAGGAAATCAGTGATAAAATGGATGATAATAAGCTGGGCGAGGCGTTCCAGAAGGATGGCGAGGAAGTATATCAGAGTGTAACGGACGGTGCATATAAGGCCACTTATCTGGGACATGTAACCGGGGAATCCATGAGTGAAAGAGCCCGCAGTATTGCCGGGGATGCTGCCAGCGAAAAAGCCGCTGCCTCCTGGGATCTTACTCCGGAAAGAACCTATGTTGCTGTTGCCATAGAAAGAAGTGATGGGACTGAAATAACATATGAGGATCGATTGTTTGTATCCCCGCTGATTCAAGGGTTGAAGCCATGGAAATATAATATTGCCTCAATGAACGGAAGCCATATTTCACAAATTGTTGATGGAGTTCTTTACCGTATCATAGAATGTGACAGTATTGAAGCCTTCGCGGATAGAGAATTGTATCTGATCGTATTAGATACTTCCTTTTACAGTACGGACGCCTATCATTGCGATGAAACAACCGGACTAATTACGGTAAATGATGATTACCCTGGAACTAATATTTTGTTTCCCATGAAATTAGATCCTTCTAAGGCTGACAGTGAAAAGGCAAATGCATATATAGAGCTGTTTGAGAAGGAATGGAATTCCAGTGCAGAAGAAAATCCGCAGGAGCTGGAACCGGCAGACGAAGCCACAGGGGACGAGGAGGTAACTTATCAGGGAAGTCTTTACACAGATGATGAAAATGGAATTACAATGCATATCGAGGCATCCGGACCCACCAGTTCGTCCAATGATTATAGTTCAAAAGGAGCATTTCATTGTTATTTTAACGTAGAAGGAGAAGGCATCGAATCTCTTACCTATACCCTGAACAAAGGAGAGTTCTGTTATTGGCCGCGTGTCATAGATCCAGACCGTCCCCATAAAAATGAGAAGGAGTTTTACGGAAATCAGTATACGATAGCTTATGATGAGCAGGATACTACCGCTTATCCGTATACCGTTTCCGTTTACCTGGAAGCCGTTCTCAGTGACTGCGGGTATAACGAAGAATATATGGAAAACCTCAAGGATACAGAGAATTATATCGATGCAAGAAGTAAAATATATCGAGATTCATTAAATAAGGAGCTTGAATCGGCCATTATTACTTTAGAAATCAAAATGAAGGATGGCCGCGTTATTGAAAAGGAATTATCCTTTCAGGTCCATCCTCCGAAGGAAGAAGGATTTTATCAGAATATTGAAGTTAATGTAAAATAAGCCGCATTAAGGTTCTTAGTAAGGTGCCTGACACCCCAGGTTTTGGGATATCAGGCACCTTTTATTTTACCTAATATAAGGCACCCTCGATCTCTAATAATTCATAAAAAGAATTTGATAATTATGTACATTCTGCAGCATATCTCTTTCTGTTTTAGCTTTATTTTTTGCTTTTACCAGAAACTCATATATGGTATCCTTTTTCAGTTTACTTTGTATTCCTGCAAATCGCGATTCCTCCTTCGTCTTTATTCATTTTAAACCTGCACTCACGACATTACACATTATTTATTCATATTGATTTAACTGGTCTATATCTTTAAATGTTAGCTTTTGTGGTGTATAATCAAAGGTAATTAGGTTATAATGGATGACTGAGTTAGTCTTTGCATAAATGTCCAACGTACAAGAAGCAAACGTATATCCCGAAAACCAGGTTGCTTCATTTTCAACAATAAGACGCTGCAAATTAGTGG
Organism: Bacillota bacterium; assembly: GCA_023395555.1. Taxonomy (GTDB): domain Bacteria; phylum Bacillota; class Clostridia; order Lachnospirales; family Lachnospiraceae; genus Mobilitalea; species Mobilitalea torta. The sequence continues at coordinate 54,336 of JAEWYQ010000021.1, forward strand.
CTCTTGCAAAACTTGTACACGCTAACGTAGTAGTGGTTTTCGGTACAGTAAATGATGTTCTTTCACTGCTGGTTGGATAAAAATAGAGCGTAGTTATTTGTTTGTCATATAGGACTCCATCCATTGAGCAGTAATATTGATTAGAAGGATCTACATAAAATTCGGACACTCTATTATAGGAAAAAGCGTATGTTCCAATGTGTTCCACATTTTTGGGTATAGATATTTTACCGGTTATATTCTGGGCATAGAACGCTTCTAAGCCAATATATTTTATGGTACTTGGTAATATTAATTCATATCCGCCAGATACATGCGATCTTGAAAAAGCTTTCTCGGAAATGTATGAAACAGTATAGCCCCCTAATGTTTCAGGAATTTTCAACTCTTTTTCTATTGAGCTTTCAAATCCTACTATTGTAACATTTCCACTTTCTACATAATATCTGTATCCTTTATCTGAACATATTAAAGTATTTGGCATACCGGACTCCCTATATTCAATAAGATACGTTTTAGACAATGTTTCGATATCTATATCATAATGGTTGCGAGTAGCCTGACCTTTGTTAAAAACACCGTTTTTATAGATGTTACCTGAATCTTTAGCGATATCAACAGTAATCCATCTCCCGTTAAGATAAATTTCATTCCAAACATAATTTGTATATGAAGGAACTCCATCCGCTTCTGTCCATCTCTTCCCTATTACTTTTATACATGGAATCCTCACCCATCTTAACATTTCCGTAAGCAGATTAGCGTAACCTTCACTTACTGCATACTTATTCAATACAGTGCTTTCGGGATTGGATGGGGATGTTTTTGTTATTCCCACAGAATAATCCTCGTCATAGTATATATTTTCAGTAATCCAGTTGTATATAGTAGATACCCTATACTCATCTGAAACATCATGGTAATAACGGCTAACCCCTAAGCCATAAATTATATTATAAATATCTGAACTGGATGATATCTCCATACAGTCTTCTGAATCGATATATTTATTTTTGCTGCTTTCGTTTTTCCTTAATATAATATTGTACGCATCCTTATCTACAATAATTGTTATGCTTGCCTTCGTTCCTGTTTTCTTATCCTTTGCTGTTATGATTGTAGTTCCAACAGATTTTGCTGTTACTTTACCTGTGGCGGCTTCTATTGTTGCAACATTTTTATTAGAGGATGACCATTCAATCGAAGGCTCTCTAAGACCCTTTATTTCAGCAAAAAGGGTAATGCTATATCCAATAAATGCTATTTTTTCTTTTATAGATCCAGCTATTACAAAACTATTATTTGCGTTTGAATCGCTTATCACAAAGCCAGATAGCTCATTTATAGTAATGGAAGGTTTTTTTACCGTAATATCAATATCCACATAATAATATTCATTATGTTGTCTTATAAATGCAGTAATAATTACATTACCTTTTGCTAGTGGCTTTACTACGCCTTTGGCAGTTACCGTTGCCACCGCCTCATCGCTGCTTTGATAGAGAATTATTGCTTTAGAACTCAAATTTTTAAGCTTTATTTTATATTCTTTTCCTCCAACATACAAAGTTTTCTTCTTCGTTTCTGCTGTGGGAGCTGTAGCAGCTTGAACGGTCACAATATTATTGATAAAATAACTATTCATGATAATGGCGCACAGCAAAACTGATGTCAGCACTAAGAACTTTCTTCTCATATACTTCATAATATAATTCCCTCCTTCTATCATTAAATTTTATACGGATTGAATCTAGTGATAAATAACCTTTCTTCTTGAAGCCGACAAATCAAAAAGGCTGATAAGCACGGTTGTTATACCGTTTTTACCAGCCCATTAAGGTATGTCGCAATCGCTGATATCTGGATTTGTTCTGCCAGTAGTAATACAATTTTTCACTGATTTAATTTTCAGATATCTTATTGCTTTGTGTTCATTCCAGCCAGTCTAATTTGTCACTAATAGTTTGGCTGGTCTACATAAATATATCCTAACAGATAATTCGAATTTGACAATGTGGAATATTTAAAATTATATGACATATAGGCTGACTGGGAAACATAAACCGTACCATTTTCGATTTTTTCGACAACGGCTACATGACCGGCCCCACCAGAGTATGGCATACTTGAACCCCACACAGCAATAGCTCCTTCCCTTGCTTCTGAACCATACTTATACTTTCCAATGCGGATATTATCATCCCACCATGTATGTGCATTATTCCTAAAGCCGTTGCCAGGCAGTTTTTGTCCCTCGTTAAATCCTCCGATTTTATTCGCAGAAGTGGAAGGAGCCTCTCTGACGAATAATCCCAATCCCTCCGTGTTATAGACATAGGCTTCCTGCTCTGATACTTTAGGCTGTTCTTCTGTTGGCGTCGGCGTTGGCCCTACAGTCGGCACAGGGGTCTATATTGGAGTAGGAGACGGGGGTGGTGCCGTAACTTTTAACATAGCTGTTCCGGGTGCAATCGCTTTTACTTTTCCTTTTGAGGATACGGCTGCAACTTTCTTATTGTTGGAAGTCCACATTAGCTTCTCCCGTTTGGCTCCGGTAGGGGAGATCGTTGCAGTTAGGCTTTTGCTTTCTCCCTCTTTGAGATTGAGTGTCTTTACATTCAAAAAAAGATTTTTTCCAATGCATTTTCTCTGTCTTTGCTCTTCCAAACACTATTACTAGCAACTTCATTGGCAACAACATCTTGATTATTCACGATCTTTTGACAGTCAATGTGTAAGCACCTATTTGGTCGTTATGACGGCATGCAACAAAATAATAAGTTTGTCCTGCTGTCAATTGATATGTAAAACAAAAATTTTCGTTGTTCCAATTCCAGTCTGATTCTAAAAAGTTATATGCAGAATCGTATAGCCAGCCAAATGGATAACAATCTGTGTTATTAGAGCTTTCAAATGTATATAAACCGCTTGATAATGGGGTAAACGCATAATACATTTTAGGATTCGATATTGTGGTACTTGTATTTATAGGCGAGTTAAGCGAAATAACTGTTGCATTTTCAAAAGCAGCAATAAGAGGGTTATCCCGTGTAAGTATTATGTTATCACTATGATCTTGAATGAAGAGATATAATGTATCTCCAGATATGGAATAGATTCCTTCCATAGAATCGTCTTCATTGCTAAAAGATACTTTATTGCCGTCTAACACATATTTATATTCCATTACATGATAATCTCCTGTAATGAGCATTGTACCATCTGCCTTAAAATCGAAAGTTGCTACTTGATTTTCCACATCTCCATACCATATCCCAATTATAGAATCGGAAATATTTCCTACTCCTACAAGCGTTGTATCATTATATGAAATAATAGCTGATCGATCCGTATACTGATATTTCCAAATCCAAGCACTGACATCGGTATCAATTCTTATTTGTTCACTTGAACCATCGTATAAATATGCATCGCCCCTCTGCCTGTCGGTTCTATAATCAACAATGTATGCAATATGATAATTATTTTCTGCGACAAATGAATATACCTCATCGGCTATTTTTATTGTTGTTCCGTCTTTTAATAAATATAACGAAGCGTTCTGTTTCTTTTCATTGTAGTCAATAAAATAGGCGATTGCTGATGAATTCGGATAGCTATAAATACTTGACAATAGCACATCGGTAGCAATGACTTCACCATCTTGATATGCATCACCTATTCCATCTTTTACATCTTTAAAATAAATAATATTGTCGCTATTATTCCCGAAACGATATGATGATACATCGCCATCAACTACAGTCGGTTTAGATATGTTCCCGGTATCAAATGTAATTTGTGTTAAAACACCATAGTTTTTGTCAGATGAATAATCATCCAGATAATATAGCACGGTACCGCTATTATTAAAGGAAAACGCACCTGCTCTTTCCACACTTATTTCGTTTTCTAAATTAGTATAAGCCGCATAAAGATCAGCAGAAGACGTTTGAGAATTGCGAACCAATAGTTCCACTTCACGAATCCCCCAGTTTAATTCCGATATTTTTATCCTTCCCACATCTGTTTTTTTATATTTAGTATATACAATAGCAGGTTTTTTTTCGGATTTTGCTATTATGGATATGATGCCTTCGGCGATCTTTGTTTCTTTTGTGCCGTCAAAATGATATAAATCCACACTATCTATAATAATTTCATAGGTTTCCAACTCTTTGCGAATCTGATCCCGTTCTTCTTTTACTTGATAAGCATAGCGGGCGTCCCGCCACGGTTCCCAGTCCATATTATACGCATCCCAATCCGTGACCTCATCCCAGTAACCTCCCCAATCTGTGTCTACCCATTGTTGTTTTTTATAATTGTCACTGTTTGGCTCTGTTCCAGGGTTTTTTATATTCTGATCCTGCATCAGCATATCGTCATCCACAAAATCTTTAGCCTTGAATGAAACCTCTTCCGTCTTTGAGTAATAAATATTTTGGGAATCTATCAATGAAATAACCTGCGTTATGTCAGTAGTAATTCTTACTCTATCCTGTCCACGTTCTTTTAAGAACAAAGAATCATCTTTGATATAGTATACTTTTGTGGCATCGCCAATGACTCCTTGGATTTCAGAATCGCTGTCAATACGTACGCTTTCTTTGCTCATTAAGTCGAATTCACGAATTGTATCGTCATCTTTACTGTAAATGATATAATTCTCAGATTCATTTATGTGGAATTGCAGGACACCGCTGTCAATACGCTCTGATTTATTTATATTTATGTCAAAAACGAATAACCTACGATCCGTTCCTTTAAGATAAAAAAGTTTTGTACCGTCTTTGGAAAGTTTGACCGACGAGCGATCTACTTCCGTATCAATTCTTGCAGCCTTCGCTTTCATATTTTTATCGTTATCCGATAATTCTTTATAAAAATACGTTGCTAATCCCTGATCGTTAATTCGATCTGGGAAATAAACATATTTTCCGTTTTCGCTAAATATAATCGAATTTTGATATGTATAATCGGTTGCTCTTCTCGAATTGTCCGAATCTATGAGTCTACTCGTAAGCTCAAACGGTTCAACGGGTGACATAAAAGTATAATAAATTTCATTGTCTTTGATATACATCAAATTAGACTGAATTTGGTGTAGACCCACATTATTGATTAGCAAAGTAGCTATAACCACAACCAATATTGCTATAATCGCAATTAAATATCCGACAACGAATTTTTTGCTTTTTATCATTGGCTTCAATTTGTCAGAAAATGAAGATTTATTCTCTACTGTTTTTTTTGATTGCCCATTTTCTTTTTGTTCCTCACTCAGAGACTTCCTACAATCAGAGCAAAAAACAAATTCTGTAGTTGTTTTTGCACCACACTTGGGACAAAAAGACGTTTCATAGGTTGAAGAAATGGCTTCTATTTTGTTTCCACAATCCGAGCAAATTTCAGCCCCCTCTTCTAAAATGACATTACATTTCGGGCAATTTTTTTGTGTTTCCATGTTTGGTTTCCTCCCATTTTTAATAGCGTTATGAAAACAGGTTATTTGAATTATGAATGTCTATGTACTCCGTATAAGCGGCACTTAAGCGCTATAGTAAATGGCTCTCTTGTATTCAAGATTTACTTTCCTTTACCACTATTTTATAATCCTTGTTAGAAAAGGAATAAAAATATGTATTAAATACCTTTATGTAATAGGTTCCCTTAGAAAGTGAAAGAACCTGCTTGTTTTGTTTTGATTTCCCAAAGTCATACTCTGCTATTTTTTTCTCTTCCCCATATTTATTTATCGTACAAATATATACACGCCAGCCATTTGTTTGTAATTGTGTATTGGAGAATTCAAATGTATACTTCCCCTTCTTGGGAGTGGTAAATTTCAAATAGTCTGTATCGCTTGTATTGCTTAGGTTTCCGGTATATTTTTTTCCTATCTTAATCTTGTTAGCTTCTGTGAAAGTATTATTATTTTCTTGTTCATATGCGCTAGCAGCTTCTTCCTTAAAGGTCACTTTCAATTTATAGTCGCTATTTGAAAAGTACCAATTATACCGAACTTTAATATAATAGATTCCTTTTGACAACCTCCATTTATTAAGAGTATTATTCACACTCGATCCTAAATTGGCAGAATCAATGACAGTTTCATCTCCGTATTGATCAATAGTAAGCAGTTCTACTCTCCAAGTATCGCTTTTATGGTTTGGAGGACTAATAAAATTGATTGAAACTCGACCTGGGGTATCCAATTTAAACTGATAATAATCTATATCATTACTATTATCCAAATTAGCGGTATACATCTTTTCGCTCTTTATTTTATTAGCAGCCAAATAATTATTATTAACCTCTTGCTCGTATAAACTAGAGGACTCTTGTACATAATTGATCTTTAATTTATAATCCTCATTCGAATAATAAGAATAGTACTTTTCCACCTTTACGTAATAGGTTCCTGCTGGCAGCCTCCATTTATTCATATTATTATTAGCTTTCTCACCAGCTCTAATAAAATCATATTCTTTTTCTTCTCCATATTCATCAACGGATAATAAACTTACTTTCCATGTAAAGCTGCCATCTCCTATCGGATTTACAAAGTTAATCACAATATTGCCGGCTTGAGGTAAATCAAATTTATAATAGTCGATATCCTGTTCACAGCTTAAATTCCCCGTATACACTGCTCCTGTTTGAATTAAGTTTGCAGTTATATGGGTTCCGTTAATCTCCTGTTCATACAAGTTGGCAGGCTCTTCCGTATAATTAACCGTCAATTTATAATCCAAATTAGAATAATAGGAATAATATCTTTCTACTTTTACATAGTAGGTTCCTGTTGGCAGCCTCCATTTATTCATATTATTGTTAGCCTTATCACCAGCGCTAATAAAATCGCATTCTTTTTCTTCTCCATATTCATCAATGGATAATAAGCTTACTTTCCATGTGTATCCATCCCCTCCTGCGGGAGTTATAAAATTTATATGTACTTTCCCTGGACTATTTAGTGTAAACATGTAATAATCTATGTCTTCCCATAAAGAAAGATTTCCTTGATACGTATTATTCAGTTCCATATCATTAGCAGAATAATGGGTATCATTGTACTCCGTTTCAAAGTATAGTACATTATGAATTGTACTAATGGCGTTTGATATCGTGCTACTTGCTTTTACAGCTTGAGGTGTCATACACAATGATGTCAGGACAAAAAACAGTAAATAGAATACTTTTTTTCTCATAGTTAGCATCTCTCCTTCATTATGATTAATTTTTATTGCTTTTTTCATTTGCTAGTCAGGCTTAAACACCTTACAATGATAGAAACAAAAATTCCAGTGAATACCAACCTTATAATAGACAATTTGTATTTCCGCTTAATCCGGTTTCCTGTAAAAAAAATATTCATATGGAACATTTAATGCAATACAAATCTTTTCATATTCATCTATTGCTAATTTGCGGTTACCTTTGAGGGACATACTGATACAGCGCTTCGTAAGGCCTGTTTTCTTACTTAAATCCTCTTTATTAATCCCATTCTCTTTTATGTATTTTGCAATTGCTTCAGCTATCATGCAATTATACCTCCAACTAATAAAGAATTTCTTAATTATATTTTTATGATAATTTAGTTTTAATTAATTGTCAACCAGATTTAATAGGAATGAAAATAGGAGGTATCATATCTTTTGTTTTTATTATTTACAAATTTACTACCGAATGCTATTCTTATCATGAAAGTGGGTGTAAATATGGGTGAAATTAGAGAAAATCTAAGACGTAATCTCTGCTACTATTTATCGATAAAAGAAATGACTCAAAAGGAACTTTCCCAAAAACTGGGTGTTTCTCAATCAGCGGTAACAAACTGGATAAAAGGAAAGAACTCGCCTGATATTGAAATGGTTGCTCAAATCTGTGATGTTTTAAATATCCCTGTTACAGAATTATTTAATGTACGTGATAGTCAATATACCGAGTTGGAACAAAGGATCATAACCCAATATAGAAAGAAAACCGAACTACAGCAAGCTGTATTGCTTCTTCTTGATATAAAAAATCCGGAAGAGTGACCGTATCTCCCTCCATATTAGCTAAAAGATCCAATTTATCATCCGCTTGTTTGTAATTCTGTTCTGTACTCAACTGATCCGGTATTTAGTGTTTTCAAGGTCAGCTTGCATTTAATTCAACAAAGTTTCTGTATGAAAAGGTGCCTGACACCGTTTTGGGGTGTCAGGCACCTTTTCCCCTTTTTTTCCTAAAAATTAGACCGCCCCGCTACTACGGGCCAATTAATATTTTTCATAAAGGCATTAATATATGCGTCCTTATTGTCCGCATATTGCAGGAAATAGGCATGTTCGTACATGTCCAGAACAAGAATCGGCGCCGAATATGCAATGTTACCCAGATCGTGGGCATCCAGGCTGATGTTGCGCAATCTCATACTTCTCTGGTCGAAGCAAAGGACTGCCCAGCCCCTGCTGGCTTTTGCCGTGGCAATAAAATCATCCTGCCAGGCTTTAAAGCTGCCGAAATCCTGTACCAGCATATCCTCTGTGACCTCATCTGGCGACGGAGTGTTTCCTCCAATATTCTCAAAATACAGTTCATGAAGGATGACACCGTCCAGAGCGTAGGTCTCTCCCCTCTTCAATTCCCGGTACCAGCTGAAGGTGGTATTGGACTGATCTCGCTGAGCATCGCCGTGCATTAATATCTCATCGATTTTATTAATGTTTGTGACGTAGCCGTCATACAGACGCATATGTGCTTCAAATTGTTCCGGATTTACCACCGTAATATCATTCGTATAAGGGAATTCTATCTTCTCTATCATAGTTATACCCTCTCCTCCCGTAATATGCCGCAGCATTTCTTCTATAATCATACGACAGCTTATCCGGATTTATTCTTACTATTATATAATACGGTATAAATAGATTGCAAGGAGGATATATGCTCCAGAAAATAACGAAAAATCAACGAAAAATCATAATATCATTGGCACATATGGTCCGATTTTTTGATAGTCTCCAATGATATTTAAATTTATTACTGGTTGAAGATACATGGGGGAATGAAATGATTTTTTATAAAAAACAACATTTATTGTAAATACTTTTAAATCTTTTTTTTGCTGTAATGTCATGTCATATTTGAGAATTTCATTTACATCCTCCTTCATTTTATTATCTTCATAATATTCAACTGATTTTATTTCTAAGTAATCTTCTAATCCTTTTGGTAGTTCAATGTTAATATCATAGCTGTCATTAAAACGGGGATTGGCTGTTAAAAAGGTATAGGCAACTGTAAACGATGAATTTTCCTGTATTGGTTGCATAAATGATATGGGACAGTCAATTATCTTTACATTGTTTTCCAATTCATTATATTGAGTAATATAATAGAAAGCTGTATTTAACACGAAAGAAGAATTTTCTGATTGTTCAAACTTAACCGAATTAATCCGGATATTCTCTTCATCACATAATAGCTTCTCAACATCAAGAACTAATTCGAAGGTACATAAACCATTAATATCCAATGTTTTTACATGATAATCTGTTGCCTCACATATTATTCTCTCATCTGAAAATAAGCTTATTTTTGAAAATCTAGATGTTAATGCATCCTTTATTTTATCAGACTTATCTGAGGTCAGTACTTTACCAAAGATACTCAATGTACGATTAATTTTAGAGTTCCCATTCGTGTTATACAAAATTGAAACAATTGCATCATCAAGCTTTAAATATTGAGGAATTTCATCCTCTTTAAGATTATAGATACTGTCTTCGTTGAAAATCTCCCCCTTCTTTTCCTCATCGAACGGAGTGTTATCATCTGAATCGATTTTAGCGATATGATCAATATCCTGGTGATTAACCTCTTTCTTCTCACAGGCTGAAAAAACACAAAATATCAAAAAAAATAAACATAACAATGCTAATCTTTTTTTCATAACTACCTCCATACTGCTTATCAAACTAGCAATGTATCTATTCATAATCCACTATAAAAATAATAGTTGGTTACGAAGCCCATATTGCATACAAATAGAAAACTTATTAATCGATTAAACCTTCAAGAATATACCAATAGCTTTAAATTAAAGCTATTGGTATATTCGAATAACTCATCTTATAAAGAAATTAATTGTAATGTATAGTAAGGATCATAGGGTGCCCCCCAAACATAGCCTGGCGTAGTTGAAACCACCATATTTAGGTACATGGTTACTTGATTAAATGATACATACTGTTGATAATATCTCATTACAATTCTACCTTTATACCCCGTTGGTATATTAGCGGAATATCCTTCAGTCGCAGAGACTGTATATGATGCGCTGGCATTAAATCCAACAGTAGCCGTTACTATCTCACTAAATCCTACGGCAACACTTAGACCACCAGATACTGTAAAATTTGATCCACCGGTAAATGTAATAGTAGCAGGCCCTGCCCCATAGTTTGTTAATGGATAAAAATCATTATATGTAATTCTATTAATGTTGGTGAGTGCGTAACTGTAACCATCGGCTGTCGGTGTTATTTCCATCGGTGTTGCCTTTACACATAATGTTTTCTCATCGGGTATTATAATTACCTTGGCCGGAGACAAATAAATTTCATCTATAATTTGAACATCCCCTGCTGCCTCTGAGTCGATTGGAGTATTATTCGCAAGTGCTATAAAAGTTGAGGTGTTGCATGTCGTCACTGCAAGTAAAATAAAAAAAACACAAAGCTTCTTTTTCATACACATACCTCCAACTATTTTTTAGAATAACAAAATGGACTTTAATGTTGATTAAATCTGTTCAATGGACTCATTCCCTTCTTCATATATTTGCTTTCTAAGCCGTTTTCCTTTTCTATGTTCGCATTATCAGTATACCATACTGTTTTATTTTGTTAAATATTCCTTTTTGTCTGATTAAACCATCCATAAATAATATGTTTTTTGTCATAAATTTATTTTAATTCGGTTTATACACCTGTATTTTATTAATAAAATCAAAATATTATATACAACTTGTGGTAATTTATTAAAAATTACAACTTTAATCAACAGCAGTCTAATGTCCTTATTTGCATTCAGCTATAATTTAATGATATTAATAATCAGAAATTTTAATTTGGCACATATATGCTATTAGATCTTTCTCTTATAAAGCTATTATTACAAAAAAAGAGAGTAGCACATTGAAATATATGTGCTACTCTGGTATCAATTAGAACCACTGCTTAACCTATTAACATTGGTTATAAAATCAAATCGTAAATTTTGTTTTTGCAACATGCTCTTCTTATCGAATAAAAAATGTAATCTGGTTAAAACAATCCGGTAATCATGCCCTTCTCATCCACATCGATTCCCTCCGCCGCAGGAACCTTCGGCAATCCCGGCATTGTCATCACCGTACCGGTAATGGCTACCACGAAGCCAGCTCCGGCAGACACATAGACCTCCCTGATATTAATATGGAAGCCTTCCGGTCTCCCAAGCCTGGTAGCATCATCGGATAAGGAATACTGGTTCTTCGCCATGCAGACCGGCAATTCCTTATAGCCCAGGGACTCAATCGTTCTGATCGCACTCTCTGCGGCAGGATCATAGGTAACTCCATCCGCGCCATAGATTTCTTTTGCAATGGTATCAATCTTCTCTTTAATAGGTAAGCTCACATCATACAGGGGTTTGTAATTGCTGGGTTTTGCTTCCATGGTGGCAAGAACCATCTTCGCCAGATCCGCTCCGCCTTCTCCGCCCTTCTCCCATACCTCGCATAAGGAGAATTCACAATTCCTTTGTTCACAGAATTCCCGTATATATTGAAGCTCAGCCTCTGTATCCGATACAAAACGGTTCAGGCTCACCACCACCGGAACACCGAATTTCTGCAGGTTTTCGATATGCTTCTCCAGGTTCACGATTCCCTTTCTCAGGGCCTCCAGATTCTCAGTTCCCAGCTCGGCCTTCGGCACACCGCCGTTATATTTCAAGGCTCTGACCGTCGCTACCAGCACAACCGCATCCGGTTTCAATCCTGCCATCCGGCATTTGATATCCAGGAATTTCTCCGCCCCCAGATCCGCGCCGAAGCCGGCTTCCGTTACCACCACATCGGCCAGCTTCAATGCCGTCTTGGTCGCCCTCACACTGTTGCAGCCATGAGCGATATTGGCAAAGGGCCCGCCGTGAATGATTGCCGGTGTATTCTCCAATGTCTGAATTAAATTAGGCTTCAGGGCGTCCTTAAGCAGCGCAGCCATAGCTCCGACGGCGTTCAGCTGCTTTGCTGTTACGGGCTGCCCGTCATAGTTGTAAGCGACAACGATTCTTCCCAGTCTCTCCTTCAAATCCTGCATATTCTCCGCAAGACACAGCACCGCCATGATTTCCGAAGCAACGGTAATAATAAAATGATCCTCCCGGACAACGCCGTCCGCTTTTCTGCCAAGACCCACCACAATATTGCGGAGAACCCGGTCATTCATATCAACACAACGCTTCCACACAATCTGGTTAGTATCAATTCTCAGAAGATTCCCCTGCTGAATGTGATTATCCAGCATTGCCGCCAGAAGATTATTGGCAGAAGTAATGGCATGAAAATCACCGGTAAAATGCAGATTCAAATCCTCCATCGGAACCACCTGGGCATTGCCGCCGCCTGCCGCTCCGCCTTTAATACCAAAGCAGGGGCCCAGGGAAGGCTCCCTCAGCGCGATGCAGGATCGTACCTTCAGAAGTCCCAGGGCCTGTCCCAGCCCTACTGTCGTTGTCGTCTTTCCTTCCCCTGCCGGAGTGGGATTAATCGCTGTCACCAGCACCAGCTTTCCGTCAGGATTATCCTTCACTTTATCCCATAGATCATCCGATAGCTTTGCTTTATACTTTCCGTAATACTCCAGGTCATCCTCGGAGATATTCAGCTTCTTCGCCACCTCCCGGATATGCTTTAATTGTGCCTCCTGTGCTATTTGAATGTCTGATTTCATTAATCCTTCTCCTGCCTTTCTCCTTTTATAGCGCCTTAAAGAATGAAGTATCTCTTTGCCATATCATGATTGTAGCTATTTATTCCGGATTATTCAAGATACCTTTGGTATTTTCATTTATTAATTATGGTAATGATTCGATATCTTAATATTAATAAACTCGTAACGGTTGAGACAGTGGCAGGGAGAACCATGCCCTCCTCCCTGCCACTGTCTCAACTGTTGCCTTGATTCCGGTCACAGATGAAAAAATGCTTGCGTTTCCAATAGAGGAACGCTATACTATTAATAATTTAACTTGAAATATTCTGCTTTCGATGAAATAGAAAGGATGTACCCAATGAAATTTAACACCGTGATTTTTGATTTGGATGGAACCTTACTGAATACCCTGGATGACCTGCGGGATAGTCTTAACGAGGTCCTGGCTTCTAATGGCTATGCTTTAAAAAGCATGGAGGAAGTCAGACGGTTTGTGGGCAATGGTGTCAGGAATCTAGTCCGACTGTCTGTCCCGGCAAAATGCACTGAAGAAGAAATAACTCTTATTATGGAAGCATTCAAACAAAACTATAAGCATAATATGCAGAATAAAACAAGGCCCTATAACGGTATTATGGAGCTGCTGCTGGATCTGAACCGCTTTAATTATAAAATAGCCATCGTTTCCAATAAATATGACGCGGCTGTAAAGGAGCTCTCCCGAACCTATTTCGGCAATCTGATTCCCGTGGCCATCGGCGAAACCTCCGAGATCAAGAGAAAACCCGCTCCTGACAGCATCTATAAGGCGGTGAAGGAATTAGGCTCCGACCTGCGTTCCACCGTTATGGTGGGTGACTCTGAGACCGACGTACAGACCGCAAAGAATGCGGGGATTCCCTGTATCGGTGTCACCTGGGGCTTCCGCTGCCGGGAGGTGCTTCGAAGCGAAGGCGCCGATTATCTCATCGATACACCAAGAGAGCTTCTTACCTTGATATAAAGGCTTCCGCCCTCATACCAGGCAGGCACTCCGTATAAAATTCAGATATCTTTCCACGATATTGATATCGGAGCATTGATAAAGCATTCTGGAACCGACCACATCCTCGATTTCATTAAATATCAATTCTCCCTCATCCCCGATGATAAAATCAATACCTACCAGCCCAAAGTCAAATTCTGAAGTAATCCGATCCACAATGGCAATCTCCTCCTGCTCCAGTGAATACAGGCTTACTTCTCCTCCCAGTGAGAAATTTGATTTAAAGCCTTCTTTTGCAGTGCGCAGTACCGCTGCTATAATCTCTCTTCCAAGGATATATACTCTGAGATCCTGGTGCCTGCTTCCGGTCAGCGGCTGTACCACCAGATCGCTTGACCCGATCCCTGTTCGAATCAAGGATGCCGGGGATATCCCTTCCCCAAACTCCTTTTTCTCACAGACGGAACCGGAGGAAGCTTGTTCCCTCTGGTACAGAAACACCTGCGTTCCTCCGTGACCATCCACAGCCTTAATGACAACCGGCTCCTTCGCGGCATTCAGCACTTCATCAAGCTGGTTATTCCGGCAGAAACGGGTATCTACCATCTTAATTCCTGTTTTGGCAAGATACTGATATGTCCTGGCCTTATCATTACAAATCTCTGAGACCATGGAATTATTAAACACCCGGATTCCCATTGCCTCCAAATGCCTGTTCAGCAAGGGATAGATGGCACGGCAAATGGCAAAATCCGGCTGCTCCGGTTCCTGCCCTTTATGGGTCAGAAAGTATCTGCCGTCCTGTACTCCAAATTCCATTTCCTCCACCAAAAGAAGCCGTATTTCTATTCCCAGTCTTTTTCCCTCTTCCAGATAAAACCGAATATAATTTTTATTATATACTGCGCTGTCCCGGTAATAAATAATCCATCCTGTCATCGATACTATATCCCCCGCAAGAATACCTTGTTCCTTAATCATAAACTTTCTTTGATATACTTCAGAATAGCTTCCGCAGCATCCACTCCCGTACAATTATAAATATTCTTAAAATGGGCATTGGAATTCACCTCACAAACCAGCGGCTCCTCCTCTTCGCCAAAGAGAATATCCACCCCTGCAAAATCCAGTCCAATCATATCACAGCACCGGATGGCAAGCTCCTGCTGTTTTTGCGTCGGTTCATAAGGCCGCATCTTCCCTCCTATAGTCAGATTGGCCCGAAAATCACCGTTCTCCGAATAGCGATACATGCCTGCAATTACTTTACCGCCCACTACCTGCAGACGAATATCTCTGCCGAAGCTGGTCTGAAGAAACTTCTGAAACAAAATCGGCTTCCCGGCAATGGATTTCATTCGCTCTATGCATTCCTCCCGGTTATGAACCAGGTACACCTGCTGACCGAAGGAACCAAAGCATTCCTTCATGACCATGGGAAAGCCGAGACGCTCCTCGACCTCCTCCAGAAAATCATAATTGGTGTATCCTATATTCTCAAAGGTCATGGGAGCAATTACGGTGTCAGGCACCGGAATCCCTTCCCTCATCAGTACAAGATGGGTCAGAGCCTTATTATCACAGGTTTCAATGGCTTTTGCCGAGTTAAATACGGGATATCCCAACTGCTCCAGATATGCCGCCAGTTTAACATCCTTGTCCCAAAAGAGAATAAAATCCGCTTCATTTTGAGGAAACTTCCTGGTTGTATCCATTAATATCTGTGCGTTTGTTCTTAACTCCATAACAATCCCATGCTTTAGCGCCGCCGACAAGAGGCGGTCATGGATATCCTGAAACTTATCGGATTGCAAAAATTCATTGACAATCAAAATTCCCCGCATCATTTTCTCCTGTTTTCCCGCTCTTATATTGCAGGAAATAAAACTGTTCTCATTCTATTTAAAATAAAGTATCCATTTCCTCCTCGGTGTGAGGGCGCCGGATTGTGGCGGGCCCCGCCGGTTT